>JAUXNG010000013.1 GCA_030682835.1 Hydrogenophaga sp. | reverse complement strand
AGCAGCAATGTGCGGCGTGCGCGCTTTTCGGTGGACGAGGTGGTGCAGCTCACGCTCGACTTCTACCGCCGCAACTGCATCGAGGGCCTGTTCCTGTCCTCCGGCATCATCCAGAGCCCCGACTACACCATGGAGCGTGTGGTCGAGGTCGCGCGGGTGCTGCGCGAAGAACACGACTTCCGCGGCTACATCCACCCCAAGACCATTCCCGACGCCTCGCCCGAACTGCTGGCGCGCGCCGGCCTGTACGCCGACCGGCTGAGCATCAACGTCGAGCTGCCCACGGTGCAGGGCCTGCAGGCGCTGGCGCCCGAAAAAGACAGCGCGGCCATCAAGCGCTCCATGGCACGCATGCGGGTGCACATCGACGAGGCCAAAGGCGCGGGCCGCGACGATGCGCGCACCAGCGTGATTTCGCTGCCGCGTTCGCTCGGCGCCAAACGCGCCAGCGCCCCGCGTTTTGCGCCGGCCGGCCAGAGCACGCAAATGATCGTCGGCGCCGACGCCACCTGCGACAGCACCATCCTGCAGGCCAGCGCCACGCTGTACGGCGCCTACCGGCTGCGGCGGGTGTATTACTCGGCCTTCAGCCCGATTCCTGACGCCTCGCTGGGCCTGCCGCTGCGCCAGCCGCCGCTGATGCGCGAACACCGGCTCTACCAGGCCGACTGGCTGATGCGTTTTTACGGCTTCGCGCATGACGAGATCGTGCCGGCCGCCGGCGGCCTCGCGGCTGGCATGTTGTCACTCGACATGGACCCCAAACTGGCCTGGGCGCTGGCGCACCGCGGCCAGTTCCCGGTGGACCTGAACCGTGCGCCACGCGAGATGCTGCTGCGTGTGCCCGGCCTCGGCGTCAAGGCGGTCACACGCATCCTGCAGGCGCGCCGGGTACGCCAGCTGCGCGCGGACGACTTGTTGCGCCTGCATGTGCCGCTCAAGAAAGTGCTGCCCTTTGTGCTGCTGGCCGATCACCAGCCCGGCGCCAGCCTCGATGCGGCGGGCCTGGCGGCCCGGCTCACGCCGCGTGCGCAACAAACCGATCTGTTTGACGACGCCGATGGCGCGGCGCCGGCGTCCAGCGCATCGGCACCTTTGCCTACAGCCGCGCACCCCCTGCCGGTCGCACCATCAGCAACAGGCGCCGAGGCGCTTCGCAGCACAGAAAGGACTCTGGCATGGGCGTGATGAATGACCCGCTGACAAACGATCTTTTCCCGCAAGCACTGTTGCCGGTGACCCTGCAGGGCCCGGCCGACCTCGAAGGCTTCCGGCGTGCGGCGCGCGCCCTGCTGGCGGAACACATGTTGCCCGAGCAGGTGAGCTGGCACAGCAGCGATACACCGGTGCAGGACCTGTTTGCCTCCGGCATCGCCAGCGCGGTCGAAGCCACCACCGCCATCCACAACGCCGCCTTCAACGATGCGCCGCCGGTCAGCGTGCCGCCCGAATTTGTGAGCCTGTGCGAAACCGCCATTCTGCACAGCGATCCGAACCGTTTCGGCCTGCTCTACCGCATCCTCTGGCGCCTCGTGCACGAGCCCGGCCTGCGGCACGACCCGCTGGACGCCGACAGGGTGACAGCGCAGCAGATGGCACAGGCCGTGCGCCGCGACATGCACAAGATGAAGGCCTTTGTGCGCTTTCGCACCGTGCAGGACGAGACCTTCCGCAGCAGCCCCGAAGGCGGGCCGCTGCATGTGGCCTGGTTTGAGCCCGAGCACCACATCGTCGAGGCGATTGCGCCGTTTTTTGCGCGCCGCTTCACGCAGATGCGCTGGGCCATGCTCACGCCCGAACGCAGCATCCAGTGGGACGGTGCACAGCTCAGTTTTGGCCCGGGCGCCAGCAAAAGTGATGCGCCACCGCCCGACGCTGGCGAAAAACTCTGGCTCACCTATTACGAAAACATCTTCAACCCGGCGCGGCTGAAGATGAAGATGATGCAAAAGGAAATGCCGCGCAAGTACTGGCACAACCTGCCCGAGGCTGTACTGATTGCGCCGCTGGCCGCCGGCGCACACGAGCGCAACGCCAACATGGTCGATCAGGCGCCGGCCGGCCTGGCCAGGCGCATGCCCGCCATCAAGGTGCTGCCTGCGACGGTTGCCGCGCCAAGTGCCCACGACGGCTCGCCGGTGCGCTCACTGCCTGCGCTGCGTGAACTCATCAACCATTGCCGTGAATGCCCCATCGGCGCCTGCGCCACGCAGTCTGTCTGCGGTGAAGGGCCACTGCAGGCCAGGCTGATGTTTGTCGGTGAACAACCCGGCGACCAGGAGGACCTGCAGGGTCGGCCCTTTGTGGGTCCGGCTGGCCAGTTGCTGGACCGCGCGCTCGACGAGTTGGGTATCCAGCGCGGCCAGGTGTTTGTCTCCAACGCAGTCAAACATTTCAAGTACGAGCTGCGCGGCAAACGCCGCATCCACAAGACACCGACGCAGCGCGAGGCCGCCGCCTGCCAGCACTGGCTGGACGACGAAATCGCCATGGTGCAGCCCGGCCTGCTGGTGGCTTTGGGTGCCACCGCCGCCCGCTCGCTGCTGGGCCGCCCCGTGCCAGTGATGGCCAACCGCGGGCAGATTCTCGAACGTGAAGATGGCCGCAAGGTGCTGGTCACCTTGCACCCCTCGGCCCTGCTGCGCATGCCGGCCGAGGAGCACGAAGCCGCCTATGCCGCCTGGCTGGCTGATCTCTCGGTGCTCAGCGACGAAACCGTTGAGAGGCTGTTCAGGCCCTAAGGCCGGGTGCTGCCTGGCGCGGGTGTAACGGGGTTGGTGGGTCCGGTGCTGGCAGCACCCGGAACCGCTGTTTCCCGGCCGTCCGTCACGGCCGGCGGCAACACCGGCCGGGTGTCCGAGTCACGCGGGTCACCCGGGCCCGGATTCGGCACCACCGTGTCACGCGCGTCGGGCGGCGGCACCGGATTCGGCGGCAATTGCTCACGGTAGGCCGGGTTGCGGTTGATGCCGGGTGCAGGAGGCTGGGTTTGCGCCGCCGCCAGGCCACTGCCCAGCAACAAGGCCAACAACAGGGATGAAGTTTTGCTCATGGGATGGCCCTCAATTGGCCGGACTGCCGCCACGCGGGATGTTGGCGTCTGTCCGCAGGGGTTTCTGGCTGTTCGGCTGCATGCCCGGACTCATTTCAGGTCGCTGCTCCGAGCGCATTTCCGGGATCAGTTCATCAGACTTCATGCGCGGTTTGAGTTCCGGCCGCATGCGTGGCTTGAGATCGGCCGCCCTTGGCCCACTCGCGCCCGGCAAGGGCGGCTTGACGCCCATTTCGGGCGGCACTGTGGTCGCGTTGTCAGGCATGGTGCTGGGCTGCGCCTGCACCACGCCGGCGTTGAGCAGCAACGCAGCACATAAAAGTGCAAGGCGTGAGGATGGCTTGATCGTCATAAGTTACTCCTTGTGGCCGGGTACACCGACCCCAGTGCCAATATAGGCCGGGCCGCACGCCGGGACTTGAGGGTCCTCAAGCCGGATGTATGTAGGACCTGTCTGTGAGGGTAGGGAGGCCCGTAGACGCCCAGGCGACAGCCGGCGCCGCTGGCCCAAGCTTCGTGCAGCACCAGGCTTGCTAAGCTGTATTTCATGCAGATCTCCCAACTGGCCGCCCAGACCGGCGTCTCCGTACATGCCCTGCGCCACTACGAAAAGCTGGGCCTGCTGCTGCCCGCGCGGCGGCCCAGCGGCTACCGGGATTACACCGAAGCCATGCGGCGCGAAGTGGTGTTTATCGCGATGTCGCGCCGCATCGGCTTTTCGCTCAAGGCGATCGCCGCGCAACTGCCGGCGTATCGCAGCGGCCGGCTGACGTTTGAAGACATGCTGGAAGCCATGCTGGAACGTATCACCGACATCGATGCACAGATCGGCAAGCTCAAGACCCAGCGCCGCGCCGTCGTCGAACACATCGCATGGATGAAAATACGCCAGCGCGAGCATCTCGCCAAAAAAGCAGCACAAACCAGCACACCCGGCAAACCGCCCTGGCCAGTCGTCACCCCCTCACGCAAAAGGACAACATGAACACTTCCACCGACTTCACGCGGCTCGAGCGCGCCGTGCTCGCCATGCCCATGGCGCACACCCTGGGCCTGAGCTTCAAGCGCATCGCACCCGGCGAGGTCGAGCTCGAAATCCCGGTGCTCGATGCCTTCTGCTTTCGCCCCGGCCAGTTGCAGGCCACCGCCGTGTTTGCGGCAGCCGACTTTGCGGCCGTAGCAGCCGCCGGCACGCTGCTGGCACCGGGCTGGATCAATGCCACGGTGGACGCCACGCTCAAACTCGTCGCGCCTGCGCAGGGCGTGCTGCTGCGCGCACGCGGCCGCGTCATCAGCGCAGGCAAGCTGCTGACGGTTTGCGCCGCCGATGTCTACGCGGTCAATGCGGCAGGCGAAGAGGCCTTGTGCGCCACCCTGCTGGGCAGCGCGCGCAACATCCAGCCCAGCGCGTGACGAGGCTCTGTTGCTACTGAATTTATAGCTGCCGACGCTTGTCAGACATGGGCTGGCGGCCGATTTTGTCTCAAATTCACGGTCAGACCCGGCCGCTGAACCATTCGCCGCATGAAACCGGCCGTTGAATCGCCGCACGCGTTTCATTCCCTCACAACTGAGACATTCGGCACTGTTAAGATTCGTGCCTTTTCGGGCTACGCTTCCTCGAAGTGACCCGATTGTTCATTTATCCCGCGGCAACGCGGCGTCCACGCATCCATGACCGTTGCCCTCCCGGCCAGCTCCCCCGCCACCTTCGAAATCAAAAGCGCCAACCTGCCCCTGGTCGCGCTGCTGCTCAAGTCCCATGACCTGGATGCGCTCGCGCGCGACCTGGCGCTGCGTTTCGGTGACATCCCCGACTTCTTCGACAACGATCCGCTGGTGGTCGATCTGTCGGCGTTAAGCGCTGACGAGCACACCATCGACTTCACAGCCCTGATCAACCTGCTGTGCAGCTACCGCGTGGCGCCCATCGCCGTGCGCGGCGGCACCATGGCGCAGATGGACGCAGCGCTGGCCGTCGGCCTGCTCCCCGCGCCCGACGCCCGCATCACCGCCGCACGCACGCAACAACCCGAGATAACGCCGGTGCAGGCGCCGCCGGCAGAAGCCCCGCCCATGGCCACGCCACCACTGGGCGCACTGGTGATCGACAAGCCGCTGCGCTCCGGCCAGCAGGTTTATGCGCGCGGCCGCGACCTGGTGGTGCTGGCCATGGTCAACGCCGGCGCCGAAGTGATTGCCGACGGCCACATCCACGTGTATGCGCCGCTGCGCGGCAAGGCCATGGCCGGCGCGCGCGGCAATGCCGATGCGCGCATCTTCGCGCTGAGCCTGGAGCCCGAGCTGCTGTCGATTGCCGGCATCTACCGCACCAGCGACGTGCCGCTGCCCAAAAACATCTGGGGCCATCCGACGCAAGTCCGCTTAGTCGCAGGGCCCGACGGCGACAAGCTCGAAATGCATCCGATCAAAACATGACACCGCGCCTGTCCGCGCGATCCCTTCCCATTCTTTAAGGACTTCCACCCATGGCAAAAATCATCGTCGTCACGTCCGGCAAAGGCGGTGTGGGCAAAACCACCACCAGCGCCAGCTTCGCCACCGGCCTCGCCCTGCGCGGCCACAAGACCGCCGTCATCGACTTCGACGTGGGCCTGCGCAACCTCGACCTGATCATGGGCTGCGAGCGCCGCGTGGTGTACGACCTGATCAACGTGATCCAGGGAGAGGCCAACCTGAACCAGGCGCTGATCAAGGACAAGCAGTGCGACAACCTGTTTGTGCTGGCCGCTTCTCAAACCCGCGACAAAGATGCCCTGAGCCAGGAGGGTGTCGAGCGGGTGCTGAAGGGCCTGGCCGACATGGGCTTTGAGTACATCATTTGCGATTCACCCGCTGGCATAGAAACAGGCGCCCTCATGGCCATGCACTTTGCCGATGCTGCGCTGGTGGTGACCAATCCCGAGGTCTCCAGTGTGCGCGACTCTGACCGTATTC
>JAUXNG010000051.1 GCA_030682835.1 Hydrogenophaga sp. | reverse complement strand
GCCCTTGCTGTTGGTGGCGCACTCAGCACCGAAAGCCGCCACCAGAATCCGCCGCCACAAATGACCACCGGATTCCGTCACCATATTCCGCCACCATTTGCCGCCGCCAGATTTACGCGGGTTTAGACCGCCGCTAACAGTACCTGCTGAGCACCCTCGACACGCTGGCCTGGCGCTACAACGTCCCGGAGATGGTGTACCCCGAGGCGGTGATCCCCGGCATGCGCGAGATCGGCGGCCGCACGACGCTCAACCTGTGGGGCAACGTCTATCCGCGCGGCGGCTTCCTGCATCAGACCGACGACTACAAGAGCGGCGCCGTCGTCGCGCAGCGCGCGGGCGATGTCGTCACGCGGCGCATGCAGCCGCACGTCTACCAGCCGCTGCTCGCGAGTTCGAGCGACGGCTATTGGCCGGCCGGCGCCCTGGTGGAGAGCGATGCCTCCACCGGCAAGTGGCAGGAGCTGACGCCGACCCTCTCCAACTCCTGCGCCGTGTTCCCCCACTCCAACACGCGCGTGCAGGCCCAGCAAGGCGACTACGCCTGGGCGCTGTGGCGGCCCTATGCCTGCTGCCAGCGCCGCGGGCAGGTCTTCCTCGGCAGCGTCGATTTCCTCTGAGGTATTCCGATGAAAGCGTCTCTCTCCCGTTTCGCACAGCGCGCCAGGCCCTACGCGCTCAGCATCGCGCTCGCCTGCGCCGTCACGGCCGCAGCCGGCGTCGCGTGGGCGCAGACCCGCATCAGCCCCACCGGCGTCGGCGTGAGCGGCAGCGTCATCGGCGACGACGTGCTCTACAGCATCGGCGGCGGCCGGGCCGTGTCCATGGGCGGCGCCGGGAACATGCAGAGCATCGGCGTGGGCATCGGCTGGAACAGCAACCTGATCTGCGGAAACATGAGCATCACGACGACGCTGCAGAACCAGTTGAACGGCCTCACCAATGGCTTTCAGCAGATCATGTCCTCGGTGATCCAGAGCGCCACCAGCGCCGTGGCGTCGCTGCCGGCCCTGATCATCCAGCGCGCCGATCCGGGCCTCTACAACCTGCTGACCAACGGCGTGCTGCAGGCTCGGCTCGATTTCGACCGCAGCAAGTTGACGTGCAAGGCGATGGCCAACCGGATGGCGGACATGGCCGGCGGCCAGGCCGGGTGGGATCAGCTCGCCGAAGGTTTCGCGCTGCGCGATGCGGTGAGCAGCACCGATGCGGTGTCCGCCGTCGAGCAGGCCGAATCGAACAAGGGCAACAACGGCGTGCCCTGGGTGGGCGGCGGCAACGCGGGCGGCTCGGGCCAGGGTTCCATCAAGGTGGTCGGCGACGTGACCCGTGCCGGCTACAACCTGCTCAACAGCCGCGGCGTCAGCGACACCTCATCCATCCCGCGCGCGTCCTGCGGCAACCGGCTGACCTGCCAAACCTGGTCCTCGCCGCAGGCCGCAGCGGACTTCGCAACCCGCGTGCTCGGCGAGCGCGAGCAACGCACCTGCGAGACCTGCACCAAGACGCAGACCACGCCTGGCGTCGGCCTGACGCCGGTGATCCAGGAAGAGTACGAGACCAAGCTGCAGGCACTGCAGGGCCTCGTGACGGGCTCGACGCCGATGACGGTGGCAAACCTCGAAGCCGCCGGCAGCAACTCGCTGCCGATCACGCGCGGCGTGATCGAGGCGCTGCGCGACGAGCCCGATCAAGACCTGCTCGGCAAGCGCCTGGCGTCCGAAGCCGCGCTGTCGAGCGTGCTGGAGAAGGCCCTGCTGTTGCAGCGCACGCTGCTGACCGGCAAGAAGGAGCCGAACGTCGCCGCCAACGAGCTGGCCGTGAAGGCGGTCGATCAGGAGAACAACGCGCTGGAGCAGGAGATCAACAACCTCAAGACCGAGCTGGAGCTGCGGCGCGCGCTGGCCGGCAATTCGGCGATGGCGATCGTGCAGCGCCACGGCACCCGCGCCGCGGGCTCGCGCGGCATCTTCGAGGGCGACACGACGCGCGACCGGCTCAAGGAAGTGCAGAAGCCGCGGAGCGGGCCATGACCAGCCGGGCCTGGCTGCGGCCGGCACGGCTGCTCGGCCGCCGCGTCGGCATCGTGCTGCTGTGGGTGCTGCTGGTGGCGGGCATCGCGGTCGGCGTGAACGTCGTCGGCCTCCACATCGTCGGCAGCATCGACGGCTGGGAGCAGTGGCTGCGCGAGCACTCGGGCCACTTCCTCGTCTGGCGGCTGCTGCTCTACGCGGCGACGGCCTACGGCTGGTGGTGGATGCGTCGGCGCCTGCGCGAACGCGAGCCATTGGCCGAGACCCATCAGCGCCTGCTGCGCGCCGAGATCGCGGCCGTCGCCACCCTCGTGCTGCTCGAAGGCAGCCAGCTACTGCGCAATGGCTGAGCCCTGGAGAACGCCATGACGCTCAACACAACGGACTACCTGGAGTATTACCTGACCCTGGTCGGGTGGATCGTCAGCAACGGCATCTGGAACATCCTCGTGGCCAGCGGCGTATTCGCGCTGCCCTTCGTGGTCATGGTGGTGCAGGAATGGCTGCGCGCGCGGGCCGAGGGTGCGGACGAGGGCAACAAGGGGGTGCTGTCATCGATGCGCATCGAGAACCGCGTGTGGGTGGCGATCGTCGTCATCCTGTTCGCCGGCATCCCCTTCATTCCGGTCGACCTCAGCACCATCAAGTTCGACACGACGCGCTCCGCGCAATGCCAGGTCAGCGTCCCGCAGCCCACCGACACGGGCTGGTCGAACGCCTACACCACGCTCAACAACCAGAGCGCGCTGGTGCCGGTGTGGTGGTTCTTCATGCACGCCATCTCGAAGGCGGTGACGGGCGGCGCGGTGGCGGCCATCCCCTGCGGAACGGATCTGCGTCAGATGCGCATGGACGTGGATGCCACGCGCATCGATGACCCGGTGCTGGCCCAGGAGGTCGGCGACTTCGTGCATGACTGCTACGGCCCCTCGCGCGCCAAGCTGTTCATGTCTCGGCCCACGCTCTCCGACGAGCAGATGAATGACGTGACCTGGATCGGTTCGAGCTACTTCCTGAACAACGCGGGCTTCTACGACACCTACCACTCGAACACGCCACGCACGGCCTGGCCCTACGACGCGACGCGCGATGCGGGGCTGGCCCAGGTGGATAGCGGCGGGGGCTACCCCACGTGCCGGCAGTGGTGGTCGGACGGCGGCAGCGGCCTGCGCGCGCGCCTGCTGGCCCAGGTCGATCCCGACCTGCTGACGCGCATCGGCCGCTGGGCGGGCTTCCTGTCGCAGAGCGAGGTGAACGACTCGGTGATCCGCGCCGTGGTCTCGCCGCGGCAGCAGAAGATGAACCAGGGCTCGGTCTACACCGACTACGGCGGCCAGATCGAGAAGACGCTGCCCAACGTTGTGACGCGCGGCGCCGGCGACCTGGGGCTGACCATGGGCTCGCTGGGCTTCTTTCCGGCGATGGACGTGGTACGCCAGGCGCTGCCGATGGTGCTGTCGCTGCTCAAGATGGCGCTGGTGATCTGCATCCCGCTGGTGCTGGTCTTCGGCACCTACGAGCTGAAGGCGCTGGTCGCGGTGAGCTGCGTGCAGTTCGCGCTGTTCTTCGTGGACTTCTGGTTCCAGCTCGCGCGCTGGCTGGACAGCACGATCCTCGACGCGCTCTACGGCTGGGGGTTCGGCGCGAACCGGCCGCACAGCAACTTCGATCCGCTGATCGGCCTGAACAACGCCTTCGGCGACATGCTGCTGAACTTCGTCATGGCGACGATGTTCATCGTGCTGCCTACCTTCTGGGTGGCTGCGCTGGGCTGGGTAGGCGTGCGCGCGGGAACGGCAATTCAAGGGCTGGCGGCAGGAACCAGGGATGCCCAAGCTGCTGGCGGCAGGGGTGCGGGTGTCGCTATGAAAGCAGCGAAGTAACGCCTCTAGGCTTGCTCGTCTTCTGGATCGTGGGGGTCGATCCGGTAATCGTCATGGGTGTAGAGGCCGTACCCGGCAGGGCCGTATCGCCATTCCGGCTTGTGTTCCTCGTCGTAGCTCCCATCGTCGTTGCGGACTACCCAGGCGCCGACCAGCGCGAACGCAAGCAGCAGTGCCAGCCAGAACGCGGTGTAGAGCAGGACACCGATCGCAGCGAGCTTGACGGCCAGCAGCGCGGCCTTGGCAATGCCAGGCGCCCATCCCTGCGCGAGCAGCCAGCCCTGCGCCCGCCGATCCAGACGCGCGCAGCCTCTCCACGCCCGGCCCAGTGTCCGGCCGAGGCGTTCTGCGAAGGTGGTCTGTGCGGCGGTCTTCATGGTGGCTACCTCATGTTCATCCTGTCGTGTGGCTGTGATCCCTGTCCGTGTCGCGATTGAAACCTGTGCTGTTCTTCAACCGCGGTCTAGTCCTTGTCTGCTGCGCGCCAGTCGGCCTGGCTTGCGGCCACCAGCGCCGCCCAATCGTCCGGCGGGTTGCCGCGTCCCAACATCTTCTCGAACACCGCATAGGGGTCGGACTTGCTGCCCGACGACCGCAAGGTCTGCTCGTCGTTGACCCAGGCGAACACGATCGCCTTGGCCTTGGAGTCGAAGCGGAAGAACAGCCGGAACCGCCTCCCGATCTTTGCGCGCCGCCAGTGCCGGTAGGCCGGCCCCAAGGTGTTGCCCTGGCGGAATTCGTCGCGCGCAGGATCGCTCGGCACGACATCCATGATCAACTGGCTCAACGCCCGGAACAGCTTGACGTTGGCGTTGCTCTCGAACCCCTGCGGGTCGTTCTGTTCGGCCCGTTCCGCGGCCGCGTGCAGCTTGCGCAACTGCTCGATCACGCCCTCGTGGAACAGGAGCGTCCAACCGTGCCGCTGCATCAGAGCGCCACTTCGCCTTCGATGTCTTCATCGAGGTTCACCGCGTGGTGCGCGTTGGCCAGCATGGCCCGCGCCAGATCGTCCGGCAGGGACTGGACGTGCCGCCCGGCCCGGATGTCCGCTTCCAGCAGCCCCAGGAAGGCGCCGATGGCCGGGTCTTCATGGTCGGCGTCGGCGCGGGTCACGACGACTTCGCCGCCGCGCAGGTCGAACGCCACCTTGCCGCCGGTGTCCACGCCCAGCGCTTGCCGGATGGACTTGGGCAGCGTGATCTGACCCTTGGAGGTCAGCGTCGCGACTTCGTGGATTTCGGGCATGGCGGCACTCCTGATGGCAATGCCTGGATGGTAAGGAAATTTCCTTACCTTGTCAATCTGGGTGTGCATGGTGCTCCGTCCGGTCGATGAAACGGCTCCATCGTAGGGGCGGCACAGCCAGCCTTCCCGCATCAATCCGACTTGGGCCAAACCCGCATTGGTTGTGGTTCGGCAGGCGTCGTTGCCCTATATCCAAAGGTTTCCGTAAAGGCCAAAGGGCTGGGGAAGGGGCAAGGGAATGGGGCCAAGGGGAAAGGCCCTACCCGAAAAGGCCAAAAGGCTCTCCCGACCGGCCCGCCGTCTGGGGTTCGCCATGCTCTCGCTGTTCCAACGCAAACGGGTGCCACCTGCCGCCAGTGCGCCACCGCCCAAACCTCCCGCCGAGCCCGGCAAAGGGCTGATGCGGCCGGAGCCGGCCGCATCGCTGCTGGCGACGCCGCGCCGGCAGAAGCTGCTGGAACACATCTGGCAGCGCACCTCGCTGTCGCGCCGGCAGTTCGCCACGCTGTACCTCGCCCCGCTGGAACGCTACGCCGAGCTGGTCCAGCAATTCCCCGCGTCGGAGGCCCATCACCACGCCTATCCGGGCGGCATGCTGGACCACGGCCTGGAGATCGTCGCCTACGCGCTCAAGCTGCGGCAGTCGCATCTGCTGCCCGCCGGCGCCACGCCGGAGGCGCAAGCCGCCCAGGCCGAGGCCTGGACCGCAGGCACCGCCTATGCTGCGCTGCTGCACGACATCGGCAAGATCGCGGTCGACCTGCACGTCGAGTACGCGGACGGCACGGTCTGGCATCCCTGGCACGGCCCGCTGCGGCGGCCGTACCGCTTCCGCTACCGCAGGGAGCGCGAATACCGGCTGCACAGCGCCGCCACCGGGCTGCTCTACGCCCGGCTGCTCGATCCGGGCATCTTCGACTGGCTCGCCGACTACCCCGACCTGTGGGCCGCGCTGCTGTACGTCCTGGCCGGCCAGTACGAGCACGCCGGCATGCTCGGCGAACTGGTCGTGCAGGCGGACCAGGCATCCGTCGCCCAGGAACTCGGCGGCGATCCGAGCAAGGCCCTGGCAGCGCCCCGGCACGCACTGCAGCGCAAGCTGCTCGATGGCCTGCGCTACCTCCTGAAGGAAGAATTCAAGCTGAACCAGCCCCAGGCCTCGGATGGCTGGCTGACCCAGGACGCGCTCTGGCTGGTGAGCAAGACCGTCTCGGACAAGCTGCGCGCGCATCTGCTGTCGCAGGGCATCGACGGCATCCCGGCCAGCAACACGGCGGTGTTCAACGTGCTGCAGGATCACGGCATCGCCTTGGCCACACCGGACGGCAAGGCGATCTGGAAGGCCACCGTCACCAGCGATGCCGGCTGGTCGCACAGCTTCACCTTCCTGAAACTGTCTCCGGCCATGGTCTGGGATGCGGCCGACCGGCCGGCGCCGTTCGCGGGTCGCGTGCAGGCCGACGAGGAACAAGGGGCGCCGACACCGCAGGCACCGGCATCCGAAGCGCCAGGCTTGGAAAGCGCCGATACGGCGCCACCAAGCATCGCGCCGACCGTCCCTATGCCCACCGACAACGGCGTGGCTGCGCTGCTCGATCTGCTGAGTGACACGGCCCCACCCGTAGCGCCGGAGGCCCCGAGCGAACCCGAGCCTGCCTCGCCACCGGCGCCTACGGTGCTGCCGCAGATAAGCCTCGCGCCATTTCAGGATCGGCCGGAGCCATCCGGCGAGCATTTCATGGCCTGGCTGCGTCAGGGCATCCAGACGCACAAGCTCATCATCAACGACGCCAAAGCCTTGGTGCACAGCGTCGCCGGAACGGCCTACCTGGTGAGCCCCGGCGTCTTCCAGCGCTATGCGCAGGAACATCTGCAAATCGCCGCACTGGCGAAACCGGAGAACCTGGAGGGATGGCAGTGGGTGCAGAAGCGTTTCGAGAAGCTAGGCCTGCACCGCAAGCAAGCCAGCGGGCTGAATATCTGGACCTGCGAAGTCACGGGGCCGCGCAAATCCAGGCGACTGCACGGCTACCTGCTGAGCGCTCCCGAAGCGCTGTTCCAGGAAATGCCTCCGGACAATCCATACCTGCGCCTCCTCACCGAGGCCGTAAAGCGCGAAAATTCAGCCGCCGGTAATAAGAACGACAACGAACAGGGGTAGACAAGGAGCCACGGCGCGGGCCGGCTTCAGTCCGCTGATTTAGGCGGAGCCGTCTCTGCCAGCTTGGCTTCAGTCAGCGCCATCAAGTGGGCAGAACTGCATTTCAGCGCACGGGCGATTTTGAGAATGAGGGGGAGCGTGGGGACATGCTCGCCACGCTCGATCTTTCCCATGTGCGAACGCTCGATTCCTGACAGATGAGCCAGCGTTTCCTGGGCGATGCCTTGACTGGTTCTTTCTTCGCGCACGGAGGCCCCAAACGCGATGGCTGGTTCCGCTTCGTAGGTTGTTGTCCCGGTGGGCCGGCCTCTTTGAATCGAACGCTTTTGCATTGCCAAAAGCGTCGAGGATTGACACGATATAAACCACGTTAAACTTAACTCAATAGAAGCGACTTCATCGGTCGCCGCGAGTTCACTGCCTGGAGGAACTGGACGTGAAATCGAGCGATGCCTCCACTGAAATCCGGGTGGCTGTGCTCGGCGAGTGGGTGCCTTCACCGCTTGCCGACTTGCTGGCGTTGCAGCGCGCCGAAGAGCCAGAGACCGCCACCGCCTTGATCGGATGCAGTTCCACAGCGCAGGCGCAGGAACTGCCGCACGATAACTTTGACTTGGCCCTGTCCACAGCCGCCTGGGAGTGGCCAGGCTGGGTGTGCGAGCCGTTGTGGCATGACACGCTGGCAGTCGCCGTCGCCAAGCGCTCGCACCTGCTGTCCTACCGTGAAGTGCCTCGCCAAGAGCTGCTCAAGCAGCCGTTGATCTGCGCGCAGTCAACGGCCGACGAGCCGTGGCGCGCGGTGGCGCATGGCCTGGTCGAGGATGCACCGCAGGGCCATGAGCAGACCGTCAGCACCTTCGACATGGCGATGACGCTCGTCTCCGCGGGCTACGGCATTGCCGTCGCACCCGCCGCGAGACTGACCTGCTACCTGCGTCGCGGCATCGCCGCGCGGCCATTGGCTGGCGCACCCATCATCGTGATGGCCTACCTGCTTCGCCCGTCCTCGTCCTTGACCGAGCCCCAGGAAAGATTCGCCCGCCGCGCGCGCTCCGTGTCCTGAGACAGGGGCGCGCACTGCTGGGCGCTGGCGCGCTACGCAAACGCCACCTGCTGCGGGGACCACTCGCTTTCCTTCACCGTCGTGCTCACCGCCATGATGATCTTGTCGAGATTTGTGGCACTGACGCTTTCCAGAGCCGAGCCGCCGCGCAGCTTCGCGCGCGGCTGCAGGAGCGCGTTGTAGATCTGCCAAGGGTCGGCGCCCCTGGTCAGCTTGAGGACCGCCTGGATCAGCGCGTGCTTGACCGGATCGAGATGCCAATCCGGCACGCGCTGACCACGGTTGCCCAGGTTCAGCGCCAGCAGGTTGCCGGCCTTGATCTCGTAGCTGATCCACCGGCGGGACTTGCCCGCCATCTTCGCGTACTCGGCGACTGGCAGGTTGTGTGGTGCCTCGAAGACATCGACCAGTTCCATCCGCTGGCGCTGTATGTCGGACAGCGGTTCCTCCATGACGGAACGCGGCAACGGCACTGCGGGCAGCCGATGCGTCTCGGCTGACACCAGTGGCATCGCGTCTCCCGGCCTGGTCACGATCAGGAGCGGCGCCGACGCGGCCGCTGGTTTGGGTGGCGCACTCGCGGCTTCCTCATCCGAGAGGACGGGCACGCCCTCCAAATGAATGGTGAGCGGCATGCTCGCTGCCTCGACCATGTTCTGCTCGAAGAGATCGAGCCGGTCGGCCCAATCCTGCATCATCCGCCGCCGCTGCTCGACGTACTCGGCGTGGTTGTAGGTGGCACTGACCTTGTTGGGATCGACGTGCGAGAGTTGCGCGTCCACCCACACCTTCGGGTAGCCGATCTCGTTGAGCGCGGTGGACATCGTGCCCCGGATGCCGTGCCCGGTCAGCAGGTCGCGATAGCCCATGCGCTTGAGCGCGCCGTTGAGCGTGTTCTCGCTCATGCGCTTCTTCAACTCGCTGTCGTGGCGGAACAGATAGTGCTGGGCCGGTTTGAGCTGTTCGAGCAGGTGCCGGACGATCTCAATGGCCTGCACCGACAGCGGCACGATGTAGGGTGGAATGTCCTTGGGCAACTGGCGCTTCCTGCGCATGTCCACCTGGAGCTGCTTCACGACCTCGGGCGGGATGATCCAGAGGCCGCGATCGAGGTCGAACTGATCCGGCGTCGCCAGGCGCAGCTCGCCCGTGCGCACGCCGGTGAATAGCAGCAGCCGCAGACCGAGCTGGGTCTGCAGCCGGCCACGATACTTGCGCAGGCGCTGCAACAGCTTCGGCAACTCGGCCATGCGCAGGAACGGGTTGTGGTTCACCGGGGGCAGCGGCAGCGCCACCACGTCGAGGTCGGAAGCCGGGTTCTGCTCCAGGCCCGGCACGACCACCAGCGCGTAGCGGAACATCTGGTTGAACCACGTCCTGACTTTCTCGGCGACGGAGAGCGCCTTGCGCCGCTCGATCCTGGCGATCACTTCCAGCAGGTCAGGGCGTTTGATGTCGTAGATCGAGCGCTTGCCCAGCAAGGGCAGCACATCCTTGGCGAAGACGCGAGGGAGGATCGAGAGGGTGGTCTGCCGGCCCTTCTTGAGGCCGAGTTCGCGGTGGGCAAGCCACTTCTTGTAGATCGCCTCGAAGGTGTTTTCACCGGCGAGTTTGACCGCGGCGCGCTTTTGCTTGCGGTGAAGGCGCGGGTTGATGTCCTTGGCCACCAAGGCGCGCGCCTCGTCACGCAGGGCGCGTGCCTCACGAAGGGACACCTCGGGATAGGTGCCCAGCGACATGCGCTTGGGCTCCTTCATCCAGTAGTAACGGAAGTGCCAGCTCTTGCTGCCCGTGGCCGTCACGGCCAGGGAGAGACCATCGATGTCTGGAAGTGTGTAGGCCTTGCCGGTGGCTTTGGCTTGGCGGACCACCAAGTCTGAGAGTGCCATGCTCTAGCTCCTGAACATGAGTCAGGAACCAGATGCTTAACCCATCGACCTCAGCGCCCTAGCAACAATCCGGAAGCCGTCGTGCCCGCAAAAATGGACACAAAAATGGACATAAACGTCGTGGCTTCAGGTGGATTTCCGTGGAGCCCACTGGAACATCGAGGTGTCGAAAACTCAAACAGAATCAACGACTTACGATGCCTCTTGGACTTCCTCAGAATTCCCTGGAACGATGCAGTGGAGCGGGTGAAGGGAATCGAACCCTCGTATGAAGCTTGGGAAGCTGCCGTTCTACCATTGAACTACACCCGCACGGTCCGCGATCATACCCGAGCGCATCCCCTCTGGCGCCGGAATGGGGTTTGAATTCGGGGGGTGTTGAATGCACTGAGTTTGTGCTTCCATAGCTCAAAGGCACACCCCCCGGCTTGATCAGATACCCATGTCGGTCGGATCCAGCATTGGGGGCGATCCGTTCAGCAGACCTCGCAGGCGGCCAGTGCGTTCAGCACCGAGCGCTGTGTTTCAAGGCTCAGGTAGTCCAGCAAAACGCGGGTGCGCTGCGGCATGAGCTTGCGATTGGGCAGCGCGGCATACAGCGTGAAACGCCCGGCGATCCAGGGGCTGAGCACTCGTACCAGCCTGCTGCTGGCCAGGTGCCCTTTCCGCTGGGCACGCTTTGGCTGCCGACACCGATGCCCCCAAGACCCGCGATCAGGTTCGCGCTGAACTGCGCGAAGCGCAGCGCACGGGTGACATCGTGGCCGGAGGTGAGTCGGGCCAGAAGCTGAACGAACTCAGCCCCAACCGCTACCCCGCCAAAGCGACCAACTGAATGGCGCTCATCCCCTGACTTCAGGCGCGGGATGCTGCGTTGACTTCCAAAACGGCCGGTTGACCTAACAGTCAACCGGCCGTTTTTGTTCCTATGGTTCCCAGGTTGCCGACTTGACAGACGAAGCATCAAGCCACCATCTGGTACAACCGGGCCACCCTTTTCAGGAGCCCGCGATGAGTGTTTTCAATAAAGTGGTGCTGTACACCGATGCCGATGGTCGCGCAAAATTTCGCGACGAAACCGTGGCCTTATCCGAGGGCACGCCTGCGGCCCAGCTG
The DNA here is from genome assembly GCA_030682835.1 of Hydrogenophaga sp. Taxonomy (GTDB): domain Bacteria; phylum Pseudomonadota; class Gammaproteobacteria; order Burkholderiales; family Burkholderiaceae_C; genus Hydrogenophaga. Next base: position 72,505 of record JAUXNG010000051.1, on the reverse strand, counting down.
TCGCCGCTGATGCCTTCTGGTGGCTATCAGCTGCGGCACAGTCCGGTGGGTTTTCGCAGCCAGTTCCACTGCACCGGCACACCGCAGTGGTTGTTTGTGTTGCAAGGGAAGATGGAGATCGGCCTGCAGGACGGCAGTTCGCGCTTGTTCGGTCCCGGCGACCATTTTTATTCGGCTGACACCCTGCCGGCAGGCGCAGAGTTTGATTCCAACGTGCACGGTCACTGGAGCCGGCAGGTGGGTGAGGAACCGCTGGTGACCCTGTTTGTCCGGGGTTGAAAAGTGTGGCCCTGACGAGGAGCGGCTTGTCTCAAGGCCATGGACAGCAGGTTTCAGTGCTGTCAAGCCGGTTCGGGCAAGCGCAGGCGCAGCAGTGCGCGCACAAAACCGTGGTCGCTGCGGCTGCGGTCGCGGCCCTCAAACAGGTGATCGTTGAATACTTCCACGCGCCGCACGTCGCCAATGGACGATCGGCTGGTGGCCACAAATTCTTCGCTCACCAGCACTTGATCCAGCACTTCCGGGTAGCCCTGGTGGATGTGTGAGTACGCCACGTCGCGGCGCAGCGCGGCCTCCCCCTGCACGTCCCAGGCGCTGAACATCGCGTTGTCTCGCGCCCCCTTGTCGTAGGCCGTCTGCGAGGTGGCCGCAATCAATTGCGTGGTGACGCTGTGCGGGCTGTCGTTCAGGTCGCCCATGAGCACCACCGGCAAGCGGGTTCGGTGCAGCATTTCCACCACTTTCAGGCGCAGTGCCAGTGCTTCGCTGGCCCGCATGATGAGCGAGCGCAGCGAGGCCACAGCCTGCACCGCCGGGTCGACGGGGTCTTCCAGGGGCTGTCCGCTGGCGTCCTGCAAAAATTTGGGCCGCTTGGACTTGAGGTGGGCGGTGATGAAGGCCACCGGCTGGCCGTGTTTCATGCGCAGCGTGGCCAGCAGGGGCGGGCGCTCAAAGCGGGTGTGCGGGCCCAGGCCCGGCACATCCACCATGGCGGCGGCGGGAAAGTTGATCAGCGACTCGATCGACTCCACCTTCAGCCGCGTCACGATGCCCACACGCGGTGTGCCTTGTGCGCCATGTTGGCCTGGACCGTTCTCTGCGCCGGGAACACCCACAAAACCATATTGCAGCCCGCTGCGCGCAATGGCGGCGCGCAGGGCCACCTCGTCCCAAACCTCTTGCACTGCCAGCACGTCGGCGTTGAGCACCTTGATGCGCTCACCCAGCCAGCCGACCTTGCGCTCAAACTCGGCCTGGCTGTAAGGGTCTTGCCCGTCGTAGAAATGGCGTCCGGGTTGCGCCAGGTTCAGCACATTTGCTGTGGCGACCATGAGGGTGGCAAAGCGTGGCGGCAGATGCGGCAACGCCCCGTTGCCAGCAAGGGCAGACGGGGCGTTGACGGGGGCGGCGGGCTCAAGTGAGGGTTCGTTCGTCATCGGCCCACTGTAGCCCGAAGCCGTCCATCTCGAGCGAAAAAAATCGCTCAGAAGGAGAAGGGAAGCCACCCAGAACACCGCGGAACTGGCTCCGCCAGGCCGCAGGTGTTGCCCCCTTGGGGGGTGACGCCGCAGGCGGCGCGGGGGGAATCTATCAACGAATCCGGCCGTAGTTGGTGCGCAGTGGGTCGGCGGGGCCGCCACGCGGTGCATCGTTGTTGCGGCCTGGGCCGCCACGGCCTTGACCCTGGCCCGAGCGGTTGTTGCGCGCGCCACGACTGCCCAGCGAGTCGATGCTGGTGCGCAACGGGTCGGGCTGACCACCCGGGGCTGCAGCGCGTGGACGCGGTTCGCGGATGCGCAGGCTGCCCAGGTGGGCATTCGGACCCGGCTGGCGCTCGGCGCCGCCTTCTCCACGGGCCGGGCTGCGGTCGCCGCGCTCGGGGCGGTCACCCCGGTCCATGCGGTCGCCCTGAGCCTGACGGGGCGGGCGCTGGCCTTGTGCACCGCTGCGGTTACCACCGGGGTTGCGCGGCTGGCCATTGCCACCGCCGGCGTTGCCTTGGGGCCGCTGACCACCACCCTGCGGGCGGCGGCCTTCTGTGCGTTGGCCTTCAGGCTGACCGCCATCATCGGCGGGGCGGTGGCGCTGCCCACCACCGTTGCCGCGGCCTTGCGGTGCGTCGGCTTTCTTCTCGCGCACGCGCTGCATCATTTCTGTGCGTGCTGCCTTGGCTGCAGCGGCCATCACGTCGCGGCTTGGGGGCTTGCCGGCGCCACCCCAGATGGTCTGGCGACCCATGGCGATCGGCTCGGCCTTCTCACCGGGCTCAGGCATGAATTCGGGGAAGATCTGCACCGGAATCTGCTGCTTGGTGAAGCGCTCAATGTCCATCATGAAGCCTTCTTCGTCCAGGCTCACCAGGTTGATGGCTTCACCGCTCTTGCCGGCGCGGCCGGTGCGGCCGATGCGGTGCACGTAGTCTTCGCTGACGTTCGGGATTTCGTAGTTCACCACGTGCGGCAGCTCGTCGATGTCGATGCCGCGGGCCGCGATGTCGGTCGCCACCAGGGCGCGGATGTCGCCGCTCTTGAAGCCGGCCAGCGCCTGGGTGCGGGCACCCTGGCTCTTGTTGCCGTGCAAGGCCATGGCCTGGATGCCGTTTTTGGTCAGAAACTCGGCCACGTTGTTGGCACCAAACTTGGTGCGGGTAAATACCAGCACCTGACTCCAGTTGTGCTCATTGATGATGTGCACCAGCAAGGCTTTTTTCTTGCCGCGACCCACTGGGTGGATCACCTGGGTGATGCGCTGCACCGTGGTGTTGCGCGGGGTCACCTGGATGCTCAATGGGTCCTTGAGCAGGTTGTTGGCCAGATCGCGAATCTCGTCACTGAACGTGGCCGAGAACAGCAGGCTCTGCTTTTCTTTCGGCACCAGGGCCAGGATCTTCTTCACGTCGTGGATGAAGCCCATGTCGAGCATGCGGTCGGCTTCGTCCAGCACCAGCATCTGCACGCCGGAGAGGTCCAGGAAGCCCTGCTGCTGCAGGTCGAGCAGGCGGCCGGGGGTGGCCACGAGAATGTCAACGCCGCGCTTCATGGCGTTGATCTGGGGGTTCATGCCCACGCCGCCAAAGATCACGGTGGAGGTGAGCGAGAGGTGCTTGCCGTAGACGCGAGCCGATTCCTCGACCTGCGCCGCGAGTTCGCGGGTGGGGGTGAGAACCAGGGCGCGGATGGCCACGCCGCCGAAGCGGTTCTTGCTGCGCTCGCCCTCGCTCAGGCGGTGCAGCATGGGCAGGGTGAAGGCGGCGGTCTTGCCGGTGCCCGTCTGGGCGCCACCGAGCAGGTCGCGCCCGGCCAGCACGGCGGGAATCGCCTCTGCCTGGATGGGGGTGGGGGTTTCGTAGCCGTGCTCACGCACCGCTTGCACAATGGCCGGGGCCAGTTTCAGATCGTCAAAGTTCATTGCTTGATGAGGCGCCCGTCCAGGGCGCTGGGGGCATCGGCCACTCCAGTTGCGGCTTCCGTGTGAGGGGCAGCGCCTGGCCAGTCTGGGGCAGATGGATTCAAGAGTTTGGCGGCCGCAAGCAGGTTGCGCACGCCCCAGCAAAGGGCTGGTGTTGAGCCAACTGAGGTGCTCAACAGACTGCATTGTCGCATGCTGGGATAATTAATGGTTGCGTGGCCCTCCTGGCCGCAGTTTTTCGGACCCAGTACCCATGGCTCAATACGTCTTTTCAATGAACAAGGTCGGCAAAATCGTGCCGCCCAAGCGACAGATCCTCAAGGACATCTCGCTCTCATTTTTCCCGGGCGCCAAGATCGGCGTGCTCGGCACCAACGGTTCGGGCAAGTCGACCCTGCTCAAGATCATGGCCGGCATCGACAAGGAGATCGAAGGCGAAGCGATCCCCATGCCGGGCATCCGCATCGGCTACCTGCCACAGGAGCCGCAGCTCGACCCCGAGCAGACCGTGCGCGAGGCTGTCGAGTCCAGCATGAGCGGCGTGCGCGCCGCCCAGAAGCGCCTGGACGAGGTGTACGCGGCCTATGCCGAGGAAGATGCCGACTTCGACGCGCTGGCCGCCGAGCAGGCCCAGCTGGAAGCCATCATCTCCACCGCCGGGACCGACAGCGAACACCAGCTGGAAATCGCGGCCGACGCGCTGCGCCTGCCGCCGTGGGAAGCCAAGGTGGGCCTGCTGTCGGGCGGCGAGAAGCGCCGTGTGGCCCTGTGCTGCATGCTGCTGTCCAAGCCCGACATGCTGCTGCTCGACGAACCCACCAACCACCTGGATGCTGAATCGGTGGAGTGGTTGGAGCATTTCCTGCAGCGCTTCCCCGGCACCGTGGTGGCCATCACCCACGACCGCTACTTCCTGGACAACGCGGCCGAATGGATCCTCGAACTCGACCGTGGCCACGGCATTCCCTACAAGGGCAACTACTCCACCTGGCTGGAGCAGAAGGAAGCCCGCCTGGAGCAGGAACAGCGCACCGAAGACGCCCGCACCAAGGCCATGAAGAAGGAGCTGGAGTGGGTGCGCCAGAACCCGAAGGGTCGCCAGGCCAAGAGCAAGGCCCGCCTGGCCCGCTTCGAGGAACTGAGTGATGTGGACTACCAGAAGCGCAACGAAACCAACGAGATCTTCATTCCCGTGGCCGAGCGCCTGGGCAATGAAGTGTTCGAGTTCAAGAACGTCAGCAAGAGCTTCGGCGACCGCGTGCTGATCGACAACCTGAGCTTCCAGATCCCGGCCGGTGCCATCGTCGGCATCATCGGCCCCAACGGGGCCGGCAAGTCCACGCTGTTCAAGCTCATCTCGGGCAAAGAGCAGCCCGACAGCGGCGAGGTGAAGATCGGCCAGACGGTGAAGATGGCGGTGGTGGACCAGAGCCGCGACGACCTGGACAACGACAAGACCGTGTGGCAGGACATCTCGGGCGGTCTGGACATGATCACCGTGGGCAAGTTCCAGATGCCCAGCCGCGCGTATTGCGGCCGCTTCAACTTCTCGGGCGGCGACCAGCAAAAACGCGTGGGCAGCCTCTCGGGCGGTGAGCGCGGGCGTCTGCACCTGGCCAAGACCCTGGCCGAAGGCGGCAACGTGCTGCTGCTCGACGAACCGTCGAACGATCTGGACGTGGAAACCCTGCGCGCGCTGGAAGAGGCGCTGCTGGAGTTCGCCGGCTGTGCACTGGTGATCAGCCACGACCGCTGGTTCCTCGACCGCATCGCCACGCACATCCTGGCCGCCGAAGGCGACAGCCAGTGGGTGTTCTTCAACGGCAACTACCAGGAATACGAAGCCGACAAGAAGAAGCGCCTGGGCGAAGAGGGCGCCAAGCCCAAGCGCTTCCGCTACAAAGCGCTCGGCTGATCCCACCCCCGTTGCTTGCTCACTGCGTGTAGCCGCATCCCCCCTCAAGGGGGCAACGCCTGCGCCCGGGCAAAGCCCGTTGCGCGGCGTTCTGGGTTTAATTCATTCTTCTCCGACTGCGCTCCTGTTTATGGAAATCTCTGACGACACCGTTCTGGCCGACACCCGCCACTGGATCGAGAAGGCTGTGATCGGCCTGAACCTGTGCCCCTTTGCGCGTTCTGTGTACGTGAAGAACCAGGTCCGCATCGTGGTGAGCCGGGCGCGGCATCTGGATGCGTTTCTGGACGAGCTGGATCGGGAGCTGGACCTGCTGCAGGCCACGCCGGCGGAAGAGATTGACACCACGCTGCTGGTGCATCCCACGCTGTTCCCCGACTTCGAGGTGTTCAACGACTTCCAGAACGTGGTGGATGACGTGGTGGCCGAGCACGAGCTGGAGGGCATCATCCAGGTGGCGAGTTTTCACCCGCAGTTCCAGTTCGAGGGCACCACGCCCGAGGACGTGACCAACTGCACCAACCGCGCGCCGTATCCCACCTTGCACCTGCTGCGCGAAGACAGCGTGGAGCGGGCCATCGAATCCGATGCGGGCGACGCGGAAAAGATCGTCGAACGCAACCTGCAGACCCTGCGTGATCTGGGCGCAGAGGGCTGGAAGCGCTTGCTCGACCGCCGCTGAAACACGCGAATTGCGGGTGGTTTGATGCCTGTTTCGGGCTTTGCATCTGTGGTGGTTTGCGCATAATCGTGTGAATATCAGCACGCTCACGCCGAGCAGAAAGCCGTCTGCTGCATGGATGCCAGTTCAAACCAGGCCTACGCTGCCTGCATCAAGGAAGCGCTCGGACTCATGGAGGTCTGGGTGCCCCGCTGGCTGGGGAATCTGCGTGCGACGCTGAAGCAGCGCGAAACGGATGCACGGCACCTGTACGAGAAGCAGGCGCTGATGGAAGCCCGCACCCAGCTCGACAGCCACCGCGAACTCATCGCCAACCGTTTTCTCGAATCGTTCGCCGCCACGGTGGAGGGCGCCCGCACAACACCCGGCGCCACCGCTCGAAGTCTGCAGACCTTGAGTTTCGATGAGCTGGAGCTCATGGGCGACGAGCAGGTGCAGGAGTCGGTGGAGTCGGCGCGTTTGCAACAGATGATCAAGCTCGCCGCCGAAGACGAACTGGTGCATCTCAACGCGCGGATGAGCCGCGCGCGCGGGCTGGAACTCGTGCGGGCGGAGTCGAACCCGCTGCGCACCGAGATGGTGGTGGGCGCCCTGATGCGCACGCTCAACGGCCTGCATGTGGACGCGGCCGTGCGCTCTCGCTGGCTGCAGACCGGCGCGCTGATGCTGGGCGAAGAGCTGCAGAAGATGTACGCCCACCTCAGCACCCTGCTCGACAGCTGGGGCGTGGCCCCGGCGAGCTACCACGTGGTACAGGTGGCTGCCGCACGGCCCGCAACTGGTTCGCCGCGCGCCGACGGCGGCCTGGCGGACACGGTCGGGGGCGGTGACGCGCTGCTGACACTGGATCATCTGCACCAGCTGCTGGTGGGCAACCTCGACCAGGGCTTGAGCGACGACCCCGTGCATGCCCAGGGCAATGCCATGGTGCGCACGCTGGCGGCCGAGGTGGTGACGCAGATGCTGCGCCGCATTGCCGAAGACAACCGCCTGCTCAAACCGCTGCGGGACCTGTTGCTGGAGCTCAAGCCCGCGCTGCTGCAGCTCGCCCGCAACGAACCCCGTTTCTTTGCTGACCGGCAGAATCCGGCGCGTCGCCTGCTCGACGGCATCACCGAGCGCAGCCTGGCCTTTCGCAGCGAGCAGGACAGCGGCTACGAGCCGTTTGCTGCCCGCGTGCGCGACACCGTGCGTGCCTTGCAGCAACCCGGCCCCGATGTGGCGGATCGCTTCGCTGCGCTTCTGGTCGACATGGTGCGTTCGCAGGCCGCCGCCCTGGGTCCTGGCCCCGTTCAGGCGCGGGGGCTGGCGGTGCAGACGCTGGTGCGCGTGGAGCAGCGCAACCTGCTGGCCGAACGTGTGGCCGCAGAGTTCAGTTCGCGAAACGATTTCGAGCGTTCACCCGGTGTGGTGCGCCGTTTCCTCACCGGTCCGTGGGCACAGGTGGTGGCGCAGGCCCGTCTGGAAGCTGCTGCCCGGCCTTCGGCCGAGCTGTCGCCTGCCGATGCGCCCGCGCTGCGCTACACCGACATCCTGCCGGATCTGCTGTGGTCGTCCCAGCTGATGCTGGCGAGCCGCAACCGGCCGCGTCTGGTGAAGGTCATTCCCGGCGTGCTGCGCACCTTGCGCGAGGGGCTGGACTCGATCGACTACCCGCGCGAGCAGAGCGAGTCCTTCTTCCAGGCCCTGATGGGCCTGCACGAAGCGGCCTACAAGACCCAGCGCAACGAGCCCCCACCCGAGAGCCCGCCCAGCCGCGAAATGCCGCTGGAGCCCGAACCCTGGATGCAACCCGCCGAAGCCCGCGACACCGGCTTCATGGACGACGCGCTTATGGACACGCAGCCTGCGTTTGTGGAAACGCAGCCGATGCAGCGCGACTGGGCCGATCTCAAGGCGGAGGCGAGCCGCCAGCAGGGCGAGGCCCTTCCGGTGGGTACCTGGGTCGACGTGGCGCAGGACGGCGAGGCCATGCGCTGCCAGATCACCTGGGCCAGCCCGCACGGCACCATGTTCCTGCTGACCGGGGCAGATGGCCGGTCGATGTCCATGACGCGTCGCGGCCTCGATCGCCTGCTGTCGCAAGACCGCTTGCGCGTCATCGCCGACCACGGCGTGGTGGACGAAGCACTGGACGCGGTGGCCAGGCAGGCCTGGATCAACAGCGGAAAACAGTAACCCCCCACGCTCCGCCGCTTCGCGGGTCGCTGCCCCCTAAGGAGGCTGGCCTTGCTTGGGACGGCTATCCCTTGCGCAGCAGCTTCTTGCGCACCAGGTGGATGTTGTTGCGCAGGGCGTAGAGCTCGTCGGTGTAGGAGAGCGGCACCACCACCTTCTCCACTTTGTGTTCCATCGCGTCGAGCTGGTCGAGCAGCTCCTGGGCCGGGGTGGCGCCCTGGCCGGGGCGGGATTCGTGGCGCTGTTCGATGTCGCGCAGCTCGGCGTACCAGCGGAACACGCGTGAGCGGATGCGGAAGGTGTAGAGCGGGGGGACGATGCGGGAGAGCGGCAGCGCCAGCGCGATGATCAGGCCCATGGCCAGCCACATGCGCTCGATCAGGTTGGCCAGCCAGAAGGGCAGGTAGCGCTGCAGGAAAGGCGGGCCGTTGCGGATCGCACGCGTGGCCTCGGGTGAGACGCGCACCTCGCTGTGTTCCAGGCTCGGGTATTCGCGGGCGCGGCTGAACCAGCTGGCGCCGCCGTGCAGGTGGGTTGCGGTCTGGGCGAAGAGCTGCAGGATGGCCGGGTGCGTGCGGGCGCTGGTCAGCAGGCTGGTGGTGGACGCCACCAGGCGCACATCGCGGGCCGGGATGTCGCCGGCCAGGTCGACCACGCCGCGCGGCATCACGACCGGTGTGAGGTAGCCGAAACGCCTGGAGTATGCCTCGCTCTGCGCAAAATCCATCAGCCGTATGCCGGGTGTCTGCAGCAGCATCTGCACCATCAGCGATTCGGGCGCGGACGCGAACACCAGGGCGTCCAGTTCGCCTTCCAGGAACGCCACCGTGGCCGGCGTCTGTTCCAGCTCGCTCAGCTGCAGCTGCGTGCGTTCCACGCGGTTCACGTCGAGCAGGGTGCCGAACAGGCGCGGCACGCCGCTGCCGGCGGTACCCACGTTGACCCGCCAGCCCTTGAGTTCGGTGAGGTTGGCCACCGTCTCGCTCTGGTTCAGGCGTTGGGCGGATTCTTCCCGGTAAAACAGCCACAGCGGCTCGACGAACAGGCTGCCCAGCGAGGCAATGGATTCTTCGTCGTCGTAGCCGATATCGGCCGTGCCGCCCTGCACAAAGCCGAGGTCGGCTTTGCCGGCGCGCAGCAGTTCCAGGTTGGCCGACGAGCCTTCGGAGGGCAGGAGCTCCACCGTGATGCCGTAGCGGCTGAGCGCCTGCGCGTACTGCTGGCCGAATGCGTCGTAGGCGCTCTGCGCCGGTCCGGTGGCCAGCACCACGCGCTTGGGCGGGTTCGGGTTCAGCCACCAGTAGGTGAAGGCCAGCAGGGCCAGCGTGAGCAGCGCGAGCGGGCCGATGGAAACCGCCAGGTCGCGCAGCGACAGCAGGGTGTAGCGGATGTTGGTGGGCATCCCGCTACAGTAGCACGGCCTCCCGGCGGGGCGGGGCCGGCCGGGCTCAGGCGGCGCGCGCCAGCGGGGTGCTGCGGCGCTGCAGGCGGAAGATGCGCACGGCGTCCTGCACCACCACGGCCTGGCCCTGCAGCGAGCTGGCCGCGGCGGCGAGTTCTTCCACCATGGCCGAGTTCTGCTGTGTCATGGAATCGAGCTGGCCCACCGCCTGATTGATCTGGGCGATGCCCATTGACTGCTCCTGCGTGGCGCTTGTGATGTCGGTGATGAGCGCGTTGACCTGTTCCACCGCGCCGACCACATTGCCCATGGTCTGGCCGGTGCTGTGCACCAGCTGGCTGCCTTGGCCGACCTTTTCGGCCGACGCGTCGATCAGCAACTTGATTTCCTTGGCCGCCGACAGCGTGCGCTGCGCCAGGCTGCGCACCTCGCCGGCCACCACCGCGAAGCCCCGGCCCTGTTCGCCGGCGCGTGCCGCTTCCACCGCGGCGTTGAGCGCCAGGATGTTGGTCTGGAACGAGATGCCGTCGATGACCTGGATGATCTCACTGATGCGGCTGGACGAGCGGCTGATGTCGTCCATGGTGGCGATCACCTGGCCCATGGCCTTGTTGCCGTCGCGCGCGACCTGCGCGGCGTTCAGCGAGAGCGTGGCGGCCTGGCGGGCCGAGGCCGCGCTCTGCTCCACGGTGCTGGTCAGCTCTTCCATGGAGGCTGCGGTCTGCTCCAGGCTGCTGGCCTGCGATTCGGTGCGCGACGACAGGTCGTGGTTGCCCGCGGCGATTTCGTTGGAAGCCGCGTACACGCCCTCGACCTCATGGCGCACGTCTGACACGACCGCCTGGAGGTTCACGTTCAGCTGGTTGAGCGAGTTCGCCAGCAGGCCGAATTCGCCACCCGCCTGGCCTTCGAACCGGGCCGACAGGTCGCCAGCGTCCATGCGGTTGGCAAAACGGATCGAGTCGAAAAGGGGTTTCACGATCTGGTTGCGCAGCAGGGCCGCGCCCAGGGCGCCCAGCACCAGCACGCCGGCCGCGCCGCCCGCCCACCCGGCTGTGCCCGCGCCGGACAGGGCAGCACCAGCGCCCAGCCCCGCCAGGCCGGTCAGGACGGTGAGCAGGGTCATCTGCCGGCCCAGCGTGAGGCGCAGGCAGCGTTGCAGCTGGCCGCGCAGGCCGGTGCGCACCACCTGGCCGCGGCGCAAGGCCAGCGTGGGCGTGTTCACCTCTTCGCGCATGCGGCGGTAGAGGGCTTCGGCGGCTTCAATGGCGGCGCGCGAGGGTTTGGTGCGCACCGACATGTAGCCCACCGTCTGCCCGTTTTCCACCACGGGGGTGGCATTGGCCTTGACCCAGTAGTGGTCGCCGTTCTTGCGGCGGTTCTTCACCAGCGCCGACCACGGAAAGCCGCTCTGCAGCGTCTCCCACATGTCGCGGAAGGCCTCGGGCGGCATGTCGGGGTGGCGGATCATGTTGTGGGGCTGCCCCAGCAACTCCTCCCGGGCGTAGCCACTCACCGCGATGAAGGCCGGGTTGCAGTAGGTGATGCGGCTTTGCAGGTCGGTCGTGGACACCAGCGTGACGTCATCGGGGAACTCGAACTCTTGGTGCGTGACGGGCAGATTGGTGCGCATGGGGCTCTCTGTGAAATGGTTCTGGGAACTTTTCGTCACCGAGGGGACAAACTTGACCGATTACCGGGCGCGCAATCGGCCGTTTTTCCGGGGATTGGCCGCGGAAATTTGTGAGAGTTTCAAGAGCCTGACCGGCGCTGCGCCAAGGAAAAAGAGCGCACATGAATACCATGGCGCTCTTATTGCGATGATTCCCCGCGTGGAGGAAACGTTTCGGTTATGGCGCTGCTTCGATGCTCAGCACGGTGTAGGCGCCATTGATCTGGTCGGCAGTGAAACGCACCCGATCACCGACCTTGATATTTGTCAAAGTCTGCGGATCCTGCACCTGGAACACCATGGTCATGGGCGGCATGGCCAGGTTGGGGATGTCGCCGTGTTTCAGCGTCACCTTGCCGGCCTTGGCGTCCACCCGGCGGACTTCTGCCTGGGCCCAGGCACCGTCGGCGGCGGGCGTGGCGGGGGCAGCGGAGGCCGGTGCCTCGGCCGCCGGGGCGGCGTGGTGACCCTGGTGGCCGTTGGTGGTCTGGGCCACGACCGGGGGCGTGAGCAAGGCCAGCGAAAGCCAGAGGGCGGGGCGGAAGCGGGTGGCTTTGGTCATGCGATCTCCTCAATAGGTCAAATGAAAAGGTGCCCGTTCAGCTGCGGAAGTACGACTGGTAGACGCGGCTGCTGCCGTCCTTGAGCACCAGCACCACGTCGTAGGGGTCGCGGCGATCACCGTAGTCGGGCCCGTCCATGCCGGGGCTGCCCACTGGCATGCCGGGCACCGAGATTCCGATGGCCTGCGGTTTTTCTTTCAGCAGTCGACGGATCTCGCGGGCGTTCACATGCCCCTCGACCACGTAGCCGCCGATCAGGGCGGTGTGGCACGAGCCGTATTTCACCGGCAGGCCCAGGCGCTGGCGCACGGCCGTGTTGCCTGTGTCGAAGACCTGGACCTTGAAGCCGTCGCGCTCCAGGTAGTTCACCCAGTCCTGGCAGCAGCCACAGTTGGGGTCTTTCCACACCTGGATCACGGGCAGGGACTTGTCAGGTGCGGTGGTGGAAGTGGTCTGGGCCCAGGCGGGGAACAGGGTCGCGGCCGACAGGGCGGCGGCTCCGCTGAAAAGCTGGCGTCGTTGCATGGTGGTTCCTTCAGTGGATGAATGGGTTCAGAGCTGGGCTTGAGCCCTTATTTGCGTGCCACGACCCGGATGGTGCCGCGCATGCCGGCCTCGAAGTGACCGGGGATGAGGCAGGCGAACTCGAATTCGCCCGGGCGGTTGAAGGTCCACACGATGTCGCCGCGCTGGCCGGGCGGCACGTGGGCCATGTAGGGCTCGTCGTGCTCCATGTTGGGAAATTTTTTCATCATCTCGGCGTGCTCGTTCAGTTCTTCTGGCGTGCCGATGACGATCTCGTGCATCACCTTGCCACGGTTGACCGCGCGCAGGCGCAGCGTCTCGCCCTGTCGCACCTCCAGGTGACTGGGAGAGAAGCGCATGTCGTCGGTCATGCGGATCTCGACCGTGCGTTTCGCTTCGCGTGGCTCGGCGGCAATGCCCCAGGGTTTCTGTTCCTTGACAACCGGTCCCGCGGGCTTGCTGTGGGGCTGGTCGCCGTGCGCGCGCGCCCGGGGCAGGGCGAGCGCAATCGGCAGGCCGAGCAGGGCCATCAGGGCCAGGCGGCGGGCAGGGGGTACCGCGGGGGCGCGATGGATGGCTGTGGTGGCGAGGCTTTGTCGATATTTCATGGAGATTCCTGGAATGAATATGGTTCAGGCGGCGCTGCCGCTCAGTGCGCGTGGCCGCCGCCGGTGGCCGGCTTGCGCACGGTGGCGGCGGCTGGCGTGGACGGTGCGGGTCCCGCCGTGGGGCGGGCCGCAGGCGGTGTCTGGGCGGCGTCGACCAGCCGGGCCTGTGTGCCCGGCGGTTGTACGTAGGGCGCGGGCTGGCTGTAGTCGCCAGGCTTCTGGTCGGCGCGCACCTTGAGCGTGGTGAACATGCCGCCCATCTCGATCGGGCCGTAGGGGCCAGTGCCGGTCATCATGGGGAAGGTGTTGTGGGGCAGTTCCATCTCCATCTCGCCCATGTCGGCCATGCCGCGCTCGCCCATCACCAGGGAGTCGGGGTTGACGCGCTGCAGCTTCTTCACCAGGCCGCTGTGGTCGGCGCCGATCATGGTCGGCACGCCGTGGCCCATGGCGCCCATGGTGTGGTGGCTCTTGTGGCAGTGCATGGCCCAGTCGCCTGGCTCGTCGGCAATGAAGTCGAGCTGGCGCATCTGGCCCACGGCGATGTCGCTCGTCACCTCGGGCCAGCGCGCGGTCTTGGGCACGGGGCCGCCGTCGGTGCCCGTCACCTCGAACTCGATGCCGTGGATGTGGATGGGGTGGTTGGTCATGGTGAGGTTGCCCACGCGCACCCGCACGCGCTCGCCCAGGCGCGCCACCAGCGGTGTAATGCCCGGGAACACGCGGCTGTTGAAGGTCCAGATGTTCTGGTCCAGCATGGTGTTCACCTGCGGTGTCATGCTGCCGGGCTCCACGTCGTAGGCGCTGAGCAGGAAGCAGTAGTCGCGCTGCACCTCGTCGATGAGGGGGTGCCGGCCCCTGGGGTGGGTGACCCAGAAGCCCATCATGCCCATGGCCATCTGCGTCATCTCATCCGCGTGCGGGTGATACATGAAGGTGCCGGGTCGCTTGGCCTCGAACTCGTACACAAAGGTCTTGCCGGCGGGAATGGCGGGCTGGTTGAGCCCGGCCACGCCGTCCATGCCGTTGGGCAGGCGCTGCCCGTGCCAGTGGATGCTGGTGTGCTCGGGCAGGCGGTTGGTCACGAAGATGCGCACGCGGTCGCCTTCGACCACCTCGATGGTCGGGCCGGGGCTCTGGCCGTTGTAGCCCCACATGTTGACCAGGAAGCCGGGCGCCATTTCGCGCACCACCGGTTCGGCCACCAGGTGAAATTCCTTCACGCCGTTGTTCATGCGCCAGGGCAGGGTCCAGCCGTTGAGGGTGACGACCGGGTTGTAGGGGCGGCCCGCGCCGGTGACGCCGGGCGGCGTCCACGGGGCGGCGGTGTCGGCCGAGGTCTGCTGCACGGCCTCGGGCAGCGCGGCCATGGCCACGCGGCTCACGCTGGCGGCGGCCACGGCGGTGGCCACGCCGGCACCGGCCAGCCATTTTCTGCGGTTCATGTCGGGTGTGCTCATGTTCAGTGTCCTGGGGAAGCGGCGGCAGCGCCACCACGGGCGCCACGGGCGGCGCCGGAAAGTTCGAAGTCGCCGCCGGCCAGCAGGGCCTGCCAGTCGGTCTGGGCGAGCCAGAAGTCGCGCCGCGCCTGTTGTGCGTCGTCGAGCGAGCCCATGCGCGCGCGGGCCTGGGCGAGCAGGTCCCAGGTGCTCTGCAGCATGCCGTTGTAGCGCAGCAGGGTTTCCTGCTCCAGCGCGGTCTGCAGGCGCAGCACCTCGTCCTGTGCCAGCCGGGCGGCTGCATGGCGGGCTTCCAGCTGGCGCCAGGCGCTGCGCGCCATGGCGCGGCGTGCGCCGGCCTGCGCCTGCAGGGCCGCCTCGGCTTCCACGGCGCGTTCGAGGGCGTGGTCGTTCAGCAGGCGCCGGTCGCTCATCTCGGGTGCGGTCCAGGGTTGGGCGCTGAGGGACGCGTCCAGTGCGCCGTCCACCGCGCGTGACCAGGCGGCCAGGCGGTCGCCGCCCAGGGCGGCGAGGCGGCGCTGCGCGTCCTGCCGCTGCCAGGCCAGCGTGGGGTGGCTGCGCAGCACGGCGGCTTCCAGGTTGGCGGGTGTCAGGCCCTCGCCGGGGCTGAGCTGTGCCGGCACGGCGGGCAGCTCCCGGGGCAAGGCGGCGAGCGCGCTGGCCAGGGCCTGAGCGTCCCAGTGGCCGAGCAGGCGTCCCAGCTGTTCGTCGGCCTGGGCCTGGGCCTGCTGCGCGTCAGCCCAGGCCTGCCGGGCGCCGGTTTCCACCAGCTGTTCGCGCAGCAGCCGCGCCTGGCTCCAGTTGCCGGCTGTCACCATGCGCCGGCCGAGTTCGGTGCCGGTGGTGGCGGCCTCCAGCACCTCGGTGGCCACTTGCAGGCGCTCGCGGGCCGCGACCGCATCGATCCAGGCCCGCCGCAGCTCGCGTGCATGGGCCAGGTAGGCGATCTGCACGGAGCCGCGCTCGCGCTCGTTCATGCCGACGCGCCCGAACAGGTCGGGCCGCTGGCGCAGCGACAGGCGCAGGGCTTGTGCCATGTCGAGGGCAGGGCCGTTCTGCCCCGCGGTCGCCCCGGCAGGTGCTGGTGCGCCCGGCTGGGCGGCTTCCCAGCGCAGCAGGTCGGCGTGTCCGCGCGGGAATTCGGCCACGCGCTCGTTGGCACGACGCCAGATGGCGCGCGCACGTTCGATGTCGGTGGGCAGCTCGATGGCCTCGCTGCTGGTGGCCGCGGGGGCGGCTGGCAGGCTCAGGGGCTGAACGGGCGTGGACGGGTCGGCGGCGCGCTGGCCAGGTGACTGGGCCAGTGCCACGGCGGGCAGGTTGAGCGCCAGGGCCAGCCACAGGGGGGCCGGGCGAAACCGGGGGGCGCCGCGCAACGCGCGGACGGGTGCCAAAAGGCGCCTGGAAACAGGCATGGACATCTCCTGAGAACACAAAACCAGCGTCAGCCGGGCCCCACAAGGCCGCAGCAGACGCACCACGGGTGTGTAGCTCAGGAAATGGGTGGCTTCACGCCTTGCGGCAGCACCGTGCTGGCGAAGCGCACAGATGGGGCGATGGCCAGTGCCGGCGGCTGGGGCAGGGTGGCCCCGATGGGCCAGCCCAGCGCCATGGCCGGGCCGTTGCACACCTCGCACGAGCCATGTGCGTGCGAGGGCTCGTCTGCTCCCGCGGTGTGATGCGGGGTGGCGCCGTCGTGGGCGTGGGTGTCGGAAGGGTTGGCTGGTGGCGCGTGAAGGGCCGCATGAACGGCAGCGCTGTGCTCCATGCAGTCCGGCAGGTCAGCGACCAGCTGCTGGGCCGCAGCCGGGCTGACCAAGGTGATCGCCATGGCGTCGCCCACCCAGCCGCGTAGCGGCAGCAGGGCAATCAGCAGGGCAAGCAGGAAGTGGCGCATGGCTGTGGATGATACGGGAGCGTCCACAAAAGTTCAGTCGGGCCGCGGGATGGCCCCAGGCAGTGGCGTGGCTGAAGCCGGGCCGGCTTTGCCGGCCATTGCCAGCTCGGCGCGGGCCTGGCGCACCACCGACACACCAGCGGTGATGGCCAGCGCAGCCATGACCGCGGCCACGGCCAGGTCGGGCCAGGCGGTGCCGGTGCCAAAGACGCCCAGCGCAGCGGCCATCACCGCCAGGTTGGACAGCGCGTCGTTGCGCGAGCACAGCCACACGCTGCGCATGTTGGCGTCGCCGGTGCGGAAGCTGTAAAGCAAGACGGCCACGCCCGCGTTCACCAGCAAGGCGATGAGGCCGACCACACCCATGACCCAGGGCTCCGGCATGCTTCCGGCGTGGAGCATCCAGCCGGCCCGCCCGAGCACAAAGAGCCCGTATGCCAGCATGGTGAGCCCCTTGACGTAGGCCGCGCGGCTGCGCCAGACCAGCGCCATGCTCAGCACCGCGAGCGAGATGCCGTAGTTGGCGGCGTCGCCCGCGAAGTCCACCGCGTCGGCCAGCAGCGAGACGGAGTCCGCCTGCAGGCCGGCCACCAGCTCGACACCGAACATGATCAGGTTCAGCCAAAGGGCGATCCACAACGCCCGGCGCCAGCGTGGGTCTGAGACGGCTGCCTCGGCGGCAGGGCTGGTGTCGGTGCTGCAGGTGGAGTGGCAGGAACAGGCCATGGGGGCTCTCTTTCGGTTTTCAGTGATCTCGGGCATGATTTGAAACCTTGAAGTCACTCGAAGGTCAAGTGTGTCGAGCCATCAACCGTTTTCTACACAAGGGGGCGCACCGCTGCGCATTGGCGACGCGGCCCGCGCTTCGGGCGTGAGCGCGGCCAATATCCGCTATTACGAGCGGGAAGGGCTGCTACCCGACCCGGTGCGCGGGGACAACGACTACCGGCTGTATGCCCCGGCCGATGTGCACCGCCTGCGCTTCATCCGGCAGTGCCGCGCCATGGACATGTCGCGGGACGAGGTGCGCACCCTGCTGGACCTGGACCTGAACGACAAGGCCGACTGCGCCACGGCGCGCGCTGCCCTCGACGCCCACCTGGGCCATGTGCGCCAGCGCCTGGCCGAGCTGCGCACGCTGGAGCAGGACTTGCTGGCGCTGCGCAACCGCTGCGATGGCTCCGACGACCACTGCCACATCATCGAAGCCCTGCACCAGCGGGCCGATCAGCCGGTCGCGCCCGCTGAAACCCACGCCGGGCCTCACCGGCACGTGTAGGCGCGTGTGCGGCCCGTCGCCGCGCAGCGCGGTGGTCAGCGGAGGTCGGGCGCCACGCCGAAGGGGGCTGGCTCGGTGGCCGTTGCGGGCTCGGGCGTGTCAGACGGCCGGCGCGCGGGAACGTGCACCTGCGGGGGCAGGGCCAGGCCGCGGCGCTGCATCACGACTCGCAGGCGGTCCGGGTAATCGGTGATGAGCCCGTCCACGCCCCAGTCCATCAGCCGTTCCATCTCGGCGCTTTCGTTCACCGTCCAGGGGATCACGCGCAGCTTCAGCGCGCGGGCGCTCGCCATCGCGGCTTGGCTCAGGTCCAGGAAGTGCGGCGACCAGAGCCGCCCGCCCGCCGCCGCCACCATGGCTGGCGCGTCCTCGAAATCGCCGAGCCGCAGGCCATGCGTCCAGTCGCCGGAACTCAGCGTCTCGAAACGCAGCCGCTGCGAACTGAGGTAGGACCGCGGCAGTGCTGGTGCCTGCCGGCGCGCCTCCTGCAGCACCCGCCAGTCGAAACTCTGCAGGGTGACACGCGCTTCCATGCCGTGCCGTTTCACCACGTCAAGCACGGCGCGCACGAAGTCGGCCGGGCGGGGCGATTCGTCGGGGCGCAGCGGGCTCAGTTTCAGTTCGATGTTGAAGCCCACATGGGCGGCGCCCCACGACGCGATCTGGCCGAACACCGCCGCCAGTGTCGGGATGCGCTCGCCGTCGCGCGGCACCTGGTCGGCCCACTCGCGCGCGTAGCGGCTGCCCGGGTTGATGCGGCCGACGTCGAAGCTGGCGATGTCGTTCAGGCCCAGGCGGTGGAAAGGCAGACCCCGCGCCTTGAGCCACTCGCCGCTGGCGTCGCGCGTGATGTCCGGGTTCGGGGCGGTGTCGTGCGAGAGCACCGGCACGCCTTCGGCGCTGAGCACCACATCGATCTCCAGCGTGCTCACACCGATGGCCAGCGCATGCTCGATGCCGGCCAGGGTGTTTTCGGGTGCCAGGGCACGCGCGCCCCGGTGGCCCTGCGCGTCGAAGCCCAGCGCCGTGCCCGACCACCCCAAGGACCAGCCCAGCACCAGCAGGCCGAAGAATCGGTTGAACATGCGCAGGCTCCCAGACACGATGGCCCATTGTGGCAGCGTGGGGGGGAGGCGGGTGCACGGGCTTGCCCGCGCACCCGCGGCCAGGCAGTCAGTGGCCCAGGATCTTGGAGAGGAAGTCGCGGCTGCGCTCGTTCTGCGGGTTGTTGAAGAACTCGGTGGGCGTGTTCTGCTCGACGATCTGGCCCTGGTCCATGAAGATCACCCGGTCGGCCACGGCCTTGGCGAAACCCATTTCGTGCGTCACGCAGATCATGGTGATGCCCTGGTTGGCCAGCTCGATCATCACGTCGAGCACCTCCTTGATCATTTCCGGGTCAAGCGCGGAGGTGGGCTCGTCAAACAGCATGATCTTGGGCGTGAGGCACAGCGCGCGCGCAATGGCCACACGCTGCTGCTGCCCGCCGGAGAGCTGCAATGGGTACTTCGTCGCCTGCTCGGCAATGCGCACCCGCTGCAGCTGCTGCATGGCGCGTTCCTCGGCTTCCTTCTTGGGCATCTTGCCCACCCACATGGGCGAAAGCGTGAGGTTCTCCAGCACAGTCAGGTGCGGGAACAGGTTGAATTGCTGGAACACCATGCCCACCTGCTTGCGCACCTGGTCGATGGCCTTGATGTCGTCGGTGAGTTCGATGCCGTCCACCGTGAGGTGGCCATGCTGGTGTTCTTCCAGCCGGTTGATGCAGCGGATCAGCGTGGACTTGCCCGAGCCCGAAGGGCCGCAGATGACGATGCGCTCTCCCTTGGCGACCGTCAGGTCGATGTCACGCAGCACGTGGAAGTCGTTGCCGTACCACTTGTTGACTTTGTCGAAATGGATGATGGGTTCAGTCACAGGAAATTCCTTGTCGTGGGTCTTGCGAGCGGCGAAGCCGAATCAAGAGGCACCGCGGAACCGGCTCCGCCGGGCCGCTGGTGTCGCCCCTTCGAGGGGGGGATTCGAGCTACACGCAGTGAGCGAGAAACGGGGGTGGGGCTTTTCTTCACCGTGCTTTGCTGGCGCTCAGCTGTTGTTCCACCCACAGGCTGTAGCGGGACATGGCGAAGCAGAAAACGAAATAGACGAAGGTGATGAACAGGTAGGCCTCGATCTTGAAGGGGCGCCAGTTCACGTCCGAGTTCAGGGCCAGGGAAAGCGCCCCGGTCAGCTCGTACAGGGAGACGATGGTCACCAGCGAGGTGTCCTTGAAGATCGAGATGAAGTTGTTCATCACGCTGGGCACCACCATGGCCAGTGCCTGGGGCAGCACGATCTTGCGTTGCGTCTGCCAGTAGCTCAGGCCCAGCGTGTCGGCAGCTTCGAGCTGGCCCTTGGGGATCGCCTGCAGGCCACCGCGGATGATCTCGGCCATGTAGGCCGCGGCGAACAGCGTGATGCCCACCACCACCCGCACCAGCACGTCGATGGTCATGCCCTGGGGCATGAAGAGCGGGAACATGAACGAGGCCATGAACAGCACCGAGATCAGCGGCACGCCGCGGATGAGTTCGATGTAGACGATGCACGCCGAGCGGATGGCCGGCAGGTGGCTTCTGCGGCCCAGTGCCACCGCGATCGCCAGTGGAAACGCCAGGAAGATCGACAGCGTGGCCAGCAACACGGTGAGCGGGAGACCACCCCAGAGGTCGGTACGCACCGGCCGCAGGCCCAGCACGCCGCCACCCATGAGCACGAAGAAGCAGGCGAGCACGGCGACCCAGACCAGCGCCAGCCAGGGCTTCCAGAACACCCGGATGCAGCTGACGATCAGGGCGCCCACCATCAGGCTGGTGGCCAGCACCGGCCGCCAGTGCTCTTCGAACGGGTAACGCCCCAGCAGGATGATGCGGTACTTCTCGGTCACCACGCCCCAGCAGGCGCCGCTGCCGCGCGCGTACTGGCAGGCCTGGGCGTCGGCGCCAAAGACCGCGTTGGCGATGCTCCAGTTGAAAAAGCCGGGCAGCACCCAGGCCGCCAGCGCGAGCAGGAACAGCGAGGTGGTGCTGGTGCGCCAGTCGCTGAACATGTTCTGGCGGATCCACGGCACCAGGCCGCTGGTGCGCACCGGGGAGGGGCGGGCCGCAATGGGCTGAAAGGTATCGGCCATGCGTCTACCGCTCCTTGATCGCCATGCGATCGTTGTACCAGTTCATGAACAGCGAGGTCGAGAGCGAGGTGCTCAGGTAGACCAGCATGATGATGGCAATGCACTCCACCGCCCGGCCCGACTGGTTCAGGGTGGTGGTGGCGATCGACACCACGTCCGGGTAGCCCACCGCCACCGCCAGCGAGGAGTTCTTGGTCAGGTTGAGGTACTGGTTGGTCAGCGGAGGGATGATCACGCGCATCGCCTGCGGCAGCACCACCAGGTTCATGGTCTGCCGGGGCGCCAGGCCCAGCGCGGCAGAGGCTTCCTTCTGGCCCAGACTCACCGACTGGACGCCGCCCCGGACCACTTCGGCCACGAAGGCGGCGGTGTAGAAGGTGAGGCTGATGAGCACCGCCATGAACTCGGGCGAGACACTGCCGCCGCCTTCGATCATGAAGCGCCCGGCCTCCGGCACCGACCAGGCGGTGGGCATGCCGCCCACCAGCCACCCGAGCACGCCGCCGCCCAGCACGATGAAGGCGCTGGGCCAGCCCGTGGGGCGCACGCGCCCGGTCGCCTCGAACTGCCGCAATGCCCAGCGGCGCCAGCCCCAGGCCGCCGCGACGCCTGCCAGCAGACCGGCCAGCACCAGGGCGTAGCCCTCGCCCTGTGTCGGGCGGGGAAACGCGAAGCCGTCCTTGCTCAGGAAAAACAGGTCGGCAAAATTCCATGCCTCGCCGGGCATGGGCAGCACTTCGACGAAGAAGAGGTACCACATCAGCATCTGCAGCAGGATGGGCACGTTGCGGAACAGCTCCACATAGCCGTAGCAGATGCCGCGCACCAGTCCGTTGCGCGAGAAGCGGCCCACGCCCAGCAACACGCCCAGAATGGTGGTGAGCACGATGCCGATCACGGCCACGCGCAGGGTGTTGAGCACGCCGATCCAGATGGCCTTGCCATAGGACTCGCTGGGGTCGTAATTCACCAGGGTTTCGCCGATGTCGAAGCCGGCAGGCGAGCCCAGAAAGTCGAAGCCACTCTGGATGCCGCGGATGCGCATGTTCTCCTGGGTGTTGTGCGCCAGGAACCACACGCCCAGACCGATCAGGATCAGGGCGATCGCCTGGTAGATCAGGCCGCGACCGGCACGGCTGCGCCACGACCAGGCCGCACGCGGCGGCGGGTTGGAGGTTTTCAAGTCAATCTCCCGAGATGGGGATGGGCGCCATCAGCGCCCGCTGAAACGACAACGCCGGACGGGTGGGCCGTGCCGGCGTTGTTCTTGTCGACCGGGCCGCCGGGATCAGCGGGCGGGCATCGGGTACATCAGACCGCCCTTGTTCCACAGCGCGTTGACGCCACGGGGCAGGCCGATCGGGGTGATGTTGCGCTCATAGCTCTCGCCGTAGTTGCCCACCGCCTTGACGGCGCGAACCGCCCATTCCTTGTCCAGACCCAGCAGCTTGCCCGTGTCTTCGTTGCCGCCACCCAGCAGGCGCAGCACGTTGGGGTTCTTGCTGTCGCGACGCATGGTGTCCACGTTGGCGGCGGTGATACCCAGCTCTTCGGCTTCCAGCAGGGCGTAGCCCACCCACTTCACGATGGCGAAGAACTCGTCGTCGCCCCGGCGCACGGCCGGGCCCAGGGGTTCTTTGGAAATCAGCTCCGGCAGGATCACGTGGTCGTCCGGCTTGGCGGCTTCCTTGGCCCGGATCGACGCCAGACCCGACGCGTCGGTGGTGTACGCCTGGCAGCGGCCCGCGAAGTAGGCCGCGTTGGTGGCGGCCAGTTCGGCAAACACGACCGGGCGCAGGTTGAGGTTGTTGGCGCGCGAGTAGTCGCTCAGGTTGAGTTCGGTGGTGGTGCCCGACTGCACGCAGACCGTGGCGCCCTTGAGGTCCCTGGCGCTCTTCACGTTCAGGCTCTTGGGCACCATGAAGCCCTGGCCGTCGTAGAAATTGACGCCAGTGAAGTGCAGGCCCAGCGTGGCGTCGCGTGTCAGCGTCCAGGTCGTGTTGCGGGGGAGCAGGTCCACCTCGCCCGACTGCAGTGCGGTGAAGCGTTGTGCCGCATTCAGGGGCACGTAGCGCACCTTGTTGGCGTCACCCAGCACGGCGGCCGCCACCGAGCGGCACACGTCCACATCGAGACCGCTCCACCGGCCCTGGCTGTCGGCCGCCGAGAAGCCGGCCAGGCCGGTGCTCACACCACACACCAGGGTGCCGCGGGATTTGATGGCATCGAGGTCCTTGCCGGCGTGCGCGGGCAGGGCCATCACAGCGGCCGCGGCGCTCAGGCCGAAGGCGACGGTTTTCAGTGGGGTCAGGCTCATGTGTTGTTCTCCAAACGTTGTAGACCGGTCGTTGTCGGCTGGTGCACCACGGAAGTGCCACCCGCGCCGAGAAGCGACTGTAGTGCCGCCCTTTCGGGCGGTGCATCGGGGTTTACGTGGGCGCCGCATGCAAAATTCTCATAAAACTATGGTGTTCAGCCATGCCTCGCCAACCCCCCGTGGTACGTGCAGGTTTCATGCCAACGGCTTGGTCCCACGGGCGACATGGCGGCTTGCACGGCGGCGCAGCCCCCTCGTATGCTGCGTTGAAAACAGCAGCCGGAGACAAGACATGAGCAGCACCCCGACGGACACCACCGTGGCCGCACGACCCCACCACCGCTTCTGGCCCGCGCGCCTCCCGCACCGGATCACACCGCCCGCCACCTCGCTGTGGGACAACCTGGTGGTGAGCGCCCGGCGCTACCCCGACAAGCCGGCGCTGGTGTTCTTCGACCAGACCATGAGCTACCGCGAGTTGCTGGCACAGTCCGAGCGGCTGGCCGCGCATCTGCACGCGCAGGGCGTGCAGGCCGGTGACCGCGTGATGCTGCTGATGCAGAACTGCCCGCAGTGGGTGGTGGCGCATTTCGCGATCCTGAGGGCCAACGCGGTGGTGGTGCCGGTCAACCCGATGAACCGCGCAGAAGAGCTCAAGCACACCATCACCGACCCGGACGTGCGCGTGGCCATCTGCGCGGCCGACCTGGCCGCCGACCTGCTGCAGGCCAGCGCCGCCCTGCCGGCGGCTCAGCGGCTGCGCCACCTGGTGGTGAGCCACTACTGCGACGCCATCGGCCCGTCGGCGGAGATTCCGCCGGCCTGGCAGGCCTGGCTGGGCACCCGGCACGCGCTGCCCGCACTGCCCGATGGCACCGTGGCCGACTGGGCACAGGCGCTGGCGTGCACAGAGGCGCCCCCGGCACACGATCGCACGCCCGCCGACCTGTCGGTGCTGCCCTACACCAGCGGCACCACCGGCCTGCCCAAGGGCTGCATGCACACCCACGCCAGCGTGATGCACAACGCGGTGGCCGGCAGCCTGTGGAGCAACAGCTCGCCCGAAAACGTGGCCCTGCTGGTGGTGCCCATGTTCCACATCACCGGCATGGTGGTGGGCATGCACGCCGGCGTGTACACCGGTGCCACTCTGGTGGTGATGCCGCGCTGGGACCGCGAGCTGGCCGGGCGCCTGATCTCGCACTGGCGCGTGACCCACTGGGCCAACATCCCCACCATGGTGATCGACCTGCTGGCCAGCCCGAACTTCGCCAGCTACGACCTCTCCAGCCTCGTGCTGATCGGCGGCGGCGGGGCGGCCATGCCGCAGGCGGTGGCCCAGCGCCTGTTTGAGCAGTACGGCCTGCGCTATGCCGAGGGCTACGGCCTGACCGAGACCGCGGCGCCATCGCACAACAACCCGCCCGACGCGCCCAAGCAGCAGTGCCTGGGCATTCCGTTCATGAGCGTGGATGCGCGCGTGGTCGACCCCGACACGCTGCGTGAAATGCCGGTGGGCGAGGCGGGCGAGATCATCATCCGCGGCCCCTCGGTGTTCTCGGGCTACTGGAAACGCCCGGAGGCCACCGAAGCCGCCTTCGTCAGCTTCGAGGGCCAGCGCTACTTCCGTTCCGGCGATCTGGGCCGGGTGGATGAAGACGGCTATTTCTTCATCACCGACCGTCTCAAGCGCATGATCAACGCCAGCGGCTTCAAGGTCTGGCCGGCCGAGGTGGAGGCGCTCATGTTCCGCCACCCCGCGATTGCCGAGGCCTGCGTGATCTCCACGCTCGACGGCTACCGCGGCGAGAGCGTGAAGGCGGTGGTGGTGCTGCGCGAGGCCCACCGGGGCAGCACCACCGAGCAGGACATCATCGACTGGTGCCGCGAGAACATGGCGGTCTACAAATGCCCGCGCACGGTGCAGTTTGTCGACGCGCTGCCCAAGAGCGGCAGCGGCAAGGTGATGTGGCGCCTGCTGCAGGAGCAGGAACAAGTGCAGGAGCAGGCGCCCGCGGCACAATGAGGCGATGTCTGTCTCACGTTCCCTGCACCGCCTGTGGCAACCCAGGCGCGGCCTCTTCTGGCTGGTGCTGGCCTTCAATGCCTTGTCATCGCTGCTGGCCTGGTATGTCCACCTGACCGATCCACCCACCGCCCTGCGCTGGGTGCTCAGCCTGCTGGCCCTCACCAACGCGGGCCTGGGCTGGTGGATGCTGGTGCGCCTGTGGCGTGAAACACCACCCGAGCCACCGCGGCACCCGAGGGGCGGCGCCGGCTGACCCGGCGCGTCGCTTGCCCGCGCTGCTGTGGTTCTGTTCCTTCCTTGCTTCCTGTCCGGAGATGCCCCATGTTCAACGCCCTGCTGATCACCAAACCCGAAAGCGGCTACCGCTGCGAACTGGCTTCGCTCGATGAAGCGCAACTGCCCGCCAGCGGCGATGTGACGGTGCGGGTGGAGTGGTCCACCATCAACTACAAGGACGGCCTGGCCATCACCGGGCGTTCGCCGGTGGTGCGCAGTTTTCCCATGGTGCCGGGCATCGATTTCGCCGGCACCGTCACCGCCAGCGAACACCCGCGCTGGAAGGCGGGCGACCGCGTGCTGCTCAACGGCTTTGGTGTGGGCGAAACACACTGGGGCGGCCTGGCGCAGATGGCGCGGGTGAAGGGTGACTGGCTGGTGGAGCTGCCCGACACATTGAGCCCGCGCGAGGCCATGGCCTTCGGAACGGCGGGCTACACCGCCATGCTGTGCGTGATGGCGCTGCAGCGCCACTGGGCCTCGCACGACGTGGCGCCCGGCAGTGGCGAGGTGCTGGTGACCGGTGGCAATGGCGGCGTGGGCAGCGTGGCCATTTCGCTGCTGGCGGCGCTGGGGCACACCGTGGTGGCCTCCACCGGCCGGCCGCAGGAGGCCGAGCACCTGAAAGCGCTGGGGGCGGCCGACGTGATCGAGCGGGCCAGCCTGAGCGAGCCCGGCAAGCCGCTGCAGAAGGAGCGCTGGATCGGCGTGGTCGACTCGGTGGGCAGCCACACGCTGGCCAATGCCTGCGCCAGCACGCGCTACGGTGGCGCGGTGGCGGCCTGTGGCCTGGCGCAGGGCATGGACCTGCCGGCCAGCGTGGCCCCGTTCATTCTGCGCGGCGTCACGCTCTACGGTATCGACAGCGTGATGGCCCCCATGGCCCAGCGGGAAGCCGCCTGGACCGCGCTGGCCGCGTCGGTCAACCGCGCCCAGCTCGACCGCATCACACGAGAAATCAGCCTGGGCGAGGCCATCGGCGCCGGCAGCGAGATCCTGGCGGGCCAGGTGCGCGGGCGCCTGGTGGTGGACGTGAACCGCTGAAGGTTCTCTGGCTCAGACGGCCGCGTTTTCCGCTGACGGTTGAGGTTCACCCGGCGGGGCGAAGTAGCGGCCCATCCAGCCGGTGAAGGGCAGGAACAGCAGCGCCACCCCCAGGTTGAACGAGAGATTGGCCAGCGCCACCGCCTGGCCGGCACTGCCGCCCTGGCGAAGCGCCCATTCTCCAAAGGGTGCGAGGAAGGGCAGTATCAGCAGCACGCCCACGGCGTTGAACAGCAGGTTCATCTGCGCGGCGCGTCGCGCGAATCGGTCCATTGGGATGCTGGCGATCAGGCTGGTGGCGGTGGTGCCCAGGGTGGCGCCCACCACCACGGCCACGGCGCCCAGCGGCTGCAGCGCACCCTGCTGCACCAGCACGATGGCCAGCCCGCTCACCACGCTGCTGGACTGCAGCACCACCGTGAGCACGATGCCGATGAGCAGGCCCATCCAGGGCACCTCGGCGCGAGCCAGCAAATCCAGCACCCAGGGCGCGTTCTGCAGCGGCTCCAGCGACTCGCTCACCAGGTCCAGCGCAAAAAAGATGAAGCCGAAATAGAAGATGGCGCGCCCCACCACGCGGATGGTGAAGGGCAGCATGGTGAGCAGGCCGCCCAGCACGATCAGGTAGGGCCCGAGGTGCGTGAGTTCGTAGGAGACCAGCCAGGCGGTGGACGTGGTGCCCACCTTGGCGCCGAGCAGCACCGCGAGACTGCCCGCGAAGCTCAGCGTGCCGGCGTTCACCAGCGCCACCACCAGCGCACTCACCGCGCTGCTGGACTGCACCACCGCCGTCACGCCGGCGCCCAGCGCGAAGCCCCCGAGCCGCTGGCGTGTGGCCAGGCCCAGCCAGCGCGGCAGGCGGTCGCTGCCGATGGCCTGCAGTTCCTTGCTGAAATGCTCCAGCCCGTAGAGGAACAGCAGCAAGGCGCTGAGCACCAGCACGGCGGTTCGGAAGAGGTCTTGGTCAGGCAGCATGGTGCGCCGAGCATATCGCCCGGCGGCGCGGGGTGGCCGCGTACCCGGCCCGTATCAAGGCCGTTGTGCCTCTCAGGCCTCGTTCTCCTGCGGGGCAGGCACGATGTGCCGGTAAGCGTGCCAGGTGGCGTGGCCGATCACGGGGCCAGCGATGAACAGGCCCAGGAACACGGGCAGCATGGCCAGCACGATGATGGTGGTGATGAGCGCGCCCCACAGCAGCATCACGCCGGGGTTCTGCAGGCAGGCGCGGATGCTGGTCAGGCCGGCCGAGACGGCGTCCACCTGCCGGTCCATGATCATCGGGATCGAGATCACGCTGGTGGTGAAGATCAGCCCGGCGAACACGGCGCCGACCACGAGGTAGGTGATGAGGAACCCCAGGTTTTCGGGGTCGATGAGCATGGCCAGGATGTTGGCCTTCTCGGGCATGGTGTTGAAGCTGACAGCAAACACCACCAGCGAGGCACGACCCCAGAGCATTTCCAGGATCAGCAGCACGCCGGCAAAGATCGCCATCGTGCCCTTGGTGGGGCGCCAGGCCTGCAGCGAGGCGCGCAGCGAGGGACGGTGCGAATGGGTCTGCATGGCTTTGCTCGCGTCGTACAGGCCCAGGCACAAAAATGGGCCCATGAGCAGAAAGCCGGCGCTCAGGGCCAGCACATAGGCCGGGGCCGACTGGAACACCGCCAGCAGTGCGTGGCCCATGCCGAAGAAGCACAGGCCGTAGAAAAGGCCGATGCGCGGGCAGCGGCGAAAGTCGGCCCAGCCGAGCTGCAGCCAGCGAAACGGGTCGGACGGCTTCAGTTCGGCCAGCTGCACCGTGAACACCGAGGGCCCGCGCTCAGCATGGCGCGCCGGCTGCGAACCGGCCGCCGGGCGGTCTCGCGGTTCTTCGTGCGCGGCAAGGGGGGCGACATCGGCCATGGAAATATCCTCCTGAGCGGGCAATATAACCATCGACGCATAAGCCCCGCACATGGTTTACCCCATGCGCAGCCTCGCGCGCTGTCGCGTTGGCGAAGCCTCAGCCCGGGGCGGGCGCGTGCTTGCCACCGGCGCGGCGCGGCGTGACCGGCTGCGGCTCGCGCCGCAGGTGAAGGGCCAGCGCCGCGTCCTGCGACTGCGCGTGCTTGGCGAACCAGGCGCCGAGTTCAAGGGCCATCTCGCGCACCGCGGCGAACTGCCCCTTGCGCGCCAGCACCAGGCCTTCGCGCAGCACATTGAGCACCACCCGGTGCTGCAGCATGTGGTGCTCGGCCGTGGCAAACCGGGTACTGCGCATCCACTCGTCTTCGCGGCCGAAATGCTCGGCGGTGTGGTCCACCAGCGCGGCCCAGGCCAGGGGCAGGGCGGCGTCTGAAGCGGCCTCGGCCTGGCCCAGCAGCTCGACAAAATCCCGGTGCACGCTGTCCATGGGCTCGTAATCCAGTAGCAGCGCATCGCTCCATTGCAATGTGTTCATCGGCCATCTCCTTGCAGTGTCAAGACATGTTCCGTGGTGGCATGTCGTGGCTGCAGCTTGACAGCCCGAGCGTTCGCGGGTCTTGATCCAGCGCAGGAACCGCGCAGGTCGCCTCACAGCACCAGCGCACGCCCGCTGACGGCGCTTACACCCCGGTACACTGCCGCCCCATGACCAGTGAATTCAAGCCCCCTTTCGTGACCCTGGACGAGGCGCCTGCCGCCCTGCAGACGCAGGGCTTCGCCCTGCTGGACGCGGGCGAGGTGCAGCGCTGGCTGGGCACCACGCCAGAGGGACTGCAGGCCTTGCAGGTGGGCTGGAACGACCTGCCTGCCGACGCTTATTTGAAAGACGGCGGGCGTTACCGGCGCCGGCGCCACAGCAGTTTTGTGGTGGAGGGCGAGGTGGTGCAGCAGGTGCCGCACCGGGCGCACTGGCAGCCCCTGGAATACAACGCCCTGCACGGCGGCATGGAACGCTGGTTCGAGCCCATGCAGTCCCATGTGCTCGACCAGCCGCTGTGGCCGCGTCTGCTGGCGCGCGTGGGCGAGGCCGTGTCGGCGCTGCGCGGCGCACAACCCTGGTTTGTGGAAGCCCACACCTTTCGTATCGACACCACGGACGGCATCGGCCGGCCGACGCCCGAAGGCGCCCACCGCGACGGCGTGGATCTGGTGGCGGTGTTCATGGTGGGCCGCGAGCAGATCAAGGGCGGCGAAAGCCGGGTGTTCGAGGCCGACGGCCCTGCCGGTCAGCGCTTCACGCTGCGCCAGCCCTGGTCGCTGCTGCTGCTGGACGACGCGCGGGTGATCCACGAGAGCACACCCATCCAGCCGCTGGAGCCCGGGGGCTTCGGGTGGCGTGACACGCTGGTGCTCACCTACCGCCGCGGCGGTTTCCAGGACGTCGGCTGAGCCCTCACGGGTGGGTCAGTGTCCCGTTGACGGGGTGCTGCGCTGCTGGCCGCGCCCGGCACTGCGTTGCTCGGCGTGCGCGCGTATGTGGGGCGGCAGCCGTCCCAGCAGGAACCGCATCGCCAGCGGCACCAGCACCAGGTCGTCCATCACACCGATGATGGGCAGCACGTCCGGGATCAGGTCCATCGGCGAGACCAGGTAGAGCACCAGCGCCGCCGCGCCGATCTTGAGCCAGCCCGGCGCCTCGGGATGGCGCAGCGCGTGCCACATCAGCCGGGCATCGCCTTTCACCGCCACCCACAGCACAGACAGTCGTTTCCACATCTCGGGTTCTCCTTCGGCCACCAGGGCGCTACGTCCCCAACTGGAGCCTGGGACCGCATTCGCAAGGCCACCGTTCGCCTCGAGCGACGGGCGGCAGCGATCCGGTTCAGCGCCGGATGGCGTTGGGGAAGTAGAGCGCCGTGAGGCTGCGGCTGTGCACTGGCGAGAAACCTTCAGCCACAGGCGGCGTGCCCTGGCCGTAGCGGCGCCACTCGCGCACCCAGTGCAGGTGGTCGCAGACCTCCAGCAGGCCGATGGTTTCGCGGTCGCCGATCAGCACGCCGTGGGCCCGCAGGCCGAGCCGGGTCTTGGCCTCGCGAAGCCGCTGCAGGGTGGCCGGCGTGACGCCGAATTCACCGTCGCTGACGATCAGCAGGTCGGCGTCGGCCCACTCGGCCGTTTCCACCAGGGTCACCGCGTGCTCGATCGGGGTCTGCACATCGGTGCCGCCATCGAAGCTCTGGCCCATCAGGTCGAGCAGGCGTTCGAGGCCGGCGGCGTCGAGCGTCAGCTCGCGTTCCAGCATTTCGTGGGGGCCGCCAAAGGCCAGCAGGCGGCAGGGCCGACGCCCGGCGTGCGCGGCGCGCAGGGCTTGCAGCACGCAGGCCTTGGCCACGCTCTCGGGCGCCCCGCGCA
Organism: Hydrogenophaga sp.; assembly: GCA_030682835.1. Lineage (GTDB taxonomy): Bacteria > Pseudomonadota > Gammaproteobacteria > Burkholderiales > Burkholderiaceae_C > Hydrogenophaga. The sequence continues at coordinate 41,764 of JAUXNG010000051.1, read as the reverse complement.
TCGAGCCCGACGTGTCCAGGCAGATGATGAGCGGGCCGCGCCCGGCGTGCTCGGGCACGGGCCGCTGGCGCTCGCGCTCGGGCCGGGGCACGGGGCGCTGCTGCGGGGCTCGTGCGCGGTCGTCGTAGCTCAGCAGCTGTGCCTCTGCGAAGCGGGCGCGCCACAGCCGGCGCAGCACCGGGTGGGTGAGGTTCAGGCTTTCGCCCCCGGTCATGCGGGCGAGGTTGCGCGAACGGCGCACGCCGTCCACAGCGGTGGGTTCGGGGCGGCGTTCTTCTTCGTCGGCCGGGTGGCGCGCCGCCGGTGCCTGCGGCTGGGCGTCGGGCCGCATGGCGGCGGCTGGCGGGTGCTGGCGCTGCGCGTCGCGCCGGCCCACGCTGTCGATGAAGGTGGCCAGGGCCGGCAGGCGCTGCAAGAGCTCGCCGATGCGCCGCGCCTCCTGCCATTCGCGGCGGTTCAGCTGGCCGGCCAGCTCGTCCCAGCGCAGGTGCGCCAGGTCGCCGAGTGACTGCAGCAGGGCCAGCACCTCGTCCCAGCCCTGGCGCTGCACGTCCCAGCTCTCGCGGAAGCTGGTCTGCATGCGTTCGATGGCCGTGGCGCGCGATTCGTCCAGCGGGCGGTCGATCAGGCTGTCGAGGTGCCACAGCAGACTCTGCAGCACCTGGCGGGTGAGCGGCTGGCTCTGGCGGGTGAGGGTGAGCAGGTCCAGTTCGGGCAGCAGCGGGCGCAGGGCCTGCGTGGCCTCGGGGTCGCCGAGGTCGCGGGTGGGGTCGGGCAGGGCGCCCGCCAGCAGCGCGTCGTGCCAGTGGCACAGATCGGGCAGCCGATGGCTGGCGTCGCCGCTGCTGCACACCACGGCCCAGCGCCAGAGTTCGCGCGGGAGGGCGTCGAGTTGGTGGTACGGGCGGTCCGGGCGTTCGGGGGAGTGGGCGCCGCTGGCGCCGTGCGGCGCGGCGGTCACGGCCTCACCAGCTCACGGGGGCGGGCAGGGCGCCCGCTTCCTCGTTGACGGGCAGGGCGGCAAAGCCCTGTTGAGTGGACTGGTGCTGGGCGCACCAGATGGCCAGCTGGCCGCAGCGTTCGCCGTGCACGGCCTCGATCTGCAGCAACCAGGAAGGCGGCAGCCAGACATGCGCCCGCGCCTGGCCCACCACCTCGCGCGCCAGCGCCAGCTGCTCGGCGTGCAGCGCCAGCAGACGCACCTGCAGTTCCTCGCACTGCGCCACGCGCGCGTCGATGTGCACGCGGCTGTAGCGGCGTTGCGCGCGCTCGCTGGTGATGCGCACCATCTCGCTCTCTTCGCCCGGCCGCTGGATGGCGCGAGCCAGGGCCAGCTTGCCGGCGCTGTCGTCCTGTGCGTCGGGCGGCGCCCGGCGCTCGGTGTCGAGCTGCTGCTCGAAGGCCAGCACCGCGCGTTCCAGACCGTCCACCGCCAGCGGCGTGGTGTGTGCCACCGCCTGCAGGAAAAACTCGGTCCAGCCCGGCACCTGTGCCGGCTCGCTGGCCAGTACGAAGGGCAGCAGCCAAAGATCCCAGGGGTCTACCGACGCGGCCCCCCGGCTGGCGGCCTGCACCTGCAGCAGCGTGACCAGCTGGCGCCAACGCCGGTCTGAGACGGTCTGCTGTGTCTGCCGGGCGTGTTCGCGGGCCCGCCGCAGCAGCGCCAGCGTGGGTTCGGCCAGTGGCAACTGGGCGGCGGTTTCCCGTAGCGTCTGCAGATGAGCGGTGTCGAGCTGGGGCGGTGCCGGCCCCAGGGCTGCGCCACCCGTGTCAGCCAGCAACAGGGCGCTGAAGTGCGCGTCGTCCACCGGCTGCACCGGCACGCGCAGCAGGAATCGGTCGTAAAAGGCCAGCAGGCTGTCGTCCTGCGGCTGCTCGTTGCTGGCACCCACCAGGCAGACCAGCGGCACCAGCACCCGCTGGCTGCCGTTGTCAAACTGCCGCTCGTGCAGCAGGCCGAGCAGGGTGTTCAGGATGGCCGAGTTGGCCTTGAAGACCTCGTCCAGAAAGGCCACCTCGGCATCGGGCAGGTAGCCCTCGGTCAGGCGCTCGTAGCGGTCGTCTTCCAGCGCGCGCAGCGAGAGCGGCCCGAACAGCTCTTCCGGCACCGTGAAGCGGGTGAGCAGCCGCTCGAAATACCGCGCCCCCGGCAACAGGCGCTGCAGTCGGCGCGCCAGCTCACTTTTCGCGGTGCCCGGCGGCCCCAGCAGCAGCACATGCTCCCCCGCCAGCGCCGCCAGCAGCAGCGCACGCGCCGCCACGTCGCGTTGCAGCAGGCCGCACTCCAGCTCGGCCAGCAAAGGCGCCCAGGTGGCGTCGGGGCGTTGATGAGGCGACATCAAAAGAGATAAGCGTATGACTTGGTTTCCGGAGCGCGTGCCTTAACCCAGGATGCGGTGGAACCGGCTTCGCCGGGCCACTCGCATCGCCCCCCTCAGGGGGGTGACGCGAAGCGGCGCGGGGGGAGTCTTATGACACCCGCTCGAACACTGCCGCAATGCCCTGACCACCGCCGATGCACATGGTCACCAGCGCGTAGCGGCCCTGGATGCGCTCCAGCTCGTACAGCGCCTTCACGGTGATCAATGCGCCGGTGGCACCGATCGGGTGGCCCAGGGAAATGCCCGAGCCGTTGGGGTTGACCTTGGCCGGGTCCAGGCCGAGTTCCTTGGTGACGGCGCAGGCCTGGGCGGCAAAAGCCTCGTTGGCTTCGATCACGTCCAGGTCGTTGACAGTCAGACCGGTCTTCTTGAGCACCGCCTGGGTGGCCGAGATCGGGCCCACGCCCATGATCTTCGGGTCCAGGCCGGTGTGGGCGTAGCCCACCAGACGGGCCAGGGGCTTGAGGCCACGGGCCTGTGCGGCCTTGCTGTCCATCAGCACCACGGCGGCGGCGGCGTCGTTGATGCCGGAGGCATTGCCGGCGGTCACGGTGCCGTTTTCCTTCTGAAACACGGGCTTGAGCTTGCTCATGTCTTCCAGCTTGCAGCCGGGGCGGAAATGCTCGTCGGTGGCCCAGGACACGTCACCCTTTCGGCTCTTCAGCACCACGGGAACGATCTGGTCCTTGAAGCGGCCTTCCTGCGTGGCGCGTTCGGCGCGGTTGTGGCTTTCCAGCGCCAGGGCGTCCTGCATCTCGCGGGTGATGCCGTACTTGGCGGCCACGTTCTCGGCGGTCACACCCATGTGGATGTTGTGGAAGGGGTCGTGCAGCGCGCCGACCATCATGTCGACCATCTTGGTGTCACCCATGCGGGCGCCCCAGCGCATGTTGAGCGACGCAAAGGGTGCGCGGCTCATGCATTCGGCACCGCCGCCGATGGCAATGTCGGTGTCGCCCAGCAAGATGCTCTGGCTGGCGTTCACGATGGCCTGCAGGCCCGAGCCGCAGAGGCGGTTCACGTTGTAGGCCGGCGTGGCCTCGCCGCAGCCACCGTTGATGGCGGCCACGCGGGAGAGGTACATGTCTTTGGGTTCGGTGTTCACCACATGGCCGAACACGACATGGCCGACGTCCTGGCCGTTTACGCCGGCACGCGCCAGCGTCTCGCGCACCACCAGCGCTGCCAGCTCGGTGGGCGGCACGTCTTTCAGGCTGCCGCCAAAGGTGCCAATGGCGGTGCGGGCGGCGCTGACTACTACTACTTCACGGCTCATGTCTGTCTCTCCTGGGGTGGGCAATCGATGTGGTGGGGTGCGGTCGGAGCAGGCACGCGGTTGCTGCGCCGGCAACGGGACATGGTAATGCGCGCATGCTTACGCGGAGCTTGACAGAGGTCAAGCCACCCTCGCGCTGCACCGTGGCGGGCCTCAGGGAATGTGCCGGGCCAGCACCGTCCAGCGCCCCTCGCGCTCGGCGCCGGGTCGCAGCAGGAACAGCTCGCCCATGGCCGGGAATTCCCCGGTGAGGGCCGTCATGTTGACCTGGTGGGTGACGATCACCGCGTTGCGCGGCGCCTGCCAGTCGCGCACGAAGCGGCCCATGTCGCGCGTCTGGGTGCCGCGTTCACCACCCTGGAAAAAGGAATTGGCCGTTGCCCACACGCTGTGTCGACCGAAGGCGAGGTCGGCCGTGTCGGTGCAGCGGCACCAGGCGCTGGAACGCACATCGTCCACCCGCACGCCTTCACGGGCGAAGGCCGCACCGAGCTGGCGTGCCTGCTCGCGCCCCGCTTCACTCAGGTTGCGCTGGGTGCTGCACTGGCCCAGGCGAAACCCGGCCGGGTCGCCCACGCCGGGCACGGTCTGGGCGTGGCGCATCAGCACCACGCAACCCCCTTCGCGCAGAAGCCGCCAGAACGCGACGCCGGGGGGCGAGGGTTCTGCCCGGGCCGGCCAGCACAGGCCAGCGCTCAGGCCGGCGAGGGTCTGGAGGAACTGGCGTCGGGGCAGGTTGAGCATGGCGGATGCGGCGGGGCTCGGCCCCTCAGTCGCGCACGTCGGCCACCGGCTGCTCGCCGAATTCGGGCCGTTCCAGCCAGGCCAGCAGGCGCGCGGCGGCCTCGTCGGGTGAACTCAGCTGGCCGTCGCGCTGCAGGGACACGAAGCGCTGCAGGTCGGGGAATGCGGCGGGGTCGCCGGCGCGCAACTGGGTCTGCATGTCGGTGTCGATCACGCCCGGCGCCAGCGACACCAGCCGCGCACCGCCGGGCCTGCGGGCTTCGTCCAGCGCGCTGCAGCGCGTGAAATGGTCCAGCCCGGCCTTGGCCGCGCAATAGGGCGCCTGGGCGGCCATGGGGTAGCGGCCCAGACCGGACGAGATGTTGAGCACCTTGCGCGGGCCCTGCCAGCCCGCGTCCACCCAGCGGGCCGTGGCGCCCAGGAAGGCGGCGGTGAGCTGCATCGGTGCCTCCAGGCCAATCCGCAGGGCGGCCGCGAGTTCGTCGGCCGGGCAGTCGTCGAGCGGACCGATGCGCGGGATCATGCCGGCGTTGTTGATCAGTGTGGCGCTGGACAGCAGGCGGTGGTCCTGGCCGTCGAGCCAGGCTTGCAGGCGCAGCCGGGCGGTGCCCGGGTCGGCCAGGTCTTGCGACCACTGCAGCAGCGTGCAGCCGCGCGCCAGCGCCTCGGCGTCGAGGCTGTCGTTGAGCTGGCGCGACACGCAGAGCAGCAGGCGGTCGGGGGCGAGCAGCTGGCGTGCCATGGCCAGGCCCATGCCACGGGAAGCGCCGGTGAGGATGGTCAGGTGTTGCATGGCGGTGGGTGGTGCGTGGGCCAGGGTTGTGTCGGGTGTCAGAACGGGCAAGGGCTGTGCCAGCTCAGCCATTCGCCACTCAGCGGATGCGCCAGCGCCAGCGTGTCGGCATGGAGCAAGAGCCGGTCGGCCATGGCCTGCTGCTCGGGGCTGGCGTAAAGCGCGTCGCCCAGGATGGGGTGGCCGATGGCCTGCAGGTGCACGCGCAACTGGTGCGTGCGCCCGGTCACCGGTTCGAGTTCTAACCGGGTTGTGATGTCCGTGCGAGTGCCTGGGAAATGAGGGTGCAGCCGCCAGTGCGTGACGCTGGGCTTGCCCAGCTCGGCGCTGACGATGCTGCGCGGCCGGTTGGGCCAGTCCACGGTGATGGGCAGGTCGATCACGTTCCAGGTGCTGTCGCTGCACGGGCTGTGCAGCGCACCGGCGACCACCGCCGTGTAGCGCTTGTGGACCTGGCGCTCGGCAAAGGCGCGGCTCAAAGCGCGCTGGGCGTCGAGGCCGCGCGCCATCACCACGAGGCCCGAGGTGGACATGTCGAGCCGGTGCACCACCAGCGCATCGGGCCAGCGGGCCTGGGCGCGGCTGCTCAGGCAGTCCTGCTTGTCGGGGCCCCGCCCGGGCACGGCCAGCAGGCCGGCGGGCTTGTCGAGCACGAGCAGGGTGTCGTCGGCGTGCAGCACCTGCAGCCCGTCGGTCGTGCCGCTCATGGCGACAGGGGTGGGGTGAGTGCCCTCAGCAGTTCACCTGCGTCCAGGCTGCGGGCGGCGCCGAAACCCGCGACCTGCCGGGCACCCAGCAGGTCCAGCCGCACGAAGCGGAAGTCGCCCAGCTGTGTCATCGGCTCGGCTTCGGGAAAGCGCTGCAGGTAGGCACGGCGGCAGGCCAGTGCCTCATCGCTGCCCGGCTCCAACAGGCGGGCTGTGGCGTCGAAGCTCACGCGGGGCAGGGCGTGCACAGGCTCGCCGGCCACTTCGGCGCGGCACACCATGAGCGAGACGCGCGCGTGGCGCTGCAGGTTGCCGGTGTGGGGTGCCAGCGCGCTCACGTGCAGCACCAGGCCGGGGCGCTCGCCGTCCGCACGCAAGGCAAACGGGACCATGGAGACAAAGGGGGCGCCGTCGGCGTCCAGCGTGCCAAGGGCGGCGGTGCGCTGGCTGTGCAGCAGCTCGCGCAGGGCGCGGCTCAGACCGTGTTCAGGAGGCATGGCGGGATCGTGGGGTAGGTCGATCCCGCAAGTATCGGGCAGCGGGCGCGCGGCCCGCCACCATGGCGTCAGCGCACCACCACTTCGGCGCGGCGGTTGCGCGGCTCCACCACCTCGTCGTCGGTGGGCACCAGGGGTTCGCGTTCACCGCGGCCCACGGCCTCGATCAGCTCGGGCCGAAAGCCACGCTCCACCAGCAGGTCGCGCACGGCCTGCGCGCGTGCCAGCGAGAGGCGGTCGTTCGCTTCCAGCGAGCCCTGGCGGTCGGTGTGACCGGTCACGACGATCTCGCCGCCGGCCCTCGCCTGGGCGCGCGCCACCACGGTGGCCAGTTCCGCCTGCGACTCGGCGGTGAGCTGCGAGGTGCCCGGCTCGAACTGCAGCACGAAGATGTCGGGCGGCGGTGGTTGCAGGGCCAGCAGCTGCGGATAGGTTTCGCGCACCTTCTCGGCGGTGGTCGCCTCCAGCGCCAGATCGCCGCGGCGGCTCACCGTGGCCACCTGGTAAGGCTGGCTGATGAGCTGTGTGCCGGTGGCGGTGCTCACCTCGACGGCGCTGGCTGTGCCGCCGGCCTGGGGCAGCAGTGTGACGCGTGTGGCGGGCGCACAGGCCGCCAGGGTGGCGGCGAGTGCCAGGGTGAGGCCGGCAGCGGCGAGGAAGCGGGAGGGGCGGGTGGAGGCGAGGTCGGGTGTCATGGCAGGTCGGCGCAAAGCGGGGCCGCAGGAGAGGCAGCGGGGAACGGTGTCATTCGGCCGCGGCGGTTTCCACGATGAAGTCGGTGCCGCGCACGCCCACCACCGAGGTGGGCGTCGACACCTTGAACAGCTCGGGGTTGATCCGGGCCAGCAGGCCGGTGACCACGCGCACCGTGCCCTGCAGCAGGTCCAGCCCGAAGTGGCCCTTTTGGGTGGTGCTGTCGAACTGGAAACGGCTCAGGTCCATCGTCGTATTGGGTCCCATCGTGAGCACGGTGCCGTCTTTCAGGGTGATGGTGGCAGCGCCGTTCTTGCCGGTGCTCAGACGCTCGGCCAGCGCCACGCCGGCGCCCGGTTCGGCGGCGCGCCGTGCGTCCGCCCGGCCGGCCCAGGTTTCGCCCTCGACCTGCTTGAAGGTGCCGATGCGACCTGCCTCCACCACGGCGGCAGGCGTGACCGCGGCGGGTACGGCTTCCACGGGCTCGGTGGTCTGTGCACCCGCGAGCGGCGCGTTCAGGAGGCACAAAGTTGACAGAAAGATGGCAAGGATCGATCGCATGGGAGGCTCCAGGGCAAGACGAGTAGTACCAAGGTATGGTACCGGATGGTCTGCTTCAGGGGAAACCAGGGGGGTTCAGGGGCCTGAGCGATAGAATGCGGCTTCTCTTGGCGCGGCCAGCCGCCACCGACCCCTGCCCTGGTCGCCTGCCCCTCTCCCCGTCTCGCCACCTCCCCCATGACACTGTTGCTCGCGCCCATGGAGGGCCTGCTGGACGCCACGCTGCGCGACGTGCTCACGCGCACCGGCGGCATCGACCGCTGCGTGAGCGAATTCATCCGCGTCACCAACACCCTGCTGCCCGAACGGGCTTTCGTGCGCGTGGTGCCCGAGCTGCTCAACGGCGGCTACACCCGGGCCGGTGTGCCGGTGCGTGCCCAGCTGCTGGGCTCTGACCCGTCCTGCCTGGCCGACAACGCGGCCCGCCTGGCCGGGCTGGGTCCGCATGGCATTGACCTGAACTTCGGCTGCCCCGCCAAGACCGTGAACCAGAGCCGCGGCGGCGCGGTGTTGCTGGACGAGCCCGAGCTGGTCGGGCGCATCGTGGCGGCCGTGCGCGCGGCCGTGCCGGCGCACGTGCCGGTGTCGGCCAAGATGCGCCTGGGCTTCAACGACGACAGCCGCGCCGAGGAATGTGCCCATGCCATTGCCGAGGCCGGCGCCGACGAACTGGTGATCCACGCGCGCACCAAGGCCCACGGCTATCGGCCGCCCGCTTACTGGGAGCGCATCGCCGAGGTGCGCGCCTCGCTGCCACCAGGCCGCCGCCTGCCGGTGATCGCCAACGGCGAGATCTGGACCGTGGCCGATGCGCAGCGCTGCCGCGAGGTGACCGGGTGCGAGGCCCTGATGATCGGGCGCGGCATGGTGACCGACCCCGGGCTGGCGCTGGCCATCAAGGGGCAGGGCGGGGTGAGCTGGGCACAGATCCTGCCGCTGCTGGGGGTGTTCTGGGTGCAGATGAGTGCGCGGGTGGAGCGCCGGCATCGCGCCGGGCGTCTCAAGCAGTGGCTGAACTACCTGCGCAAGCGGCACCCGCAGGCCCAGGGTGCCTTCGACGAATTGCGGCTGACCAACGAGGCGGCCGACATCGAGGCCTGGCTGAGCGTCCACACGGCCGCGCCGGCAGACGCCGACCCGGCAAGACCGCGAGCGTCCGCAGCGCCAGCAGTCTTGTGCCAACCGTGTTAACTTTCGACCCCGGACCCGATTCACGACCCCAGAATGACTTCATTACAACAACGGCTGGACGCCTTGGCGGGTGACCGCCTGCGTGGCATGCGCCGAGGCCTCGAAAAAGAGAGCCTGCGCGCCCAGCCCGACGGCAAGCTCGCCCTCACGCCGCACCCCGCGGCTCTGGGCAGTGCGCTCACGCATCCCCACATCACCACCGACTACAGCGAATCGCAGCTGGAACTGATCACCGGCGTGCACGACAGTGTCGACGCCTGCCTGAGCCAGCTCAGCGAGGTGCACCAGTTCACCGTGCGCAGCCTGCGTGCGGCCGGTGACGAGATGCTCTGGGCGTCCAGCATGCCCTGCGGCCTGCCCACCGACGAAACCATTCCGCTGGGGCGCTACGGCTCCAGCAACGTGGGCCGTGCCAAGAGCGTGTACCGCATGGGACTGGGCCACCGCTACGGCCGGCGCATGCAGACCATCTCGGGTATCCACTACAACTGGTCGCTCCCGGGCGTGGACAACGATGGCTACTTTGCCCTCATCCGCAACTTCCGCCGCCACGCCTTCCTGCTGCTGACGCTGTTCGGCGCCTCGCCAGCCGTGTGTTCGTCTTTTGTGGAGGGCCGCCACCACGAGCTGCAGAAGCTCAGCGAGCGCACCCTGTACATGCCGCACGGTACCTCGCTGCGCATGGGTCGCCTGGGCTACCAGAGCGAGGCGCAGGCCACGCTGGCCGTGAGCTACAACGGCCTGGAAGGCTATGCCGCTTCCTTGCAGGACGCACTCACCCGGCCCTGGCCCGCTTACGAGGCGGTGGGTATCCGCAACCCGGGTGGCGACTACAACCAGCTGGCCACCACGCTGCTGCAGATCGAAAACGAGTTCTACGGCACCATCCGCCCCAAGCGCGTGATCTACCCCGGCGAACGGCCTCTGCACGCGCTGCGTGAACGCGGCGTCGAATACATCGAAGTGCGCCTGATGGATCTCGACCCCTTCGAGACCATCGGCATCGGCGCGCGCACCCTGCGCTTCCTCGACGTGTTTTTGCTGCACTGCCTGCTGGCCGACAGCCCGCCCGACACCCCGGAAGAAATCAGCGAACTGGCGCACAACCAGCACCTCACCGCCGCGCGCGGGCGCGAGCCGGGCCTGTGCCTGCAGCGCTCGGGCCAGAGCGTGCCCCTGGTGCAGTGGGGCCTGGAGCTGATCGAGCAGCTGGAGCCCATCGCCCGCACGCTGGACGCCACGCACGGCGGCACCGAGCACGCCGATGCAGTGGCCCACGCACGGGCTGCGCTGCAGGCCCCGGACACACTCCCTTCCGCCCGCGTGCTGCAGGCCATGCACCGCGATCATCACGATGTGTTCGTGGCGTTTGCCCGGGAGCAGTCGCTGCAGACCCATGCCCGGCTGCTCGCGCTGCCCTGGAGTGCCAAGCAGCAGGCGCGTTACGAGGCCATGGCCGCGCAGTCGCTGGCCGACCAGCGCGCGATCGAAGCGGCCGACACCATGCCGTTCGAGATCTACCGGCAGGAATACACCTCGCCGCACCGGCTGGGCCGCCCCCAGGAACAGGCGCACGAGCTGGTCGCCTGACAGCGGCAGCTGCTGGCTGCTCGCTTATTACAAAGCGACACCCCGCTCGGGAGGCGGTGCCCGCTAAGCTGCGGTTTTCTCACGGGAGCCCGCCATGGACCGCCTCACCGCCGCCGATTTTGAACAGGAACTGCTGATCCTGTTCGACGCGTACGTGCACGGCGACATCGACCGGCGCAGCTTTCTCGACCGGGCTTCGCGCTTCGCCGTGGGTGGACTGTCGGCGGCCGGTCTGCTGGCGGTGCTCAGTCCCCGGTTTGCCACGGCGCAGATCGTTCCGCCGGACGATGCCCGTGTGCACACCGAACGCGTCGACGTCCCATCACCTGCAGGCCACGGCACGATCCGGTCGTATGTGGCCCGGCCCGCACAGGGCGTGGCCCAGCTGCCGGGTGTGCTGGTGGTGCACGAGAACCGGGGCCTGAACCCCCACATCGAAGACGTGGCGCGCCGCCTGGCGCTGGAAGGTTTTGTGGCCCTGGCGCCGGATGCGCTGACGCCGCTGGGGGGCTACCCGGGCGACGAAGACCGGGCGCGTGCCCTGTTCGCCCAGCTTGACCAGGGAAAGACCCGGCAGGACTTTCTGGCTGCCGCCGCCGCGCTCAGGCAGCGCCCCGACGGCAACGGCCGCATCGGTGTGGTGGGTTTCTGTTATGGCGGCGGTATCGCCCACATGCTCGCCACCGAACTGCCGGATCTGGGGGCCGCCGTGCCCTTCTACGGCAACCACCCACCCGTGCAGGATGCCGCGCGCGTGAAGGCCCCTCTGCTGATCCACTTTGCCGCGGTGGACGAGCGCATCAACGCGGGCTGGCCCGCCTACGAGGCGGCCCTCAAGGCGGCTGGTGCGCGCTACACAGCCCACCAGTACCCGGGCACCCAGCACGGCTTCCACAACGACACCACGCCCCGCTTCGACGCCGCCGCGGCCGACCTGGCCTGGCAGCGCACGCTGGCCTTCTTCCGCGATCACCTGAACACCTGAACCGCGGGCGCTCAGTCGCCCGGGCCTGTCAGCACCACGGAGGTGACGGGGCAGGCCACGCAGGGCAGCACATGGCCGCTGGCCTTCTCTTCCGGCAGCAGGCCTGGCCATGGCACGGTGTAGCGCACCTCGCCAGCCAGCAGGCGACCGATGCAGGTTCGGCAGCTGCCGTTGCGGCACGACACCGGCCACATTTCACCCGCCGCATCCAGCGCGGCCCACAAAGTCTGATCGGGGCGCGCTGCCACCGTGCGACCGGACGGGTGCAGGCGCACCGTCAGGCGCGGCGACGCGGCGGGCGCGTTGTCGGGGGCGCTGGGCGGGGTGTTATCGGGGGGCTGGGGCCCCGATTTCCTGGGTGCGGGGGTCATGAAAGCCTGATTTGCCTGTTTGGAAGGCAGTTTGTAGCCGATCCTTACAGATCAAGGACTTGCGTGGTTCTTACAGGGAAAACCCTGCGTTATGCACACACTTGTCCCAGTTTTCGAGGGACAAATCGGTGTTATCCACAGAGGCTGGGCCTTGTCTGAACGCCATTTCGAACGCGTGCGGAGCTGCCTTTTTATTGAGCATTCTATAAATTATTGTTATAAATCAAAGACTTATGAATGCAGTACAGAACTTGCCCCGGCTTATGCACAGCTTTGTCCAGTGATGTGAGGGACAACTTGTCCCCTGCCACACAGTCAGGCTTCGCCGCCCAGTGCACCGATGAGGTTGTCGATGTACTGCTCGACCAGTTTTTCGAACTCGGCCTGCACCACCGGAGACACCACCATCTTCATGAGGCCGGGCAGCGGCACCTCGATCACGCCTTCGATGGCGAGCGTCAGCCCCGTGGCTTTTTTCTTGTCCACGATGGTCCAGCTCCCGCCCACCAGCGCGTTGCCCACGCCTTTCACCGGCGTCCAGGTGACGGTGCCGCGGGCCTTGTCGCTGGCGTAGCGGCTGGCGTAGATGGTCTGTATGTTCACCTGGGCCGTGCCCACCTTCTCCATGTCCCATCGGTAGACGCCATCGCCCAGGTCCGTGAGCTTCTCCACCTTCGGGAAGTGGCTCACCGAGGCGGGCACGTCCGACAGCAGCGCGAACACCTCGGCGGCCCTGGCCTTGACGTCGAACTCGTAACCCAGATCGATCTTGACGGTGATGCTCATGGCGTTCCTGTGGATAAGTGGACAGTGGGGGTGCTGGTCATTCTAGGGACGCGTCGCGGCCAGCGCCTGCGGACTTACACCGAGCAAGCAGCCTGGTGGGCGGGCCGCAAGGCACAATCCCTGCTCCCTCGTGGCCTCTGCCACGACCCCTGCAAGACCTGAAAGAACGTTTCCCCGATGAGCATCCAGTGGTTTCCCGGGCACATGCACCTCACGCGCAAGGCCATCACCGAGCGTGTGAAAGAGATTGACGTCGTCATCGAGATGCTCGACGCCCGCCTGCCCGGCTCCAGCGCCAACCCCCTGCTGGCCGAACTCACCGCCGGCAAGCCAACGCTGAAGGTGGTCAACAAGCAGGACATGGCCGACCCCGAGCGCACCGCCGCCTGGCTGGCGCACTACAACGCCCAGCCGAACACGCGCGCCATTGCGCTGGACGCCAGCGTGACGGCCCCCGCCCGCGCCATCATTGCGTCCTGCCACGAACTGGCCCCGAACCGCGGCGGCATGGTCAAACCGATGCGGGTGCTGATCTGCGGCATTCCCAACGTGGGCAAGTCCACGCTCATCAACACCCTCATGGGAAAGCGCGCGGCCAAGACCGGCGACGAGGCCGGCATCACCCGCAGCGAATCGCGCCTGGCCCTGGCCGACGATTTTTATCTGTACGACACGCCCGGCATGCTCTGGCCGCGCATCGTGGTGCCCGAGAGCGGCTACAACCTGGCGGCCAGCGGCGCGGTTGGCCGCAACGCCTACGACGACCAGGAAGTGGCGCTGGAACTGCTGGCCAAGCTCAAAGTGGCGTACCCGGCCCTGCTGGAAGCACGCTACAAACTCGGCCTGTCGAACGAGGCCATTGCCGCCCTGCCCGACGAGGGCGTGATGGAGGCCATCGCGCGCAAGCGCGGGGCCATCGCCACGGGTGGCCAGATCAACTGGCAGAAGGCGGCCGAGCTGGTGATTGCCGACTTCCGCAGCAACGCCATCGGGCGCACCACGCTGGAGACGCCCGAGATGTTCCAGCAGTGGCTCAGCGCCGGGCTGAAAGCCGACGCCGAGCGTCAGGGGCGCAAGAAAGAGCGCAGCAACAAGCCGCGCAAGCCCGACCGGCGCTGACCACGCACCCGGCTTGACGCGGGTCAAAGCCTGCGTGGCGGCTCGGTGTGAGCATGGAGGCACCTCTCACACACGCGAGCTGCCATGACCACCCCCTCCACCCCCCGCCGCATCCTGCTCATCGAAGGCCACCCCGACCCGGACGAGCACCACCTCAACCACGTGCTGGCCGACGCCTACGCCGAAGGCGCCGCCGCCGCGGGCCACGAGCTGCGGCGCATAGCCATCGCCACGCTCGACTTTCCCTTGCTTCGAAGTCCGCAGGACTGGCAGCACGGCCCGGTGCCGCCTACGCTGCAGGGTGCACAGGACGACCTGGCCTGGGCCCAGCACGTGGTGATCTTCTTTCCGCTCTGGCTGGGTGACATGCCTGCCATGCTCAAGGGTTTCCTGGAACAGGTGGCACGACCGGGTTTTGCGTTTGGCCCCGAAGGCGGCAACCCGTTTGGCCGCAAGGGGCTCAAAGGCCGTTCGGCCCGGGTGGTCGTGACCATGGGCATGCCGGCCCTCGTCTACCGCTGGTATTTCCGCGCGCACAGCCTCAAGGCGCTGGAGCGCAACATTTTGGGTTTTGTGGGATTCGGGCCCATCCACGAGACCCTGGTGGGCATGGTGGACAAGCTGGGCGACAAGGGCGTGGCCGAGTGGCAGGCCAAGCTGCGCAAGCTGGGCGGCGCGGGGAAGTGAGCCCGCCGCCTCAGGCCTCGACCTTCACGCCTTTCCAGAAGGCCACGCGCCCGCGGATGTTGTCGGCCTCCGGCTTGGGGTCCGGGTAGTACCAGGCGGCGTCCGCGTTGAGTTCGCCGTTCACCAGCAGCGAGTAATAGTGCGCCTGGCCCTTCCAGGGGCAGCTGGTGCGGTGGTTGCTGAAGGTCACCACCGCTCGGTTGAGTGCGCTCTCGGGAAAGTAGTGGTTGCCCTCCACCAGCACGGTGTCATCGCTTTCGGCGATCACGGCGCCGTTCCAGGTGGCTTTCATGCGCAGGGGCTCACTTGTTCTTTTCTTTGCCGCGCGGCAGCACCGAGGTCATCGGCGGGGTGGGTCGGTCCGAACTCACCGGGCCCTTGGGGGCCGAGGTGTCCTTTTTCGGTTTTTTCGACATCTTTTCGTTGCGCTGTTCTTTGCCCATGGGGGACTCCGTTGGCAGCCACGGACTGTGGCCTTTCAGCGCCGATGGTAAGGCAGATTCCGCGCACCCCGGAGGCACCGGCCGGGGTTTCAGCGCTCGCCCATGCCCAGGAAATTGACCAGCGCTGCGGTGTCCATGGAGCCGGCGCGGGTGACCACCTCGCCGCTGCGCGCGTGGCGGGCCACGATGAACGGCACCGACTCGGCACCCAGGCTGTTGAGCAGCGCGGTGTTGGCCTTGATCGCGTCCGAGATATCGTCCGGCACGCTGGCCGAGGCGGACGTGCCGCCCTGCCCGGCCAGCAGCGATTGTTCGTGGTCGTTCATGGCCTGCACCGGGTCGGCGGCCTGCATCAGCGCCGCGCCCTGCGGCAGGCTCTTGGGGCCGAGGATGGCCACCGGAATCCACACGAACTTCATGTTGTTCTGCAGCGGCCGGGCGGCGTTCCAGAGGTGGCCACAGTGCGGGCACTGGGGGTCGAACAACACGTACACCGGGTTGGCGCTCATGAGCGTG
The DNA here is from genome assembly GCA_030682835.1 of Hydrogenophaga sp. Taxonomy (GTDB): domain Bacteria; phylum Pseudomonadota; class Gammaproteobacteria; order Burkholderiales; family Burkholderiaceae_C; genus Hydrogenophaga. Next base: position 26,424 of record JAUXNG010000051.1, on the reverse strand, counting down.
CCCACGTTGAAGCCGCGGCCCTGGGCTGCCACGGCTTCGAACGCCTGTGCCGGGCTCATGGCGCCAGGTGCAGCGGCGGGCGCCGGCTTGTCGTCACGGGAACAGGCGCCCAGGCCCAGAGCGAGCAGAACAGAGAGGGCGAGGGTGGCGCGTCGGGTGGTCATGGCGGGAACTACAGAAGGTCGGCAGGGGGTCGGCTGAACAGGCACCGCCTGTCAGCGGCTTGGGCGCATCATCGCAGACCGGTGGGCGGCGCTTGCAAGCAGGTGTGTCGCCCTGCGCGGTGCGGCATCAGTCTCCCTGGGGGGCTGATGACTGAGCAGCTTCCTGGGCGCGCAGCTTGGCGCCGATGTATTCGCCGTGCGTGACGTGCAGAAGCCCTGCCACCTTGCTGATCACGTGGTGCTCGTTCGGGTCGATGCGCTGGTCGGCATAGGCCACTTCCCACATCGCCTCGACCACGCGGATCTTCTGTTCCTGGCTGAAGTGTTCGTTCAGGCTGCTGGTGAAGCGCTGGTAGTCGTAGGCGGTGCGGGCGGTTTCGTGGGCCAAGTCGAGCAGGCGGGCCAGTTCGTCTTCTGCCAGCGCGAACTTGCCCCGAAGAGCCCGCACCACGGCATCGCATTCGGCCTCGCTCACCGAGGGGTCGGCGCGCATCACCTCGACCAGCAGCACGGCGGTGGCCAGCTGCAGGGTGTGCTCGCGTTCGGCAGGAGGCTGCGAAGCGGCTGTGTCCAGGCTGCGGGCCAGCTGGTCAAACAGGTCTTTCAGGTTTCTGAGCATGAGGGTGGGGTGATGGCAAAGAGGGCGGCCGGGCTGGCCGTTCAGCCCGGGGTGGAGCCGCCGCTGTCGCTTGTGGTTCCCCGCGACCAGACCAGCAGCAGGTTGTTGGCTGGCATGGGCACACGCTGGCGCAGGCTGAAACCCGCCTGCCGTGCTTCCTCGGCCACGTCCCGCAGGTGCCGCAGGCCCCAGGCCGGGTTGGTGGCGCGCAGGCTGGCATCAAAGCCGCGGTTACCCGTCGAGGTGGGCACGCCTTCTTCCAGGTAAGGGCCGTAGGTGATGAGCAGGCCGTCGGGCGTGAGGTGGCGGGCCGCGCCCTGCATGAGCGCCTGGCAGGCGGCCCAGGGGGCGATGTGCAGCAGGTTGGCGCAGAAGATGGCGTCGAACGGCTCGCTGAAGGGCTGTGTGCTGTCGGGCCACAGGGGCGTCGTCACGTCGAGTTGCCGGGGCGGCCGCACATTGGCCACGCCGGCCTGTGCCACCCAGGCGGCGATGGCTGGCAGGGCGTTCGGATCCAGGTCGGTGGGCTGCCAGGTCCAGCTGGGCATGCCGCCCGCCAGCCACGCCGTGTGCTGACCGGTGCCGGCGGCGATCTCCAGGGCCAGCCCATGGGGTGGCAGCAACCGGCGCAGCGCCTCCAGGATGGGCTGCTTGTTGCGGTCCGCGGCCGGGCTGAAGGGCAGGTTGTTCATGTGAGCATCAGTTCCGGGCGCGCAGGCCTTGCGCCAGCGCACCCAGCGCAATGCCGGCCAGCGCCCAGAGCAGGGCCCAGTTGCCGGTGCCCAGGCCGGCAATGGCGGGGCCGGGACACACGCCGCACAGTCCCCAGCCGACCCCAAACAGCGCCGCGCCCTGCAGCGTGTCGCGGTTCCAGTGGCTGGTGTGGCGCTGGAAACCACCACCCAGCAGAGGCCCCTTGAACAGCCGTGGCAGCAGCTGGTAGCCCAGCAGCGTCACCGCCACCGCGCCACCCATGACGAGCATCAGGCCGAAGTCTTCAAAGCGCAGAAAGCTCAGCACCACCTCGGGTTGCACCATGGTCGAGAGCGCCAGGCCGAAACCGAACAGCACGCCAGCGGCCAGCGTGGCCAGCAGGCGTGCCACCGGCGAGGCGGGCGCCGGTTGGGCGGTGGGGGAGTGGAGCGTGGTGCTCATGCCAGCCACCACGCCACCAAATTGGCGGTGAGAAAGGCCGTGCCCATGAAGGTGAGTACCGCCAGGAGTGAGGGCCACTGCAGCGAGCCTAGGCCGCAGATGCCATGGCCCGAGGTGCAGCCATTGCCCAGCCGTGCCCCGTAGCCCACCAGAAAGCCGCCCACCAGCAGCAGGCCCGCCGGCACCTCGGTGCGCAGCGGCGTGCCGTCGGAAAAAGCGAGCCACCAGATGCCGGCGCCCAGCACCAGACCAGCCGCGTACACCAGCCGCCAGACGCGCGAGCCGGTCAGCCGCGCCTGCTGGAAGAACGCGCGTTTCGACACGAAGGACCAGCTGCTGGAAAACACGGTGCTCATGCCGCCGATCAGGCCAGTCAGCGCAAACAGCAGCACCACACCAGAGCCAATCAGCAGGCCGCCCAGCAGGTAATGCTGCCAGCCCAGCGGGAACAGGCTGGAGGACAGGGTCAGGGTTTCGGTCATGACGGCGCATTATCCGCACGTGGTGGCGGGCGCTGCTGCAACCAGGTGTCACACCGCGCCCTCACGGCCCAGCGCGCTGCCAGAATGCGGGACATGTGCACCAACTACACACCCGCCACGCCGCCAGCCCTTGGCGGCCTGGCGGTGCTGGGCGGCGCTCCCCTGCCGCCGCAGGCCTGGCCACCCGAGACCTTTCCGGGCTACCCGGCGCCGATTGTGTTCAGAGGCGCGTCGGGGGCGCCGGTGTGCGAGCTGGCGCGCTTCGGATTGATGCCCCGCTGGTCGCGCGATGCGCGGCAGGGCACCGAGCTGTCGCGGCGCACCTGCAACGCACGCAGCGAGACCGTGGCAGAAAAGCCGAGCTTTCGCAGCCCCTGGCGCGAACAGCGGTACGCGCTGGCGCCCATGCTGGATTTCTTCGAGCCCTGCTGGGAAAGCGGGCGCGCGGTGCGCTGGCGCATCACCGCAGCGGGCGGCATGCCGTTTGCCGTGGCCGCCCTGCACGAGACCTGGATCGACCCGGACACCGGCGAGCTTGCACGCAGCTTCACGCTGCTGACCGTGAATGCCGATGGCCACCCTCTCATGGGTCGCATGCACCGCCCTGGCGACGAGAAGCGCATGCTGGTGGTGCTGGACCCGGCGGACCACCAGCGCTGGCTGCAGGCCAGCCCCGCCGAGGCAGCCGGGCTGATGCAACGAACCGGCCCTGGTGTGCTGACTGGCGAACCCGCGCCGTTGCCCTCGCAGGGGCCATCTCCCCAGCAGGCGCTGGCTTTCTGATGCCATTGCCCAGTTTTCCCGCGCAGGTGCCGCGCGCACCGGCCGCCACCGCTGAACCATGACCGACTCCACTGTCCCGTCCGCCACCGAACCCGCAGCACGCTCCGAGCCCCGCGCGGCGCGCGAGGATGTGCTGAGCGAGGTCCGGCGTGCCGACGAGCAGTGGGCCACGAAACCCGGGCGCAACCTGGTGCTGCTGTTCGATGGCAGTGGCAACATTCTGGGCAACAGCCGCGACACCAACGTCGTCAAGCTCATGCGCCTGCTGGAGAAAGACAGCCCCGACGACCGGGTGCGGCCGGCCCAGCTGGTGTATTACGACCCCGGTGTGGGAACTGCGAACGCCTTTCCGGCTGCCGGCTGGTGGGGCCGGCTGGCCGAGCGGGCGCGCCGCCTCAAGGCCCTGGCGCTGGGCACGGGCGCTTTCGAGAACATCGCCGAAGCCTACGAATTCCTCGCCCGGCACTACGAGGTCGGCGACCGCATCTACCTGTTGGGCTTCTCGCGCGGGGCCTTCACCGCGCGTTCGGTCAGCGGCATGGTGAACATGTACGGCCTGGTGCAGACGCCGGGCCTGGCGGTGCTGGGCAGTCTGGTGCGCACCTATTTCGCCGAGCCCGGCCCGGCGCGCACCCGCTTTGCGAACGATGTGGTGGAGCACTTCTCGCTGCACCGCCGCCCGCTGCTGCACTTCATTGGCGTCTGGGACACGGTGGAAACCATCGGCAGCGGGGTGTTGGGCGGCCTGCGCATCACCAACTCGCCCGACGTCGCGGGCAAGCGCTTCGTGCATGTGCGCCACGCGGTGGCGCTGCACGAGACCCGGGTGAAATACGCCCCGCGCCTGTACCGCGCGCCCGACTTCAGCGCCGACGAGCAGGCACACCGCAGCTTTGACCAGCGCTGGTTCCGCGGCGCGCACAGCGACATCGGCGGCGCCTATCGGGAAGACGGACTCTCCCAGATCACCCTGGCGTGGATGGCGCGGGAGGCCGAAGAACACGGCCTGCTGCTGGCACAGCCGCCCGCGGGCCGGCCCGACAGCACCCAGCCTTTGCACGACCAGACGCTGGAATGCCCGTTCTGGGCCTGGACCGGCCTGGACACGCGCCCGCGCACCACCGGCGACCCGGTGCACAGCGACGTGGTGGACGCCAGCGCAAGGCCCGTGGCACAGGCTACCCCGGCGCGCGCCTCGCCGGCCGCTCGGCGCCGCTCGGTGCTGGGCTGGCTGCTGGGCTTGGCCGTGCTGGTGCTGCTGGGCTTCACCGCGCTGGCCGACGCGCAGGTGTGCAGCCTGCGCGGCGCGCCCGGGTGGGTCGCCTGGGTGCCGTCCGCCGCCCAGCTGCTGGCCCCCTGGCACGCCGATCTGGGCATCGTGTGCGACAGTGGCCGTCTCGGCCAGGCCCTCGCGCTCGATGCCTGGCTGCTGCCGCTCTACGCCGTGTGGCTGGCCTGGCCGGTGGCCTGGGCCTTGCGCCGCCAGGCGGCGCGGGCGGTGCCCAAGGGCCGGCGCCTGCCGTGGCTGTCGCGCCACGCGCACCGGGCCATGCTGGCGCTGGTGCTGTTCGATCTGGCCGAAAACCTGGGCTCGCAACACCTGGAAAGCGGCGGTCTGGTGGTGGCGGCAGCGGTGTCGGTGTTCAGCGCAGGCAAGCTGCTGGCGCTCGCGGCCCTGCTGTGGGTGTGGCTGGGCGGGGTGTTCTCGCGCCGGCCGTGAGCCATGGGGATTGGGTCCCCCTGAAGCAGAACCGTTCGCCCTGAGTTTGTCGAAGGGCTTCAACAGGCTCAGCCCGAACGGAATTCAAGACTGCCCAAGGGCGAATCATCAGGTCTGCGCGCTGGCCCAGGTGCCGGGCGCCAGGCCGTCCAGGCCATGCGGGCCGATGGCGGCACGGATCAGCCGCAGCGTAGGCAGGCCCACCGCCGCGGTCATGCGACGAACCTGCCGGTTGCGCCCCTCGCGGATGACCAGCTCCAGCCACGCCGTGGGCTGGGCCTGGCGCACACGGATCGGCGGGTCGCGCGGCCACAGGCCGGCGGGTTCGTCGATGGTGCGGGCACGGGCCGGCAGCGTGGGGCCGTCCTTGAGCAGCACACCGCGGCGCAGCCGGGCCAACGCGGCCTCGTCGGGCACCCCGTCCACCTGCACCCAGTAGGTTTTTTCCATCTTGAAACGCGGGTCGGCAATGCGCGCCTGTTGCTGGCCGTCGTCGGTGAGCAGCAGCAGGCCCTCGCTGTCGGCGTCGAGCCGGCCCGCCACGTACACGCCGGGCAGGTCGATGAAATCTTTCAGGCCGCGCCAGCGCCCCTCGGGCGTGAACTGGCTGAGCACGCCATAGGGCTTGTTGAAACGGATCAGCATGGGCCAGCGGTGCTCAGGCGTCGACGAACAGGGCCGGGTCGACCATGGCGCGGTTGAGCATCACGCCCCAGTGCAGATGTGGCCCGGTCACCCGCCCGGTGGCGCCCACCGCGCCGACGCGATCGCCGGTGCTCAGCAGGTCGCCGGTTTTCACGTCGATGGCGCTCAGGTGGCACACCATGCTGAGCAGGCCGCCGCCGTGGTCAAGCCACACCGTCAGTCCGTTGAAGAAATAGTCGCCGGTGTCGATCACCCGCCCCGGCAACGGTGCGACCACCGGGGTGCCGGTGGGCGCGGCGATGTCCATGCCGCTGTGCGGGTTTCGCGCCTGCCCGTTGAATACGCGGCGCAGGCCGAACGAACTGGAGCGCCGACCCGGCGTGGGCACGCGCATCTTCCAGCCGTGCGCGGCCTGTGCGGGCGGCAGCTCGGTGAAGGTGCCGATCACGGACTGCTGGTGGGCGCGCTCGCGCTCGAAACGTGCGAGGTCTTCGGGCGACAGGTCCACCGTGCGCGGCGCTACTTTCAGATGCTGCTCCGCATAGCGCTTGGGGGCCACGGCGTAGGCGATGTCGCGCACGCCGCCATCGGTCGTGCGCACCCCGGTGCGCGCCTCGCCCGGCGGGGCCGACAGCGGAATGCCCACCACCGCCGTCCACTCGATCACGTCACCCACCACCATCAGCGGCACCTCGGCGCCGTCCTGCACCACAAAGGCCTGCGGCCGCGCGGGCCCCGGGCCGAGTGACAGGCGCGCGACGCCACCCGGCACCGCCGCGGCCCGGGGCCAGGGACCAGCCCCCGGTGTGGCCCGGGCCAGTGCCGGCCAGCCCAGCAGCGCCAGCGCGCCCAGGCCGCCCAGCAGGTGGGCGCGGCGGCTGGGTTGGGCGAGCGCGTGGAGGAGGGAGGAAACGGGCATGTGCAGGGGCGTGTAGGCGGTCAAAGGGCAAGGGTTCGGAGCCGCCGAAACATGGTTGCGGGCGGGCTGGCAGTTTACCGGCAGGGGCCGTGCCGGTGCGTGGGATAGCATCGCCCCATGAGTTCCCAATACGAGAGCCTGGTGCTCCCCGACCTGTACCCCGCCGCGTTCGACGTCGCTGCGCCCGACACCCCCGCCGGACGCGCCGTGTGGCCACGCAAGCCCGGCCTGTTCATCCGCCGCGTGCAGACGGCTGAGGCGCTGGCCGCGGCCGAGGTACCGGTGCCTGAAGAGAGCGCAGTCGAGGGTGCCGACCCGACCCCCGAGGCCGCCGCCACCGAAGCCGGACCACCGCTGGCACCGGCCGACGCCCAGCCGCTCCAGCTGGAGCTGGTGAGTGGGCAGTTCGGCCTGGTACCGCCGTGGGTGAAGTCGGCGTCCGACGCGAAGCTGCGCTCCACCAAGCTGGTGAATGCCCGCGCCGAAGCGGTGACCACGTCGAACAATTTTCGCAACGCCTGGTTCAAAGGCCAGCGCTGCATCGTGCCCATGATGGCCTTCCAGGAGGACGACCTGCGCAGCGGCAAGGCCGTGCCCACCCGCATCGCGCGGGTCGACGGCAAGCCCATGGGCGTGGCCGGCCTGTGGGAAAGCTGGACCGGTGCCGACGGCGAGGTGATCGTCAGCTTCGCGCTGCTCACGGTGAACGCCAACAGCCACGCGCTGATGCACCGCTACCAGCAGCCCGGTGCCGAGAAGCGCATGGTGGCGGTGCTCAACGAGGGTGGCTACCACGCCTGGCTCACGGCGCGGCCCGAGAAGGCACGCGAATTCCTGCGCGCCTACCCGGCCAACTGGCTCACAGCGAACCCCATCCAGAAGAAGTGAAGCCGGGCGCGCTCACACCAGCGGTGCAGGCTGGGTGGGCGTGTGGTGTTCGCCACTGGGGACCGCGGCGCCCACCACCGCCAGTGCCTGGCGTTCGGCTTCGTGGAGCACGTCCATGGGCAGAGCGTTGAAGGGGTCGACGGTGACCACGCCCATGCCCAGCTGCGGCGTGAACAGCGCGTAGTCGTGGCGGTCGTCCAGCACCGACAGCGGCTTGTGTGTCTTGCTGCGCAGCCGCTCCAGCGTGTCGGCCAGCGGGGGGTTGTAGCGGTCGGCTGAAATCACCACCACGAAACAGCGCGGGTGGTACAGGCCCACCAGCCCGCGAAAGCCTGCGGCCCGGCGCACCCGCGCAGCCATGGTCTGCAGGATCTGGTGTTCCACCCCGGCACCGGCCGACTCGTTGAGTTCGTAGAGGTTGCTGAGGTAGAGGCACACCACCGTGCACTGGCCGTGCTGGCGCGCGCTGCGCCAGAACACGTGCTCCATCTGCGCCAGCAGCGTCGCACCGGTGGCCAGGCCGGTGGCAGGCTCCATGCCGGTCTCCAGGCGCGAGAGGCGCACCAGCTGGCGGTTCTGCTGGTTGCGCAGCAGTACCAGGCCACTGGCGAGCAGGAAATAAGCCACCGTCACCACCGCCGTGATGATCCATGCCGTGAGCCCGATACCCGGCACCTGCAGGCCCTTGAGGTAGAGCCCGGCCACCATCACCGCCAGGCAGGCCACGGCCACCAGCATCCACTGGGCCAGTGGATCGCCGCGTTGTGCTGCGCGCTTCACGGCCACCACCGCCAGCAGCACCGGCACCAGGTTCACCACAGCGGCGGCCATCAGCAGCTGGCGGAAGCTGCCGGGGTCGGCCTGGGTCGCCAGCGCCGCCAGCACTGCCGCGGCCAGCCCCACCGTGGCCCCACCCCAGGTAGCGACGCGGTGCACCCGCTGGTCTTCATGTGATCCACCGAGCCAGTTGCCCAGGTAATAGAGCGCCATGCCCCCGGCGGCGGGGCCCAGGCCGGCCTTCACCACCATCATGGCTCTCTCGTCAAGCCAGGGAAACAGCGCCTCGGGCAGGCCCGACATCACCACGCAGCTGCCCCCGACCAGCAGCACGAACACCAGGTTGCGCGTGGCGGCCGGGCTGCGGTTGGCGAACGCGTCGCCCAGGGTCAGACCCGCCAGGGTGAGCAATCCCCCCAGCATGGCCGACCAGACCGCGATTTCAACAATGGGCATGCGCGGATTATGGTGGCTTAGAACCAACGAAGTAGTGCGGTATTTCACGACGCGACCGCCACTATCATGGCCGCATGTGGATGCAACGCCCCTGGAAAGCCCTGCGCGCCAAGCCCCTGGCGGTCCAGCTGATCTGGCTCGTGCTGCTGGTGGAGTTTTGCCTGGCGCTGTGGGAGCGCCAGTGGCCGCTGGCCGGCGTGGCCGCCATCACCTTCGTGCTCACGCTCTTGCCCATGGTGATCGTGAACCGCATGGACATCCGCCTGCCCACGGCCTTTCTGGTGGGCATCACGCTGTTCATCTTTGCCACGATTTTTCTGGGCGAAGCCTTCGATTTCTACAACCGCTACTGGTGGTGGGACCTGGTGATGCATGGCGGCTCGGCCATCGGCTTCGGGCTGCTCGGCTTCCTGTTCGTGTTCATGCTGTTCGAGGGCGACCGCTACGCCGCGCCCGCCTGGGCGCTGGCGTTGATCGCCTTCAGCTTCGCGGTGACGATCGGCGCGCTGTGGGAGATCTTCGAATTCGGCATGGACCAGCTGTTTGGCATGAACATGCAGAAGTCGGGCCTGATCGACACCATGTACGACCTCATCGTGGACGTGGTGGGCGCCAGCATCGGCGCTCTGGCCGGTTACCTCTACCTCAAGGGCCGGTCAATGGGCGGCTTCACCGGTGTGCTGCACGACTTTGTGGATCGCAACCGGCAGCATTTCGGCAAGCGCCCGCGCTGAATCGCTGCGCCGCCCCGGCTCATCCCGGTGCGGGCGCGAGGCCAAGCCGCCAGAGTGACGTGACTTCAGCCGCTCTCGCCGCATGCAGCGGGTCCGAGGCATCGGATGCCTTGCCGTGGCGCGGTCTGGCGTCGAGCCGGCCCAGCACATGCAAGCCGGCCTGGCTGATGAGCGTCAGCAGTTCTTCGCGTGTGCGCAGACCCAGGTGCTCGGCCAGGTCCGAGAGAATGAGCCAGCCTTCACCTTGCGGCTCGAGGTGCGCCGCCAGGCCGTTCAGGAAGCCGGTGAGCATGCGGCTGCCTTCGTCGTACACCGCGCGTTCGACCGGAGAGCTGGCCCGCGCGGGCAGCCACGGCGGGTTGCACACGATCAGCGCCGCGCGGCCCGTGGGGAACAGGTCGGCCTGCAACAGCGTCACCTGCGCGCCCACGCCGAGCTGCTGCAGGTTGGCCTGGGCACAGGCCAGCGCACGCTCGTCGAGGTCGGTCGCCACGATGCGGGCCACGCCCCGGCGTGCCAGCACCGCCGACAGCACGCCCGTGCCGGTGCCGATGTCAAACGCACCCGCTTCGGCCACCCCGGGCGGCAGCGGGGCCTTCGCTACCAGGTCGATGTATTCACCGCGCACCGGCGAGAAAACGCCGTAGTGCGGGAACACGCGGTTGTTCGGCGGCGGGCCCAGGGCCTCCACCGCCACGCCCACGCGGCGCCATTCCTGCGCGCTGGTGAGCGACAACAGCTCGCGCAGCGACACCACCGAACGCTCGTCGCCGGCGCCGGGCTCGCCCCAGGCCTGGGTGCAGGCCTGCTGCACGTCGGGCGCGCGGCGCAGCGCGACGGTGTGGTCTGCCTCCACCGGTATCAGCAGCATGCCCAGGGTGCGCGCACGCTGCGCCTGGGCCTGGCGGTGGCGGTGAAAGGCCTCGGCCAGCGGCGCGGGGCCGGCTGGCGCGGGCGCCTTGCGCTGCTTGCGCGCGGGCACCGCGTCGCAGCGGCGGGCCATGGCCTGCAGCAGGTGGCGCGCGTTCTGAAAGTCGCCCTGCCAGAGCAGGGCGGTGCCGGCGCAGGCCAGGCGGTAGGCCGCGTCGGCTGTGGTGGTGTCGTCGACCAGGGCCACGCGGGTGGGCGCGGGCGCGCCGCGCTCCGAGCGCCAGCGCGCCGAAGCGGGCTCGCCGTCGGGCGTGGTCCAGTGAATGCGGGGGTGGTCGGGTGGCGTGCCGGCGGGTGCCATGTGCGCGGTGTCGGGAGTCAGCGGCATGGGAAGCGGCCAGAGTGAGAAACCGACCTTTTTAACAGATGCGCCCGCTGCCGGGTGGGGCGTTCACAGGTCGTAGTGGGTCGAGTGCTCGGGCAGCACGCTGAGGTCGAGCGGGCGCACCGCGCCCATCCACAGCGCCCGGTCGCGGTGGTCCACCACGTCGTTGCCGGTGATGGGGTGGATGAACACCACCAGGCCACCCCGGTTGAGCATGAGCCAGGGCAGCACCTCGGCCAGCAGCGCGCTCTTGAAGGCGAGCTGGCAGCTCCAGTCGGGGTGCGGGCCCACGGGCTTCTCGTGCACGCGCCCCATCTTCAGCGGGAAGCGGGCCGCAGCGGCCTCGCACAGCGCGCGCGCCTGGGCCAGCGTGCTGGCGTCGAAATACACATGGGCGTGGTAGCCGTGGATCACGGCGTCGGGCGTGGCGGCGGTGGGGTCGGTCATGGCTGGATGATGGCAGAGGCTCGGGAGACCGGGCGGCAGCGCATACATTCTCCGCATGTCTGTTTCTTTCTGTCCGGCCCCAGGTGGCCCCGCATGAGCCACGCCGTTGCCACCCTGCGCGCGGTGCGGCTGGCCGCCAGCCGCAAGCCCTTTCTGGCGCGCGGCTCGGGCGCGGTGCGCTGCCCGGACTGCCGGCTCATCCCCAGCCACTGCGTGTGTGCCTTGCAACCCCAAGTGAAGGCCCGCGCCGGCGTGTGCCTGATCATGGGTGACATCGAAGCGCTCAAGCCCAGCAACACCGGCTGGCTGATCGCCGACCTGGTGGCCGACACCTTTGCCTTCGGCTGGTCGCGCACAGCGGTCGACCCGGGCCTGCTGGCGGTGCTGACCAACCCGCAATGGCAGCCCTACCTGGTGTTTCCCGCCGAATACGCGGCGCCCGAGCGGGTGGTGAACGCCGTGGCTGACGGCGAGATCGCAGCCGGCGTGCCGGGCGGCAAACGCCCGCTCTTCGTGCTGCTCGACGGCACCTGGGCCGAAGCGCGCAAGATGTTCCGCAAGAGCCCCTACCTCGACCGCCTGCCCGTGCTCAGCCTGCACCCCGAGCAGGTGTCGAGCTACCGCCTGCGTCGCTCATCCAACGATCAGCACTTCTGCACCGCCGAGGTGGCTGCGCTGTGCCTGGCGCTGGCCGGCGAGCACCATGTGGCCGACACGCTCACCGCGTGGCTTGATGTGTTCAGCGTCCATTACCTGAGCGCCAAACGCAACCTGCCGCTGGATGTGGGCAGCGAGGCGCACCAGCGCCTGCTGGCGCTGGGGCAGGGGCCGCGCATTCAACCCTGAACGTCGGCCTCGACCAGCAAGGCGAGCAGTTGCAGCGACTGCTGCCAGCCGACGTAGCAGCCCTCCACGGGAATCGCGGCCGGTATGCCCGCCTGCACCGCCACGACCTCGGTGCCCACCGACACCGCCCGGAAGGTGACGGTGGTGACCATCTCGCCGGGCAGGTTGGGGTCGTCGAAGCGGTCGGTGTTCACGATGCGTTCGTTCGGCACCAGCTCCAGGTACTGGCCGCCAAAGGCGTGCACCTGCCCGGTGCTGAGGTTGGTGAACTGCATGCGGTACTGGCCGCCCACGGTGGCGTTCATGTCCAGCACACGGCCCGTGAAGCCGTGTGGCGGCAGCCATTTCGCCATCGCGTCGGGGTCCAGGAAGGCGCGGTACACGCGCTCGGGCGGCGCGGTGAACACGCGGTGCAGGGTGACGGTGTTGCCCTTGCTCATGGTGATGCCTCTCCTTGCTGCGGGGGGAACCGCATGATGTCGCGTGCCGGGCCGCCTTGTCTACCTATGCCCTGCCATACAGCCCGACGGGCGCTAAGCTTGCGGTCCCTCCGCAGCTTCGTCCCACGCATGAGCACCAACACCTTCTATCCCATCGGGCATCTGGGCCAGGCCTGGGGTCCAGCCCAGCTGACGCAATGGCGTGCCCGGCAGCACCGCCAGCGCTCGTATGACCATGAGGTGCTGCAAGCCGTCGAGTCGCTGCGGGAGCGCTTCCAGGTCGAGCCCTATGGCGAGGTGGTGCACGGCGGCGAGCGCTTCCCGCTGCTGGCCTTGCGCAACCGCTGGGCGGCGGGCCGGCCCTTGGTGCTCGTCACGGGTGGCGTGCACGGCTACGAGACCAGTGGCGTGCTCGGTGCGCTGCGTTTTCTGGATCGTCATGCCGCCGGGTACGAGGGGCGCGCGAACCTCCTGGTGGTGCCCTGCGTGAGCCCCTGGGCCTTCGAGCGCATCCAGCGCTGGAACTTCGATGCGGTGGACCCGAACCGGTCATTCTGCGAACCCAGTCCGGCGCCCGAATCGGCCGCGCTCATGGCGCTGGTGGCTCCGCTCAGGGGCCAGTTTGCCGCGCACATCGACCTGCACGAGACGACCGACACCGACGAGAGCGAATTCCGCCCCGCCAAGGCTGCGCGCGACGGCCAGGTGTTTGAACCCTGCACCATTCCCGATGGTTTCTACCTGGTGGACGACACCGAAAACCCCCAGCCTGAGTTCCAGCAGGCCATCATCGACGCGGTCGAGCGCGTCACCCACATCGCACCAGCCGACGGCAAGGGCGAGCTCATCGGCTCGCCGCTGGTGGCGCGGGGCGTCATCCGCTACCCGCTGCGCGAGCTGGGCCTGTGCACCAGCCTCACCGGCGCGCGCTTCACCACCACCACCGAGGTGTACCCCGACAGCCCGCGCGCCACGCCCGAGCAGTGCCTGGCCGCGCAGGTGGCGGCGGTGTGTGCGGGTCTCGACTTCGTGCTCGCTCAGGGCTGAGCCGCGTCGCCCTGCATCCAGCGCGACCAGTGGTCGATGTAGGCGCGCACCTTGGGCCGGCGCCGCTCCGGCAGCGTCACCGCGGTGACGGGCACGCGGCTGTGCTCTGGCCCGTTGTCCGGCAAGGGCACTGCGCTACATTGGCGCGATGCCCCGTACCCACGCCTCCACGCCCACCGGCCGCGTCCTGCTCACCGGCTTCGACCCGTTCGACGGCGACCACGTCAACCCCAGCTGGCGGGCGGTGCAGGCGCTGCACGGCCGGCGCATTCTGGGGCGGCGCATCGTCGCGGCGCAGCTGCCCACCGAGTTCGGCACCTCGCTGCGGGCACTGAGCACGCTGCTGGACCAGTTGCGGCCCGAGCTGGTGATCTGTGTGGGCCAGGCCGGCGGGCGCGATGCGATCTCGCTGGAGCGCGTGGCCATCAACGTGGACGACGCGCCGATTCCCGACAACGCGGGCGCCCAGCCGGTGGACGTGCCCGTAGCCCCGGGCGCACCCGCCGCCTACTTCAGCGGCCTGCCCATCAAGGCGCTGCTGGCCGCGCTGCAGCGCGAAGGACTGAGCGCCGCCGTGTCACAGACCGCCGGCACCTTCGTGTGCAACCACGTGTTCTACGGGCTGATGCACACCCTTGCCACCCACCCCGGCTTGCGGCACACGCGCGGCGGCTTTGTGCACGTGCCCTGGCTGCCCGGTCAGGGCACGCCCCACATGGGGCTGGACGATGTGGTGAGCGGCCTGCGCGTCCTGGTGCGCGGCGCGCTCGCGGCCGAGGCCGCGGTGGGGGTGCGAGTGGGCGGCGGCGCCACACACTGAAGCCGCGGCAGGCCTGGGCCGGGTGAGCGCCGGGCCGGGAAACGGCCCTGGGCGTCAGCTGGCCAGCACCGAACCGTCTTTTGCCCGGTCGCGGGCCAGCGCTTCGGCGATGCTCTTGCGGCGGAAGAACACGGTGACGATGCTGGAGGTGATGACGATGAACAGCGAGTACAGCACCGGGATCAGCAGCACTTCCTGCTGCAGCGTGCCGGTGAAACTGAGGGTGACGATCAGCACCGCCAGCGGGCCGTTCTGAATGCCCGTTTCCAGCGCAATCGTGCGGCTGCGGTTCGGGTCCTGCTTGAGCAAGCGCGCGAGCAGGTAGCCCAGGGCGATGCCAAACACGCCCAGCGCGATCGAAGCGAAGAACACGTACCAGGGCGTGCTGGACAGCAGCATGTGGTTGCGCGGAATCCATGTCACGACCAGGAACAGGATCACCATCACGCCCAGGAAACCGCCGAGAAGCTCGATGGTGGCGCCGATGTTGGGGTTGAGCTTGCGTATCACCATGCCCAGCACGGTGGGGATCAGCAGCACGAACAGCACCTGCGCCACGTTGCCGGCGGGAATCTGGAAGCCGCTGTCCAGCCCGGCCAGATCCGAGTAGAACGACAGCAGCGCCGGCACCATGCCCAGCGCCACCAGCGAGGACACCGAGGTCATCATGATCGAGAGCGCCAGCACCGCCTTGCTGAAGTAGGTGAAGATGTTCGACGTGGTGCCGCCGGGCATGCAGGCCATGAGGATCAGGCCCACCGTCATGGCCGGCGACAGGCCCAGCGCCTGCGCCATCAGGAAGCCCAGCAGCGGCATGATGCCGTACTGGCACAGCAGGCCCACCAGCACGCCCTTGGGCTTGCGGAAGGCGATGCGGAAGTCGCGCCATGTGAGCGAGGCGCCCATGCCGAACATGATGACGATCATCATGATGCCCAGCAGCTTGGTTTCGAAATCGGTGAGCATGTGGTGCTTTCTTGGTGTTCAGGGCCGGGCGATCAGCGCCCGTTGAGTTCGTCTGCCACGGCCTTGCGTAGGTCCTTGCGCAGCACCTTGCCAATGGGGCTCTTGGGCAGCTCGTCGCGCACCACCACCAGCTTGGGAACCTTGTAGGCGGCCAGGTGCTGCTTGCAGTGGGCGATCACGTCGGCGGGCATCACCTCTTTCACGTGGTCGGGGTTCTGCACCACGTAGGCGCGCACCGCCTCGCCGCTCTTGGCGTCGGGCACGCCGATCACCGCCACCTCCAGCACATGGTCCATGTCGGCGATCACGTCTTCCACCTCGTTGGGGTACACGTTGAATCCCGAGACCAGGATCATGTCTTTCTTGCGGTCGACGATGCGCAGGAAGCCGCCCTCGTCCATCACCGCCACGTCGCCGGTGGCGAACCAGCCCTCGTGCATCACCTGGGCGGTCTCTTCGTCGGCGTTCCAGTAGCCCTGCATCACCTGCGGGCCGCGCACCCAGATTTCGCCCGGTGTGCCAGGCGCCACGTCCTGGCGGTCGTCGCCCACCAGCCGCACGTCGGTGCCCGGCGCCGGGATGCCGATGCTGCCGTCGCGCGGCGTGCCGGTGAGCGGGTTGAAGCTCACCACCGGGGCGGTCTCGGTCAGTCCGTAGCCCTCGGCGATCGGCGTCTTCGTCAGCTCGCGCCAGCGCTGCGCCACCGCGGTGTGCAGCGCGGTGCCGCCCGAGATGGACGCCTTGAGCGTCTTCGGCGGGTAGGCCACAAACCACTCTTCGTTGAGCAGGCCGTTGAACAGCGTGTTCACGCCCGTCATCCAGGTGACGGGGAAGTTTTCCATGGCGCGCTGCAGGCTCTGCACCGGCCGCGGGTTGGGAATCAGCACGTTGTGCCCGCCAATGGCCAGGAAGCCCAGCAGGTTGGCCGTGAAGGCGAAGATGTGGTACAGCGGCAGGGCCGTCAGCACGCATTCCTGGCCCAGCGCCATGTGGCTCTGTCCCATGGCGCGCGTCTGCTGCACGTTGTTGAGCAGGTTGTCATGCGTGAGCATGGCGCCCTTGCTCACGCCCGTGGTGCCACCGGTGTACTGCAGCAGCGCCAGGTCGTGCCGGTCCACGCCTTCCCAGTAAGTCCTGGCCGGTGTCTGGGCCAGCGTGGCGCAGCCCTGGGCCAGCGCGTCTTTCAGGCGGATGTGCGGCGCGGTGACCGGAGGCAGCACGCGGTTCCAGTAGCGCTGCACGCCCCGCACGATGGCGCCGGGAATGGCCGGGAAAAATTCCGACACCGACGCCAGCACCACCTGCCTGATGCCGGTCTTGGCCAGCACCGCCGGCAGCTTGTCGGCAAACATGTCCACCATCACCAGCACCTGCGCGCCGGCGTTGTTGAACTGGTGGATCATTTCCGTCTCGGTGTAGAGCGGGTTGGTGTTCACCAGCACGCAGCCGGCCTTGAACACGCCCAGCGCCGCCACCGGGTAGCCCAGGCTGTTGGGCAGCTGCACGGCCACACGGTCGCCGGCCTTCAGGCCCGCCACCGCGCGCAGGTAGCCAGCAAACGCGTCGGAGAGTTCGTCCACCTGCGCAAAGCTGAGGCGCCCGTTCATGCCGTTGGGCACCACGCAGCTGAACGCCGCCTTCACCTGGCTCTCGGCCTGCCAGCGCTTGCAGCTCTCATGGGCCAGCTCGGCCAGGTTGCGGTGGGGCAGGGCGTCCAGCTCGGGGGCTATGCCCACCTGCCGGTAAGACGCGTGCCAAGGACGATCAGGGGATACGGTCATGAAGGTTTCCGATGTGGAAAAAAAGAACGATCGTTCGATATTTCAAGTGGGCGATCTTAGTCAAACCGCGGGGCCGTTCTGGACTGGCGCCTCTGATTTTTCTCGGGGAAAACCCTCAATTCTCCAGTCGGCCTGCGGCGGCGCTGTGCCTTGGCGGCCCTGTGCATCGTTTTCTGCCAGCCATTCCATCCCCGGAACAGGGTGGCTTTTCGCGGCTTCCTCGGGGCTTTCGGCGAGGTGGGGTGCTTCTATGCTGTGACGAGCCACCATCTGGAGCACCCACATGAGCAGCACGCTGCAAGACGTCAACCAACGCACCCCCCTGACCGGCAACAACCAGTTCGAACTGATGTTGTTCCGCCTCGGCCACGCGCCCGAAACCGATCGCCGCGAGCTGTTCGGCATCAACGTGTTCAAGGTGCGCGAGATCATGGTCATGCCGACCATCACCGGCATTGCCAACGCGCCACCCGAGGTGCTGGGGGTCGCCAACATCCGCGGCCAGATCATCACGGTGATCGACCTGCCGGCCCTGATGGGCTGCAAGCCCACCCGCGGTCTCGGCATCCTGCTGGTGACCGAATACGCCCGTAGCACCCAGGCCTTCGCCGTGGAAGAGGTCGACGAAATCGTGCGCGTGGATTGGAGCGATGTGCTGGCCGCCGAAGGCAATGGCGGCAGCCTGGTCACCAGCATCGCCAAGCTCGGTGGTGACGGCAGCAACAAGCGCCTGGTGCAGGTGCTAGACGTCGAGGAAATCCTGCGCAGCGTCATGCCCCCTGCGAGGGAGCCGATCACCCCCGAATCGGTCGGCGCCGCGGTGCAGCTGCCCCCCGGCAGCATCGTGCTGGCGGCCGACGACTCGCCGGTGGCGCGCATGATGATCGAACAAGGACTCAACGCCATGGGCATCACCTACGTCATGACGAGAACCGGCCAGGAAGCCTGGGACCGACTGCAGGCGATCGAGGCCCAGGCCCAGTCAGAGGGTCTGACGGCCCACGACAAGGTGGCCGCGGTGCTGACCGATGTAGAAATGCCGGTCATGGACGGCTTCACGCTCACACGCAACATCAAGCAGGACCCGCGCTTTCGCTCCATCCCGGTGGTGATCCACTCCTCGCTCACGGGCACCACGAACGAAGCCCATGTGAAGGCCGTGGGCGCCGACGCCTACGTAGCCAAGTTCGTGGCTTCGGAGCTGGCGGCCGCCCTGCGCCAGGTCATCCACCCCTGACGCGCGGCGGGCACCCGCGCAGCCCCTAAGCCCCGGCGGAGGCCGGGGCACAAGCCGCATCATGCAGCTTTGGCCGCCGTGCTGGCATACGATGGCGCCATGAGCGACAAAACCCCTCCATCTTCCTCTGACAAAACCGCCTACACACCGCCCGACGTGTGGACCTGGGACCAGGCCAGCGGTGGCAAATTCGCCAGCATCAACCGCCCCATCGCCGGCCCCACGCACGAGAAGGCCCTGCCCGTGGGTCAGCACCCGTTGCAGCTCTACTCCATGGCCACGCCCAACGGCGTGAAGGTCACCGTGATGCTCGAAGAGTTGCTGGAACTGGGCCACAGCGGCGCCGAGTACGACGCCTGGCTCATCAAGATCAGCGACGGCGACCAGTTCTCCAGCGGTTTCGTCGAGGTCAACCCCAACTCCAAGATTCCGGCCCTGCTGGACCGCAGCACCGAGCCGCCCACGCGCGTGTTCGAGTCCGGCGCCATCCTGCTGTATCTGGCCGAAAAGTTCGGCGCCCTGCTGCCCAAGGCCCATGCGGCGCGCACCGAAGCGCTCAACTGGCTGTTCTGGCAGATGGGATCGGCTCCCTACCTGGGCGGTGGTTTCGGCCACTTCTACGCCTACGCGCCCGAGAAGTTCGAATACCCCATCAACCGCTTCGCGATGGAGGTCAAGCGCCAGCTCGACGTGCTCGACCGCCACCTGGCCACGCACACCTGGATGGCCGGCGACGAATACAGCATTGCCGACATCGCCATCTACCCCTGGTACGGCGCGCTGGTGGAGGGCAAGGTCTACAACGCGGCCGAATTCCTGTCGGTACACGAATACACGCATGTGCTGCGCTGGTCCGCCACCATGGCCGCGCGCCCGGGGGTGCAGCGCGGTCGCCGCATCAACCGCGTGTGGGGCGACGAGGCCGGGCAGGTGCCCGAGCGGCACTGAATCCTGGGCACGGGCAACTCTGGGCCGCCGTTCAGGCCGGGTTCAGCAGCTTGCGCAGCGCGCGGATGTGTTGCCACACCACGGCCTGCGGGAGCGTCATGGCCATGGCCTGCATGCAACGCTCCAGCCAGGCCTGGCGCGCCTGCAGGCGGTCGATAGACTTGCCGAGATCGCGCAACACCGCGGGGCCGTAGGCCTGTTCGGCCTTGGACAAGGCCATTCGCAAGGCGGGCAGGCGCAGACCCATCATGGCCAGGTCGATGACGTCGCGTGCGAAGACGCTGTCGTCCGCCTGCCGGTCTGAATTGGCCAGCAGCTTGGAGGCCGCCAAGTCCGTCGGCGTGAGCGTGGCAACACCGCACACCACATCGGCCCGGCCGGGCGCTTCCAGCTCGATACGCGCCTCCCGCACGATCTCGAACTTGATCGCCTGCCCATCCATCTGCACCACGGTGCGAATGCCGTACTGGTCGGCACGCATCTCGCGCAGCATCACCAGCGGTTGTGCGCCGGGGCGCAGCACGGCATTCAGGCCTGACGGCCCGGTGAGTGACTGGCGCAGATCGCGGTAGCCTGCCGCGCACGACACCAGAAAGTCCATGTCCACCGATTCGCGATACTCCCCATAGCGCAGTGCAATGCAGGTGCCGCCCCCAAACAGGCAGCCCTGCTGGCGCAGCAGGCGGCCGTCCAGCGCCGCCAGCACATGTGCGATTCGCTGGTGATGTGGGCGCTCAAACATCGGGCGCCCCGGGGCTGGCCGAACCCGCCCCGAGCCCGGTGCGCAGCGCCTGCAGCAGGGCTGCCTCTTCGGGTTTCATGGCGGCGGTGTCGAGGTGGCGCAGGTTGCGCTCGTATATGCCCAGGGCCTCCAGGGGCGTGAGCGTGTCGGTGCCGTGCACCTGCCAGGCCAGCGCCTGCAGCTGTGGATAGTCCGACAGGCGCACACGCGCCGGAATCCAGTTCGTCAGGTCCACCGGCAGCGCCGCCGGCGCGTCGTCCCCGCCGTCACGGGTTTCGTTTGCCCGCAGCGCCATGCCCAGCACCGCGACAGCGTTGGCCCACGCGCCCGCCGCCACCGAAGGTTCACCCTTCTCGATGCGGTGCAAGGTCACGCGCGACATGCCCGCTGCTTCGGCCGCCGCTGTGCTGCTCACCCGCAAGGCCTTGCGCCGGGCGCGCAACTGCTCGCCCAGTGCCTTCAGCTGGGCGATAACCTGTTCAAGCGGAGGGGGTGATTTGGCCGACATTGTTTCTCATTGTGGTCAATATTGATCGAATGTCAATCATGAGTAACATAAATAAGAGGACCGATGCGAGCTTGGCGGCTTGCAGGTCAGGCAGCACGGTGCTCAACTGTGGGCGGCATCAGGCCTGCCACACCCCGAAACCGGCCGAGCGCAGGTCGATGCCGATCTCCACTTCGCGGGCCTGGGCGTCTTCATACCGCATGGGATTGAACCCCTCGTACAGATCGGGCAGCAGGCGCAAGCCGTACTTCGTCACATAGGCGTTTGCCTGAATGCCGGCCTTGTGCCGGTCAAAGCGTACGTCCGGGTCCAGCCCGGTCATGCCCACATACACGCAGGGCTTGCCGTCGACGTAGTCCGGGTTGCCCTGGCGGAACTTGCGTTCCCGCAGCACGTCGGAGTGCAGTTCGACCACATAGACATGGTGGCGTGGGCGGCGGGCCATGGGGTCCTGGCAGTGTCTGACGGAGAGCCGAGCGTCAGCGTCGGCAGCGTATGACCCAAGAACCCTGAATCACAAGGTAGTTTGATTCCGGGCCACCCGCAGGCGGCTGGCGCTCAACGTTTGTCCACAGACCACGTTCGCGCCAGTCGAGCACAGGTCGATATGCAAGGCCACCCTGGCCGAGGGGAGGCTCGACAGGCGCGAGCAGGGGATTGACGGGTCGTCTGTCGTTTGTGCCACGGTCCAGTACCAGCATTGTCCAGACTCTGCGGTCCATGTGAGCGGCATGCTCTGGCAACACGGCCAGGCTTGACCACCAGCTGTCGGTGCTGGTGGCACAGCGCATCAACAGCACACGACCCGCCTTCACGTCTTCGAGCCTGATGCCTGCATCGCGGGGAATGGCGTCGTCCAGGCCGACTGCCCAGTTAATTTCCATCGTCACCACGTCGCCCGGTCGCGGGTAGGTGGCGCAGGCCGCCAGAAAGCTCAGCAGGGCCAACATCATTGACCACCGAGTCATGCTCAGCCATGGCGAACATAGGCGAATCGGAGAGGCAGACATGTGTGGTGTTCAAAGGAAGAAGTGACAACGCCCTTTATGTCATATGAACGACTCAATCCACCGGCCAGCCCGCGCGCCGCGCGTGCTCCTTCGTCCAGGTTTCGTTGAGCTTGCCGGCGTAGATTTCGCACGAGGCCCTCAAGACCACGAAGCCGCCGTAGCCGTTGGTGGTGTGCAGGTCCATGCTCACCACGCGGTTGTTGCGCGACGGGTTGGAGTAGTAGGCCGTCTTCGGGTCGCGCAGCAGTGGCTTGTACCAGTCCAGGCAGTGGTCGGCGTCCAG
Organism: Hydrogenophaga sp.; assembly: GCA_030682835.1. Classification (GTDB taxonomy): domain Bacteria; phylum Pseudomonadota; class Gammaproteobacteria; order Burkholderiales; family Burkholderiaceae_C; genus Hydrogenophaga. Next base: position 4,752 of record JAUXNG010000051.1, on the reverse strand, counting down.
TTCCAGCTGGGATTTGGCGACCACGCCCGGTGCAGGGGCTGGGGCAGGCGGGGGCGTGTCGGTGTGGGCTGGTGCAGAAGGTGCGGTGTCGTGCCGGGGTGCGGGTGGTGTGCTCACCAGCGCGGGCGGCAGCGAGATTTCTTCGCCCTTGCCGGTGCATGGCGCGTCCTGGTAGATCACGCTGCCATTGGGCGCGGTGCATTTGTAGACCGCCCAGGCCGGCGTGGCCGCCAGACCCACAGCCAACCCACCCATCGCCAGCCAGGAAATGCGCCATGTCATGTTTTTCTCCCACCGGTGGCGCGAACGGCCCCCTTTGCACGATGTTACTGCCGGGTTGCGCGTGCGGCCCTGATCTGCATCAGGCGTCGTTGAAGGCCCGGTGCGCTTGCAGCGAGCGGGCGCGTCGCTTGCCGTACCGCGGGTTCAAACCAACGGAGAACACCATGACCTCAATTCGCCACCTTTCAATTGCCGTTTGCATCGCCGCCGTTTCGACTTTGTCGTTCGCGCAGAACACCGGCACCCGCACCACGCCCGATAGCACCGTGGGCGTCGATCCGGCTGACGCCCGCCAGGCGATGGACGCTGCGCAGCGGCGCGACGCCGAAGCGGCCGTGATCCGCACCGATGAATCGGCTGCACAACGCGCCCGCGACGCTGCCGACAACACCCGGGACGGCGCCGCCGCAGTGGGCAACCGTGCCAGCAACGCGGCACGGAACACCGTGGACGGCGACCGCAACGTGGGTGGGCGTGCGCCCCGCGCCGATCGCAACTGATCGCAGCTGCCCGCCATTTCATCGTACGGAGCGCCCGGCCCCACCTGCACCTGGGTGGGCGGCGCTCAGCGGGTACGGTGCCACGCGCCCGGCCCCCTCTCGGAATGCCATCACCCGGCATGGCTGATGGGGGGCTCCATGACGTGCACACCCGGCTTGCGTCACACTAGGCGCCATGAAACAAATCCTTGCCAGCCTGGTGCTGGCCCTCATGGCAGTCGCGGCTGCGGCGCAGACGCTCTGGCGCGACGCGCCCATGCTGGCCAGCCCGGCCGAGATCAGCGCACTCATGCCTGAAGCCCGCGAAACCTCGCCCGCGCGGCGTGCCGCCGATCCGAGCGCCTTGCTCGAGATACCCAGCACGGCCATTGCCGGTGAGGCCTTCACGGCCACCTACCACTTTGAATCCCAGCGGCTGCAGCGCATCCATCTGCGCTCGCAACCCGACACCCCCGAGCGCCTGCAGGCGCTGGTGAGGACCTTGCAGGCCTCGCTGCGCACGAGCTACGGACTGCCCGTCAGCACCCCATCGCGTCCGGTGGCCACGCTGGGCACGGTGGATTTGCTGTGGTCGTTCCGGCGCATGACCGTGCAGCTGCTGATGGTCGACGGGAAGACGGTGGAGCTGATTTACAGCGCCAACATGCCGAGCCGCTCACCGGGCCTCTGAACCGTTCAACGCGCTTGCCCTGCTGACCACGGTACGTGCGTCCGCTGACAGTTTTTACATGTCGCTGCGAATTCTTTACCCGGCAGCGCGCTCCCACGGGTTCTTCTGAAAGGAGAACAGCATGGGACTACTGGACAGGTTTTTCGGCAGCAAGGTTGAGTACCCGCCGCTGCCCCCCGGTGACGAGGCCACAAGCCAGTTCGAGGCGATCAAACCGCCGCTGGAAGAGCTGGCCCACAAGGTGTCAGACCATCTGGAGGTGGTGCCAGCAGGCGATGAAGCATTTGTCTTCCTCGGCAAGCCACCCAAGACCTTCGGCATCGCCTGGATTCACGATGGCAAGGTCACCGGCCTCAAAGAGTTTGCCCAGGAACACCAGCTGTCGCAGATCGAAGTGGGCAAGCTGATCGTGAAGCTGGGCGAGGCCTACCAGCATGCCAGCGAAACGCCGCGCTACTCGGCTGAAGTGGGCGGCAAGCAGGTGGTGGTGATTCCGTCCGAGGGGCTGGGCGAGGAAATCCACCAGATCATGTCGAGCAAGCTGCACTGAACCTGAGATCGGGCGCGGCGTCCTCGCGATTGCGTGGCCCGCACTGGCAGCTTGGTTTGCCGTGCTGTCTTTCGCAAGCTTCACAACGGTCGCGCCGCTAAATCTGCGTGCGGTTCTCGGGCGCGCGGGGTCCCAGAATCTCGCGCATTGAACGCCGCAACGCCTCAATGGCAACGGCGCCGTTACCTACGTAACTCGAACCGTGCATGACAGCCAGCACGGCCGGTTGCAGCGCGGCCAGGCGGACCAGGGTCGCGTCGGAGTTCGCGTTGTACGCCATCGAGTCATGGAACGGGCCTTGCTGTTCCGCCAACAGCGCCTGATGCGCGACGCCCGTGATGTCGGGCGCCAGCGCAGGTTGCTCGCCCGAGTGTGCAAACAGGTCGGAGCAAAAAAGCACGCCCTGCGTTTCTTCCAGCAGCAGGCTCGCGTCCCAGCCGTGGGGCACGTGCGGCGTGCTCAGGAAGCGAAAGCGCTTCGCGCCCGTCGAGAACACCTGGCCGTCGTCAAACGTCGGGTTTTCGCGCCCGGTGGCGTCGTTCACATTCACCATCGCCGAGACCAGGTTGCAAACCGGCTGTGCGTGCGGGGCGGTTGCCAGCCACTGGTTGAGCGCGCCGCACTCGTCCTGCTCGAAATGGCTGAACCCCACCCAGCGCAGCGCTTGCGGGTCGATCAGCCTGGCCACCCCGTCCCGCACCGCAGGAAACAGCCCGGCCATGCCCGTGTGGTACAGCAGCGGCTGCTCGTCGCGCACCAGGAACTGGTTGAACTCCAGGTCGTAATCGGGCAGGTAGGTCGACAGCCGAAAAACATCGGTAGCGATCTCGTCAATTCGCGTGTGCAGCATGGGCGTCACCTGTGGTGTGCGGGCGGGGGCGGGTAGTGCCGATTCTATTTTTGCTAGGGCCGTGGCGACGATCCCTGTATGAGGCCGCTAGTGGCCGACTGAAAACTCAGCTCCGAAGGCAGAGCGACCAGGAGAAAAGAACGTGCGTTCCCCGGGTGGCGCGGCCGCGGTGCACCGATCGTCGCGTTGAATGTGTCGGTTTGTCTTACATTTCACCGCTTTATGGCGAACGAAAATTCAAAAATTGGCTTAAAAATCAAGCACGTGTTGACCTTGGTATATGAATTGCTTTGCGGTCGCCGGGCGTGCTGCCAAGTCGCTGCGGTAGCCCCTGCAATCCCGCAACCAAGCAGCGGCGCCATGGAGGGAGATCATGAAATCGTTTCGATCCTTGCTGCGTGCAGCAATAGTGGGGGTGAGTTTGCTGGGAGCCGCGGCATCCGGTTCTGCCGCGGTGTTGGTGGTCACCAACAACACGTGGCAAGTAACTGCCACCGCACCGGCGGGTGCAGGCTGGAATAGCAGTGCCAGCTTCGACGCCTCGGGTTGGGAAGCCGCTACCGAGCTGTATGACGTGCCCGGCTATCCGGCCAAAGGCATCTGGTCGTCGGCGGGGCAGTACTCCACAACCCAAACCACCATCTGGGCACGCAAAGTGTTCGGCTTGGCGACACTGCCATTCAGCGCCATGCTCACCAATGGCTTTGACGACGACGGCGACCTCTACATCAACGGGGTGAAGGTGGTGGACGACCACAACGGGTTTGCCAACAACTCCTACGCCGACATCACGCCGTTCCTCACCCTCGGCAACAACGTGATTGCGTTCCAGGCGTCAGATAACTTCCCAGTGTGGGGCTTCAACCACTCGGCATGGGCCTACGTGGAGGCAAGTTTCGCCAATCAGGTGCCCGAGCCCATTTCGCTCGCACTGATCGGCCTGGGCCTTGCGGGCATCGTCGCCAGCCGGCGCCGCACGGGCGCCTGATTCACCGCGCTTACAGCGTACAGCGGGCCGGTTCAGACCGGCCCGCTGTGTTTCGGGCCACGAACCATGGCGCGCCTGCCCAAGCTCAAACCCATGGTGCTCAAGGCGCTGGAAGCTGTGGCGCGGGATGACGGCTGGGCCACGCTTTCGTCGTTGGGCAGCCAGCTCAGCCGCAACCACCCTTCATTCGATTCGCGTAACTATGGTGTCACCAAGCTGGGCGACCTGATGCGCAAACAAACCTATCTGGAAACCAAGGAAGTCCCGGTGGGCGATGCGGGGCAACACGTCAACCTGCAAGTGCGGCGCAAGCCGGCTTCGGCGGCACCTAAAGCGATTTAGGCACCGCAAAGGCTCGGAGTTCACGGTGGTGGCGCTGGTCAGCGCCGGGCGAATGCCCGCCGAGGGCTAAGACGAGCGGAGGAGGCGCGGTTGCTCTATGCGGAGGCTACGCGGGCGACACAGCGATTAGATTGGGGCGAGTGAGGGCGGGAGATTCGCTGCGCGACTATAGGGAATAAAAGCAAGCATGACTCCGAATCTCTGCCTAATTGGAATCTGACCCCGAATGTCCCGCCCGGCCCGCCTTCAGTGCCAGTTCATCCGTGTGGACATCCTCACCCAGCAGATAGCCCCACACCGCGGCCCGGTCCAGCCAGCGCGGGCAGGGCGCCTGTCCCGTCACCGCCGCGTAGCTGCTCCAGGGCCAATCGGACGCCTCCGCCACCAGCCCCGCAGGAACCGGGTTCAGCTCCACATAGTGGCACACCTCTAGGGATGGTGTTCAAAACCCCGTGCAGTCCCCGATGGTTTGAAGGGCCGAGCCGAGGAACAATTGCGTCATGAAGAAGCAAGCCGAACTGGGACTGAACCTGAGCACAAGGCGCACACGCAAGGCCGTGTTGCTGGACG
>JAUXNG010000102.1 GCA_030682835.1 Hydrogenophaga sp. | reverse complement strand
CCCGCTGAAGAAGCGGTCAAGGAAACCATGGACAAGGGCGACGTGGCCTGGATGATGGTGGCCACCATCCTCGTGGTGCTCATGGTCGTGCCCGGCCTGGCCCTGTTCTACGGCGGCCTGGTCCGCAGCAAGAACATGCTGTCCGTGCTCATGCAGGTGATGGTGGTGTTCTCGCTGATCGTCGTGCTGTGGGCCGTGTACGGCTACAGCCTGGCGTTCGGCGGTGAGGGTCTGATCATTGCCAACCTCGACAAGGTGTTCCTGCTGGGCATCAAGCCCGAGACCATGGCGGCCACCTTCACCCCGGGCGTGATGATTCCCGAGCTGATCTTCGTTGCCTTCCAGGCCACGTTCGCCGGCATCACCTGTGCGCTGATCGTGGGCTCGTTCGCCGAGCGCATGAAGTTCAGCGCCGTGCTGCTGTTCTGCGCCCTGTGGTTCACCTTCAGCTACATCCCGATCGCCCACATGGTCTGGGGTGCCGGTGGTTACTTGTTCGACAAGGGCGCGCTGGACTTCGCTGGCGGTACCGTGGTGCACATCAACGCAGCCATCGCCGGCCTGGTGGGTGCCTACATGCTGGGCAAGCGCATCGGCTATGGCAAGGAATCCATGGCGCCTCACAGCCTGACGCTGACCATGGTCGGTGCCTCGCTGCTGTGGGTGGGCTGGTTCGGCTTCAACGCCGGCTCCAACCTGGAAGCCAACGGCGGCGCAGGTCTGGCCTTCATCAACACCCTGCTGGCCACGGCCGCCGCAGTGCTGGCCTGGTGCGTGGGTGAAGCGCTGACCAAAGGCAAGGCCTCGATGCTGGGCGCTGCGTCCGGTGCCGTGGCTGGTCTGGTTGCCATCACCCCCGCTTGCGGCTCGGTGGGCCCCATGGGCGGCATCATCATCGGCCTGATCTCCGGCTTCCTGTGCCTGTGGGGTGTGTCCGGTCTCAAGAAGATGCTGGGCGCTGACGACTCGCTGGACGTGTTCGGTGTGCACGGCGTGGGCGGCATCGTGGGCGCACTGCTCACCGGTGTGTTCTCGGCCGGTTCGCTGGGCGGCATCAAGGGCGACGACTACTCCATTGCCAGCCAGATGGTGGTGCAGGCCGAAGGCGTGCTGATCACCCTGGTGTGGTCCGGTGTGGTGGCCTTCATCTGCTACAAGATTGTCGACATGATGGTCGGTTTGCGCGTCTCGGAAGAAGCCGAACGCGAAGGTCTGGACATCACCGCCCACGGCGAAACAGCCTACAACCGCTGAGCCCCGCCTGAGGAATCCGAACCCGCGTGGCCGCCCGGCCCGCGGGTTTTTTTGCGCCCTCTGAGTTCTTTATAGTTACTGCGTTTTCAACGCAACAACCAGGAGGAACCCATGACCCGCGCCGATCTGTCCCGCATCCTGATGGCCTTGTGTGCCGCTTCTGCGCTCTGTGCCCATGCCGCCGAGCCAACCAAGTCGGGCGCCCAGCGCAAGCCGACCTCGGTGACGTTTCACAAGGCCCCTTCCGAAGAAAGCCCAGCGGCGCGGGAGAAGCGCCTCAAGCGCGAATGCAAGGGTCGGGCGAATGCAGGCATGTGCCTGGGCTACACAAGATAAACAGGGCCCCCACGCTCCGCCGTCGCACGGGTCGCTCCCCTCCCGGGGGGCTGATCCGGCTTGGGGCGGCCCGGCGCCGGATCTCGATTCATTTGCAGCCCGCCGTGCAAAAAAATCAAAGTGCGGCGAGGCCCCGGCGACTACCATCGATCGGATGCAAGCCAGCACCACCGACCATCCAAGCCACCTGATCGACCAGATCCTGCAAGCCAGCGCCGAGCGCCAGCCCCTGCGCACCGTCGGCGGCAACACCAAGTCCTTCCTCGGCACGCCCACAACGGGCACCGAACTCGCCACCACCGACTGGTCAGGCATCGTGAGCTACGAGCCCACCGAACTCGTGATCACAGCGAAAGCAGGTACACCGCTGGCCGAGGTGGAGGCGCTGCTGGCCGGGCAGGGCCAATGTTTCCCGTTTGAACCCCCTCGCTTCGGGCCGGGCGGCACCGTGGGCGGCATGGTGGCGTCCGGTCTGGCCGGGCCGGCGCGGGCCACGGCCGGCTCTGTGCGCGACTTTGTGCTGGGCGCACGCTTCATCAACGGGCGCGGCGAGTTGCTGACCTTCGGTGGTCAGGTGATGAAGAACGTGGCGGGCTACGACGTCAGCCGCGTGATGGCGGGGTCGATGGGCACACTGGGTGTGATCAGCGAGGTGAGCCTGAAGGTGCTGCCGGTGGCGCTGAGTGAGGCCACGCTGGTGTTTTCGCTCGGTCAACACGATGCGTTGGAGCAACTGCACCGTTGGGGCGGCCAGCCGCTGCCGATCAACGCCAGCTGTTGGGTGAAAGACGACACGCAGGCGGACGCCCCGGATCTGTTGTTCGTGCGCCTGCGCGGCGCAGTGGCGGCGGTAGAAGCCGCTTGCGAGCGGATGGCTCGCGAGGCCGGCGGCACCCGCATGGACAACGCGCAGGCCGGGCCCGATTGGGACGCCTGCCGCGACCAGCGCTTGCCTTTTTTCACCGCGCCATCGCCCGGGCTGTGTCTGTGGCGCCTGTCGGTGCCGCAGACTGCGCCGGTGCTCGCGTTGCCTTACCCACAGTTCATCGAATGGCAGGGTGCTCAGCGCTGGCTGTGGGCGCCGGCTTCGGCCGCTGACGCGCTTCGCGCAGCCGCCAGCGCGGTCAACGGACACGCCACCCTGTTTCGTGCTGGCGCCGATGGCGCGCCCGGTGTGCCACGCTTCCAGAACCAGAGCGCTGCACTGCAAAGCATCCAGGCCCGCTTGCTCGAATCGTTCGACCCCGCAGGCATCTTCAATCCCCACCGGATGGGCTGACTTCACATGCAAACCCAGCTCTCCCCCGAATACCAGGCCCGCGCCGACGGCCGCGCGGCCGAGGCCATCCTGCGCAAGTGCGTGCACTGCGGTTTCTGCACTGCCACCTGCCCCACCTACCAGCTGCTCGGTGACGAGCTCGACGGCCCGCGCGGGCGCATCTACCTGATGAAGCAGGTGCTTGAAGGCGCCGAGCCCACGCGCAAGACGCAGATGCACCTCGACCGGTGCCTGACCTGCCGCAACTGCGAAACCACCTGCCCCAGCGGGGTGGACTACGGCCACCTGATCGACATCGGCCGCAAGCTGGTGGACGAAAAAGTGCCACGCCCGGCGGGCGAGCAAGCGGTGCGCTGGCTGCTGAAAGAAGGTCTGCCATCGCCGCTGTTTGGGCCCGCCATGAAGCTCGGTCAGATGGTGCGACCGCTGATGCCTGCAGCGCTGAAAAACAAGGTGCCTGCCAAGCAAAATGCTGGGCGCTGGCCCACGCAAACGCACGCACGCAAGGTGCTGATGCTGGCGGGCTGCGTGCAGCCGGCCATGATGCCCAACATCAACAGCGCCACCGCCCGCGTGCTAGACGCGGCCGGTATCCAGACCGTGATCGCGCCCAAGGCGGGTTGCTGCGGTGCGGTGAAGTTCCACCTGAACGACCAGGACGGAGGACGCGCCGAGATGCGCGCCAACATCGACGCCTGGTGGCCGCTGATCGAGGGCGGTGTGGAGGCCATCGTCATGAACGCCTCGGGCTGCGGCGTCACGGTGAAGGAATACGGCCACATCCTGGCCGACGACCCGGCCTATGCCGCGAAGGCGGCCCGCATCAGCGGCTTGACGAAAGACCTGAGCGAGCTGCTGCCGGCCCTGGTGCCGGTGCTCAAGCCCAAGCTGGCCCGCCAGCCCGATGCGAACAAGGTGATCGGCTTTCACCCGCCCTGCACGCTGCAGCACGGGCAACAGCTCAAGGGCGGCGTTGAGCAGCACCTGGCCGCGCTGGGCTTCACGGTGCAGGTGGCCAAAAACGAAGCGCATCTGTGTTGCGGCTCGGCCGGCACGTATTCGGTGCTCAACCCCACACTGTCGTACCAGCTGCGCGACCGCAAGCTCGGCCACTTGAGCGAACTCAAGCCCGCCGTGATCACCAGCGCCAACATCGGCTGCATCACCCACCTGCAAAGCGGCACCGAGACGCCGGTGCGGCACTGGGTGGAAATTCTGGACGACGCGCTGGCCTGACATCCAGCGGGATTTGTCCACATCGGTGCGCTTTTCTGGGCATTCGTGTGGTCGGTCGGGTCGCTTTGTCTTCCGGGCGCGCTAAGCTGCGCCCAGCGGAGCCACCGGCGTCTGGCCTCGCGCTTCCTGTACCCGACGCCATTGGAGAGTTCACATGGGTTTTTTCAGCAACATTTTGGAGAAGCTGGGCATGAAAGAGGCGGCTGCGGCACCGGTGATCACGCCGCCCCCTGCCGCCGCATCACCCGCCCCCGAGCCCGCTCCGGTGGCTGCGGCCCCTGCTGAGCCGGTGGTACAACCCATTGCCATGGTGGACGTGGTCGCGCTGCTCACCGAGAAGGCTGCCAAGCACCCGGAAAAGCTCAACTGGAAAACCTCCATCGTCGACCTGCTCAAGCTGCTGGGCCTGGACAGCAGCCTGGCCGCGCGCAAGGAACTGGCCAAAGAGCTGTATTGCCCCGACGACAAAATGGCCGACTCGGCCCAGATGAACATGTGGCTGCACAAGAACGTGCTGGGCCACATCGCTGCCAACGGTGGCAATATCCCCAAAGAGTTGCTCTGAGTGCGGCGGGCCGGCGGGCCCGCAGCCGGGGTGGCAGAACCAACCGGAGTGAGCCCGCATGATCGCTGCCCTGTCCACCCTGCTGGTCTTTCAGTTGCTGGGCGAAGCGCTGGTGCGCGCCTTGGGCGTGCCCGTGCCCGGCCCGGTGGTGGGGCTGGCGCTGCTCATTCCCCTGCTGGCCTGGCGCCCGGCCGTGCTGGCCATGGTGCGGCCCACCGCCCAAACCCTGCTGCAACACCTCTCACTGCTTTTCGTGCCTGCCGGCGTGGGCGTGATGCTGCACCTGCAGCGCCTGGGTGACGAGGCGCTGGCCATCGGCGTGGCGCTGGTGCTCTCGACCTGGATCGGGCTGGTGGCGGCGGCGCTGACTTTGCAGGCGCTCATGCGCCTCACCGGGCGCAGCACGGCGGCAAAGGACGCCGCATGAAGGCCGGCCTGCCCCTGCCGGAGGGCGCAACCGAGCGCCTGGCTGATGTGTGGGTCTACCTGTCGGCCACGCCCCTGCTGGGCCTGACCGTGACGCTGCTGATGTACCAGGGTGCCTTCGTGCTGTACCGGCGCAGCGGCTTTCACCCGCTGGCCAACCCGGTGGCGTTTTCGGTCATCGGCCTGGGGCTGCTGCTGTGGGCCACCGGCACGCCCTACGCCACCTATTTCGAGGGCGCGCAGTTTGTTCACTTCCTGCTCGGCCCGGCCACGGTGGCGCTGTCCGTGCCGCTGCTGGAACAGCTGCCGCGCCTCAAACGCCTGTGGTTCCCGCTGCTGGGCGCGCTGGTGGTGGGCACACTCGCCGCCACTGCGAGCGCCATCGGCATTGGCTGGCTCCTGGGTGCATCCAAGGCCACGCTGGCTTCGCTGGCGCCGAAGTCGGTCACCACGCCGGTGGCCATGGGCATTGCCGAGCAGATCGGCGGCCTGCCTTCGCTCACCGCGGTGCTGGTGGTGAGCACCGGCATTCTCGGCGCGGCCACGGCGCGCTACCTGTTCGACGCCCTGCGCATCACCGACCCGGCGGTGCGCGGCTTCGCGCTGGGCACGGCGGCGCACGGCATCGGCACCGCCCGTGCCTTCCAGGTGAGCGAGGAAATGGGCGCGTTTGCCGGCCTGGCCATGGGCCTGTCGGCCCTGTTCAGTGCGCTCGTGTTGCCGGCGGTGGCGGGCCTGCTGCTGCGCTGGGTCTGAGGCGCTTCACGCGCGCCGCAGGCCGCCCAGGCGCAGGCGGGGCTGCAGCCAGCGCCACAGCGGCTGGCCGTAAATGATGCAGGCCAGCGCCAGCAAAATCAGCGGCAGGGCAACGAACACCTGCCCGGTCAGCACCTCGCCCCCCAGCGCCACGCCCACCCACAGCGCCACCACCGGGTTCACGAACGAGTAGCTGCCGGCCAGCGCGGGCGACGCGTTCTTCAGCAGCCACAGGTAGGCGTTGAGCGTGACCAGCGTGCCCATGACCACCAGGTAGAGCCAGGCCAGCGACGCGCTCAGGCTCATCTGCGCGGGGCTCCAGCTGTGCGCCGCCGGCTCCAGCCACCACGCAGCCGCCGTGCCCATGAGGCCACCGAGCAGCCACTGCGCTGCCGAGGCCATGGCGGGCGCGGGCAGGTCGAGCTTGCGCGAGGCGTAGGAGCCGATGCTCCAGCACAGCGGCGCGCCAAAGGCCAGCAGGGCGCCCAGACCGGTGGCCGAGAAATCGCCTTCGCGCGCCAGCACGGCCGCGCCCACCACGCCCAGCGCCAGGCCGATCCAGCTCGTGACCGGCACACGCTCGCAGCCCCAGCGCGTCCACAGCGCCAGCCACATCGGCATGGTGGTCACCACGGTGGCCATGAGGCCCGAGCCGATGCCCATCTTCTGCGCCATTACCACCATGCCCATGGCGCCGCACACCATCAGCGCACCGATCATCGCCGAGTGCCGCCACTGCGCCGCGCTCGGCCAGGGCAGGCGCTGCCAACGGGCAATCGCCAGCATCACCGCGCCCGCCACCAGGAAGCGCGTGCCGTTCATGAGCAGCGGCGGCATGGTCTGCATGGCGATGTTCAGCGCGTGGTAAGTCGTGCCCCAGACGATGTAGACGATCAGCAGCGCGGTGATCAGGCGCATGCGCGCATCGCTGGCGCCGGGCAGACGGAAAAAGATTGGCATTTGAGGCCTCAGGGCGGAAAATGTTCGGTGCCTAGTAGTTGCGGCCGAATATATCCGACGATTTCACCCGATGCAAGATAATTTCCAGACTGACGACCTCGACAAAAGAATTCTTACGGCCCTGGCGGTGGACAGCCGTCGTTCGTACGCTGATCTGGCCGCTGAGGTGGGCATGTCCACCGCCGCCGTGCACGAGCGGGTGCGCAAGATGGTGGAGCGTGGCGTGATCGAGCGCTTCTCGATCAGGGTGGCGCCCGAAGCGCTGGGCCTGCACCTGACCGCGTTCGTTGCCATCCGCAACGACGGCGGCGTGCACTGCCGCGACATCGCCGCGCGGCTGGGCGAGCTGCCTGAGGTGGTGGAGGTGCACAGCGTGGCGGGCGAGCACGACACGCTGATCAAGGTGCGCTGCGTGCACGCCCGCGCGCTGGAAGACGTGCTCTACGCCATCAAGGCCATTCCCGGCGTGCAGCGCACCACCAGCACGGTGGTGCTGAACACCGAGTTCGAGCGCTAAGGTGTCGCCCCCACGCTCCGCCGCTGCGCGGGTCGCGCCTTGCAGGCCGCGGCGGCGCCGGAGTCGCCACCTCTTCGTCCCGTCCCGGCCTGCGCAGGCAGGCCGTGAGCCGCGGTCCTCAGCCCCCCAAGGGGGCTGACCCGCCTTGGGGCGTCCCGGCGGCGGGTCTGTCGCCCCCACGCTCCGCCGCTGCGCGGGTCGCGCCCTGCGTTCAGGCGGCCAGCGCGGCTTCGATGTCCTTGGACAGTTTCTCGGGCGCGTCCTGAGGTGCATAACGCCGTAGCACCCGGCCGTCTTTGCCCACCAGAAACTTGGTGAAGTTCCACTTGATGGCCTTGCTGCCCAGCAGACCGGGGGCTTCGGCCGTGAGCCACTGGTAGAGCGGGTGGGCGGCGCCGCCGTTCACGTCGACCTTGGCCATCATGGGAAAGCTCACGCCGTAGTTCTTCTGGCAGAAAGCGCCGATCTCCTCGTTGCTGCCCGGGTCCTGGCTGCCGAACTGGTTGCACGGGAAGCCCAGCACCACGAGCCCCTTGTCTGCATAGCGCTGGTGCAGCTTTTCCAGTCCGCCGAACTGGGGGGTGAAACCGCAGGCGCTGGCCGTGTTCACGATCAGCAGCACCTGTCCCCTGAACTGGGAGAGGGCCACGGGCCTGCCGTCGATGGACTGGGCTTCGAAGTCGTAAATGCTGGGCATGCGGGTCTCCTGAGGGCCGTGGGGAGGCTGCATTGTGTCGCCGGAAGGCGGCGGGCGGGAAACGGTCACGCTTGTCCCTGCTGCGTGCAGGCAAGCCCCGGGCGCGTACCCAAAAACCGGCATACTCATTTGCAGATTAACGCATTGGTACACGTCAGGGGCTTTCATGGTGGGTGCTTACACGGTGGCGCTGGTGGGTTTTGCCCAGAACGAGTCGTCCACGATCGAGTCGTTTCTGCGCCTGGCGTCGCGGCGTCCGCCCGCGTACCAGGTGCAGGACGAGGTGATGGACGCGCAGCTCCTGATCGTCAACGCCGACAACCTGCAGGCCCTGCACCTGGTGCGCCACGCCGAGCTGCCGGGCCGCGTGCTGCTGCTGGGCAGCAACGACGGCGGCACCGGCTGGCCGCTGCAGCGCAAGCCGGTGAAGCTGGTGGGTGTGCTGGCCGCGCTAGACGCGCTGGTGGGTGTGAGCAAGCCGGTGGCACCGCGCAAGCGCGTGGAGCAGGCCCCGGCCTTCGCTGCGACCGAACCGTTCCAGGTCTCGCAGGTAAAGGGTCTTGACGCGAGCATGCGCAAGGTCGGCAGCAGCCGGCCAGCCTCCCCCGCTGCTCCCATGGCACCTGCCGTGTCGCCGCGGCGCCGTGACCCGGAATCGGAGTTCCCGCCCACCCGCCCCATGCAGCGCGAGCCACGCCGCGTGGCCGCCGCGGCAACGGCAGCGCCGGTCGTGCAGCGGCCGGTGAAGCCCCTGGCACCAGCGTCCACGCGCCGGCCGGGGGTGCTGCGCCTGACCGATTTCGGTGGTCTGGACGAGCTGCCCTTGCCTCCGGTGGCCCCGCCGCCCGCGTCGCGCAGCGGGCGTTCCTCGCGTTCCACCCGCTCCCAGACCGGCGGCGCCAAGGCCACGTTGCCCGAGGTGCCGCGGGGCGACATGCTGCTGGTGGCCGAGAGCCTGGTGGAAGGCCGCATCCTGCACAAGCGCTTCCGCCGCTATGGCCTGTCGATCGACTGGTCGCGCGAGGCGCCACAGGCACTGGTGATGCTCAAGGCCCACGCCTACCGCCTCGTGGTGATCGACCGGCTCAACGGCGAGCCCGATGCCTGGCAGGTGTGCCGCAGCGCCAAGCAGTGCCGCCTGCCCAACGGTCAGGCCCCGGTGGTGGTGATGTTTGCGCCCACCGCCGGCAGCATGGACCGCATGAAAGCCGGCCTGGCCGGCAGCGACGCGTACCTTTCGCGCTCGGTGGGCGAAGCCGAGCTTTACAAGGTGCTGGCCCAGCACCGGCTGGTGAGCCTGGACGGCTTCGAGAAAACAAACATCGGTTTCTGACATCTGGATTCCCCCCGCGCCGCCTGCGGCGTCACCCCCCCGGAGGGGGGCGGCACTGGCTGCCCGGCAAAGCCGGTTCCGCGGTGCCCTCGGGTCAACTTCCCTTCCGGCGTGAGGTGTCTTCACTCAGGATGCGGTGGAACCGGCTTTGCCGGGCCACTCGCATCGCCCCCTGGGGGGTGACGCGCCCTTAGGCGCGGCGCGGGGGGCTACCCGTGAAGGTCGTCGCGCCGGGCAATCTCCATCAGGCGTTCCAGCTCGTGGGGGTGGGTGCGCTGGTTGTGGCGGTGCCACAGGGCGATGATCCACATGAAGCCGGCCACGATCACGCCGAAGGCGGTGATGGCCATGAAGGCCGACCAGCCCGCTGCGGTGGAGAAGCTGTACGCCGCGCCCAGGATCAGGATGCAGGCCTGTTCATTGAAGTTCTGCACCGCGATCGAGCGGCCGGCGCCCATGAGGTTGTGGCCCCGGTGCTGCAGCAGGGCGTTCATCGGCACCACCAGGAAGCCGCCCAGGCCGCCCAGCAGCACCAGGAAGGGCGCGGCCACCCACACGTTGTCGATGAAGTTCATCGCGATTACCAGCAAGCCCATGGCAATGCCCAGCGGCATCACGCGGGTGGCCTGGTCCAGGCGCATGCGCATCGACGCCACCACGGCGCCCACGGCGGTGCCCAGCGCCACCACGCCCACCAGCGAAGACGCCTGCGTGGTCGTATAGCCCAGCGCGGCGCCGGCCCAGGCCAGCACGATGTAGCGCAGGTTGCCCGACACACCCCAGAACAGCGTGGTGGTGGCCAGCGAGATCTGGCCCAGCCGGTCGCGCCACAGGCGGCTGTTGCAGCGCCAGAAGTCGGGCAGCAGGGCGAGCGGGTTGGCCGGCATGGGGCGCGGCGTCACGCCGGTGAGCGGAATGCGGGTGTTGAACCAGGCGGCCACCACGTAGATGAACACCAGCACCGTGATCGCTGCCTCGGCCTTGTTGTCGACGCCGGTGGTGAAGAACGGCAGGTCGATCGCCAGCAGCCACCCGGAGAGCAGCGGGCCCACCAGCTGGCCGCCGAGCAAGACCCCGAGGATGATCGACGCAATCGTGAGGCCCTCGATCCAGCCATTGGCCTTCACCAGCTGTGAGGGCGGTAGGAGCTCGGTGAGGATGCCGTACTTGGCGGGCGAGTAGGCCGCAGCACCCAGACCCACCAGCGTGTAGGCCAGCAGCGGGTGCACGCCCCAGAGCATGAGCAGGCAGCCCACCACCTTGATGGCATTGCTGATGAACATCACCTGGCCTTTGGGCCGGGCGTCGGCAAAAGCCCCCACGAAGGGAGCCAGCACCACATAAAACAGGGCAAAGAGTGGGACGAGTGCGGCGCTTTGCCATTCAGGCGCCCCCCGGGTTCGCAACAGTTCGATGGCGGCCACAAACAGCGCGTTGTCCGCCAGCGAGCTGAAGAACTGCGCCGTCATGATGGTGTAGAAGCCGCGCTTCATGGAGATGATTGTTGTACGTCGGTCCCCACCAGCCGGCGCTGGGCAGAATTGGGGTCGACTTTTTTATGCGAAAGTCAGCGGGTGTCTCCAAGGATGCCGGGTTATAGCACGGCGTTTCCGGGGGCATCGCCCGGCGTCTTAAGCGTTTGCGCCGGGTGCCGAATGTCCACGCCGACGTCGAGTTCGCCATGCCCCGCCCCATTCTCGCCACCGTGCACGCCGATGCACTCCGCCACAACCTCCAGCGCGCCAGAGAGCGTGCGCCCGATGCCCGCGTCTGGGCCGTCGTCAAGGCCAACGCCTACGGCCACGGCATCGAGCGCTGTTTCGACGCGCTGCGCTCGGCGGACGGCTTTGCGCTGCTGGACCTGGAGGAAGCGCAGCGCATCCGCGCGCTCGACTGGCGGGGCCCCGTGCTGTTGCTCGAAGGCGTGTTCGAGCCGCGCGACCTGGAGCTGTGCTCGCGCCTGCACCTGTGGCACACGGTGCACTGCACCGAGCAGATCGACTGGCTGGCCGCCCACAAGACCCAGCTGCCGCACCGCGTCTTCCTCAAGCTCAACAGCGGCATGAACCGGCTGGGTTTCACGCCCACCGCCTTCCGTGCCGCCTGGGCGCGGCTGAACGCGCTGCCGCAGGTGGAAGAAATCTCGCTCATGACCCACTTCAGCGACGCCGACGGCGCGCGCGGCATCGCCCACCAGGTGGCCGCCTTCGAGGCCGCCACCGCCGATCTGCCGGGCGAGCGCACGCTGTGCAACAGTGCGGCCATCCTGCGCCACGCCGCACAAGCCCTGCGCGTGGAGGCGGGCGAGCAGGCCACCGAGCATCTGAGCGCCGACTGGGTGCGCTCGGGCATCGCCACCTACGGCGGCGCCCCCGACCACCCGCAGCGCACCGCGGCCGACTGGGACCTGCAGCCCGCCATGACGCTGTCCAGCCGCCTGATCGCCGTGCAGCAGCTGCAGGCCGGCGACACCGTGGGCTACGGCTCCACCTTCACCGCCGATGGGCCCATGCGCATCGGCGTGGTCGCCTGCGGCTATGCCGACGGCTACCCGCGCCATGCCCCCACGGGTACCCCTGTGCTGGTGGACGGCGTTCGCACGCGGGTGGTGGGCCGCGTCAGCATGGACATGCTCATGGTCGACCTGACGGGGCTGGACGCCGCGGGCTTCGGGTCCGAGGTGGTGCTGTGGGGCCGCTCCGCCAGCGGCGCCGTGCTCACGGCCGACGAGGTCGCCGCCGCGGCCGGCACCATTTCCTACGAACTGTTCTGCGCGGTGGCCCCCCGTGTGCCCTTCGCCGCCTGATCAGCGCACCGCCGGGGAGAGCCCTCACCCCAGCCCTCTCCCAGAGGGAGAGGGAGCGAAGCGGGAGCGCTTTCGCCGGCCGTCTTTCGGAGGAGGAGGGAGCCCATGCGGGAACCCTTTCGCTGGCTGGCTGCGTGAGCCGACGCCATCGTCTGCCGAGTGCGGGCCTTCTCGGCTGCGAGCCCTCACCCCCGCCCTCTCCCAGAGGGAGAGGGGGCGAAGCGGGAGCCCTTTCGTCGGCCATCTTTCAGAGGGAGGGGAAGCACCTGCGGGAGCCATTCGCTGGCTGTCGGCGCTCGCCACAGTCACCGTCTGCCGCGCGCGTTCATTCCTGGCCCAGAAGCAGTGTCTGACCCCCTCTCCCTCTGGGAGAGGGCAGGGGTGAGGGCTGCTTCCGCGCACGGGTCCCCCCCTCTAAAGGCAAGCCCTTCTTGTACTCCCAGGGGTATACGTCTATACTCGGGGCTGTACAGGAGAACACGGCCATGACGCAATCAAAAACACCTCTCGCCATCGGGCTTACTCGCGCTCTCGCGTTGGGCCAGGCGCCCCGTCGCCTTCTGGCGGCTGGTGGTCTGTCGATCGCCGTGCTGGCCGCGGTGTCGTTGATGGCGAGCGGCGTGCGCGCAGCGGGCGAAGCGCCGCCGGCTGGCCCGCAGGTGCCAGTGGTCAGCGTGGGGGCTCACACCGCGGGATCTTCGCTGGCTTTTGATGGCAGCTTGCAGGCGGTGCGCCAGAGCACGCTCTCCGCGCAGGCCAGCGGTCGCATCGCCAGCTTGTCGGTGAAGGCGGGTGACCGCGTCAAGGCCGGGCAGGTGCTGGCGGTGATCGACGACCGGGCGACGCAGGCCGGCGTGGCGCAGGCGCAGGCGGGGGTGGCGCAGGCCGACGCGCAGCTGGCCAACGCCCAGGCCCATTTCGAGCGCACGCGCGACCTGCGCGCGCAGGGCTTCGTGGCACAGGCGGCGCTGGACACCGCGCAGGCCCAGTTCAAGGCCGCGCAGGCCGGTGCTGCCGCCGCCCGTGCGGGGCAGACGCAGTCTTCCCTGGCGCAGGGCTTCACGCGCCTGACCGCGCCCTATGACGGCTGGGTGCTGCAGACGCACGCCGAAGCCGGCACGCTGGCCATGCCCGGCTCGCCGGTGCTCACGGTGTACGCGCCGCAGCCCATCCGTGCCGTGGTGCACGTGCCCGCTTCCCTGCAGGCACTCGCGCGGCAGGCGCAGCAGATCGAGATCCAGCTGCCTGGCACCGACCGCTGGGTGCGCCCCGCCGCGCAGGCCAGCCTGCCGGCGGCCGACCCGGTGTCGCAGACCGTGGAATGGCGCCTGGACCTCAGCGCGGCCGACGGCGCCGAGCAGGTGCCGGGGCGCAGCGTGCGCGTGCGTTTCGTCGGCGCGCCGGCCACGGCAGCAGCCGAGTCCGGCGCCCAGCGGCTGGTGGTGCCGGCCTCGGCCGTGTTGCGCCGGGGCGAACTCACGGCGGTGTATGTGGTGGCCTCGCGCGGCGAAGGCCAGCCCGCCGGCTTTGCCTTGCGTGCCGTGCGCACCGGCGCCGCGCTGGGCGAGGGCGTGGAAGTGCTGGCCGGCCTGAAGGCCGGTGACCGCGTGGCGCTGGACCCGGTGCGCGCCGGCCTCGCGGGTGCCGTGCCCGCAGCGGCCGCACAGTGAGGACGGCGCCATGACACATCCCGCTTCCCACACCCCGCCGCATACGCCCGAGAAGCTCGGCTTCTCCGGCGCCGTGGCGCGCGCCTTCCAGGCCAATGCCATCACGCCGCTGCTGGCGCTGGTGGCCCTGCTGCTCGGCCTGTTCGCCGTGCTGGTGACGCCGCGCGAAGAAGAGCCGCAGATCAACGTGACCATGGCCAACGTGCTCATCCCCTTCCCCGGTGCGTCCAGTGCCGACGTGGAGAAGATGGTGGCGGCGCCGGCCGAGCATGTGCTCTCGCAGATACAGGGCATCGAGCACACCTACTCGGTCTCGCGCCCCGGCGTGGCCGTGCTCACCGTGCAGTTCCAGGTGGGCGTGCCGCGCACCGAGGCGCTGGTGCGTCTGTACGACGTGCTCAACGCCAACCAGGACTGGCTGCCCGCCGGCCTGGGCGTGTTGCCCCCCATCGTCAAGCCCAAGGGCATCGACGACGTGCCGGTGCTCGCCGCCACGCTGTGGACCCAGGACGCGCAGAGTGCGCTCGACCTGGAGCGCGTGGCGCATGCGGTGGAGACCGAGCTCAAGCGCGTGCCGGGCACACGCGAGGTGGTCACCATCGGCGGCCCTGGCCGGGCGGTGCAGGTGTGGCTGGAGCCCGGCCGCCTGCGCGAGCGCGGCATCAGCGTGCAGGCGCTTCACGGCGCCATTGCCTCGGCCAACCAGGCCATGCCATCGGGCACCGTGGTCAACCCCGCGCCCGCCGCGGGCGAACCCGGCATGCTCAGCGTGGAGACCGGCGAGTTCCTGCGCAACGAGCAGGACGTGGGCGACATCGTGGTGGGCGTCAACAACGGCCGCCCCATCTTCCTGCGCGAGGTCGCACGGGTGGAAATGGGCGCCCAGCTGCCGAAGCGCTACGTGTGGTTCACGCCCGGCGGTGCCGCCACCGCAGCCGGTGGTCAGACCGGCCAGAACCACCCCGCCGTCACCCTCACCGTGAGCAAGAAACCCGGCGAGAACGCGGTGGACGTGGCTCGCGGCGCACGCGAGCGCCTGGAGCAGCTGAAGAACACGGTGATTCCCGACGGTGTGGAAGTCAGCATCACGCGCGACTACGGCCAGACCGCCGCCGACAAGGCCAACCAGCTGATCCAGAAGCTCATCTTCGCCACCGGCAGCGTGATCATCCTGGTGGGGCTGGCGCTGGGCCGGCGCGAAGCCATCATCGTCGGCGCGGCGGTGGTGCTCACGCTCACCGCCACGCTGTTCGCGTCCTGGGCCTGGGGCTTCACGCTCAACCGCGTGTCGCTGTTCGCGCTCATCTTCTCCATCGGCATCCTGGTGGACGACGCGATCGTGGTGGTGGAAAACATCCACCGCCACCGCAGCCTGACGCCCGACGTGCCGCTGGCGGTCATCATCCCGCGTGCGGTGGACGAGGTGGGTGGCCCCACCATTCTGGCTACATTCACCGTCATCGCCGCGCTGCTGCCCATGGCCTTCGTGAGTGGCCTGATGGGGCCGTACATGAGCCCGATCCCGATCAACGCCAGCATGGGCATGGCGATCTCGCTCGCCATCGCGTTCACGGTCACGCCCTGGCTGGCGCTGAAACTCATCAAGACCGGGCCGGGCCACGCCGACCATGGCCCCGGCAAGCTCACACGCGGCCTGCAGAACACCTTCACCCGCGTGCTCACGCCGCTGCTGCAGAGCGCGCGCAAGCGCTGGCTGCTGCTGGCCGGAATCGTGGTGGCGCTGCTGCTGTCGGTGGGGCTCACGCTGGTGCAGTGGGTGGTGCTGAAGATGCTGCCCTTCGACAACAAAAGCGAGTACCAGGTGGTGCTCGACATGCCCGCCGGCACGCCGCTGGAAGACACCGCCGCCGCCCTGCAGGACCTCACCGCCTGGATCGCGGTGCAGCCCGAGGTGGCCAACGTGCAGGGCTACGCCGGCACCGCCAGCCCGATCACCTTCAACGGCCTGGTGCGCCAATACTACCTGCGCGCCGACGCCGAGGGCGGCGACCTGCAGGTGAACCTGGCCGGCGCCAAAGACCGCAGCGAGAAGAGCCACGCCATCGCCCAGCGCCACCGGCCCGAGCTGGAGCGCATCGCCGCTGCGCACGGCGCGCGCCTCAAGGTGGTGGAAGTGCCGCCCGGCCCGCCGGTGCTCTCACCCATCGTGGCCGAGGTCTACGGGCCCGACGAAGCGGGCCGCGCCGAGCTGGCCCAACGCGTGGCGCAGGCCTTTGCCGACACCCCCGACATCGTGGGCATCGACACCACGCTGAAAGAAGCCGCGCCGCGCGCCTTCCTGCGCATCCAGCGCCAGCGCGCCGAGTCGCTGGGCATTCCGGTGCAGGTGATCGCGCAGACCGTGCATGCCGCCCTCTCGGGCGCCGACGCCGCCTGGCTGCACGACGGCCACGCCAAGTTCGCGGTGCCGGTGCGCCTGCAGCTGCCGCGAGAAGCGCAGGTGGGGCTGGACGCGCTGCTGGCGCTGCCCATGAAGGCCGCGAACGGCGCCATGGTGCCGCTGTCCGAGCTGGTCACGGTGGAGCGCGGCGTGATCGACCAGCCCCGCTTCACCAAAAACCTGCTGCCCGTCACTTACGTGATGGGCGACATGGCGGGCAAGCTCGACTCACCGCTCTACGGCCTGTTCGACATCCGCTCGCGCATGAACGCGGCCGCGCTGCCCAACAGCGGCGAACTCGGCGAGTACTGGATCAGCCAGCCGCAAGACCCCTACCGCCAGTACGCCGTCAAGTGGGACGGCGAGTGGCAGATCACGTATGAGACCTTCCGCGACATGGGCGCCGCCTACGGTGTGGGCCTGATCCTCATCTACCTGCTGGTGGTGGCGCAGTTCCGCAGCTACCTCACGCCGCTGGTGATCATGGCGCCGATTCCGCTCACCATCATCGGCGTCATGCCGGGCCATGCGCTGCTGGGTGCGCAGTTCACCGCCACCAGCATGATCGGCATGATCGCGCTGGCCGGCATCATCGTGCGCAACTCCATCCTGCTGGTGGACTTCATCGAGCTGGAAACCGCGCGCGGCGTGCCCTTCGCCGACGCCGTGGTGCAGTCCGCCGCGGTGCGCGCGCAGCCCATTGCGCTCACCGGCCTGGCCGCCATGATGGGCGCCTTCTTCATCCTGGACGACCCGATCTTCAACGGCCTGGCCGTCTCGCTGATCTTCGGCATCGCCGTCTCCACCCTGCTCACGCTGGTGGTGATCCCGGTTCTCTACTTTGCGCTGTACCGCAAGAAGTACCAGTTGCAAGACGCCGCTGTCTGAGGGCCTGAAAGCCCGCGAGACGCACCCCTTTTTGTCCCCCTGTCGTTGTTCTATTCAAGGAGTTTGAAATGACCGTTGAGCGTTATATCCGCGTGATTGCCGGCCTGTTCATCATGATTTCGCTGGCGCTCGGCGTTGAAGCCAGCCCGCTGTTCGTGAGCCCCTGGTTCCTCGCCTTCACCGCCTTCGTGGGCCTGAACCTGTTCCAGTTCGGCTTCACCAACTTCTGCCCGCTGGCGCTGATCCTCAAGGCCTTCGGCGTGCCCGAAAGCAAGATCGCCTGCAGCACGCGCTGAGCCCTGGGGGCCGAGCGCTCCTCGCATGGCCCGGGCCAACACCACTCGGCCGGGGCTCACACCACACGGGCTGAGCCGATCGAAGTGCGGGCCGAGCACCCGCCCGTTCGGGGTGCCCATTGCTCGGGGGAAGTCCCTACCGGTTCAAGCTGAGCCCCAACCGTTCAAGCCGAGCCTCAACCGTTCGGGCCGAGCTTCAACCGTTCGGGCTGAGCCCACCACCGTTCGGGCTGAGCTTGTCGAAGCCCAGTGCCAACCGAAAAGCCCTGCAGAGCCGAGACATCTCATGCGCCCCATACCGGGCCGGTCCTTGCAGATCGCAACCCCGTTCCAGCGACCTGCGATACCCTACAAGCTGAATCCACCCCCCCCACCGGGCAGTGTCCCCCACCCTATGCGCTGAGCCCACCCCCGTTCAGACTGAGCCCTCCCCCGTTCGGGCGGAGCCCAACGCCGTTCGGGCAGAGCCCACTACCATTCGGGCGGAGCCCAACACCGATCAGGTTGAGCCCACCACCGTTCGGGCTGAGCCTGTCGAAGCCCAGCGCCCACCAGAAAAGCCATGCAAACCCCCACCCCCCTGAAGTTCCTCGCACCCGGCTGGTTCGCCCTGGTCATGGGGCTGTGCGGCCTGTCGCTCGCCTGGGGCCGCGCGGCCGGCCCGCTGGGCGACATGGCCACCGGCATCTCCCTGGTGCTGGGCGCGCTCGCGCTGCTGGTGTTCGGTGTCTTGCTCGTGGCCTCAGGTGTGCGTGCCTCGCGCTACCCGCAGGCCCTGGCCGACGACCTGAAGCACCCCGCCCGCCACGCCTTTGTGGCCGCCGTGCCGGTGTCGCTGCTCTTGATGGCGGCGGTGGGTGTGGCGCTGGGCGGTGCCAGCGGGCCACTCACACCGCTGTGGCGCGTGCTGTGGTGGGCCGGCAGCCTCACGCAGCTGTGGGCCACGCTCTGGGTGCTCGGCCGCTGGCTGGCCCCTGCCGGCATCAGTCAGCCCGGCCTGGGCGCGGGCAACACCGGGCTGTGGCCCGGCGTCACGCCCGTGCTGCTGATTCCGGTGGTGGGCAACGTGGTGGCGCCGCTCGGTGGTCTGCCGCTGGGCATCGACGGCTGGTCTGCCGCGCAGCTGGGCATCGGCGCCTTTTTGTGGCCGGTGGTGTTCACGCTGGTGCTGGTGCGCCGCCTGGCGCACAGTCCGCTGCCCGAACGCCTCATGCCCGCCTGGTTCATCACGCTGGCACCGCCCTCGGTCATCGGCCTGGTGCTGGTGCAACTGCAGGCGCCCATCGTGCTGGTGCAGGCGCTCTGGGGCATCGCGCTGTTCACGCTGCTGCTGCTGGTGCCGGTGGCGCGTCGCGTGGCGTCCCAGCCCTTCGGCATCGCGTTCTGGGCGCTGTCGTTCCCACTCGCGGCCTTCACCTCGCTCACCCTGCGGCTGGCCGAGCTGCAGCCCGGCAGCAGCTGGCACGGCGCGCTGCAAAACGCGGGCGTGCTGCTGCTGGCCGCAACCTCGATGGTGGTGCTGTGGCTGTCCTTCGCCACGGTCCGCGGTCTGCGCGATGGCACGATGCTGGCGCCCGAGCCGGTGGCGAACATCATGCCGGTGGGAGGCTGAAAGCGACGCCAGGGGAGATGACGCCAAACACCAGCAACAACTGGCCAGCCGCCATGCGATGGGCAGCACTTGGGTGCGGATGAACCTGTCGGAGCCCGAACAGGAGCTTACGGTCGGTCCGGGCTGGGGATTCAGTCCGCAGATATTGGTCGTGGTGCGGATCGGCAGCAGAACCGGACTCTCAAGCTCATGGGCTCCTATGCAGCGTTCCCTGACCTTCGACAGCCCTTGTTGAACTAGCGCTTTCGGCTGCCTACCGGTCATTATTGAACTGGTAGGCGCCGTTTGAGCGATGGGACACAAGGGCTTGGCCGTCATTCGCGAGAACGAGGCTGCCCGATGTCCTCAACTCAAGCCAAGTAACGTCCGCGCCCCTGGGGCGGTTCAAACTTGTCAGAGCATTCCTTGTTGACCTGCACCGCGAAGGCTTCGACGTCGGCGGCGAGTCTGGCAATGACCGCATCGTCTATCTCAATCTTGTTGCCGGCCTTGTCCGTGCCACTTCGGTGAACGATGTGGTGCCTGATCTCTAACGGAGTCTGGAAGGACTTGATGCTCGGAAGTTTTACGTCCAGAGCCTCCCTGTAAAGGGCGCCGACCTGGTCCCACCGATGCCAGACGAGGTTCTGGAGGTAGCCTTTCACAGTAGCCTCGATCTTTGCGTGCTGCTCGTACACCTCACTGAGATTGAACTTCTGTTCTTTGAAGACCAGGAGCCGTTCAACGCATCGCTGGAGAACCTCCGGGCGAGTGCTGATCCAGTGCTGGGCGGTCTCCCAAAGAAACGACTCCAAGACACCGATGTGGGCGCTGAAGACCAGACGCGCAACTAGAGGTCGCGCGGTCGGGTTCGACTGCAGACCCAGCGTCATGCTCAGTTCCGCGATGCGCTCTCTGGCGCGAAGCAAAGGGCCGTCTGGTCCGACAGACTCCAGTTCGAAGCGCTCGTCGTAGTAGTCGGGAGGGGGCTCGCGAAGGATCGGCGCCCACTCGTCTCCGACTTCCATCACCAGTTCATTCGCAACATCCTGGATCACATCCCCATGCACGAGCGTTCCAAACCGGGTGTGCAGCTCATCTGACGGGTTATACGGCCCTCCATTGATGAAAAGGTGTCCGCCCTCCCGACCGTTGTATGGCGTCTCGTGTGCGGGGTCGCAGTAGCGGGCTGTGAACCATTCCCGCATTGCGATACGCTGCTCGTCCTCGTCTGCGCTCTTCATCCAAACGTCGTTCGGATCGAACGGTCCATCCACGTCAGCCACATTGCCCCAAGCTTCAGGGGGGAAGGTTACCGAGTTCGCTGTCATCGAGATAGTCATCCCAGTCCATTTGGCTGCTCCTCAAGAATCAGGTTACATGAATAGCCTGTAGGGATAAACACTGCTAGGAAGGTCCGGCACGTTTGCGATTGTTTGAGCCAAGCGCTTCGAGTAACGAATGCTGACCGGGACCGGGTCGTACAGCGCATCGTTGTTCCAATCCATCTTGGATAGCGCCAGTGCCTCTTGGGCAATGAGTTCGAGCCCCCTCGACCTGCATGACGAATAAGCTGCAGCGGTTTCGGGATGCTCTTCTTGCCTTGGTAGTAGTTGCCCGTGTTGGACACGCCAGGCGCGTTCCCAGCCACCCAGAGAAGCGCAGAGTTCCCCGAACGGACAACCATCGTTCCCCTCGGCACTGGGTAGGCGGCCGGCTTACTCAGCGGTGGTGTGCGCCGGCCAGTCCCGAGCAGCCAGACGCCTCGCCAGCAAGACGCGGCGCCGACCTCGATACATTCGATTTCAGGCACCCCGGTCAAGGCGTCGAAGGCCCCCTCGACTTCCTCGTGCTTGAACGCTGTGTTCTTGTGGATCACGAGGCGCTTGGGAAGGTTGCCGCCATTGCGGCCCTGGTAAAGCGCCAGACTCCGAGCAAGCACGGCACGCATGTCATGACGGCTCAGAAAAGGGTTCCGCCGGGCCTCTGCTACGTCCGCCACTGGGTCTCGCGCCTCGAAGGCGACGAACTGCATCCCGCCGCCATCCATGTCGAACACCTGAGAGCAGCAGGTCACGTAGTGGGCGTTCCGTTGGTCGCCACGAAGCGCGTACGCAAGCCCGATGTATGCGGTGTCTTTCGGAACACCTGGGAGCGGAGCTAGCTTCCAAGGGGTGCCTGCTGCTTTCACATACAGCGCAGTCGCGAGACGCCAGGCCAAGGATGCCTTGTAGTTGAAGGTGAATACCCGGTCGTTGAGAACCTGGGTGGGGATGTTGTACTTGGCCCCCAGTGCCTTCAGAGCGTCATGGGCATCGAACGTCCTGGTTTTCGTCATCGGCAACCACGAATCAGGAAAGTGGACTAGGACGACGTCGAACTCGTTCCGCTGCGCCTCTAGCCTTCGCAGAGCGGCGTCCATAGCCTGGAACAGCCGCTGCTGAGCATCACCCTCACCTGGGAGCTGACCGAGGGAATCCGGCCACTTGATGTGGGCCCCCTTCCCCGCGCCGACCAGCTGCACACGGAATAAGGCTTCGAATCCTGGGTACGGGGGCACATACTCGGCGCGGTCTCCGGGGCGATGCGAGCACTGCAGCAACTTCATGAGTTCGCCGCGCTGATAGAACGCGCCCACAGGGCCCACTGTGGCTACGCGCACCTGAGGCGTATAGCCACCGAAGGAGCCTTGGGAATATGGGCCATGGTTGATGAGGCCCCGCAGGGGGTGCACATCAACCTTGGAATCGTCCGAAGGAGAGAAGGAGAGCAGTGGCTCGTCCAGAAGGGTGTACGGCGCCAGTTGTGCCGCATGTGCAGGCGTCGCCATCACGAGGTCCTCTCGAAGTAGCCGTGATGGTGGCCAGGCCTACTCCAGCCCGTCATGCGCGACACGGTGAACACAGCGTCGATACCCGCGCCATCAGCGACGCCAAAAGCGCGCATCGTCCCGTCCCTTGTCGAGGTCAGCATCTGGACCCAACCCTCGATGATGGCCGCCCACTCCTTGTTACGTCGGTTGAACCATCGCTCCCTGCGCCAGTCGCCAACCGGATCACCGCCACGACGCTCTTGCGGCAGTCCAAGCCCGTCCTCTTCTGCGCTGGACTGATCGCCTTCCGGCGCCGCCGTGCGCTCCTCTCGAGGGACCTGTACGAATGTGTACGGCTCGAAGCCGCACCACCATCGTTCATCGATCTGCTCGAGCTTCAGGAATATGCCTTCCTGGAAAGGAAGGCCGGTTTTCTGTTCAGTGCCGGTCAGCGCACTGGCGTAGGCCGTCTTGAGTGCTGCAAGGTCCTCCGCGCGCTTCTTCGCGCGCAGCTCGTCTTCCCCATCTCGAGGCGACGCCACGACCAATGAGTGTCCAAAGCTCCGGAGCCTAGGCGCCAGCGGGCGGTGCCTAGACAGCGCCTGGACCAGCGCGTCGTAGAGCAGGCCAAGGGCCCAACTGTCGCGAGTGGCATCCAATTCGACAGTTCCGGCCAGTTTTGCTCCCAGCGGAGCGAGTGCCGCCAAGATCGCCTCGTCCTTACCGAATACTGCGAGTTCCTTGCCATTGGCGGCGACCGCGGCCCTTACGGATTGCGCCTTCAGCATCGTTCGAACGGCCGGCGAGGTCGTGACCTGGTTGAGCGTGACCCGGCGGGCAGTCCTTGGCATAGACTCGATCAGCAAGGCCGAGTACCGTAAAACGGGAAAGGGGCGTGCCTCGCTCTCCGGCAATTGCACGGGGACCAGGCGCGGAGCTGTCCTCCCCTGCATCAAGTGTTCCATAAGCACTTGGGGGAGGTCTACATGCTTCAGAAGGTCTGCGGCCAACTCGTCAAACGTCTTGCAATCGACCACGGCGACGTCGACACCAGCGAGTTGTGCGTTCTCGAGGAACTCGACCACCGCGGGCAGGAGTCTTGACGCCGATGAAGCGACCCAATAGAGCCCGTTGGGGAACGGCGTGGTCTCCTTCAGGACGGCGTTCAACGCATCCATCACAGAGGTGTCTCGACCGCTATAGCCGACGAACACCATGCCAAAGCGCTGACTCGCCTCCACAAGTACATGGCGCATGCACACGTCCTGCTTCTCCAGCTCGGAGTTGGTGTTCTTGATCTCGACCGACTGGTAGTCGCCATGGAGCTTCGCCACCAGGGGCCAGTCCGACTCCGTGAGACATCGTTTAGCCCGCTCGGCAGAGTCGATGGCCGCAACCGTGGGGCGGCACTGCTCAAACACTGGAAGCAACGCGTTGGCCGCAACAGCCGCATCCTCCACCAATGGGTCGAAGTTCGTGGTGAAGACGCAATCGACTTTCCGGGCTGCCATCAGGCTCGCAAGAACCTTGTGGCCGTAGCATGGCGTGCCCTTCTTGATGGCGTCGTCGATGTACTGGCGGCGCAGCCGAGCATGTGGATAGACCGCTTCGAACGCCTTCGCGTATTCCGTGGGATTCCCGTCCGGGGGCAGTAGTGACGTCCCTCGGAAGAAGGCATCTATTCTCTCAGTCCACACCGGATCTCCGGTATCAATTTCGCGCTTTGAGAGGTTCTTCTCCCTGCAAAAGATTTGGGCCTTGAAGTCTCGAATCATCGAGTACCCGGTCGGGATACCCGACGCCGCTGATGCGCCCGCCCCAAGAAACCAGGCAACCAGGTTCGGCCTAAGCGCGAACGCGGTAGCAAACTCTCTCGCCGAAATGATCGGAACTGAATCTACCAAGTCTTCCCCTTCGCCTTCGTATTGAGTGCCGCCCAATCTGCGCCAAGCCTGCGCACGTTTGTAACTATTAATATAGCGCGAAGCACTTGCCCACCGGCAGCACAACCGAACGCTTCCACGGCACACAGCTTGATTTGAACGCCTACGACTGTCTCTGCTAGCGCCGAACTGCCGCTTGTGAGCAAACAAACTCGGGCAGTTTAGGGTCACACGCAGTCAGTCGAGGATAATGCTCTGAAGGTCCGCACCCACGCTTCAAGCGACTTTCGATTATTCAAGTTCGGCTGTGCAGAGACTGCGGACAGTTGCCTCCCAGGGCCAGTTGACCGCTACCGTACCCCGCCAGCGTCCTTCAGCCTCAACTGATTCGCCTAAGCAGACACCGGGCGGCAGAGAGCACAAGAGCGCTTGGTCGCGGCTCTACATTCACGAGCTCCGGCTGCTGAGAGCCTGCGGGCAGTCGAGCCTGATCGCAGCTATGCTCGGCGGACTGAATGCACCGGTTGTCGCCTTTGGGTGGCCGATACACTGACAACTGGTTCGAGCGCGTTAGCGCTATTGGCCTGCTGATATTGGAAGAAGAAGCCCCTGAGGTTCGAAAAGGACAATGAGAGTTCTGACCATAAATTTGGAAGGGCCCGGCCTACCAAGATCTATCCCGTTTGCCGTGAAACCGAGTGCGAACGAGACCGGCAATTGGATCACCGTGCTGAGCGGGGAGAACGGAACCCGCAAGAGCGTGCTGCTCCGACTGATCACGAGTGCGGCGCTCAACGGGACTTCGTACAGAACGAGCAGCAAATGGTTGTCTACGGCCACGTTGAATTCGTCTGATCCGGTACGCTACGTGCTTGCTGCTTCGGGAACATATAGCGATCGATTTCCACAGGTCGTGGGCGCGCAGATTACTCGTCCTTTGAGCGGGTTTGATCTCGACAACTTCTCCTATTTCGGCCCTCGCTACGCAGGCAACGTTGCCGGTCGAGGAAGAATGGCTGCGGGTCTCCTGCTGTCCATGCTCGAGAACCCGATCGCTGGCGCCGAGCGCGCCAAGAGCGTCTCGGCTGTTCTTCAGTGCTTGGGATTTACAACCGAGGTACGTGCCGTATTGGCGCCCAGACGAGGCGTCGACGACGTCACCAAGGGTGCTAAAGGCCTTCGGCTGTACGCTGACAAGGTCCTCTCGAACCTGCGGAGCTCAGAGGCGTCATTTGCTGAAGAAATGCGGCAGTTCCTGAATAGCCTGGACGTTGATTCGGCAATCAAGGAAGTTCTCTACACGCAAGACCTCGTGATAAGTCTCGACGAAAAGGGAGCAGTCGAGATCAAGAAGCACAAATGGTTGGTGCCTTACCTCAAAGCGGGCATGCTCAACGTTGCAGACTTGAAGTTTTTCTCCACCAAAGGGAAGCAACCTGCGGCTGCTGATGGTGTGAGCGTGGACGATCTCAGCTCCGGTCAATTGCAAATATTGAACAACCTGTTGAACCTTTCGCTGTGCGTGAAGGACGATTCTTTGGTACTGATCGATGAACCGGAGAACAGCCTTCATCCAGAGTGGCAAAGGGACTACATCAGCCTGCTGCGACGCTCTCTTGCTTGTGCGAAGAAGTGCCACATAGTCATCGCTACTCATTCGCCGCTTGTTGCTTCCGGCGTGCAAAGCTCAGAAGGCTCGCTGATCGGGCTCAGACGGAACGAAGACGACGGCAGCATTGAAGTCGTGCCAAGCGAAGCCGTCCATGGCTGGCTCCCGAGCACCGTCCTCGAGGAGCGATTCGACATGGAGACGGTTCGTGCGCCGGAACTAAGCAAGGCGGTCGCAACTGCTCTTGACTTACTCAAGACCAAGGGAGGGGACAAGGCTCGATTGCGTCAAGCATGTGCCGTGCTCAAGGAACTGCTGAAAGAGCTGCCACCAGACGACGTGATCGTGCCCGCCATCGAAGCAATCATTGAGCTCGGCGAAGCCTGAGTTGCAGGCCTGGACTTTTAGCCCCCTCCCCAGACCTCTGCATCTGAAGGTTCTAAACATGCCGTTGATTGACATCACCAAATATCCGAAGCCAGCCATTGACGGTCTCGCGGCGGCGCTTGCACGTGGTGACGATTGGACCGCCGCTGCTGTCTCGGCAGCCAAGGACGCTCTTGTCGAATACCTGATCGAGGTACAGGGCTCGCGGTGTGCCTACTGCAAACGGCTGATCAAAAACGAGATTGGCCTTCGCGAGCTTGATCACATCCTCCCAAAAGGGGCGCTGGGAACGTCTGTTCAACGTGCCGTTAGCAACTCTCAAAGCGATCGCCGCGTCACGAAAGGCTATCCAGCCTTCAGATTCGAGCCGAAGAATCTGATCCTCACTTGCAAGCGCTGCAATCACAGGAAGGGCAGTTACGACTGTAGGAAGGATCGCTCTGCTGCTGCTGTGGCTTACCCGGCCGCAGCTGGAGATTTTGAGTGGGTGCATCCGGCGTACCACGAGTTCGCTGACCACATCACCCTGCTCAATGAATTCGTGTACCAGGAGGTGCCGGGATCCAATGGCGCAGCAGTGATTGATGCATGCAGGCTTGCCGGCATTGAAGCGCTCGAAGCTCGAGCTCGCGAGCTTCGGCTGAAGGAGATAAAAGAGGTCAACATGCTCGTGCTCGAGCTTCTTCGCGAGGACCTCCCTGACGACGATATTGTCGATTCGGTCATGCACCACTTCCCGCAGGTGCTGGAGTCGAAGATCCGCAAGGCAGTGCGTGGCTTCAGGGACAACAAGATCGCGTGAGCCTTGCATTCGTGGCGGCACTCGCAGATGCCGCTGATCGTCGACGGGCCGGTCACGACCGGAGCAGTCGCTCAGGCCGTCGAACGCAAATGACTCAGTTCAGCCTATTGCGGTCCTATACCGGTATCAATGAGCTGCCCCTCTTGACCACGTGGCGCGCTGGGTGCAATCCATGATTCGCAGTGGTCGCCTGTCGTAGCAGTGGCGGTCAATCATCTGGTCGTCCCGCCGCGCGTGGTTGTACACGCGCGCCGGGCAGGCGCAACAGCAAGCTGTCCATAATCGCCGCAACCCAAGCATGCGACCCATGCTGCCTTCGCGGCAGCCCACCTGACGTTCATGGACCTGATTTCCACCTCCCTGCTGCTGATCGCCGCTGCCTTTGCTGCCGGCGTGCTCAACGCCGTCGCGGGTGGCGGCAGCTTTCTCACCTTTCCCGCCCTGGTCTTCGCGGGTGTGCCGCCCATCATGGCGAACGCCACCAGTGCGCTGGCGGTGAGCCCTGGCTACCTGGGGAGCACGCTCGGCTTTCGGCCCGAGTTGCGGGCGCTGCCCACGCGCCGGCTGTGGCGGGAGATGGGCATTGCGGCCACCGGGGGCGTGGCTGGCGCTTTGTTGCTGCTGGTGACGCCGGCGCGTGTGTTCGCCGGCATCGTGCCCTGGCTGCTGCTGTTTGCCACCGCGCTGTTTGCCGCGGGGCCGTGGATTGCGCGGCGTGCCGCGGGTGCCACCGCCGACGGGCCGGGTCTGGCGCGCTGGCGCGAGCCGGCGCTGCTGGCCGTGGCCATTTACGGTGGCTACTTCAACGGAGGGCTGGGCATATTGCTGATGGCGCTCTACACGGTGACTGGCGAGAGCCGCATCCACACCGTCAACGCGCTGAAGAACCTCAATTCGCTGGTGCTCTCGTGGCTGGCGGTGGGCGCTTTCGTCATCGCCGGCGCCATTGCCTGGCGCGAAGGTCTGATGATGATGGTGGCCGCCACGGCTGGCGGCTTCTTTGGTGCGCGCTGGTCGAAGCGGCTGCCGGCCCACGCCGTGCGCAGCGGCGTCATCGCCACCGGGCTGGTGATGAGCGCGCTGTTCTTCTACCGGCTCTGAGGCCGGCGGTCAGAGCCGTACCGGGCGCCGCCAGCTGGCCGCCAGCGCGTCCAGCAGCTCCACCTCGCCATCGGCAATGTGCCCGTCGGCCAGCATCAGCAACTCGCACTGCTGCAAGATGAGGTCTTGCAGGTGGGGGTCGGTGATCTCGTCCATCAGCTGCTGCCGCGTGGCGGGGTCGACCGAGCCGGTCCACTGCCCGCCGCCCTCGGCCAGCAGTTCCATGCAGAAGCCATCGAGCACGGTCTTGAAGGCCTGCGGGCTGATGCCCAGGCGGTCGGGCGCCTGCGCGCGGTCGAGTGCGCGGATCTCGGTGGTCGAGTACTGGCCGTCGGCCACCAGGGCCATGGCGAGCACGCGGGCGGCGGCTTCGGGGCTGTTGACGGGATACGCTTTCATGCGGAACTCCTGAAGACAGTGGCAGGGAGCTCCACGGTAGGGTGTTCGAACCTCCGTTAAAAGCAGAGAATACGGAACAGTCCATTCCTTAAAAGCGAACCATGCAGCAGGACCTGAACTACAAGCACCTGTATTACTTCTGGGTCACGGCCAAAGAGGGCGGCATGTCGCACGCGGCCGCACGGCTGGGCATGGCGGTGCAGACCATCAGCGCTCAGGTGCGCCTGCTGGAGCAGTCGCTCGGCCACGCGCTGTTCAAGCCGGCGGGGCGCGGCCTGGCGCTCACCGACGCGGGCCACGCCGCGCTGAAGGTGGCCGAGCAGATCTTTCAGCTGGGCGAGCAGCTGCACGCCACGGTGCGCGACGCCACCGAGCAGACGGGTGTGCGCCTGGTGGTGGGCATTTCAGACGGCCTGCCCAAGCTGGCGGTGCGCGACCTGCTGGCCCCGGTGGTGAACGAGCCCAAGCTGCGCCTGCTCTGCCACGAAGACGATTTCGACAACCTGCTGGCCGACCTGGCGCTGCACCGCCTGGACGTGGTGCTCTCCGACCGGGCCGCACCCGTCAACCCCAACCTGCGGCTCTACAGCCATCCGCTGGGCTCTTCACGGCTGTGCTGGTACGCGCCAGCCGAATGGATCGACGCGGCGCGGGAGGACTTCCCGCACAACCTGGCGCGCATCCCGGTGCTGCTGCCCACCGCGCACGCCTCGGTGCGGCTGCGCATCGACCAGTGGTTCGAGCGCCAGGGCGTACAGCCCCGGCTGGTGGGCGAGTTCGAAGACAGCGCGCTGCTGGCCACTTTCGGCGCTTCGGGCATGGGCGTGTTCCCGGCCTCCGAGCGCATGCGCGACAAGCTCACCCAGGGCTACGGCCTGCACTGGTTCGCGCCCTGCGAAGGCGTGCAGGAACACTTCTACGCCATCGGCACCGCGCGCAAGGTGCAGCACCCGCTGGTGCAGCGCATGCTGGACTCCCACTGACATGGGCGCCACCCTGGTGCTCCTGTGGAACAGCGTGGGCTGGTGGCTGGCGCTGCTGCCGGCTGGTGTGCTGGGCTGGGTGCTGCTGCGCCATGTGCTGCCCACGCTGCTGGCCCGCTTCAATGGCGCTGCCCTGCGGTTGGCGCCGCCGCCCGGTACGGCATTGCCAACGGCCGGCCCGCTGGATGCTGGGCAACGCACGGCCTGGGAGGCGCTGGCGTCGTGGTGCCACGCGGGCACCGGTGATGGGCGCCGCCCCTGGTGGCGGCCGGGGGCGCTGCCGCGGGTGGATCAGCGGCTGACGGTGGCGCTGTTGCAAGGGGGCTCGAACGAGCGGCATCTGGCACTGGCCGAGGCGTTTTCGCGCGAGCTGGATGGCAGCCATTTGCTGAGCACGGCGGGCGGGCGCTGGGCCGGCCTCTGGCTGCGGCTGCGGGTCAAGCGGGACGATGTGCAGTGGTGGCGCACCCGGCAGCCGGCCGACCCCTGGGACTGTGGTTACCTGGCTGGCGACCCGGCGGGGCGCGAGGCGCTGCGGCATTTCCGTCCGCGCCGCGCCACGCTTGTGGTGGCGGCCGGTTTGCCACCCGAGGTGGTGCGCGAGGCGCTGTTGTGGCTGGGTGCCCACCAGCACGGTTTTGCCCATCCGGTGCGGCTGCTGTGGCTGGAGCCCTCAGGCAAGGCCGAGTCCACGGACCACGCCACCGTCATTCGCCTGGGCCCCGGCTGACGACGCCCCTCAGCGGGGGGACGACGACGGGGGTGCGCCTTCCAGCAAGCCTTCCACGTAGAGCTTTTTCACCAGCACCATCGTCACCACCATCAGCGGTGTGGACAGCACCAGCCCTGGCAGTCCGAACAGCACACCGAAGATCACCGCGGCCATGATGGCCAGGGCGGGCGCGAGCGACACCGCCCAGCGCTCCACCAGGGGCATGATCACATTGCCCTCCACCTGCTGGATCACCAGGCTGAGCAGGCCCACGTACAGCGCCTGCGTGGGCCCCTGGGTGAAAGCCATCAGCACCGCCAGCACCCCGGCGGCAATCGCGCCGAAGAAGGGCACAAAGGCCAGCAGGCCGGCGATGACGCCCAGTGTGAGGGCCAGCGGCACGTCGAGCAGCGCCAGGCCCACGGCCGTGGTGATGCCCACGAACAGCATCGAAAAGCTCTGGGCCACCAGCCAGCGCGAGAGCGCGTGGCCGCTGGCCAGCAGCGCATCGTTGATGCGTTCCCGGTGGGCCGGCGGCACCAGCCGGACCAGCCCGACGCGGTACAGGCGCGGATCGATCGCCAGGTACACGCCCACCAGCGCCATCAGCAGCACGGTGCCCACCGCGTTCAGCGTCTGGGTGGCGGCGTAGGCCACGCGCGTCCAGGGCACGTCGCCCACGCTGGCGCTGTCCCACAGCTCCAGCAGGGCCTGACCGATGGGGTAGCGCCGCAGCCAGTCGAACAGCGCCGTCAGGGCCGTGGGCAGTCGTTCGCGCAGGTCTTCAAACTGGCTGGTGAGCCGGTCGCCGATCAGCCAGCTCACCAGCGCCACGAACAGCAGGGCCAGCACCACGGAGGCGGCCACGGCGGGCCTGGGCTTGAGCTTCAGGTGGCGTTGCATGGGTGCGGCCATGGCGTGCAGGATAACCGCCACGATCACCGCGCCAAACAGCATGAGCAGCACCGCCGACAGGTACCAGGCCAGCAGCGCCAGACCCAGCGTGAGGAGGCCGATCATGAGCGTCCGGCTGCGGTCCGGGCGGGCAGCGGAAGCGTCAGGGCGAGGCGGGGGGCCCGGTGGTGGCAGTGGCATGGGGTGGGGCGGTGGCAAGCGGGGGCCTCAGCAGTCTGGGTGCACCGCCGCTGGGCGTCTGTTTTGTAGCGCACGCTGTTGGCTGGGCCACGCCCGCACCTCGCCAGGGGTGAATCGATGAACGGCGGGGCAGGGCATCACCACACGAAGCGCATGAGAACTACCGTATGCCCTTGCCGAAACCGCGCGGCCCGTGGTGCAATGCCATCCATGCGGAATCCACACGGATTCCATATGGAAGGTTTATAGATGAGCAGCGCACTGGCAGAACCCCGCACCCGTATCGGTGAAACGGAAAAGATGACCGTCAACCTTGGCGTGGTGGATCTCGGGCAGGTCGATCTGCTCGTGCAGGAAGGTTTTTATTCCAACCGTTCCGACCTCATTCGCACGGCGGTGCGCAATTTGCTTGCCGTGCACGCCGACACCCTGCGCCAGACCGTGGCACGCCGCACCCTCACGCTGGGCCTGCAACACCTGACCCGGGCCGATCTGGAGCGCGCCGTGGCTGCGGGAGAGCGGCTGCGTATTCAGGTGGTGGGGCTGGCCCGGATCGCCGACGACGTGTCGCCGGAGCTGGCGCAGGCCGCCATCGAGTCGGTGTCCGTGCTGGGGGCGTTTCACGCGCCACCCGCCGTTCGCCAGGCGCTCGCCAGCCGCACCTTCTGACCGCCATGAGCCTTTTTTCGTCCACCGTGCACCCCGATTGCCCAGTGACACACAACCTCCTTCGTGGCCCACCCGGCCACGGACCTGAAACCCCTTACCGAGGGCATGACACCATGACCATTCAAGACACGATTGAGCGAGCCTTCGCCTCGGCCGGCCTCGACACCCAGAGCGGCCCCATGCGCGGGGTCTCCGAAACCATCCGAAAGGCACTGGCTTCGGCCGGGCTGGCAAACCCATCACCCGCCGAAACGGGACCCCGTGGCCATGCCTCCCCGGCCAGCGACGACGCCATCGAGGTGGTGGCCCGCGAGCTGGTGACAGGCGACGACCCATCGACCGGGGACGACACCGTTCCCCAGGCTCGCACCTCGCGCGCCGCCAAGGCCCCGCGTGCCAGCAAGGGGCGCTCGGTGACCCGCACCTACACGTCGGCGGCGGGCACCCGGGTCTACAAGCTGTACATCCCCGCCCAGGCGGCCACCGCCACACCGCAGTCGCTGCCGCTGGTGGTGATGCTGCACGGCTGCACCCAGACTGCCGATGACTTCGCCGCCGGCACCCAGATGAACCGCCTGGCCGACGAACACGGCTTTCTGGTGGCCTACCCCGAGCAGGCCTCGGGCGCCAATTCGTCGCGCTGCTGGAACTGGTTTCGCGCCGAAGATCAAGTGCGCGCCGCAGGCGAGCCGGCCATCCTGGCCGGCATTGCACAGGCGGTGCTGGCCGACCAGCCGGTGAACCCGAAGCAGGTGTTCGTGGCCGGCCTTTCGGCCGGAGCGGCGATGGCCGTCATCCTGGGCGAAACCTACCCCGAGGTGTTTGCGGCCGTGGGCGCGCACTCGGGCCTGCCCTATGCGGCGGCGCACGATGTGTCGTCGGCGCTGGCCGCCATGAAGGGACGCGGCGTGATGGGGGGCCGCCCGCACCTGCCCGGCACGGCTGATGACCCGCGCCGCCCCACGCTGCAGGCGGTGCCGCTGATCGTGTTCCACGGCGACCGCGACCACACGGTGCAGCACAGCAATGGCGAGCACATCGTGCAGCAGGCCAGCCGCGCCCACGCGGGCCGCAGCGCCGGTGCAGGCCAGCCTGCCGGTCTGCACACCCGCACGGAATCGGGCACCGCGCCCGGGGGCCGGCGCTACACCCGCACCGTGCACACCGACCACAGCGGCCAGCCGCGCGTGGAAGCCTGGACACTGCACGGCGCCGGCCATGCCTGGTCGGGCGGCAGCGCCACCGGCTCCTACACCGACCCGACCGGCCCCGACGCATCGGCCGAAATGCTGCGCTTCTTTCTGGAGCAGGGCGCCAAACGCCCGACCGCCCAGGAGCCCGCTGGCGGCGCGTCGAGCTGAGCCACCGAGCGCCGGGGTAGCCCGCCCCCGGCGCCATCGGCCTGTTTGTCGGTCGTCGCACAGACCGGCGTCTGCCGCCGGACACACCATCGGCGCTTCAGCCGGCCGGGCGGCCGGCGCCCGACCCCACCGAAAGCGAACCCCTCATGAACATGCACCTCAGCATCGGGCCCCTGGTGGCCCTCATTGCCGGCATTCTGATTCTGATCATGCCGCGCATGCTCAACTACATCGTGGCGCTGTACCTCATCATCATCGGCGTGATGGGGCTGTTCGGCGGCAACTTCAACCTGCGGTAGCGCCTCAGCCCCACACGCCGTCCAGCGCCGCCCAGGCGCGCGCGATCACCGGCTCGCCCGCACGCTCGGCCAGGCAGACGAAGCTGAGGTCGCAGGGCAGGGCCACCTGGTCTGCCATCACCAGGCCGCTGGCCTGTGATTCGCGCATCGCGATCGCGTCGCGAACCAGGCTCAGGCCGACGCCGCTTTTGACCAGGTCCAGCATGGAGGCTTCCTGATCCACCAGCGCCACGCGCCGGGGCTCCAGCCCGGTGAGCGAGCCGGGGCCGAACACGCGGCGCTGCAGGCGGTGGTGCGCGCTGGCCGGTGGCGTGGCCAGCCAGGGCAGGGCCGCCAGCGCCTTCCAGTCCTTCCCGCGCACCTGCGGGCCCCAACCGGCCGGCGCCAGCACGCGGTAGCTGAAGCGGGCCAGCGGGCGCAGGCGGTAGGGCGGGCCGGCGGGGTCTTCCGGCAGGTCGAGGAAAAAGCCCACGTCCAGCTCACCGCGGCCGATGCGCGCGAGCACATCACCGCTCATGCTCTGGCGCAGCTCCGTGCCCACCTCCGGGCTCGACTCGGCGAGCCGCTTCAGGAACGCACCGAGCCGGGTGAATTCGGGGTCCAGGATGGTGCCGATGCGCAGCAGGCCGCGCACGCTGGTGTGCAGCGCGGCGGCGGCCTGCCCGAAATCGGCCAGGGCGGCCAGCGCCTTGTCGGCCAGCGGTAGCAGGGCGGCCCCGTCGTGCGTGAGCGCCATGCCCTGGGGCGTGCGGCTGAACAGCTGCAGCCCGGTGGCCTCACTCAGCGCCTTGAGCTGCAGACTCACCGCGGGCTGGCTCAGGTGCAGCTGCACGGCGGCGCGTGACACGCTGCCCTCTCGGGCCACGGCGGCGAAGGCGCGCAGGGTGTTCGGGTCCACGGTGGACAGGACAGGGCGGGGCATGTGAAGACCTGGGTATTTGCTCTGCTTATATCGCCATTTGCGCGATTTCATTGGATTTTTAAGCGCGCTGAAGACAAACTGGCGAACCGCTGCCCCTTCCATTCCATGAGCCATCCAAATACGGTTGGCCTTGGCGAAGGCGATCCACCCCCCTGATGAGGCAGACCCCCATGAACGGCGACAGCCCCTACGACCCCGATGAAGGCGACTGGCAGACGCTGGTCACCTTCTTCAACCCGACCGAGGCCTACCTGCTGCGCGGCTGCCTGCAGGCCGCGGGCGTGCCGGCGGTGGTGGCCGATGCGCAGCTGGTGCAGACCCACAGCCTGCTGGCCAGCGCCATCCCGGTGCGGGTGCAGGTGCCCGAGCGCCGCTTTGCCGAAGCCGAGCTGGTGGTGGCGGCCTTTCACCGAGGCGACTTCGCCCTGCCCGACGACGAGCCGCCGCCGGGCTGAATGCCCTGGCCCACGTGCCGCGTCCCGACCACCACACAAGAACAAAGAAGCGAGACAAGTCCATGAGCGAGCTGCAGTTTGATCACATCGTCATCGGTGCCGGCACGGCTGGCTGCCTGCTTGCCAACCGGCTGAGCGCGGACCCGGCGCGCCGCGTGCTGCTGATCGAGGCCGGCCGCAAGGACGACTACCACTGGATCCACATCCCCGTGGGCTACCTCTACTGCATCGGCAACCCGCGCACCGACTGGCTCTACCAGACCGAGCCCGACGCCGGCCTGAACGGCCGCCAGCTGCGCTACCCGCGCGGCAAGACGCTGGGCGGCTGTTCCAGCATCAACGGCATGATCTACATGCGCGGCCAGCAGCGCGACTACGACCAGTGGGCCCAGATCACGGGTGACGACAGCTGGACCTGGGCCAGCAGCCTGCGCGACTTCAAGGCGCACGAAGACCATTACCGGCTGGACGCGCAGCAGGCCGCCGACCCGGCCTTTGCCGCGCTGCACGGCCACAAGGGCCAGGGCAGCACGGGCGAGTGGCGCATTGAAAAGCAGCGCCTGCGCTGGGACGTGCTCGACGCCTTTGCCCAGGCGGCGCAGCAAGCCGGCATTCCCGCCACCGCCGACTTCAACAGCGGTAGCAACGAAGGCGTGGGTTACTTCGAGGTGAACCAGAAAGCCGGCTGGCGCTGGAACGCGGCCAAGGCCTTTCTGCGCCCGGTGCTCAAACGCCCCAACCTCACGGTGTGGACGCAGGCGGCGGTGCAGCGCCTCACGTTCGAGCGTGACGCGGCGGGCGCGCTGCGCTGCACCGGCGCCGAGGTGCTGCGCGACGGCCAGCGCCTGCAGGTCAAGGCCAGCCGCGAGGTGGTGCTGAGCGCCGGCAGCATCGGCTCGCCGCAGCTGTTGCAGGTCTCGGGCATCGGCCCGGGCGCGCTGCTGCAGCAGCACGGCATTGCGGTGCAGCACGAGCTGCCGGGCGTGGGCGCCAATCTGCAGGACCACCTGCAGATCCGCTCGGTTTACAAGGTCACGGGCGTCACCACGCTCAACACCCTGGCCAGCTCGCTCTGGGGCAAGGCGCGCATCGGCATGGAATACGCGCTCAAGCGCACCGGCCCCATGAGCATGGCGCCCAGCCAGCTCGGCGCTTTCACGCGCAGCTCGCCCGACCAGCCGTATCCGAACATCGAATACCACGTGCAGCCGCTCAGCCTGGACGCGTTTGGCGAGCCGCTGCACAGCTTCCCGGCCTTCACCGCCAGCGTGTGCAACCTCAACCCGACCAGCCGCGGCTTTGTGCGCATCAAGAGCCCGGACGCTGCGGTGGCCCCGGCCATCGCGCCGTGCTACCTCAGCACGCCCGAGGACCGCCAGGTGGCGGCCGACAGCCTGCGCGTGACGCGGCGCATCGTGGCGCAGCCCGCACTGGCCGGCTACCAGCCCGAGGAATTCAAGCCCGGCGTGCAGTTCCAGACCGACGAGGACCTCGCGCGGCTGGCCGGCGACATCGCCAGCACCATCTTCCACCCCGTGGGCACCACCCGCATGGGCCGCACTGATGACCCGATGGCGGTGGTCGACAGCCACCTGCGCGTGCGCGGCGTGGCCGGCCTGCGCGTGGTGGACGCCGGTGTCATGCCCACCATCACCAGCGGCAACACCAACAGCCCCACGCTGATGATTGCGGAGAAAGCGGCGCGCTGGATTCTGCAGGGCGGGTGAAGCGGGGTTCGCTTTTGTGCGCAGCGCGCGGCGTCGCAGAATACGGTTCGTTGGCTGGGGGTGACCCCAGCGGTTGATCCCACAGCGGCTGCCTGGCGGCGCGCCCCCACCCGGAGTCCCTCATGCGCATCGGAGAACTGGCTCGCCGCACCGGCACCACGCCCAAGGCCGTGCGCCTGTACGAGGCCCGCGGCTTGCTCGGCACCGTCACGCGCAGCGGCACCTACCGCCAGTACGGTGAGGGCGACGTGGCACGGGTGCAGCTGATCCGACACGCCCAGGCGCTGGGTTTTCGGCTGGCGGAGCTGGAGGGCTTGCCTCGTATCGACAGCACCGCAGGCTGGGAGAGCATGGCGCAGCTGATCGCGCAGCGCCGTGCTGCCGTGGCGCTCGAAAGGGCGCGCCTGGCCGCCCTGGACGCGCAACTGGCCCTGCTGGAAGCCGAACTGCACACCTGCGATGCGCAGGCCGCGGCGCCTGCCCCGCACGTCTGCATCGCTCCTCCAGTGAGAGCAGGGTCGCAGGCAGCGCTCCAGCCCTTTCCCAGCCAGGGCGCTACCGCCCCCACGAGCGCGGCGGGCATCACACAACACCCCGCCACACCGGCGACCTGAGCGCTTGACTCTGCCCCGCGGGGCAAGGTCACCATCGAGCCTTCATCAACA
This sequence comes from Hydrogenophaga sp., assembly GCA_030682835.1. GTDB lineage: Bacteria > Pseudomonadota > Gammaproteobacteria > Burkholderiales > Burkholderiaceae_C > Hydrogenophaga. Next base: position 32,577 of record JAUXNG010000102.1, on the reverse strand, counting down.
ACCGGCAAGTCTGGAGACCCGGCACCCCGACCCCGCATGGGCGACGTGGGGCCCGTCGATCCGTGCAGAGGCTGGCCGGTCAATGGAGGTTTTTTGTGGCGCGACACATCCTGGTCATCCTGGGCCATCCCGTGGCCGGCAGTCTGTGTGCGGGCATGGCCCGGGCCTATGCCGAAGGCGCCCAGCGCGCTGGCGCGCACGTGCGTTTTCTCGACCTTGGGCAGCTGGCCTTCAACCCTTCACTCCACGCGGGGTACGGGCAGGCGCTGGAGCCCGACCTGCAGGTGGCGCAGGCCGACATCACCTGGGCTCACCACCTCGTGTGGGTTTACCCCATCTGGTGGGGCGCCATGCCGGCGGTGCTCAAGGGCTTCATCGATCGCGTCTTTCTTCCCGGATACGCCTTCAAGTACCGCAAGGGTTCATCGCTGTGGGACAGGCTGCTGGCCGGTCGCTCGGCCGAGTTGCTGGTGACCATGGATTCGCCGCCCTGGTACTTTCGCTGGGTGACCCGCATGCCGGGACACCACCAGATGAAGAAGGCGATCCTGGAGTTCTCCGGTATCCGGCCCGTGAAGGTGCACAGCTTTGGCCCCGTGCGCACCGCAAGCCCCGAGCGGCTGAAGCAGTGGCTGGGACGGGCCGAGCAGCTGGGTGAACGCGGAGCTGCGGCTGTCTGATCTGCGTGGCATGGGCTGCTGTGCCGCCAGCCGACGCGCTCCTCTTGCCATCGGCATCGGTCTGGCTCGGGCGCTCCACGCGCGCTGCGAAAAGCCGCAGGGGGGGGCGAAAAACCGGGGCCATACTTTGCTCCCTGCGGTTGAATTTCTCATCTGCAACGGATCGCAGCATGCTCGCATCCAACATGCCATTCACCGTCTGCCGGAACTCCGTTCAAGCCTTATCCATGCACGGAGTTTTCAAGCGCTCGATTGAGAAGACCATCGGCCTTCGCACCGCCAAACGCTTCACCGCTCTCGTGTGCGGCTTGCTGGGGACCCTGCCCGTGCAGGCCCAGCCCACGCAAACGCCCGCTGTACCAACCCCCGGCTTCGACTGCCAGCGGGCCACCAAACCGGTCGAGCACTGGATCTGTGCCGGCCCCGAGCTGGCGCGGGCCGATGAGCGTCTGAACGAGCTGTACCGCACGGCCCAGGCCAAACCCGACGGGGTGGCGGCGCTGGCGGCACTGCGGGCCGCTCAGCTGCGGTGGTTGCGTGAACGAAACCGCTGTGAGACACCCGCTTGCGTGGCCGCCAGCTACGCCCGCCGCAGCGCGGCGCTTGAGGCGGCCAACCGGCGCGTGCTGCAGTGGCAGGGGCAGCCCTTCGCGCCCGTTTTTTCGCGGTCCGTGCCCTTCGTCAACGACACGCGCGTGATCTCCGGCATCACGCTGCAGCAGTCCTCGACAACGGCCTTTCAGGTGGAGCTGTACCCGGATCCGCGGGACGCGCGGCCGTGGGCGCACGGGGGCCCCGGCGCGCGCATCATGTGCCGACCACCCGACTGGGTCGAAGGCTATGCATCACGATTCGACTATTCGGCCCACACCTGGGGCGACGCGTTTCGCCGCATCGAGCGTGACGGGCGATCGGGTTACGTGCTGCTGCGCTTCGTCGTGGGCAAGGACCTGCCCCTGAATGAAGACATCCGCTGCTCCGTGGCATTGACCGAATGGCTGCTGGACCAGCCCAGCGAACTCCACGTGGTGCCGCAGCCGGATTGAACACGCCGCGGGCCGCATGCGGGGCCACTGGCTACCGCTTTGAAGCCTGGTAGATGAGGCCAGCTTCGGCAAGCGCCCGCTCAGCGCAGGCGACCGATGTAGCGGGCACTCACATCCGTGACCGGCGTGGCCGCCATGGCCGGGCTGGCTAGCGGCGGGCTCGGCAGCGGCATCACCAGGCTCTCGAGCCGGTCGGCCAGCGGCAGCAGTTCCGCGTGGCCGTCTTCATGGGCTTTTTCGCGGGCGAAGCGCACCATGGCCCGTGCGTAGTCCACGTTGCCGGCCATCCATTCCGTGTCGGTGACACGACCGGTCTTGCGGCGCAGCACCACATGCAGGTGTGCGGCGGCGGCCAATGCATCGTTTTGCGACATGATTTTTTCCTGAACCCAACGTGCCCGGTGTGTTGCACGTCCCGTGCCAGGCCCTGCACACACCAAGGGAAAGTCCGGATGCACACTCCTGGTGCCAAGGCATACAGTCTCGTCACTCGCAACAGCGCCACGCGCTGGTGACCGCGGGGGACCGAGGAGACAACCCAGTCCAACAACAACATGCTGTACCAGCGTCCCCAGAGATGCCGACACACCAAAGCCGACCCCACAAGGGTCGGTTTTTTTTTGCCTCTTCGCACCCCTTGAAGCGTGCCGACGTCCGGAAAGCGACTGGAAGATTTTCTTCCGTTTCTGTTGTCGCATCGGAAGAATAGCTATCGGATGTATTTCCTGGATGTGTTGGCAGTGAAAGAGCGGTCTGAAAAAGCCTTTTGTAATCAACAAGTTGTAAAGACTGATCGGTGTTTTCCCTAGATTGGTGCGCGGTGGCCTGGGCCTTGCGAACGGTAGAGCACCTGCCTGTTTTGTTGGGGCGGGTTCAGGCAGAGCAACCGGTGCACGACCGGCGCCTCTCATACCAGCCCACGGAGACACTCATGATGGAAACCTTTTACGAGGTGATGCGCCGCAAGGGCATCTCGCGCCGCAGCTTTCTGAAGTACTGCTCGCTCACGGCCACCTCGCTCGGGCTGGCCCCCTCGTTTGTGCCGCAGATCGCGCACGCCATGGAGAACAAGCCGCGCACGCCGGTACTGTGGCTGCACGGGCTGGAGTGCACCTGCTGCACCGAATCGTTCATCCGCTCGGCGCACCCGCTGGCCAAGGACGTGGTGCTGTCCATGATCTCGCTGGACTACGACGACACGCTGATGGCCGCCGCCGGCCACCAGGCCGAGGCCATCCTTGAAGAGATCATGACGAAGTACAAGGGCCAGTACATCCTGGCCGTGGAAGGCAACCCGCCGCTCAACGAAGACGGCATGTTCTGCATCCAGTCGGGCAAGCCCTTCATCGAGAAGCTCAAGCACGTGGCCAAAGATGCCAAGGCCATCATCGCCTGGGGCTCGTGCGCCAGCTGGGGCTGCGTGCAGGCCGCCAAGCCCAATCCGACGGCGGCCACGCCGATCCACAAGGTCATCACCGACAAGCCCATCATCAAGGTGCCGGGCTGCCCGCCCATTCCCGAGGTGATGACGGGCGTGATCACCTACATGCTGACCTTCGACAAGATCCCCGAGCTGGACCGCCAGGGCCGCCCGAAGATGTTCTACAGCCAGCGCATCCACGACAAGTGCTACCGCCGCCCGCACTTCGACGCCGGCCAGTTCGTCGAGGCCTGGGACGACGACTCGGCGCGCAAGGGCTACTGCCTCTACAAGGTTGGCTGCAAGGGCCCGACCACCTACAACGCCTGCTCCACCGTGCAGTGGAACGAGGGCACGAGCTTCCCGATCAAGGCCGGCCACGGCTGCATCGGCTGCTCTGAAGACGGCTTCTGGGACAAGGGTTCGTTCTACGACCGCCTGACCGACATCCACGCCTTCGGCATTGAAGCCAATGCCGACCAGATCGGCGGCACGGCCGCCGCGGTGGTGGGCGCGGCGGTGGCGGCCCATGCCGCTGTGTCCGTGGCCAAGCGGGCGCGTGACAAGTCGGCCGAGAAAAAAGCCCCGGCCACGAACGTTTAAAGAACAGCAAGGACCACCACCATGGGCGCTTACGACACACAGGGCTTCAACCTCGACAACACCGGCCGGCGCATCGTCGTCGACCCGGTCACGCGCATCGAGGGCCACATGCGCTGCGAGGTGAACCTCGACAGCAACAACGTCATCCGCAACGCGGTCTCCACCGGCACCATGTGGCGCGGGCTGGAGGTGATCCTGAAAGGGCGCGACCCGCGCGACGCCTGGGCTTTTGTGGAGCGCATCTGCGGCGTGTGCACGGGCTGCCACGCGCTCACCTCGGTGCGCGCGGTGGAAGACGCGCTGGGCATCCGCATTCCGCTGAACGCCCACCTCATCCGCGAGATGATGGCCAAGACCCTGCAGGTGCACGACCACGCGGTGCACTTCTACCACCTGCACGCGCTGGACTGGGTGGACGTGATCTCGTGCCTGAAGGCCGACCCGAAGAAGACCAGCGAACTGCAGCAGCTGGTGTCGCCCAGCCACCCGTTGTCTTCGCCCGGCTACTTCCGCGATGTGCAGAACCGGCTGAAGAAGTTTGTGGAGAGCGGTCAGCTCGGGCCGTTCGCCAACGGCTACTGGGGCAGCAAGGCCTACGTGCTGCCGCCCGAGGCCAACCTGATGGCTGTCACCCACTACCTGGAGGCGCTGGACCTGCAGAAGGAATGGGTGAAGGTGCACACCATCTTTGGCGGCAAGAACCCGCACCCCAACTACCTGGTGGGCGGCGTGCCCTGCGCCATCAACATCGACGGCAACGGCGCCGCCGGCGCCCCGATCAACATGGAGCGGCTGAACTTCGTGCAGGCCCGCATCCAGGAGATGATCGACTTCAACAACAACGTCTACATTCCGGACGTGCTGGCCATCGGCACCATCTACAAGAACGCCGGCTGGCTCTACGGCGGCGGCCTTGCCGCCACCAACGTGGCCGACTACGGCACGTATGAGAAGGTGCCCTACGACCACAGCACGCACCAGCTCCCGGGCGGCGTGATCCTGGACGGCAACTGGGACAAGATCCACCCCATCGACCCGCGCGACCCCGAGCAGGTGCAGGAGTTCGTGACCCACAGCTGGTACAAGTACGGCGACGAGACCAAGGGCCTGCACCCCTGGGACGGCATCACCGAGGCCAACTACAACCCGGAAGGCCCCAACTTCAAGGGCACGCGCACCAAGATCGAACAGCTCGACGAATCGGCCAAGTACTCGTGGATCAAGGCGCCACGCTGGCGCGGTCACGCGGTCGAGGTGGGCCCGCTCTCGCGCTACATCCTGGGCTATGTGCACGCCACCCAGGGCAACAAACATTGCCAGCGTGTGAAGGAGCAGGTGGACGCGTCTGCCGTGGCCATCAACCGCGACATCCCGAAGGCGCTGGGTCTGCCGGAGACCAACTACACGCTCAAGCAGCTGCTGCCCACCACCATCGGCCGCACCCTGGCCCGCGCGCTGGAAAGCCAGTACTGCGGCGAGATGATGATGGACGACTTCCGCCAGATGGTGCAGAACATCAAGAACGGCGACAGCAGCACCGTCAACGTCGAGAAGTGGGACCCGAGCACCTGGCCAAAAGAGGCCAAGGGCGTGGGCACCGTGGCCGCACCGCGCGGCATGCTGGGCCACTGGATCAAGATCAAGGACGGGAAGATCGAGAACTACCAGTGCGTGGTGCCCACCACCTGGAACGGCTCGCCGCGCGACGCCAAGGGCCAGATCGGCGCCTTCGAAGCCTCGCTGCTGAACACGCCCGTGGTCAACCCCGAGCAGCCGCTGGAGATCCTGCGCACCCTGCACAGCTTCGACCCCTGCCTGGCCTGCTCGACGCACGTGATGAGCGAAGAGGGTCAGGAGATGGCCCGGGTCACGGTGAGGTGACCCCCCTGCGCCGCTTCGCGTCTTCCCCCCAGGGGGACCACACCAGAGGCCCGGCGAAGCCGGTTCCTCGGTGTGTGCTGGGACGGACTCGGCGTGCATCCCGGAATTGAACCCACACGAGGAGAAACACATGCAATCGAAGAACATCCGTCGCGTCGCCGCGGCCACACTGCTCGCCGGCCTGGCCGGCGCCGCGCAGGCGCACCCCGGCCACGGCACCCACAGCCTCATGGAAGGCCTGGTGCATCCCTTCGGCCTGGACCACCTGCTGGCCATGGTGGCGGTGGGGGTGTGGTCGGTCTCGGCGCTGCCGAAAGACAAGGCCTGGCAAGGTCCTGCCGCATTCCTGCTGGCGCTGCTGCTGGGCGCGGTGCTGGGCGCCGCCGGTCTGAGCCTGCCCTTCCTGGAGCAGGGTGTGGCCCTGTCGGTGGCGCTGTTCGGGGCCTTGCTGCTGCTGGCTCGCCAGCGCGTGCCGGCGGCGGCCGGGCTGGGTCTGGTGGCGGCTGCAGCGGCGCTGCACGGGCTGGCCCACGGTGGCGAGGCACCGGCCAACGGCTTCGCGGGCTATGCCCTGGGTTTCCTGCTGACCACGGCCGCGCTGCACGCCGGCGGCGTGCTTGCCGGGCTGGGTATCCGTCGCTGGCTGGCCGAGCGCAGCGGCCTGGCGCTGGGCGGCCTTGGCACGGCGCTGGGTGCGTCCGGCCTGTACCTGTTTGGCCAACTGGCGGCCTGAGCGCCATCCCCGATCAACGGCAACGGTTTTCAGGAGGTCTGCATGTCCACCACATCCCACGATCCACTCATCGAGGCCACCGGTATCGACGAGCGTGCCGTCTCGCACGGTCTGAACACCAAGTCGGTCTACGTGTACGAGGCGCCGGTGCGCCTGTGGCACTGGATCAACGCCGCCTGCATCACGGTGCTGGCCATTACGGGCTACTTCATCGGCGTGCCGCTGCCGACCATGCCGGGCGAGGCCAGCGACCACTATTTGATGGGCTACATCCGGTTTGCCCACTTCACGGCCGGCTACCTGCTGGCGGTGGGCCTGCTGGGCCGCGCGTACTGGGCCATCGTGGGCAACCACCATGCACGCGAAATGTTCTGGGTGCCGGTGTTCCAGAAGGCCTATTGGCTGGAGGTGCTGACCATGCTCAAGTGGTACGCCTTCCTGATCCCGCGGCCGGGCCGCTATGTGGGTCACAACCCCCTGGCGCGCTTCGCCATGTTCTCGGGCTTTCTGATGCTCACGCTGTTCATGATCGTCACCGGCTTTGCGCTGTACGGCGAGGGCTCGCAGATGGGTTCGTGGCAGGAGCGGATGTTTGGCTGGGTGATCCCGCTGATGGGCCAGAGCCAGGACGTGCACACCTGGCACCGCATGGGCATGTGGGCGCTGATCATCTTCGTGATCCTGCACGTCTACGCCGCGATCCGCGAGGACATCATGGGCCGCCAGAGCATCGTCTCCACGATGATTTCGGGCAGCCGCACTTTCAAAGACTGAACGCCATGAAGCCGGTAGCCGCCAGTTGGTCCATCCCGCCGCGTGGCGTGCCAGTGCGCACGCCCATGCACCCGGGGCGGCTGCTGGCGCGCACCTGTCTGGCGCCGCTGGGGCTGAGCCAGAGTGAGGCGGCGCGGGTGCTGGGCTTGTCGCGCCGCCGGCTGCATGAGCTGGTGCATGGCCAGCGGGCCATGTCGCCCGACACCGCGATTCGCTGCGCCCGGCAATTCGGCATCGACGCCGGCTTCTGGCTGGCGCACCAGGCCGCGTGGGACAGCTTCCATGCCTGGAAGCGCCTGTGCGCGGCCACGCCGGCCGACCTTTCCGCTTCTTCCCACTGACCGTTTGACGGGACCACCCAACATGAGCGCCCATCCGTCCGAATCCACCTGTCACCCCTCGGGTGACACCACCGCGCGGCCCCAGACCATCGTGGTGCTGGGCATTGGCAACCTGCTCTGGGCCGATGAAGGCTTTGGCGTGCGATGCATCGAGGCGCTGCAGCGCCGTTACGAGTTCGCCGAGCACGTGAGCCTGATCGACGGGGGCACGCAGGGCCTGTACCTCATCCAGCATGTGCAGGCGGCCGACGCGCTGCTCATCTTCGACGCCATCGATTACGGCCTGGAACCCGGCACCCTGAAAGAGGTGCGCGACGACGCCGTGCCCCGCTTCATGGGCGCCAAGAAAATGAGCCTGCACCAGACCGGTTTCCAGGAAGTGCTCTCGCTCGCGCAGCTCACCGGCAAGTTTCCCGCCCAGGTGCTGCTGGTCGGCTGCCAGCCGCAGGAACTGGACGACTACGGCGGCAGCCTGCGCCCGGTGGTGAAAGCCGCGATGGAAGAGGCGCTGGCGCGTGGCGTCGAACAGATCGCGCGCTGGGGCGGCGAGCCCGCCCCGCGCCGCACGCCGCTGGGCGAACGCGAAGCCGTGACGATGGACGAGCTCGCGCTGGCCGCCTATGAGACGCAGCGCCCGGCGCCTGACGCTGCCTGCAGGGAAGGCGATGAACGCTTCTTCCCGGCAACGGTGGGGAGCTGAACCATGTGCATCGGCATGCCCATGCAAGTGACGGCGATCGAGCCCGGCCACGCCTGGTGCGAAGGCCGCGGCGAGCGCCGCCGCGTCAACATCGCGCTGGTCGGCACGGTGCAGCCGGGCGACTGGCTGCTGGTGTTCCTGGGCGATGCCCGCGAGCGCATCGACGCCGGCCGGGCGGCCGAAGTCAATGGCGCGCTCGACCTCGTGCTGGGCGCCATGCAGGGCCTGGACGCCAGCGGCGACGCCAGCTTTGTGTTGCCCTCCCACATGACCGCCGAGCAGCTGAAGCAGCTGGCGGGCCAGACCTGACATCCCATTCCAACGGAGACCCCATGAACACCGACACCGACACCGCCACCCCCAGCCGTGCCTTTGCCCTGCCGGAGCCCGATACCAACCCCGCGCCCCCGCTGGTGATGCGCCTTGCGCGCGACTTCGGCGCGGCCTGGGTCGATGAAACCAGCGTGGCCGCCTGGGGCGCGGGCGGTGGCGACCGGGTGGTGCTGCTCGCCGGCGACCCGGTGCGTTTTCCCGAAGGCCAGGACGTGGCCGCCGTGCTGCCCGAGCTGATGAAGAGTTTCCCCAACCGGTTCCAGATCGCCGTGGTGCCGCGCGAGCGCGAAGACGCGGTGGCGCGCCGCTACGGCTCGCAGCGCTGGCCCACCCTCATCTTCCTGCGCGACGGCCAGTACGTCACCGGTATCGCCGGCATGCAGGACTGGGACGTGTACCTGAGCGGTGTGGCCGCCGCACTGGCCATGCCGCCCTCGCGTGCGCCTACCATCGGCATCCCGGTGGTGAGCCAGGGAGCCAGTGCCGCCGGCAGCGACAGCAGCTGCCACTGAACCGCCCGACCAACGCCGACCCGCGCCAGACGAACCCCACGCCCAAGGACGCCGCATGAAAGATTTCCCCATTCCCCTCGTGGCCCTGGGCCCCGGCACGCAGAGCGAAGACGAGTCGCTGGACTACCTGCCCATGCCCAAAGACATGGACACCTACCGCCCGCCCGTGCTGCCCGAGCCTGAAGAGCTGGCCGGTCACGACGCCGCCCGCGCGGTGCTGGCCCAGGTGCTGGCCTTGCTGGACCGCACGGCCGGGCGCGGCCCGGGCGGCCAGGTGTCGCTCACCACACTGCCCGCGGCCGACCTGCGCCTGGTCAACCAGATCCTGGGTGAGGGCGAGGCCAGCGCGCTGGTGCGCGAGGAAGACGGTGCGCTGGAAGTCCGCATCCAGGAATCGGTGCTGGCCGGCGTGTGGCGACTCATCACCTTCCGAACCGTGGATGGCGAGCGCGCGCTGATCGACGACGTGATCGAGGTCGGCCCCGTGCCGGCCCTGCTGCGCGCCATTGCGCAGGACGATGTCTGGCCGCTGGGCGCCATGCCCCAGTGGGCGGGCCCGCTGCCACCGAATGTGCAGAACGCGCCGCTGCTGGTGGAGGAAATCCGCGACCAGGTGGCCGGCTGGAAACCGGGCCAGACGCCGCACGTGGTCAACCTCACGCTGCTGCTGGTCACGCCCGAAGACATCGGCTTCCTCGACCACCACCTGGGAACGGGGCGCGTGCTCATGCTCTCGCGTGGATATGGCAACTGCCGCATCTCCAATACCCGCCTGCCGAACTGCTGGCGCGTGGTGTACTACAACTCCATGGACAAGGTGATCCTCAACACGGTCGAGGTGGTGGACATGCCCGAAGTGGCCATGGCCGCACCCGAAGACCTGCGCGACTCGCACGAGCGGCTGGCCGATGTGATGAACTACCTTGAAAGCGCGTGACCATGGGCGGCGCCGACCACTTCGAGGGTTTTGAAGGCTCGTACCTGGGCAACCGGGACGTGCTCAAACCCGGCTCGCGCCTCGAATGCAAGATCTGCTGGTGGGTCTACGATCCCGCCACCGGCGACCCGCAGTGGCAGATTGCGCCGGGCACCCCGTTCTCGGCTCTGCCGGCGCACTGGCGCTGCCCCAACTGCGACTGCGAACCCGACCAGTTCCTGCTGCTGCCCGATGAACACGCCTGACGCATCCGCCCCGCCGGCGGTCCCCACACCCGCGCTGCTGGCCTTGCGCGTGGCCGCGCTGGCGGTGCATTTCCGCCGGGTCCAGGCCGAGCGCATGCAGGGTGTGGCGCTGCTCAACCCGGCGCTGTCGGTCGAGGCGGTCGGGTTCGAGTGGGCCGACGCGCCCGCTGGCGACCCCATCCATGCGGTGGCGGAGGGCGTGCTGATCACGCCGTGGTTCATGAGCCTGCTGCGCCTGCCGGCGCCGCTGCTGCCACACGGCGACCGCGTCGGGCGCAAGAGCATCCGGGACTTCGGTATCGAGCGCTTCGAGTTCATCGGCGCGTTTGACCCGGCCCTGGGCTACCACGAGACCTGTGCCCTGTTTTCCCCCATGAACGGTTTCACCAGCCAGGCGCTGGCACGGGAGACCGCCGAAGCCTCGCTGGCGCTGGTGCGCGCGGCGCAGCCCGTGGTGCCTGCGACCGAGGCCGTTCCGGCGCGTCGTGCCTTCTTCATGGGCCGCCCGGCCCCCACCGGATCGCCCGCATGAGCGCCGTGGCGCTGGACGATCTGGCGGGCAGCCTGCGGGTGCGCCCCGGCACAGCCGTGCCCGGGAGCCTGCTCAGCACGCGGCGGGACTGGTCGGCACGCCTGGCCCCTGGACAGCCGGTGTCGGCCCTGCCCGGCCTGGTGGGCAGCCTGTTCAGCCTGTGCGGGCAGGCCCACCGCCTGTGCAGCCAGCTCGCCATCGACGCCGCCATGCCCGGCCTCATGCCGGTGCCGGCCGAAACCGCCGAGCGCCTGCGCCTGGAAACCGCGCAGGAACATGTGCGTCGCATCGGGCTGGACTGGCCGCGCCTGCTCGCGCCAGGCGACACGGCCGTGGTGGCTGCCGCCTGCGCTGCGCTGCCCGGCTGCCCCGTGCTGACGCCGCCGATGGAGGCCCCCTGGCCCGCCACGGCCGACTGGCTGGAGCGCGAATGGCTGCACATGCCGCCGGCCCGCTGGCTGCACGCCTGGCAGGCCTGCGGCGCCGACTGGCTCGACGACTGGAGCCGCCGCCAGGCCGGCTGGCTGCCCGCGCTGGTGCGGGCGGCGCGTAGCCTCGATGGCGGGCCGGCGCTCGACCCCGGCCGCGCCCTGCGCCCCCACGCCAGCGCGCCCGCCCTGCGCCGCCTGGCCACCAGCCTGACGGCCCAGGCCGGCTTTGGGCTGGCGCCGCAGGTCGACGGCACCTGCGCCCACACCGGCAGCTGGAGCCGTCTGCACGACCCGATGGACCTGCCGCTGACTCCCTGGTCGCTGCTGGGCAGCCGCCTGGCCGAGCTGGTGCGCCTGTGCCTGCCCGACGCGCCGGGCCAAGGGTCGCAGTGGTTGTCCTGGGGCGCGTGTGCCAGCGGGCCCCGGCAGGGTCTAGCCTGGGTCGAGATGGCGCGGGGCCTGCTGGTGCACCAGCTCGAGGTGGCGCCCGACGATGCCGGGGCTGTGGGGGTGGTGCCGCGGGTGCGGGCCTGCCGCGTGCTGGCGCCCACCGAATGGAACTTCCACCCCGCGGGCGAGGTAGCGCAGCGTCTGGGCGCGCTCGATCCGCAGCAGCCGCAGGCCGGCGCGGTCGGGCTGCTGATGGCCGCGTTCGACCCCTGCGTGCCTTTTCACCTGGACGCCGAGGCAGCCACCTCCGCGTCTACCGAACCGGAGGCCGACCATGCATGAAGCCAGCCTCGCCGGCGGGGTGCTGCAACTGGTGGAGGCCACCGCCGCCCGCGAATCATTCACCCACCTGCTCAGTTTGCGGCTGGAGGCCGGGCAACTGGCCGGCGTGGACGTGCGGGCGCTGCGCTTTGCGCTGGAAAGCCTGGCGCCCGGCACGGTGCTGGACGGTGCGGTGATCGACATCGAAACCCCGCCGGGCCAGGCCTGGTGCATGGGCTGCTGCCAGACCGTGCCCATCGGCCAGCGCGGCGACGCCTGCCCATCCTGCGGCAGCTACCAGCTCCAGCCCACCGCCGGCCTGGAACTGCGCGTGCTCGAGATGCGGGTGGAGTGAAGATGAAGCACCCCCTGCGCCGCTTGCCGCCCCTCAATATTGATCAGGAGACAGAACATGTGTGTCGTTTGTGGATGCAGTGACAACAGCCCGGGCCATGCCCGGCACCTGCAAGGCCCCTCAGCCGAGGTCGGCGTGGTGCAGATGAACCCCGCCAATGGCGACCTGCATTTCGGAGCCGGGGCGGCGCGTGTCTCGGTGCCCGGCATGAGCCAGGCCCGCGCCATCAAGCTGGAGACCGACATCCTCGGAGCCAACAATCGGGTGGCGCAGCAGAACCGCGCGCACTTCGAGGGCCACGGCGTCACCGCGCTCAACCTCGTGTCCAGCCCCGGCTCGGGCAAGACCACGCTGCTGTGCGCCACCATCGAGGCACTCAAGACCCACGCACCCCGCCTGCACGTGGCGGTGATCGAGGGCGACCAGCAAACCAGCTTCGACGCCGACCGCATCCGCGCCACCGGTGCACCCGCCATCCAGGTCAACACAGGCAAAGGCTGCCACCTCGATGCGCCCATGGTGGCCGAGGCCTTCGCGCAGCTGCACAGCCACGACCACCACGCGCACGACCATCACGACCACAACCACAACCACAACCACAACCACAACCACAACCACAACCACGCGCATGGGCATGACCACCATCACCCCGACAGCGCCCGCAGCCTGCTGTTCATCGAGAACGTGGGCAACCTGGTCTGCCCCGCCATGTGGGACCTGGGCGAAGCCGCCAAGGTGGCCATCCTTTCGGTGACCGAGGGCGAGGACAAGCCGCTCAAGTACCCCGACATGTTCGCGGCTTCCAAGCTGATGGTCCTCAACAAGACCGACCTGTTGCCGCATGTGCAGTTCGACGTGGCGCGCTGCATCGAGCTGGCGCGCCGCGTGAACCCAGCCATCGAGGTCATCCAGCTCTCCGCCACCACCGGCGAGGGCATGGACGCCTGGCTGCACTGGCTGGACCACGCGCTGGGGCATGGCCACCACCACCACGACGAACCCGCGGCGTGCCAGGCCGAAACCGCGCTGCGCGAACGCGTGACGCAGCTCGAAGCCGAGCTGTTGAAAGCCCGGGCAGCGCTGTCGGCCGACACCGCGCTCTGACCCGTTCACACGCTGAACACCGCACCATGAGCACCGCGCCTTTGCCCACCGTGCTTGCCTGCGGCGCCTGGCTGAAGAACACCGCCTGCCTGCTGGTGGACGGTGAGCCCGTGTGGTCGGCGGTGCATGGCGACCTGAGCGACCCGGCGGCCTGCGAGTCGTTGGCGCGTTCGGTGACGGCGATGCTGGCGCAGGCCGCAGCGGCGGGCACGCCGGTGCAGGCCATTGCACACGACCTGCACCCCGACTTCTTCAGCACCCAGCTCTCGGTGCAGCTCGCCGCCACGCTCGGCGTGCCCGCCATCGGCGTGCAGCACCACCACGCGCACATCGCGGCCGTGGTGGCCGAGCAGCGCATCGAAGGTCCTGTCATCGGTCTCGCCCTTGACGGGGTGGGTCTGGGCACAGACGGGCAGGCCTGGGGCGGTGAACTGGTCTGGCTGCATGGCGCGGCGTGGCAGCGCCTGGGCCACCTGTCGACACTCGCCTTGCCCGGCGGCGACCGCGCCGCGCGCGAGCCCTGGCGCATGGCGGCGAGCGCCTTGCACGCGCTCGGCCAAGGGCCAGACATCACCGAGCGTTTTGCGCTGCAAGTCGGCGAGGGAGTGGCCGCTGGCGTGCAGCAGATGCTGGCGCGCGGGCTGAACTGCCCACCCACCAGCAGCACCGGCCGCTGGTTCGACGCCGCTGCCGGTGCGCTGGGCCTGTGCGTTCGCCAGGCCGATGAAGCGCAAGCCGCCATGGCGCTGGAGGCGGCGGCAGCGCGCTGGCTCGCTGCACACCCACAGACCGCCGCGCCGCCCGGCGCGGTCATCGATGCACAGAACCGCCTCGACGTGTGCGGCCTCATGCCCGCGCTGTTCGACGCCGCGGCGGATGCCGTCGACGCAGCCGCCGCGGGCTTCCACCTCGCGCTGGCCGACGCGCTGGCCGAATGGGCCACATGGGCGGCCCGCGAACACGGCAGCCGAGACGTGTGCCTCGGTGGCGGATGCTTCTTCAACCGCATCCTGCGTGAGCGCATCACCGATCGCCTGCTGGCAGCGCAAATGCGTGTGCACCGACCGATCGACAAAGGTTGTGGCGACGCAGGCGTCGCGCTGGGTCAGGCCTGGGCCGCGGCCCAGCAACTGGCGGCAAGCGCCCGACAAGATTCACCCGTGAAGGAAACAGAACCATGTGCCTAGCCATTCCCGCGCAGCTGGTGGAGCTGCGCCCCCACGACCAGGCGGTGGTCAACCTCGGGGGCATCCGCAAGGAAATTTCCATTGCGCTGGTGGATGGTGTGCAGGTGGGCGACTACGTGATCGTGCATGTGGGCCACGCCATTGGCGTGATCGACCCCGAAGAGGCGGCACGCACGCTGGCGCTGTTCGCCGAGATGCAGGCGGCAGAGCAGGGACCCAGCGCCGGGCCGCCCCCAGCTGGGTCAGCCCCCGGACTCGGCGAAGACCGGGGCCTTTCCCGGTCTCAGGGCAGCGAAGCACCCGCAGTGGCGAGCGTGGGGGTTCTATGAAATACATCGACGAATTCCGCGACGGCGACCTCGCCCGCCAGATCGGCGCACGCATCGCCGCCGAGGTGCACCCGGACCGCAGCTACAGCTTCATGGAGTTCTGCGGCGGCCACACGCACGCCATCAGCCGCTACGGCGTGCTCGAACTGCTGCCGCCCAACGTGCGCATGGTGCACGGCCCGGGCTGCCCGGTCTGTGTGCTGCCCATCGGCCGCATTGACCTGGCGATCCGTCTCGCGCTGGAGCGCGGCGCCATTGTCTGCACCTACGGCGACACCATGCGCGTGCCGGCGTCGGACAGCCTTTCCCTGATCAAAGCGAAAGCCCGCGGCGGTGACATCCGAATGGTGTATTCGGCGGCCGATGCGATGACCATTGCCCGCGCGAACCCGCTGCGCGAGGTGGTGTTTTTCGCCATCGGCTTCGAGACCACCACGCCGCCCACGGCGCTGGCCATCCGCGACGCGGCGCGCGAAGGCCTGGCCAACTTCAGCGTGTTGTGCTGCCACGTGCTCACGCCCTCGGCCATCACCCACATCCTCGAATCGCCCCAGGTGCGCCAGTTCGGCACCGTGCCCATCGATGGCTTCATTGGCCCGGCGCACGTGAGCATCGTCATCGGTTCTGCGCCCTATGAGCACTTCGCCGAGGAATACCGCAAGCCGGTGGTGATCGCCGGCTTCGAGCCGCTGGACGTGATGCAGGCCATCCTGATGCTGGTGCGCCAGGTCAACGAAGGCCGCGCCCATGTCGAAAACGAGTTCACCCGCGCCGTCACACCCGAGGGCAACCTCAAGGCGCAGGCGCTGGTGTCCGAGGTGTTCGAGCTGCGGCCCAGTTTCGAGTGGCGCGGTCTGGGCGAGGTGCCCTACAGCGCGCTCAAGATCTGCGAACCCTTTGCCGCCTTCGATGCCGAGCGCCGTTTCGACCTGCACTACACGCCCGTGCCCGACAACAAGGCCTGCGAGTGCGGCGCCATCCTGCGCGGCGTGAAGCGCCCGACCGATTGCAAGATCTTTGGCACCGTGTGCACGCCCGAGAACCCGGTCGGTTCCTGCATGGTGTCCAGCGAAGGCGCCTGTGCCGCGCACTACACCTACGGCCGCTTCCGCGACATCCCGATCGTGCCCGCCACCACCGCGCCTGCCGCCGAGGAAACCACCCCATGAGAACCGAAACCGAACAGGCCGCCGGCGGCGAAGCGCCCGCGCCCCGGCCCGTCAAGAAAAACTACATCCGCCCGCTGGACATCAGGCACGGCCGCATCGACATGAGCCACGGCGCGGGCGGCAAGGCCGCGGCGCAGCTGATCGAAGAATTGTTCCTCGCGGCGTTTGACAACGAGTTCCTGCGCCAGGGCGACGACGGCGCGGTGCTGGCCTTGCCCACCTTCGACCCGGCGCAGGGCCGGCTGGTGATGGCGACCGACGGGCACGTGATCTCGCCCCTGTTCTTCCCCGGCGGCGACATCGGCTGCCTCTCGGTGCACGGCACGGTGAACGACGTGGTCATGAGCGGTGCGAAGCCGCTCTACCTGAGCGCCAGTTTCATCATCGAAGAAGGCTTTCCGCTGATCGAGCTGCAGCGCATCGTGAAGTCCATGGCCGCGGCGTCGCGCGAGGCCGGCGTGCCGGTGGTCACCGGCGACACCAAGGTGGTGGAGCAGGGCAAGGGCGACGGCGTGTTCATCAGCACCACCGGGGTGGGGGTGCTGCCACCGGGCGTGAGGATCAGCGGGCGCAATGCCCGGCCTGGCGACGTGCTGCTGCTCTCGGGCAGCATCGGCGACCACGGCGTGGCCGTGCTCTCGCAGCGCGAGTCGCTGGCCTTCGAGACCACGATCGAGAGCGACACCGCCGCGCTGCACACGCTGGTGGCCGCCATGCTCGCGGCCGCGCCGGGCGCCGTGCGCGTGCTGCGCGACCCTACGCGCGGAGGTCTCGCCACCACGCTCAACGAGGTGGCCCGCCAGTCGGGCGTGGGCATGGTGCTGCAGGAGGCGGCCATTCCCGTGAAGCCGCAGGTGGACGCCGCCTGCGAACTGCTCGGCCTGGACCCGCTGTATGTTGCCAACGAGGGCAAGCTCATTGCCGTGGTGGCGCCCGAGGCGGCCGAGGCGGTGCTCGCTGCGATGCGTGCCCACCCGCTGGGTCTGGAAGCCGCGCGCATTGGCGAGGTCACGGCCGACCCGCACCACTTCGTGCAGATGGCCACGCGCTTCGGCGGGCGGCGGGTGGTGGACTGGCTGAGCGGGGAGCAGCTGCCGAGGATCTGTTAGCACCCCCCGCGCCGCCTACGGCGTCACCCCCCAGGGGGCAACGCTGGCGGCCCGGCGAAGCCGGTTCCGCGGCGTTCTGGCAGGGGCACGTCGTTGGCGTGGGGTCAGTGCGATGGAGTCAACAGGAGGCTTCGAAAAAAACAGGAGGAGACGGGCATGTCGAGTCTGATGTTTCAGAAGACCGAAAGCGGCAAGGCCGAGATTGCCCGGCGGCAGGCGGGGCTGTCTCCCGCCGCCCGCTCGGTGTTGATCATGGTCAACGGCATCGACGCGGTCTCGGCGCTGATGGCACGCGGTCTGCCGCAGCTGCAGGCGCATCTGGACAGCCTGCTGACGCTGGGCCTGATCGAGCCGGTCGCCGCGCGCGCGCTGCCCCCGGCAGAACCGCCGGCCCCGTTGGTCACCCGTGCGCCGGTGGCGTCACCGGCTGCCAGCGCCGTGCCGACGGCCGCTGCGCCGACCGCCACCGGGCCCCAGCTCGACGCGCTGCGCCGCCAGGCGCTGGCCCATCTGGGCAGCCATTTCGGGCCCGACACGCCGCTGGTGGCGCAGGCGCTGCTGCGCGCGCGCACACTGACCGAGTTCCATGCCGCGCTGGACGGCATCGAGTCCAAGCTGGCCATCTACATGGGACGCAAGCAGGCCGCCCGTGAACTGCAGGCCCTGCGCGCCACCCCACCCACGGCCCCACCCGCCGCCTCTTCATGACACCCCTGCGCATCCTGCTGCTCTGCCACAGCTTCAACAGCCTCAGCCAGCGCCTGTTTGCCGAGCTGCGCGCGGCGGGGCACACCCTGAGCGTGGAGCTGGACATTGCCGACAGCGTGACCGAGGAAGCGGTGGCCCTGTTCCAGCCCGACCTGTTGCTGGCCCCTTTCCTCAAGCGCCGTATCCCGGCCAGTGTGTGGCAGCGCCTGCCCTGTTTCGTGGTGCACCCCGGCCCACCCGGCGACCAGGGCCCCAGCGCGCTGGACTGGGCGGTCTTGCGCGGCGAGCCACAGTGGGGTGTGACCGTGCTGCAGGCGAACGGCGAGTTCGACGCCGGCGCGGTCTGGGCCCATGCCTTGTTCGCGTTGCGCGAGGCCACCAAGGGCAGCCTGTACCGGCGCGAGGTGACGCAGGCTGCGCTGCAGGCCACGCGCGAAGCGGTGGAGCGCTTCGCAGCAGGCGAGCGCGAGGCCCCTGCGGAACGATTCGCCGCCGGGCCGCCCCAAGGCGAATCAGCCCCCTCGGGGGGCAGCGACCCGCGCAGCGGCGGAGCGTGGGGGCGTGGCTGGAACCCGCTGCTGCGCCAGAGCGAACGCGCCATCGACTGGGCCACGCACGGCACCGCTGACGTGCTGGCCCGCATCCGCAGCGCCGACGGCCAGCCCGGCGTGCTCGACGCGCTCTGGGGCCAGCCCTGCTACCTGGGCGACGCCCACGCGGCCAGCGCCCCCACCATGGCCGAGTTTGCGGCGGCGGTACCCGGCGAGCTGCTGGCGGTGCGAGACGGTGCGCTGCTGCGCCGCACGGTGGACGGCGGGGTGTGGATCGGCCAGGCCCGACGCGCCGACCCGCCGGGCACGCCGGGCGGGCAGGGCAGCTTCAAGCAGGTGGCGGCCGAGCTGTTTGCACGCGAGGCCGCGGCCTTGCCAGAACGACCGGTTCCGCTGGAGCGGGCCGCCGACGAGTGGGGCGAGCTGCGCTACACCGAGCATGGCCTGGCCGGCGCCCGCGTGGGCTGCCTGGGTTTCGACTTCTACAACGGCGCCATGAGCACCGCGCGCTGCGAGCGTCTGCGCGCGGCCCTGCTGCAGGTGCGCGAGCGGCCCACGCGCGTGCTGCTGCTGATGGGGGGCGAAGGTTTCTTCAGCAACGGCATCGACCTCAACAGCATCGAGGCCGCGGCCCACCGCCCGGGCGACAGCGCGGCCGACGCCTCGTGGCGCAGCATCAACGCCATGAACGACCTGGCGCTCGCCGTGTTGCAGACCGCCGACCGTCTCATGGTGAGCGTGCTGCGCGGCAACGCCGGGGCCGGCGGCGCCTTCCTGGCGCTCGCGGCCGATCAGGTGTGGGCGCACGGTGGCGTGGTGCTCAACCCGCACTACAAGAACATGGGCAACCTCTACGGCTCCGAGTACTGGACCTACACGCTGCCGCGTCGCCTGGGCAAAGCCGGTGCCAGGGACCTGATGGCGCAGCGCCTGCCTCTGCTGGCGGCCGAAGCCCGGCGCATCGGTCTGGTCGACCACTGTGACGAAGGACCGCGCGAAGGCTTCGAATCCCGCTGTCTGGAGCGTGCCCTGGCACTGGCCGGCTCCTACAATGCGACGGGTGAACTGGAGGCCAAGCAGGCCCGGCGCGAGCAGGACGAAGCCCATCGTCCGCTGGCCCACTACCGCGAACAGGAACTGGCGCGCATGCACCGCAACTTCTACGGCTTCGATCCCAGCTACCACGTGGCGCGCCACCACTTCGTGCACAAGCTGCCACACGCGTGGACGCCGCGGCATCTGGGAGTGCACAGATGACCACCCCCGTCGCTTGCTCGCTGCGCGTAGCCGCATCCCCACTCAAGGGGGCAACGCCAACGGCCGGGCCAAGCCCGTTCCGCGGTGTTCTGGGATCTGCTCCCCTTCGTGCCTGCCATGTCCTTTCCTGAATCTGCCGTGACCCCTTCCACCCTGTCCGATGACCTGCCCACCGTGCTCGTGGTGGATGACGAGGTGCGTTCGCAGGACGCGATGCGGCGCACGCTCGACGAAGATTTCACCGTCTTCACCGCGAGCAGCGCGGAAGAGGCGCGGGGCCTGCTGGAGCGCCAGCCGGTCAGCGTGATCCTGTGCGACCAGCGCATGCCGGGCATGAGCGGCGTGGCCTTCCTGAAGGAAGTGCGCGAGCACTGGCCCGACACGGTGCGCATCGTCATCTCGGGTTATACCGATTCGGAAGACATCATTGCCGGCATCAACGAGGCCGGCATCTACCAGTACATCCTCAAGCCCTGGGCGCCCGACCACCTGCTGGAATCGGTGCGCAACGCGGTGGAAACCCAGACCCTGCAGCGGCAGACCAGCCGGCTCGATCTGGAGCTGCGCACCAGCACCCGCGTGCTGCGCCAGCGCACCGCCGCGCAGATGGCGCAGGCCCGCAGCCACTTCGGCTTCGACCGCATGGTGCGCGCGCCGGGCAGCCCGCTGGACCTGGTGTGCGCCATGGCCGAGCGCACGGCGCGCTACGACATCCCGGTGCTGGTGCTCGGCGAATCGGGCACCGGCAAGGAACTGCTGGCGCGTGCCATCCACTACGCCTCGCCGCGCCACACCGGCCCCTTCGTGGTGGAGAACTGCGCCGCCATTCCCGACTCGTTGCTCGAATCCGAGCTGTTCGGCCACAAGCGCGGCGCCTTCACCGGCGCCTTTGAAGACCACCCCGGCCTGTTCCAGCGCGCCAGCGGTGGCACCGTGTTCCTCGACGAGATCGGCGAGACCACCCCCGCCTTCCAGGTGAAGCTGCTGCGCGTGCTGCAGGAAGGCGAGGTGCGCCCCGTGGGCGGCGCCCGCCCGGTGCCGGTGGACGTACGCGTGATTGCCGCGACCCACCGCCAGCTGGAGCAGCGCGTGCGCGAAGGCCTGTTCCGCGAAGACCTGTACTACCGCCTGGCCGGCATCAGCATCACCGTGCCGCCGCTGCGCGACCGCGTGGCCGACATCGCCCCCATCGCCCGCCAGCTGCTGGTGGACGTGGCGCAGGAACTCGGCCACCCCGGTGCGACGCTGCCCGACGACGCCCTGGCCTGTCTGGTGGCCTATCCCTGGCCCGGCAACATCCGCGAACTGCGCAACGAAATCGCCCGGGCGCTGGCCCTGCACGACGGGCATGAACTCAGCGCCGCCGCTTTCTCCGGCCGCGTGCTGCAGGGGCGCGCCGCCGGCGGCGGCGCCGACGACCTCGGCGCGGCCGTGCCGCAGAGCGGGACACTCGGCGAGCGGCTCGACGTGATCGAGGCCATGGTGCTGCGCGAGACCCTGCTGCGGCACCGCTGGAACAAGACCCGCGCCGCGCAGGAGCTGGGCCTCTCGCGTGTGGGCCTTCGTGCCAAGATGCAGCGTTTCGGACTCGAGAAATGACCCACCCCCGTCGCTTGCTCGCTGCGCGTGGCCGCATCCCCCCTCAAGGGGGCAACACCAGCGGCCGGGCCAAGCCCGTTCCGCAGTGTTCCTTGGTTCAGACACTTCGCGCCGAACGCGTTGGGGCACTGAGATGGTGGGCGTGACTCCGCTCAATGTGTTGTGGTTGCAGTCGGGTGGCTGCGGCGGCTGCAGCATGTCGCTGCTGTGCGCCGACACGCCCGACCTGCAGGGCCATTTGCGCGACGGCGGGGTGAACCTGCTCTGGCATCCCTCGCTCTCGCTGGCCAGCGGTGATGCCGTCATTGCGCTGCTGCAGTCGGTGCTGGCGGGCGGCACGCGGCTGGATGCGCTGTGTATCGAGGGCTCCCTGCTGCGCGGGCCCAACGGCACCGGGCGCTTCCACATGCTGGCCGGCACCGGCCTGCCCATGGTCCACTGGGTGCGCGAACTGGCGGCCCGGGCGCACCACGTGCTGGCCATTGGCAGCTGCGCGGCGTGGGGCGGCATCACCGCGGGGGGCGACAACCCCACCGATGCCTGCGGCCTGCAATACGAAGACGACCGCCCGGGCGGCCTGCTAGGTGCCGATTTTCGAAGTGGCAGCGGCCTGCCGGTGGTCAACATCGCCGGCTGTCCCACGCACCCCAGCTGGGTGATCGACACGCTCATGGCACTGGCGGCCGAAGGCTTCAGCGCCGACGACCTCGACCCGCTGAACCGGCCGCGTTTCTACGCCGACCAGCTGGTGCACCACGGCTGCACGCGCAACGAATACTACGAGTTCAAGGCCAGTGCCGAGAAGCCGTCCGACCTCGGCTGCATGATGGAACACATGGGCTGCAAGGGCACGCAGGTGCACGCCGACTGCAACACCCGGCTCTGGAACGGCGAAGGCAGCTGCACCCGCGGCGGCTATGCTTGCATTGCCTGCACCGAGCCGGGCTTCCAGGAACCGGGCCATCCCTTCCACCAGACCCCCAAGATCGCCGGCATTCCGGTCGGCCTGCCCACCGACATGCCCAAGGCCT
This sequence comes from Hydrogenophaga sp., assembly GCA_030682835.1. Lineage (GTDB taxonomy): Bacteria > Pseudomonadota > Gammaproteobacteria > Burkholderiales > Burkholderiaceae_C > Hydrogenophaga. The sequence goes on along the minus strand of JAUXNG010000102.1, from coordinate 10,299 downwards.
GGTTCGTGGCGCTCGCCTCGCTTTCCAAGAGCGCCACGCCCAAGCGGGTGAAGCAGAACGCGGTGGCGGACCACCTGGTGGTGAAACCCGCAGTTCGAAAAACGAGGTTGAAATGAAAAGCTCGGCGAGACACCCCCGCCGCGCTTCGCGCGACCCCCTCAAGGGGGCTGAGGACCGCGGCTCCAAGCGTGCCTGCGCAGGCTTGGACGGGACGAAGAACCAGCGGCTGCGACGCTGGTGCGGCCTGCAAGGCACACCAGCGGCTTGGCAAAGCCAGTTCCGCGGTGTTCCTGGATGGCGCCACTTCTGGCGAGTCGTCGTATGAGCAGGTTGCTCGTCGGCCCATTCAACCGTGTCGAAGGCGATCTCGAAGTCGCGCTGGAGATCGAGGGCAACCGCGTGCGCTCGGCCCAGGTCAACGCGACCATGTACCGCGGCTTCGAGCAGATACTGCAGGGCAAGGCGCCGCTGGACGCGCTGGTGTACGTGCCGCGCATCTGCGGCATCTGCTCGGTCTCGCAGTCGGTGGCGAGTGCGCGCGCGCTGGCCGACCTGGCCGGCGTCACCATGCCGGCCAATGGGCAGCACGCCACCAACCTGATGCTGGCCACCGAGAACCTGGCCGACCACCTCACGCACTTCTACCTGTTCTTCATGCCGGACTTCGTGCGGCCGGTGTACGCACGGCACCGGTGGCACGCCGAGGCCCTGCGCCGTTTCGCACCCGACACGGGCGAGCAGGTGCGCGCGGCGACGGCGGCGCGCCAGCGCTGGCTCACGCTGCTGGGCACGCTGGGCGGCAAATGGCCGCACACGCAGTCGGTCGAGCCGGGCGGGTCCACCCGCGCCATCGACGCGGCCGAGCGCGTGCGCCTGCTGGCCAAGGTGCGCGAGTTCCGCAGCTTCCTGGAGCGCCAGCTGTTCGGTGCATCGCTCGATACCGTGGCCGCGCTCGACAGCGAAGCCGCGCTCTGGAACTGGCACGCGCAGGACCCGCTGGGCGGCGACCTGCGCTTCTTCCTTACGCTGGTGCGCGACCTGGGGCTGGACACGCTGGGCCCCGGCCCGGGCCGCTACCTGAGCTACGGCGCCTATGCGCAGCCGGGCGGTGGCTGGGCCTTGCCGGGGGGCGTGTGGCGCGCGCAGAGCGGCGCGCTGGAGCCGCTGAACCCGCACGCCATCACCGAAGACGCCACCCACGCCTGGCTGGCCCACGCCCGCGAGCCGCTGCACCCGCTGCACGGCCTCACCCGCCCCGAGCCCGACAAGGCGGGCGCCTACACCTGGAACAAGGCGCCGCGCCTGGGTGGCGAGGTGGTCGAGACCGGCGCCATCGCGCGCCAGCTCGCCAGCGGCCAGCCGCTGGTGCGCGACGCGGTGGCTCGCCATGGTGGCACGGTGTACACACGCGTGCTGGCACGGCTGATCGAGCTGGCCCGTGTGGTGCCGAAGATGGAAGACTGGCTGCAGGCGATCCGCCCGACCGAGGCCTTCTGCGTGCCCACCGAACTGCCGGAGGAAGGCAGCGGCGTGGGCCTGAGCGAGGCCGCGCGCGGCAGCCTGGGGCACTGGCTGGTGGTGCAGCGCGGGCGCATCGGCAACTACCAGATCGTGGCGCCCACCAGCTGGAATTTCTCACCGCGCGATGCGCAGGGCACGCCCGGAGCGCTGGAGCAGGCGCTGGTGGACGCGCCCGTGCTGGACGGCGAGACCACGCCGGTGGCGGTGCAGCACATCGTGCGATCGTTTGACCCGTGTATGGTCTGCACGGTGCACTGATGGCCCACCCCCGCGCCGCTTCGCGTCACCCCATCAAGGGGGCGGCACTGGCCGTCTGGCAAAGCCAGCCCGGCGGTGCCCTGGCCGAAGTCATCCCTCTCGCAAGGGTGTCCTGGTGAGCAAAGACCGCGCGCCCAGTCCGTTACCGAGCCTGCCGATGGAGGGTGTGGACGAGTCGACCTGGCTGGACGTGATCCAGAAGATGGACGAGGTGTACACCCGGCTGATCGACGACGAGGTGGAGCTGGAGAAGAAGAACGCCGAACTGGAGCAGTCGCAGCAGTTCATCGTCAGCGTGCTCACCTCCATGTCGGACGTGCTGGTGGTGTGCGACGAGCGCGGCCTGATCGAGCAGGCCAATGCGGCGCTGTGCGAGCTGGTCGGGCGCAGCGAGGCGCAGCTCAGCGGCACGCCGCTGGTGGACCTGCTAGCCGACGCGCAGAGCGTGGCCCTGGCCCGCGCGGCCATGGACAAGGCCGATGCCACCCGGGCCGGGCAGGCCATCGAACTCAACCTGCTGGACCACCAGGGCCAGGCGGTGTCGGTCGACGCCAGCGGCACGCCGCGCATCGGCAGCAATGGCCGGCGCATGGGTACGGTGTGGGTGGGCCGGCCCACGGCCGAGATCAAGCGGGCGTACCACGAGATGCGGGCCGCCCACGAGGCGCTGAAGCGCACCCAGCAGCAGCTGCTGCATTCGGAAAAAATGGCCTCGCTGGGCCAGCTGGTGGCCGGCGTGGCGCACGAGCTGAACAACCCCATCAGCTTCGTGCTGGGCAATGTGCACGCGCTGCGCAAGTACTGCGACCGCCTGCAGACCTACATGGGCGCGCTGCACGCGCACCAGCCCGAGGCCGAGCTGCAGGCGCTGCGCCAGAAGCTGCGCATCGAGCACCTGCTGGGTGATCTGCCCTCGCTCATCGAGGGCACGATCGAGGGCGCGCAGCGCACCGCCGACATCGTGCACGGACTCAAGCGCTTCTCGGCCATGGACTCGGAAGAACGCACGCCGGTGAACCTGGTCGAGGTGATCGAACGCGCCATCCACTGGGTGCAGAAGGGGCGTTCGGCGCCGGTGGACGTGCGCTGGCAGCCGGGCGAGCCCTGCACCGTCATGGGCAGTGCCGGCCAGCTTCAGCAGGTGATGATGAACCTGCTGCAGAACGCATTTGACGCCATTGGCAGCGGCGGCGCCGCGCCACCCTGCGTGTGGGTAGGCCTGCGGGTTGACGCGGGGCGGGTGTGCGTGAGCGTGCGCGACAACGGCCCCGGCGTCCCGCCCGAGCATCTGCTGCGCATCTTTGACCCCTTCTTCACCACCAAGCCGGTGGGAAAGGGCACGGGCCTGGGCCTGTCGATCAGCTACGGCATCGTCGAGCGGCACGGCGGCCGCCTGAGCGCCCACAACGCCGAGGGCGGTGGCGCCGAGTTCATCCTCGAACTGCCCACAACGGCATGAAGCGCGCTCGGTAAACCGGAGCGCGTGTCTGATCCCAGCGCACGCCGACGATCCGGCTCTGCCGGTCGAAGGGCGTGGTCCCCCTGGGGGAAGCCGCGCAGCGGCGCAGGGGGGAGCCATCCCCGACAATCCTTGGATGGAATTGCTGCTGGTCTCTGTTGCGTCGCTGTTCGCGGGTTTTGTCGATTCGATCGTCGGGGGCGGCGGGCTGATCCTCGTGCCGGCCCTGTTTGCCGTCTTCCCCAACACCCACCCGGCCACTCTGTTTGGCGTCAACAAGGGCGCCTCCATCTGGGGCACGGGCGTGGCCACCTGGCAGTACGCGCGACGGGTTCAGATGCCCTGGCGCGCGCTGCTGCCGGCCGCAGCGGTGTGTTTCGCGGGATCCATGCTGGGGGCGTGGACCGTGACCATGATTTCTCCCGACTTCCTGCGTCGGGGTCTGCCGCTGGTGCTGCTAGGCGTGCTGGCTTACACGCTGGCGCGAAAAGACCTGGGGCGGCACCACACGCCGCACTTCAGCGGTCGGTCTGAAGCCATGGCCGCCGCCGTGCTGGGCGCCACCATCGGTTTCTACGACGGATTTTTCGGCCCCGGCACCGGCAGCTTCTTCGTGTTCCTGTTCGTGCGGTGGCTGGGCTACGACTTCCTGCACGCCAGCGCCCGCGCCAAGCTGCTCAACACCACCTCGAACCTGGCGGCCCGGATGCTGTTCGCCTGGAAGGGCCACGTCTGGTGGCACTTCGCTCTCGTGATGGCCGTGGCCAATGTGGCCGGCAGCCTGCTCGGCACCCGGCTGGCCCTGAAGCACGGCAGCGGCTTCGTGCGCATGGCCTTCATCGTGGTGGTGAGCGCTCTGATCCTAAAGACGTCTTACGACGCCTGGTGGAGGTAAGTACAACCCCGCCGCGCTGCGCGCGACCCCCTCAAGGGGGCGGCACTGGCGGCCCGGCGAAGCCGGTTCCGCGGTGCCCTGGGATCAACTCCCCCTTCGGCGCGACGGGCCTCCAGCTGAGGATGCGGTGGAACCGGCTTTGCCGGGCCACTCGCATCGCCCCCTTGAGGGGGTCGCACGCAGTGTGGCGGGGGTGAACCTATTCCTGCACTGGGGTGGCCTCCGCCACCGGTGGCCACGGCATGGTGCTGGCTTTGAGGGGCGTGCCGATGGGCGAGGCCGCGAGGCCCTTCTGCACGGCCGCCAGGTCCTGGGGGTTGGGGTACTGGTCCAGCAGCAGGTAGTCGAACACGCGCCGCGCGATCGGGGCGGCGTGTGCAGAGCCGAAGCCGGCGTTTTCCACCACCACCGCCAGGGCCACCTGCGGGGCGTTGATGGGTGCAAAGGCGACGTAGAGCGAATGGTCGCGCTGGTGCTCTTCCAGCTTGCGCGCGTCGTAGCGGTCTTTCTGGCCGATCGTCACGGCCTGGGCGGTGCCGGTCTTGCCGCCGCTGGCGTAGCCGGCACCGGCGAACACCCGGGCCGATGTGCCCTCGGTGGTCACGGCCTGCATGGCGCGCAGCACCGCCTGCACGTGTTCGGGTTTGTAGCCCAGGGAAACGGGCTCGTTCGGCACCGTGGGCGTGCGCTCGCGTGTCACCACGTCCTCGGTGGCCAGCGTGAGGTGTGGCCGGTACTTCACGCCCCCATTGGCCAGCGTGGCCATGGCGTGCGCCACCTGAAGCATGGTGAAGGTGTTGTAGCCCTGCCCGATGCCTAGCGAAATGGTTTCGCCGGCGTACCACTTCTGCTGCTCGGGCCGTTTGTAGGTGCGGCGTTTCCAGGCCTGGTTGGGCAGCACGCCGCGCACCTCGCCCTTCAGGTCGATGCCGGTGATCTGGCCAAAGCCCAGCGGCTCCATGAAGTCGTGCATGGCGTCCACGCCCATCTCGTTGGCCAGCGAGTAGTAGTAGGTGTTGCTTGACTTGACGATGCTTCGGTGCAGATCCACCGCACCCAGGCTGTTGTCGCCGTGGCTGCGGAAGCGGTGGTTGCCGAACATCCAGAAGCCCGGGTCGTTGATGGCGGTGCTGGCGCTGCGGGTGCCGGTTTCCAGTGCGGCCAGCGCCATGAAGGGCTTGTAGGTGGAGCCGGGTGGGTAGGTGCCACGCAGGGCCCGGTTGAGCAAGGGCTTGTCGACCGATTCGTTCAGCGCCTTCCAGTTCTCCACGTCGATGCCTTCGACGAACAGGTTCGGGTCAAAGGTGGGCTTGCTCACGAAGGCCAGCACCTCGCCGTTGCGCGGGTCGATCGCCACCAGCGCGCCACGGCGCTGCCCGAACATGTCTTCCACCAGCTTCTGCAGCTGCACGTCGATGCTCAGCACCACCGTGTTGCCCGGCGTGGCCGGCGTGTTGGCCAGCGAGCGCACGGCGCGTCCACCCGCCGATGTTTCCACCCGGTCAAAGCCGGTCAGGCCGTGCAGTTCGCGCTCGTAGCTCTGCTCGGCGCCCAGCTTGCCGATGTAGTCGGTGCCGCGGTAGTTGGCGATGTCTTCTTCCGGCCAGTCTTCCATGGCCGCCTTCTCGCGCTGGTTGATGCGCCCGATGTAGCCCACCACGTGGCTCGCCACCTCGCCGTGCGGGTACTGGCGGAACAGCCGCGCCCGCACGTCCACGCCGGGGAAACGGTAGCGCTGCACCGTGAAGCGCGCCACCTCCTCGTCAGAAAGGCGCGTGCGGATCGGCAGGGAATCGAAGCTGCGCGACTCTTCCATGAGCTTGCGAAAACGCCGTTTGTCGCGCGGCTGGATGTCGACCAGCTCGCCCAGCGCCTCGATGGTCGCGTCCAGGTCGCTTACCTTGGAGGGCGTGATCTCCAGCGTGTACGCCGAGTAATTGGTGGCCAGCACACGCCCGTACCGGTCCAGGATCTGCCCGCGGTTGGGCACCACCGGCAGCACGGCCGTGCGGTTGCTCTCGGCTTGTGCCAGCAGATCGTCGTGGCGCACCACCTGCAGGTACACCATGCGCGCGGCCACCAGCCCAAACGCAAACACCACCGCCAGCCCGGCGATCAGCACCCGCAGGCGGAAGCGCGCCAGGTCCGCTTCGACGTTGCGCAGTTCAGTCATGGCGCCATTTCCTCGTTCCCACAGGCCTCGGACGCCCTCCGAAGCAGACGAGTTCCCCCCGGCCGGCAGACAAGCTCCCGTTCAGCTTCCGTGGAACCGATGCCGCCAGACCATTGGCCTCGCACACCAAGGCCCGGCGCGAGATGCCGGTGCTCAGGGCGCCGCAGAACCGGCTTTGCCGGGCCGCCAGTGCCGCCCCCTTGGGGGTGACGCGGGACGCGGCATGCGACCGTCCCGTCGGCGCGAACTGTCTGCATGCCAGGATGCGGTGGAACCGGCTCTGCCGGGCCACTCGCATCGCCCCCCCTAGGGGGGTGACGCCGAAGGCGGCGCGGGGGGTGTCCATCTAGAGCGGCCGGTTGTCGTCAGGATTGGGCGCCCGCCGCTGCGGTGCCAGCAGCAGCACGCTGGCCACCGGCCAGAGCGCAGCCTGGATGAGTGGCGCCATGAAGAACGACCAGCCGGGGAAGGTGCCGCCGGCGAGCATGCGCACCAGCAGCTCCAGCAACTGCGCCGCCGCGAACAGCGGCAGCACCTGCACCGCCTGGGTGGGCACCGGGAACCACAGCAGGCGCCGGTGCATGGAAATGGCGAAGAAGCCCAGCACCGTGTAGGCCAGTGCGTGCTGGCCCAGCAGGGCGCCCTGGTGCATGTCCATGGCCAGGCCGAAGGCGAAGGCCACGCCCACGCCGATGCGCAGCGGCTGGTGCACGCTCCAGAACACCAGCACGATGGCCAGCAGGTCCGGCGTCCAGGCCGCGCGGCCCCACAGGCCCATGTTCATCGCCATGTTGACGGACAGAGCGCCCAGCAGACTGAACCAGATGAAGAGGGGGCTGGCGGGCAGCAGCAGCTGCTGGCCGGGGCGCATGATCATGGATCGCTCCTGGCCGACGAGGTGGGACGTGTGGCGGCCTTGCGCGCCTTGGGCGCGGTGGCCTCGGGCAGCGGCGACGGTGGCAGAGCCGCCCCCACCGGGGCCAGCACCAGCACGTGCAGAGCGCCGCCCACGCGAGACAGCGGCTCGCAGTGCACGCGGGCAAAGGACGATTCGGCGCGGCGCTCGACCAGGGTCACGCGAGCCACCGGCAGCCCGGGCGGGTAGACCCCGTCCACGCCACTTGTGGTCAGCAGGTCACCCTGGTTGATGTCTGCGCTGGCCAGCGTGTAGCGCAGTTCCAGTCCGTCGCCGCCGGCGGTGGGCTGGCCGTAGGCCACGCTGCGCACGCCGGTGCGGGTGTTGAGCACCGGCAGGGCCTGGTCGCGGTCCACCAGCAGCGTCACCTCCGACACCAGGGGGTAGACGCGCGTCACCTGGCCGAGCACGCCGCTCTCGTCGATCACCGGTGATCCGGCCACGATGCCGTGCGTCTGGCCGCGGTCGATCACCACCTTGCGCGAGTAAGGGTCGGCGGCGTCGTACAGCACCTGCGCCCCGGTGGACGGCGTGCTGATGCGGTTGCGCATTTCCAGCAGTTCGCGCAGCCGCTGGTTTTCCAGCGCCATCTGCTCCAGCTGCAGGGTGCGCTCGGCCTGGGTGGCCAGGCGCTTGAGGGTTTCGTTTTCGCTCTGCTGCGCCTGGTGCAGCGAGGTGAAGTAGCCGCCCGCCTGGCGCGCGGCTTCCAGCGGCTGCAGCACCAGCCACTGCACCGGGTAGAGCACGGTGGCCAGGGCCGAGCGCAGCGGTACGGTGATCCGAAAGCGAGCGTCCGCCACCATCAGGAACAGCGCCAGGGCACTGAACACGATCAACTTGGACAGGGCCGACGGCCCCTGTTTGAAAAACGGGGGCGGCGCGCGGTCCAGGGTGCCCAGTGGCATGGAGGAGCGGGCTCGCGTGGCGGCGGGTGTGCCGGGGTCCGGCTCTGCAGGGCCTTATTCGCTGGTGAAGATGGTGCCCAGGCGCTCCATGCGCTCCAGGGCCATACCGCAACCGCGCACCACGCAGGTCAGCGGCTCTTCGGCCACCAGCACCGGCAGGCCGGTTTCTTCGGCCAGCAGGCGGTCCAGGTCGCGCAGCAGGGCACCACCGCCGGTCAGCATCATGCCGCGTTCGGCAATGTCGGCGCCCAGTTCGGGCGGCGTGTGTTCCAGCGCCATCTTCACGGCCGACACGATGTTGTTCAGCGGGTCGGTCAGGGCTTCCAGGATTTCGTTGCTGGAAATGGTGAAGCTGCGCGGCACGCCCTCGGAGAGGTTGCGGCCCTTGACTTCCAGTTCCTTGACTTCGCTGCCGGGGAAGGCCGAGCCGATGTTCTTCTTGATCGCCTCGGCCGTGGGCTCGCCGATCAGCATGCCGTAGTTGCGGCGGATGTAGGCAATGATGGCGTCGTCGAAACGGTCGCCGCCCACGCGCACGCTACCCTTGTAGACCATGCCGCCCAGCGAGATCACGCCCACCTCGGTGGTGCCGCCGCCGATGTCGACAACCATGGAGCCGCTGGCCTCGGAAACCGGCAGGCCGGCGCCTATGGCTGCGGCCATGGGCTCTTCAATCAGGTAGACATCGCTGGCGCCGGCGCCCAGGGCGCTTTCACGGATCGCGCGGCGCTCGACCTGAGTCGAGCCGCAAGGCACGCAGATGATGATGCGCGGACTGGGCTTGAAGAAGCTGCGCGGATGCACCATCTTGATGAACTGCTTGAGCATCTGCTCGGTGACGGTGAAGTCGGCGATCACGCCGTCTTTCATCGGGCGGATGGCCTCGATGTTGCCGGGAACCTTGCCCAGCATGGCCTTGGCTTCGTGGCCCACAGCCTGGATGGTCTTTTTGCCCTGCGGGCCACCTTCGTGGCGAATGGCGACCACCGAAGGTTCATCGAGCACAATGCCGCGGTCGCGTACAAAAATCAGGGTGTTGGCAGTACCGAGGTCAATCGCCAGGTCGGTGGAAAAATACCGACGGAAGGTTTCAAACATGTTGGGGTCCGGTTCTGGTTGTGGGCATGGGGCAAACTTCGTTGCCCTATCGCCTTTTATGATTAATCAATGAGCGCGTGAAAAGTGGAAGGACGACACGGTCTTGGACCTCGACAAATAACGCCTGAAGCGTGCATCCAACCCCGATTGCACACCAAAGGCGGGATAATAACGCATCCCCTGTGAGTCACTGGCCGGCACCCGGCCGATTATTTCACCTTTACACCCGGTTTCAGCTGCAGTTTTTACCCCCATGGCATTGACATCCCAAGACATAACTCGCGTCGCCAACCTGGCCAGGCTGGAATTGCGCCCTGACGAGACAGACCGCGTGCTCGGTCAGCTCAACGGCTTTTTTGCGCTGGTGGCGCAAATGGACGCCGTCAACACCGAGGGCGTCGAGCCGCTGGCCCACCCGGCCGCCGTGCTGGGCCAGGTCGCGCTGCGCCTGCGTGACGACATTGCCAGCGAGCCGAACCAGCGCGATGAAAGCCAGGAGAGCGCGCCCGCCGTCGAACGCGGTTTGTTCCTGGTTCCCCGCGTGATCGAGTAAGCCATGAGCACCGACCTGCACGACCTCAGCGTCGCCGAACTCGCGGCCAAACTTGCCGCCCGTGAAGTCTCCAGCGTCGAAGCGACACTGCATTTCCTGGCCCGCGTCGAAAAAAACGCCGGCCTGGGCGCCTTTCTCGCCACCGACAGCGATGCGTCGCTGGCCCAGGCCAAAGCGGCCGATGCGCGTCTGGCTGCCGGCGAACGCAGCCCGCTGCTCGGTGTGCCGCTCGCACACAAAGACGTGTTCGTCACCCGCGATTTCCCCAGCACCGCTGGCTCGAAGATGCTGGAGAACTACCGCAGCCCGTTTGACGCCACCGTGGTCGGCAAACTGGCTGGCGCGGGCATGGTCACGCTGGGCAAGCTCAACTGCGACGAGTTCGCCATGGGCTCTGGCAACGACAACAGCGCTTACAAGCCGGTACACAACCCCTGGGACACCAGCCGCGTGCCGGGCGGCTCGTCGGGCGGCAGCGCGGCCGCCGTGGCGGGGCGCCTGGTGCCCGCCGCCACCGGCAC
>JAUXNG010000098.1 GCA_030682835.1 Hydrogenophaga sp. | reverse complement strand
GCATCTAAGCGGGAAACTCGTTCCAAGATGAGATCTGCCGGGGCCTTGAGCCCCCTAAAGAGTCGTTCAAGACCAGGACGTTGATAGGCTGGGTGTGGAAGCGCAGTAATGCGTTAAGCTAACCAGTACTAATTGCTCGTGAGGCTTGACCCTATAACTTTGATGAAATTCATCAGAGTCAAATGTCATGTTATGCCAGTTGACCAGCTAAAATAGGCAGGTCAGCATCGTTGGCAGCAGTCAAAAATCGAAGCTGATTCGAATACTCTATGAATTCGTTGCTGCAGTGCGTGTGCACTGCAGCGACAACCCTTTATGCCTGACGACCATAGCAAGTTGGTACCACTCCTTCCCATCCCGAACAGGACAGTGAAACGACTTTGCGCCGATGATAGTGCGGATTCCCGTGTGAAAGTAGGTCATCGTCAGGCTCTTAATACCAGCCACCCTCACCCCCTCGTGCTTCACAGTGCCTGGGGGTTTGGTCTTTCTGGGCGCAGCGATTCTCAATCGCTGGCATCAGTTTATTGCCCTGGCTGTCTTCCTCGGATCAGACATTAACTACTGAATTGCCTTCGATCGTTGCGGCATTGGCTTTGACTAGATCGGCCAACAACGGGGCCAGCCATTGCATCGCTGCATCAGGGTTGTCGCCGCCAGAGGGCATGGCGCGGGCCAGATAGGGCGTATTGCAGGCCCAGGTCAGCAGCTTTGAAAGCTCGATCTGTTGCCATTCCAGCAGCTTGTATTTGATCAAGACCTTCCATGCGTGCCGCTGGTGCTTCGATGGGTCTGCTCTGAACTGGGAAAGGCGGGAGTGAGCGCGTTTTAGGGCTGACGCGAGGTCGGAAAAAGGGCGCCCATGTCCGGGTAGGACGAGTCGAGGTGCAAGGGATTCGATGATGCCGAGTGTCTCTTCCACTTCATCGAACGCATCGATGCCTTCCAGCTCTGGAAAGACCACGCCGAACCCGTTCTCCCACAACGCGTCTGCGGAGATGAGCACGCGGTGTTGCGGTTGAAAGAGCACGATGGAGTGGGGGTCATGACCTTTCGCCCCATGAATTTGCCATTCCAGTGCGCCCAGCTGGATAGATTCCCCAGGTTGCAGCAGCTCATCATGACGAAACTGGGGACAGTGTTGCCCCGTTGGTTCATACGTCAGTGCCACGGGGTCCCAGCGCTCCACGACAGGGGCAAGCCCCGGAGGAATCAAGGTGCGCATGCGGCTGTGAGCGTGTTGAAGGGCTGCATTGCCTCCGCAGTGATCGCTATGCAGGTGGGTGTTGAGCAGCAGGTCGAGCCCCTGACCGTGCGATGCTTCATCGACCAGTGCCAACGTTTGAGGCGCGTGCGTCCAGTAGCCCGAGTCGACGAGTGCGGTGGGTCCGTCGCCGCGAATGAGTATGTTGTTGGCTGACAGCCATCCCCGTTCGATGAAGGTAATGCCGGTGGAGGCCTGGATTTGCTGGATGGAGTCGGTGGTCATTCGGCTGGGATCGAGTCGGGATATGAGGACACGCTTTGTTCTGTGGTCGATGCGGGACGTCTTTCAGCGTTTTACCGATCGCCACCTCAAAGTCTTGTCGCCGAAAGCTCAAAGGTTTTGATGCTCCCTATCAAGGCGCCTCGGTGATCACTGCCTCGGCTTCCAGAGCATGGGCGACGGCGTTCGGTTCATCCTCGAAGAGCCGATGGATCCACGCCCTTTCCCGCGTCTCGATGGCCGACAGGAATCGAGATGTCTTTCTGAGATGGACAAAGGCGTCGAAGCCACGCTCCAGAAAGCCCTGCAGTGCCGTCAGTCCAGCGACTTGAGCCGGCCGGCGCATGAGCTTCAGCGCCGTGCGCAGCCCGGGGGAGCGCGTGACGCGCTCCAAGGCCGCGCCCATGTGCAACACCACTTCGAGCTGTCGCCTGCGGTCATCGGGCGTGGCTGTGCGCCGCCAGCTCTGCACGTAGCGCAAGGCGGGCCGAGTGGATTCGGGGAAACTGCGCCAGTGGGCGGCCATTCGGTGGTCCAGTGATTCGGTGAGGGCGTGAAGCGCCGCCAGATCGACCGCGATGTCGACCACGGATGCTGGAAAGACCCGTTCGATAGCCCCAGCGATGCGGCCGAACTGGCTGTCTCTCTCCTCGAATTCTGCGGCACCGTAGAGCTCTTCGAGGAAAAAATGCGCGGCGGGAGCACACTGAGCGTCGGCCAGAAGGTCGCGGTAGGTCGCGCGAAAGCGCTCGGCCTGAAACTGCTTGACTGCGCAGACCTCCATCCGCAGGCCCAGGCGTTCCGTCTCGAGATGGACGGAAGACACATAGGACAGATGGTCGCGAATTTTCCCGGCAGCGCCTGCAGCGCTCGGCTCGTTCTGAACAGCTGGCATCATTTTCTCAGTCTAGCGTGGCCAGGGCGGTGGCTTCTAGAGGGACGACACCAGCGCTGGCGTTGGCTGGCCGCGCGCTGCATGCGATAGTGAACATATGCCCGAAAACGTTCCTCGCGTCCCTACCTTCTTTCCCCCGCAAAATGGCCAGCTCGCACGTCTGCAGCAAGCCCTCACACTGGCAGCCGTGGCGATGGCACTGGGTCTGGCCTGGTGGATCTGGCCACACTCCAAACTCGGCGCTGCCCTGGCCGCCACGGCACTCCTGTTCGCTTATGCGCCGGTGATGGCCTTCGAACTGATGCTAGTGGCAGCCTTCCATGGACGTGACCCTGCTCCCCGGCCGACATGGCAGGAGCTGCTCCGCGCGTGGTGGGGTGAGGTCGCGCTGGCGCCCCGGGTATTCGCGTGGCGCCAGCCCTTCCGTTCCAGCCAATGGCCGGACACAGCGACTGGGCAGTCAATGGGCATGAACCCGCCTGCGCGTGCCGTCGTGTTCATTCATGGCTTTGTCTGCAACCGGGCCTTCTGGCACCCCTGGATGCTTGAACTGAGGAAGCGGAACGTTCCTTACGCCTCGGTCAGCCTGGAGCCGGTGTTTGGCAGTATTGACGGGTATCTGGATCAGGTTGAAGAGGCTGTGGAGCGTGCACACGCTTCAACCGGACTTCCACCTTTGCTGATCTGCCACAGCATGGGCGGGCTGGTGGCCCGGGCCTGGATGGCGCGAGACCCCAACAACAGCGCTCGCATCCACCGGGTGGTGACCATCGGCACACCGCACCGCGGGACCTGGCTGGCGCGCTTCAGCCATCTGCCCAACGGACGCCAGATGCGCCAGGCGTGCGGGTGGCTGAACCAGCTGGCAGAGCTGGAGGCGGCCGCACGACCGATGGCTCTTTATGAGCACTTCACTTGCTGGTATTCCAACGCCGACAACGTCGTGTTTCCCTCGTCAACCGCCACGCTCCCCGGCGCAGACAACCGGTTGGTGAGGGGCACTGCGCATGTGGCGCTGGCCTTTCACCCGAGGGTGATGCGGGAGTCGCTGGCGATGGTGGCGTCCGCCGCGAGTTCGCCCATGGAGCGCACCGCCTCGTAAAGCGGAGCAAAGTCTGGCGCGGTCAGCTCGAACAGTTGGTCAAAGCTGTCGATGACGAAATAGGTGGCCTGGTAGTCGTCGATCTTGTAGCCCGTGCGCATGCAGCGTAGCAGGTCGAGCGCGACGCGTTGAGCCTTCGGGCTGGTGACGCTATGGCGCAACTCACCGCTGGAGCTCAGAATGCCAGCGCCATAGGCCCGCAGGCCGTCTTTCTGACGAATCAGACCAAACTCGATGGTGTACCAGTACAGGCGAGACAGCAGCTCGCCAGCGCCCAGGTCGTGGGCCTTCAGCCCGCCGGCACCGTAGCGCTGCACGTAGTCGGCAAACATCGGGTTGAACAGCAGCGGCACATGGCCGAACAGGTCGTGAAACACGTCGGGCTCGACGATGTAGTCAAACTCCTCGGGCTTGCGGATCCAGTCGGTCACCGGGAAGCGTCGGTCGGCCAGCAGCTGGAAGAAGGGCCGCTCCGGGATAAGCCCGGGTACTGCCACCAGCTCCCAGCCGGTGGCCGGTTTCAGGCGGGCGTTGACCTCTTCAAAGCGCGGAATGCGGTCGCTCGCCCCCAGCGAGGGCAAGGCCTCGATGAAGGCGTCGCATGCCAGCCCGGGCAGCAGGGTGCTCTGACGGGCGTAGAGGCGACGGTAAGTGTCGTGATCTGCGTCGGTGTAGGCGTCCCAGTCCTGGGCGCAGGTGTAATCGTCGCTGGCGCGGGCATAGTCGCCACGCGGCGGGCGCTCGCTGGCGCCGTACACCACTGGTTCAACGGCCATGGTCGTCTCCCGGTTTGTGTGCGTGACGCATCAGGCCTTGAGCACGCCGCGGCGCATCTGGTCCAGCTCGATGCTTTCGAACAGGGCCTTGAAGTTGCCTTCGCCAAAGCCCTGGTTGCCCTTGCGCTGGATGAACTCGAAGAAGATGGGTCCCAACTGGTTCTCACTGAAGATCTGCAGCAGCAGCTCGCCGGGAACGCCGTCCACCAGGATGTTGCGCTGCTGCAGCGCCGCCACGTTTTCGCCATGGCCCGGAATGCGCTTGTCCAGCAGTTCGTAGTAGGTCTCGCCGGTGCGTATTTCGGCGAATGTGACCGGTCATTTCGGCGCATCGTGACCGGTGGGCTGAGCGATGTTCTCAGCGCCGTTTCGGTAACGTGACCGCCCGTTTCGGCGATCGTGACCGCCGTGATGCTGGCGGTGCTGCGTAGG
>JAUXNG010000097.1 GCA_030682835.1 Hydrogenophaga sp. | reverse complement strand
CCTACGCAGCACCGCCAGCATCACGGCGGTCACGATCGCCGAAACGGGCGGTCACGTTACCGAAACGGCGCTGAGAACATCGCTCAGCCCACCGGTCACGATGCGCCGAAATGACCGGTCACATTCGCCGAAATACGCACCTGATCCTGCTGCCCTCGCGCGAGCAGATCAGCGGCCCCATACGGCCTGGGCTCGACGGTGGAGCACGCGCTGAGAGCGACCACCATCAACACCGCAGCCGACGTCGTTTTCAGGATAACCTGGGGGGTATTCTGCGCCACAATATCACCTTTATCAGTTTCAAATAACAAGACCTCCAATATCAATCAAAAGGAATGTTCTTGATGCAGGTCAATGCAGCATGAAAGTGACGCGGGCAGCACAGTTGATGGGTTTCATCGCATCCTCGGCCCTCGTACACCACCGCACCCCGCCATGAAAACTGCCCTGCCCGTTCTCTACAGCTTCCGCCGCTGCCCCTACGCGATCCGCGCCCGACTTGCGCTGGCGCAGGCCGGCGTGCAGGTTGAGGTGCGAGAGGTGGACCTGAAACGCAAGCCATCCGAACTGCTGGCGGTATCACCGGCCGCCACGGTTCCGGTGCTGGACGCGGGCCCCGACCTTGTGCTGACGCAAAGCCTGGACATCATGCGGTGGGCCCTGGCGCAGCACGACCCCCGCGGCTGGCTCACCAGCGCCGACGCGCCCGCCAACCGGGCGCTGGTGCACACCAGCGACACGCTGTTCAAAGCCGCGCTGGACCGCTACAAGTACGCCGACAGACACCCCGGGCAGAGCCGCGAGGCCTACCGCCAGCAGGCCCGGGAATGCTTGCTTGACCCACTTGAAGCCCGGCTGCAGGAGCAGGCGTTTCTGGGCGGCGCCCAGCCCTGCCTGAGCGATGCGGCCATCTTTCCGTTTGTGCGTCAGTTCGCGGGCGTGGAGCCGGCGTGGTGGGCGCTGGCCGGCGGGCCAGCCACGCAGCGCTGGCTCACCCACTGGCTGGGCAGCGAGCTGTTTGCCCGCTGCATGGTCAAGCTGGCGGTGTGGCAGCCGGGCGCCCCGCCGCTGCGGTTTCCCGGTTGAGGCGGTGAACGGCTGTGTTCAGGCGCCGGCTTCGCTGCCGCCTACCCGGGCCTGCTCAGAGGGCGGGTCCGCGAGCTCGGCAGCAGGAGCGGCACGGTCCGGGAAGCACATGCGCTCGCCATCCCAGCGCTGGCCACACCAGCAAAACCCTTCGGCGTTGATCAGGCAGGTGCCGGTGCCGCAGCAGCGTGTGTCTTCCATGGTCTGGGGTCCTTCGGGGTGGTTGGGCCGACATACGGGTCAATCGCAGGGTAGCAGCCCTGCAATGCCCCGTGGGACGCAGTGGCCACCGGGGGCGGTCACCCCGTGTCGCCTCCGATACGACTCGCCGGCCACGCCGGGCTCACAATCTCGCAGCATGAACACCATCAGTTTTGACAGTTTTCGCGCCCAGGCCTTGTGTGAGGGTTTTGACGAGGTACTGGAGCGTGAGTGGCCACCGCTCACCGAGCTGGCCACCCACAGCCACCCGTTCTCGGTGAAGGCGCTCGTGTCGCGGGGCGAGATGTGGCTGACCGTGGGTGAGCGCACGCAGCACCTGCTGGCCGGTGACGCGTTCGAACTGGCGCGCGACGTGCCCCACGCCGAACGCTACGGCCCGGACGGCGCGGCCTACTGGGTGGCAAGGCGCAACAGCTAGCCGGTCGGCACATGGCGGGCGCCAGCCCGGCGCCGCCCGTTTCAGATCTTCGTGAAGTCGGGCTTGCGCCGCTCCATGAAGGCGGTGAAGGCCTCGCGCGCGGCCGGTTCACCGAGCATGCGCCCGAAGCTGGCGCCCTCGTCGGCCATCACGGCCAGCACCTGGGCGGCCTGCCCCTTCTTCATCAGGCGCTTGGTTTCCATGAGCGCGCTGATGGGCTTGGCCGCCAGCTTGCGGGCGATGGACTGCGCGTAGCCGGCCACCTCCAGCGGTGGCAGCACGCGGTTGACCAGTCCCACCTCCAGCGCCGCCTCGGCCATGAACGGCTCGCCCAGCAACAGCGCCTCGGCCGCACGGTGGTAACCCAGCATCTGCGGCACCAGCAGGCTGGACGCCGCCTCGGGGCACAGGCCCAGGTTGACGAAGGGCATGGAGAACGCCGCGTTGTCGCCCGCATAGACCAGGTCGCAATGGAACAGCAGGGTGGTGCCCACGCCCACCGCCGGGCCACACACCGCGGCCACCAGCGGCTTGGGGAACTGCGCGATGCCACGCAGGAAGCGGAACACCGGCGAGTCCTGCCCGGCTGGCGGCTTGTGCAGGAAATCGGCGATGTCGTTGCCGGCGGTGAAGATGGCTTCCGAGCCTTGAAACACCACGCAACGCACGTCGGCATCGGCCTCGGCGGCCCGCAGCGCGTCGGCCAGCGCGCCGTACATGTCGGCGGTGATCGAGTTTTTCTTGTCGGGGCGGTTGAAGGTGAGGGTGCAGACACCGGCTTCGGTGTGGACAAGGATGTCGGACATGTTGGGCAACGGGTAAAAAAAGAGGATGCAGCCCGTCGGGCTGCCGGCAGAGTGGCAACTTATCACCAATGTGCGCGAAAAACAAAACAGGCAGCGCCCTGGGTGACAGAATGGCTCGTTTTCGACGCCCCTTCTTCTCTCCGCGGCCACCCCATGTACGAGATTGTCTACACCAGCCTGGCCACCCGCGATTTCACACAGGATGAGCTCACCGCTCTGCTCGACCACGCCCGCCGGGCCAATCAGGCGCGCGGCATCACCGGGATGATGATTTACCGCAAGCGCGAATTCTTGCAACTGCTGGAAGGCGAGCAGGCGGTGGTGCAGGCGCTGTATGAACGCATTGCCCTGGACGAGCGCCACCACCAGATGGCCAAGATCTGGGACGGCCCTATCACGGCGCGCAGTTTTGAGGGCTGGGAGATGGCCTTTGTGGCGCCGGGCGACGACAGCCTGCAGAGCCACCCCGGCTACCGGGATCTGATGGAGCGCGGCCTGATCGCGGCCAGCGGCGACTCCACCGGCAAGAAACTGCTCCTCAGCTTGCGCGACGATTTCCTCGGCGGGCGCTGACCGGTCGGCACGCGCCCCGCTGTTGCGCAGGGCGTCACGCGCAGGGCCGCCTCACGGCAGCGCCCTACACTCTCTCGGCCGTCCCTTCCTGCGAGCTGCCGATGAAGAAATTCCCCTCTCCACGAATCGCCTGGTGCCTGTGGCTGTCTGGCGGGGTCACTGCCCTGCTGGCCGCGTGGCCGGTCGCGGCCTTCCCGGCCGAGACGGGGCCTGCGGCCACCGGGCGCCCGCGCGTGGCGCTGGTGCTCTCGGGCGGCGGGGCGCGCGGTCTCTCGCATGTGGGCGTGCTCAAGGAGCTGGAAGCCGCGCGCGTGCCAGTGGACTTCGTGGTGGGCACCTCCATGGGTGCCATCATTGGCGGCCTGTACGCCAGCGGCCTGGGGGCGAGCGAGCTGGAACGCGAAATTCTGGCGGTGGACTGGGGTGGCCTGTTCGAGCGGCGCGCACCGCGGCAGCTGCTCTCGCAACGCCGCAAAGACGAAGATTTCGAGGTCTCGCCCGTGCTGCAGCTGGGCTTTCGCGATGGCGAGTTCCGCCTGCCCACCGGCGCCGTGTCCACCCGTTCGCTGGAGATGCTGCTGCGCCGCTACACCCTGGGCACACGCCACCTCGCCACCTTCGACGGCCTGCCCACGCCGTTTCGCGCCGTGGCCACCGACATGGAAACCGGGCAGGCGGTGGTGCTCGAACACGGCGACATGGCAGCAGCCCTGCGCGCCAGCATGTCGGTGCCCGGCGTGTTTTCGCCGCTGGAGGTCGACGGGCGCATCCTGGGCGACGGCGGCCTGGTGAACAACCTGCCGGTGGACGTGGCGCGGCGCATGGGCGCCGACGTGGTGATCGCCGTCAACATCGGCACGCCCCTGGCCGGGCGCGAGGCGCTGGGCACGGTGATCGGCATCACTTCGCAGATGGTCAACATCCTGACCGAACAGAACGTGCAGGCCAGCATCGCCACGCTGACCCCGCACGACCTGCTGCTGACCCCACCCTTGGGGCGGCTCACCTCGGCCGACTTCGAGCGCGCGCCCGAACTGGTGCGGCTGGGGGAAGACCACGCACGCGCGGTCCGCGCGTCGCTGGAGCGTTTTTCGGTGAGCGAAGCGGCGTATGCCCAGTGGATCGGCGAGCGCCGCTCAAAGGCCGAGGCCCAGGCCGCCCAGGGCGCGCAGCTCGGTGCCATCCGTTTCGAAGGCGTGCCCGCGTCACGCAACCGGCGCCTGGCGCAGACCATGGACACCCTGGTGGGCGAAACCCTCGACGTGCCCCGGCTGGAGGCCGACATGGAACGTCTGGCCGCCACGGGCGATTACGAGCGGGTGGACTACCGCCTGCAGCGCCAGCCCGACAGCACAGGCGAGGCGCTGGTGGTGCAGCTGCGCGAAAACGCATGGGGACCAAACTACCTGCGCCTGGGCCTGGACCTGCGCACCGACTTTCAGGGCCAGGGCGCGTTCAACCTGCTCATCAGCCACAACCGGCACTGGCTCAATGCGCGCGGCGCCGAGTGGCGCAACCGCTTGCAGCTGGGCGAAACGCAGCGCATCCACTCAGAGGTGTTCCAGCCACTGGACGCCGGCGGCGACCGGTTTGCCGCCGCCTATGTGGACTCCAGCCTGCGCAAGGTCGAACTCTTCAGCCCCACAGGCAAGGCGGCGGGTCTGGTGCAGCGCCAGGGCATACAGGCCGGGGTGGATCTGGGCTGGCCCCTGGGCCTGCTGGGCCAGTTCGGCGATGTGCGGCTCGGCCTGATGGCAGCCCAGCGCCGGGCCACACCCGAGCTGGTGTCGGCCGAGCTGCCCGCCGGCAGCCTGCAGGCCCAGCGCTGGCGCGAAGCCGGCGTGCGGGCCTCGGTGGTGTCCGACCAGCTGGACTTCGCGAATTTTCCGTCGCGCGGCTACCGCCTGCGGGGCGAGGTGCTCGCGGGGCGCCGCAGCTTCGACGGCGCCACCAGCAGCAGCTTCTCGCGCGTGGAAGGCTCGGCCACCGGCGCCCTCACCTGGGGTGTGCACACGCTCAACCTGGGCGGCCGGGTCGCGCGCGCCAGCCAGATTCCGTCCGCCGCGGCCGACGAGTATTCGCTGGGCGGCTTCCAGCAGCTCTCGGGCTACCGCGTGGGCCAGGTGGCCGGCAACTACCTGCTGTTCGGCCGCGCCACGTATTACCAGCGCCTGCCGTGGAAAACAGGCGTGGCCCGTGCCCTGTTCGCGGGCGGTTCGCTGGAAGCGGGCAACGCCTGGAACAACCGGGCCGACATCAGCTTCAAGGGCCTGCGCGCCGGCAGCAGCCTGTTCGTGGGTGCGGACACCGGCGTGGGGCCGCTGTACCTGAGCGTGGTGAACGCCCCCAAGGGCTACACCGGGCTATACCTGTTCCTGGGCCGGCCCTGAACGGGTTGGGCCGCGGGCCGTTACAGCGTCATTCTTTGTAGTAGACCACCTGGTGGCTGGAGCACAGCAGGTGGCCTTCCTCGTTCCAGAGCAGTGCGGTCTGGTCGAAGAAGCCATTGCGGAAAGCCTGGGCCCGCGCCTGACCCAGTACCCAGCCGTGGCCCACCTCGGCCAGCTGCGCCGAGCCGGCGTGGAAGTACACCGTCATCGACACCGTGCCCGCCGGTACCCGCGTGGCACGGCGCAGCCACACACGCGGAAAGAACACATCGGCCAGCGCCGCCAGGCCGCACAGGTCCAGCGAACGGGGCACCGCGTCGCGCATCCACAGGCGCGTCTGGCTGTCGCTGCCGCTGCCATCCCAGGTGTGCGGAATCGCGCCCTCGACCGGGCGCATCTCGTAGCGCCTGAGCCACTCCACCGGTGAGGGCACGGTGTAGGGCGGCACGTCACCCGGCATGGGCACCACGGGCATGGGCTCGTCGTCAACGCTCCAGGTGCTGCGGCGCGCGGCCGTGACGACCGAGGCGGTGACGACGGTCTCGTCTTCACCGCCGGCGCCCGCCTGGGTGATCGCCACCACCCAGTGCTGGGTCGAGCGGTTGGTGCGCACCGGCTGCGCTGACACCGTGAACGGCCCGTCGGCAAGCGCCGCACAGAAGTTCACCGTGAGCGAGAGCGGTTCGCCCAGCAGGGCCGGGTGCAGCATCACCGCGTTCAGCG
Source organism: Hydrogenophaga sp. (assembly GCA_030682835.1). Lineage (GTDB taxonomy): Bacteria > Pseudomonadota > Gammaproteobacteria > Burkholderiales > Burkholderiaceae_C > Hydrogenophaga. The sequence continues at coordinate 9,954 of JAUXNG010000097.1, read as the reverse complement.
CCGTCGCAGCTGTGACGCCACCGAACGGCCCCACCATGTTGGCGTAGGCGGGCGAGATGGCGCCGGCGTAGTGGCCGTCGCCCGTGGGGGTCAGGGCGATGGCCTGGTCAAAGACGTGTGGGTTCATGGGCATCAGTGTGCAGAAGACCTCGCCGACCCGTAGTCATGTCCGTGACGAAGGGCAGCCCGGCCAGGGCACAGCGGAACTGGCTATGCCAGGCCGCCCGTTCCGCCCCCTTTCGGGGGGCTGAGGGCTGCGGCTCCGGGTCTGCCTGCGCAGACCCGGACAGCCCGAAATGGCAGCGGCTGTGACGCTGCCGCGGTCTGCAAGACACGCCCGATCGCGGCGCGGTGGCGGGTGTTTACACCCTTTCGAACACGCCCGCTGCGCCCTGCCCCATGCCCACGCACATCGTCACCATGCCGTACTTCTTGTTGTGGCGGCGCAGCGCGTGCACCACCGTGGCCGAGCGGATGGCGCCGGTGGCGCCCAGCGGGTGGCCCAGTGCGATGGCACCGCCCAGCGGGTTGACCTTGGCCGGGTCCAGGCCCAGCGTCTTGGTCACGGCCAGCGCCTGCGCGGCGAAGGCCTCGTTCAGCTCGAACCAGTCGATGTCGTCCTGGTGCAGGCCAGCATACTTCAGCGCGGCCGGCACGGCCTCGATCGGACCGATGCCCATCAGGTGCGGTGGCACGCCGCGGCTGGCGTAGCTGACGAAACGGGCCAGCGGCGTGAGGTTGTAGCGCTTCAGGGCAGCTTCGCTCACCAGGATCAGCGCACCCGCGCCGTCGCTGGTCTGCGAGCTGTTGCCGGCCGTGACCGAGCCGCGCGCGGCGAACACCGTCCGCAGCTTGCCCAGGCTTTCCAGCGAGGTATCGGGGCGTGCCCCCTCGTCCAGGATCACGGTGCGTTCGGTGATCGTCACCTCGGCCGATTCCAGGTCCACGCTGCGTTCCTGCACGGTCACCGGGGTGATCTCGTCGGTGAACTCGCCGGCCTGCATGGCCTTGAGCGCGCGCTGGTGCGACTGGAGGGCAAAGGCGTCCTGATCGTCACGGCTGACCTTCCACTGCTGCGCCACCTTCTCGGCTGTCAGACCCATACCGTAGGCAATGCCGTAGCTGTCGATGTCGTCGGTGTTGCGGAAGATGGCGGGCGACAGGCTCGGGCTGTTGCCCATCATGGGCACCATGCTCATGCTCTCGGTGCCGGCGGCGATCATCACGTCGGCCTCGCCCACGCGGATTCGGTCGGCCGCCATGGCCAGGGCCGACAGGCCGGACGCGCAGAAGCGGTTGACGGTGATGCCGCCCACGCTGTGCGGCAGACCGGCCAGGATGGCGCCGATACGCGCCACGTTCAGACCCTGCTGGGCTTCGGGAATGGCACAGCCGGCGATCACGTTCTCGACCGCCTTCGGGTCCAGCCCGGGCACCTGCGCCATGGCCGAGCGGATGGCCAGGGCCAGCATGTCGTCGGGCCGCAGGTGCTTGAACGAGCCCTTGTGCGAACGGCCGATGGGCGTGCGGGTGGCGGCGACGATGTAGGCGTCTTGAAGTTGTTTGCTCATGGTGGTTCCTATGTATCTTGCTCCCTCTCCCGTTCACGGGAGAGGGTTGGGGTGAGGGCCCGCAACGCCTGCCAGATCTGTTCCAGCACGGCAGGGGTTTCATTCATCACTTCATGGTTCCAGAACCGGATCACGGTCAGGCCCTGGGTTTCAATCCATGCAGTTCGCGCCTGGTCATACGCTTGTTGTTCAGCGTGTTGGCCGCCGTCCATCTCAATGACAAGACCCACTTCCAGGCAAATGAAGTCCAGGATGTAGGGTCCCAGTGCGCGTTGTCGACGGAACTTGAACCCCTGGAAACGGCGCCCCCTGAAGTGCTGCCAGAGAAGCGCCTCGGCATCCGTCATGCGAGCACGCAGTTCACGCGCTTTTCCCTTGGCGTCCGCCCTCACCCCAACCCTCTCCCGCACGCGGGAGAGGGGGTAAGACACGTCGGCCTCGGGCAGCGTCATCACATCAATTCCGAACCGGCTTGCCCGTGTTCAGCATCCCCAGAATCCGCTCCTGCGTCTTCGGATGCACGATCAGCGAGCAGAAGGCCTGGCGCTCCAGCGTCATCAGGTATTCCTCGCTCACCAGCGTGCCCGGGTCGACGTCACCGCCCGTGACCACATTGGCGATCAGGCGGGCGATGTGGAAGTCGTGCTGGCTGATGAAACCGCCGTCGCGCATGTTGACCAGGCTGCCCAGGATGGTGGCCTTGCCGTCGCGCCCGGCCACCGGGAACAGGCGCTTATGCGGGGCGCGGTAACCGCCGTCGAACATGGCGCGCGCTTCGTTGATGGCGACGAACAGCAGCTCGTCCTTGTGCGGCACGATCAGGTCCGACGCCAGCACGTAGCCCAGCTTGCGCGACTCGATGGCGCTGGTGCCCACCTTGGCCATGGCCGCGGCGGTGAAGCCCTCGGTCAGGAAAGGCAGCAGATCCTTGCCGGTCGAGGTCTCGGCGTTCTCGGCTGCGCGGCGGGCGATGTAGGTCAGGCCACCGGCGCCGGGCACCAGGCCCACGCCCACTTCCACCAGGCCCACATAGCTCTCCATGTGCAGCACGCGGCGCGCGCTGTGCACCGCCAGTTCACAGCCGCCACCCAGCGCCAGGCCGCGCACGGCACTGACCACGGGCACGTTGGCATAACGCAGGCGCAGCATCACCTGCTGCATGAAGCCTTCGGCGTCTTCAATGGCGGCCACGCCCACGGCCATGAAGGCCGGCAGCATGGCCTGAAGGTCGGCGCCGGCGCTGAAGGGCTCGTTGCCCGACCAGATCACCAGGCCTTGGTACTCGGCTTCGGCCAGGTCCACGGCGGCCATCAGGCCCTCGCAGACCTCGGGGCTGATGGCGTGCATCTTGGTCTTGATGCTGGCGATCAGTACCTCGCCGTCCAGCGTCCAGGTGCGCAGGCTGTCGTTCTCGTCGATGGTGGTGCCGGCGGTCTCGAACTTCGGCCCGGCTTCGCCCAGCAGCAGCTCGGGGAAGTGCTGGCGCTCATAGACCGGCAGGCTGCGGTGCGACTCGAACACGCCCTTGGACGGGTTCCACGAACCCTGCGCGGTGTGCACGCCACCGGCGTCGGCCACGGGGCCCTTGAACACCCACTCGGGCAGCGGCGCTTTGGACAGCGCCTTGCCGGCGTCGATGTCTTCCTGCACCATCTTCGCCACTTCCAGCCAGCCGGCCTCCTGCCACAGCTCGAAAGGACCCTGTTTCATGCCGAAGCCCCAGCGCATGGCCTGGTCCACGTCGCGCGCGGTCTCGGCGATGGAGGCCAGGTGCACGGCGGCGTAGTGGAAGCCGTTGCGCAGGATCGCCCAGAGGAACTGACCCTGCGGGCCTTCGCTGTGGCGCAGCAACTTCAGGCGCTCGGCGGCCGGGCGCTTGAGCATGCGGCCGTAGACCTCGTCGGCTTTCTGGCCGGCCGGCACGTACTCTTCGCTCTCCAGGTCAAAGCGCATGATGTCGCGCCCCACCTTCTTGAAGAAGCCGGCCTTGGCCTTCTGGCCCAGGTGGCCGAGTTCGATCAGCTTGGCCAGCACCGGCGGCGTGCCGAAACTGCCGTAGAACGGATCGGTGCTGTCGTTCAGGTTGTCCTGCAGCGTCTTGACCACATGGGCCATGGTGTCCAGACCCACCACGTCGGCGGTGCGGAAGGTGCCGCTGCTGGCGCGCCCCAGGCGCTTGCCGGTCAGGTCGTCGACCACGTCATAGCTCAGGCCGAAGTTCTCCACCTCTTTCATCGTCGCCAGCATGCCGGCAATGCCGATGCGGTTGGCGATGAAGTTCGGCGAATCCTTGGCGCGCACCACGCCCTTGCCCAGGCCACTGGTGACAAAGGTCTCCAGGTCGTCCAGGATCTGGGCTTCGGTGGTGGGCGTGTTGATCAGCTCCACCAGCGTCATGTAGCGCGGCGGGTTGAAGAAGTGAATGCCGCAGAAACGGGGCTTGAGGCTCTCAGGCAGCGCCTCGGACAGCTTCGTGATCGACAGGCCCGAGGTGTTGGACGCCACGATGGCGTGCTCGACCACAAAGGGCGCGATCTTCTTGTAAAGGTCGACCTTCCAGTCCATGCGCTCGGCGATCGCCTCGATGATGAGGTCGCAGCCGCGCAGCTGTTCCATGTGCTCTTCGTAGTTCGCCTGGCCGATCAGGTCGGCGTCCGACGCCACGCCCAGCGGCGACGGCTTGAGCTTCTTCAGGTTCTCGATGGCCCGGCTGACGATGCCGTTCTTCGGGCCATCTTTAGCGGGCAGGTCGAACAGGACGACCGGCACCTTGACGTTGACCAGGTGCGCAGCGATCTGCGCGCCCATCACGCCTGCGCCGAGCACGGCGACTTTTTTCACTTGGAATCGTTTCATTTGTGGTTTCCTTTACGCCTCATGCGACGCGCGAGGGGGATTTGTTCAAGAGGCACCGCGGAACCGGCCTTGGCCTGTCCTGAGCTTGTCGAAGGGCCGGGCCGCCAGTGCCGCCCCCTTGAGGGGGTCGCGCGAAGCGCGGCGGGGGTGGGCTCAAGCTCACTGCACGCGGGTCCAGGTCTGGGTGCGACCGAACGGACCGATGGAGCCCCGCACGTCGAGCTTGCGGCCGCCCTCGGCGGGCGTCATGCGCAGCCCGTAGGTCTTGCCGTTTTCGGGGTCGAGGATCTTGCCGCCCTCCCACACGTCCTTGCCGTCTGCCTTGCGGGCGCCCCGGATGATTTCCAGACCGACCAGGGGCTTGCCCTTGCGGTCGTCGGTGCACTCGTCGCAGACGGCGTCCTGCTTCGCGTCCTTGCGCAGCAGCTTGGTGATGCGGCCGGTGAGAGCGCCCTCTTTTTCCTCGATCACGATCTCGGACTTGATTTCACGGGTCTTGTCGTCGATGGAATGCCAGACCCCCACGGGGCTCATCTGGGCGTGGGCCGACATTGCCAGTGCGGACAGGGCCAGGGCGACCAGGCTGCGGTTCATGTGCGTCTCCTTCTCGGGTGAGCAGCGGCGGATCAGGCCAGGGCGGCGTCGGTGTCCATCAGGACCTTGCTGCCGGTGCGCGCGGTGCGCATCAGCGAAGCGGTCTCGGGGAACAGCTTGGCGAAGTAGAAACGCGCGGTCTGCAGCTTGCCGGTGTAGAACGGGTCGGTGCTGCCCTCGGCGATCTTCTGCAGGGCCACCTGGGCCATGCGCGCCCAGAAGTAACCGAACACCAGGTGGCCAGCCACGCGCAGGTAGTCCACCGCGGCGGCGCCCACTTCGTCGGGGTTTTGCAGGCCCTTGAAACCGATTTCCATGGTGAACTTGGTGATCTGTTCGCCCAGCACCGCCAGCGGGTTGATGAACTCGGCCATCTTCTCGTTGACGCCCTCTTCCTGCACCAGCGCGCCGATCAGCTTCCCGAGTTTCTTCAGCGTGGCGCCGTTGTTGCCCAGCACCTTGCGGCCCAGCAGGTCCAGCGACTGGATGGTGTTGGTGCCTTCGTAGATCATGTTGATGCGAGCATCGCGCACGAACTGCTCCATGCCCCATTCCTTGATGTAGCCGTGGCCACCGAAGACCTGCTGGCACATGGTGGCGGCCTGGTAACCGTTGTCGGTCAGGAAGGCCTTCACGATGGGCGTGAGCAGCGAGAGCATCTCGTCCGCGTCCTTGCGCACCTTCTCGTCGGGGTGGTTGTGCACCTTCTCAAGCAGCACCGAGCTGTAGATGGCCAGCGCGCGGCCGCCTTCGGCGTAGGCCTTGGCTGTCAGCAGCATCTTGCGCACGTCGGGGTGCACGATGATCGGGTCGGCCGGCTTGTCCTTGGCCTTGGTGCCGGACAGGCTGCGCATCTGGATGCGGTCCTTGGCATAGGCCAGCGCGTTCTGGTAGGCGACTTCGGTCAGGCCCAGCGACTGGTTGCCCACGCCCAGGCGGGCGGCGTTCATCATCACGAACATGGCCTGCATGCCCTTGTGCGGCTGGCCCACCAGGGTGCCGACGGCGCCATCGATCACGATCTGGGCGGTGGAGTTGCCGTGGATGCCCATCTTGTGCTCCAGGCCACCGCAGTAGATGCCGTTGCGCTCCCCCAGCGTGCCGTCGGCGTTTGCCAGGAACTTGGGCACCACGAACAGGCTGATGCCCTTGATGCCGACGGGCGCATCGGGCAGGCGGGCCAGCACCAGGTGGACGATGTTGGCGGCCATGTCGTGTTCACCGGCGCTGATGAAGATCTTGTTGCCGGTGATCCTGTACGTGCCGTCAGCCTGTGGCTCGGCCTTGGTGCGCATCAGGCCGAGGTCGGTGCCGCAATGCGGCTCGGTCAGGCACATGGTGCCGGTCCACTCGCCGCTGACCAGCTTGGGCAGGTAGATGGCCTTCTGCTCGGGCGTGCCGTGGGCGTGCAGCGCGGCGTAGGCGCCGTGCGACAGGCCGGGGTACATGGTCCAGGCCTGGTTGGCCGAGTTCATCATTTCGTACACGCACTGGTTCACCACCAGCGGCAGGCCCTGGCCACCGAACGCCGGGTCGCAGGACAGCGCCGACCAGCCGCCTTCGGTGTAGGTCTTGTAGGCTTCCTTGAAGCCGGTGGGCGTCTTCACCTCGTGGGTGGTCTGGTCCAGCTGGCAGCCCTCGGTGTCGCCGCTGATGTTGAGGGGGAAGATCACCTGCGAGGCGAACTTGCCGGCTTCTTCCAGCACGGCATTGATCGTGTCCGCATCCATATCGGCGTGCTGCGGCATGGTCTGAAAATCGGCGCTGACGTTCAGCACTTCGTGCATCACAAACTGCATGTCACGCAGGGGCGGGTTGTAGACGGGCATGGGATGGGCTCCTGTGGTGGTGTGTGAGAGGGGGCAATCAGAGGGCCGCGCGGAGTGCACGGGCCGTCTGGCGGGGTGTGGCATCAGGCTCGCCCGGGGCCGTGCTGTAGCGCTGCACGATGCCCTCGAAGGCCGTGACCGCGCGGTTGAGCGAATCCGGCGTGCGCAGGAAGCGCGCCTCGTAATGCAGCGCGAGGATGAGCGAATGGATTTCAAAACGCATCTGGTGCGCGTCGGTGTCGGCGCGCAGATGACCTTCTTCCACGGCGAGTTCGATCGCGCGGGCCATGGCGGTCAGCCAGGTGCTGACCGAGCTGGCCAGTGCATCGCGCACCGGGCCGGGCCGGTCGTCGAACTCGACAGCACCGCTGATGTAGATGCAGCCAGAGTCCAGCTCGACCGAGGTGCGTTTCATCCAGTTGTCGAACAGGGCACGCAGCCGCGGCAGACCACGCGGGGCGCTCATGGCGGGGTAGAACACCTCTTCCTCGAAGCGCGTGTGGTACTCGCGCACCACCGAAATCTGCAGCTCCTCGCGCGAGCCGAAGTGGGCGAACACGCCCGACTTGCTCATCTGCATCACCTCGGCCAGCGCGCCGATGGACAGGCCTTCGAGCCCGATCTGGGTGGCCAGGCCCAGGGCTGCATCGACGATGGCCGCCTTGGTCTGCTGACCTTTCTGCAAAGGCTTGGACTCGGCGGCCAGCGCGCGCGATCGCTTCACGGTCGGTTGGGCACTCATGGGCGGGGGCCGGCTTGGACCGGCGGATGAGGGTTGAAAAAAGCAAACCGCTCGATAAATCGAACGGTCGTGCTATTTTTACCTCAAAACCCGCCTGTGTGTGAACGTCACGAGCAAATAGTTAGGGCGCCGGGACTAAAAAGCGCGCTTCCGTCGGCAAGACGCGCCAAATCGTCAGGGAAAACCCTGATTAGCCGGACTCACCACGCCGAGCGTGAACGCGAAGCCGGGTGAAACCCCGGGAAGCCGCGCGCTCTCAGGCAATCGCGCGAGACGTCAGCAGCGACAGGCTGTGTTCCAGATGCTCGGTGGGCAGGCGGCGAAAGCCGCTGCGGGCGTAGCGCTGCAGGCGCCCGACGCAGAAGGCGGTGATCAGCGAAGCGTCGGCCTGGGCGTCAGCCCCGGGTGTTTCGGTGGGGCTCAGCACGGCGGCTTCGCGCAAGGCCTGGCGCAACGCAGCTTCGAACTTGTCGAAGAACAGGTTCATGCGCTGCTGCAGGCGCTCGTTTTCGAACACCAGCGCATCGCCCACCATCACGCGGGTCATGCCGGGGTTCTTCTCGCCGAACTGCAGCAGCAGCGTGACCAGCTTGCGCGACCGCAGCACCGCATCGGGCTCGCGATCGACCAGCTGGTTCACCAGCCCGAACACCGACTGCTCGATGAACTCGATCAGACCTTCGAACATCTGGGCCTTGCTGGCGAAGTGGCGGTACAGCGCGGCTTCGCTCACATCCAGCCGCGACGCGAGGGCCGCGGTGGTGATGCGCTCCGCGCCCGGCTGCTCCAGCATGGCCGCCAGCGCCTGCAGGATCTGCACACGCCGCTCGCCAGGCTTGGGCCGCTTGCGGGCAGCCTGCGCGACCCCCTCGGCACCCTCATCCGCACCGGCCACTGCCGGGGAAGCAACAGCCTCAGCTGCGGGGACGGGCACGGTGAAGGTGTTCATGGACGCTCGTTTCGTTCTTGTTCGGCCCGGCGGCGCGGTGCGGCAGCGGGTGTCTTCCTGCGCCGGATTCTCGCACAGCACCCGGCGCCGGCAGGGCCCGGGAGTGCCCTTGTGGACGGCCGAAAAGCGCTTCAGTGCGAGCGGATCATGGTGCCGAAAGGCTCGTTGCCCAGCACCTCCAGCAGCAGCGCATGCGGCACGCGCCCGTCGATGATGTGCACCGCATTCACACCGCTCTTGGCCGCGTCGAGCGCGCCGGCGATCTTGGGAATCATGCCGCCGCTGATGGTGCCGTCCTGCACCAGTTCGTCGATGCGCCGGGGCGTCAGCTCGGTCATGAGTTGGCCGTCCTTGTCGAGCACGCCGCGGATGTTGGTGAGCATCAGCAGCTTCTCGGCCTGGAGCACGGTGGCCAGCTTGGCGGCCACCACGTCGGCGTTGATGTTGTAGCTCTCGTTCTGGGTACCAAAGCCGATGGGGCTGACGACAGGGATGAACTGATCGTCCTGCAGCGCCTTCACGACCGACGGATCGATCGACACGATGTCGCCCACCTGGCCCACGTCGTGCTCGACGTTCGGGTCCTGCTGGTCGGCCAGGCGCAGCTTCTGCGCACGGATCATGGCGCCATCACGCCCGGTCAGACCCACGGCCTTGCCGCCCGCCGCGTTGATCAGCCCTACGATGTCCTGCTGCACCTCGCCGCCGAGCACCCACTCGACCACTTCCATGGTTTCCGCATCGGTCACGCGCATGCCCTGGATGAACTGGCCGGTCTTGCCCAGGCGCTGCAGCAGCGTCTCGATCTGCGGGCCACCGCCATGCACCACCACCGGGTTGATACCCACCAGCTTGAGCAGCACCACGTCTTCGGCAAAAGCCTGCTGCAGGGCCGGGTCGGTCATGGCGTTGCCGCCGTACTTGATGACCATGGTCTTGCCGTGGAACTGGCGGATGTAGGGCAGCGCCTGGGCCAGGATTTCGGCCTTTTCGCGGGGCTGGATGGCGGAAATGTCGGCTGGGGTGTGGGTCATGTGCTTTTCCTTTGCTGGCGGCTGGCTTGGTGTTTGAATTTTAGGCTTGGCGCGGTGGTTGGTTGGCGCCTGGGGCGTGCCGGGTCTCGCCCCGGCGGGCGAGCTACTTTTCTTTGCTTCGCCAAAGAAAAGTAGCCAAAAGAAAGGCGAGCCGGAGGCCGGGGCCCTGCGGGCTGCCTTGCGCTGCTCGGTTCGCGGGGGACATTCGCAAACTTGTCCGCTGCGCGGCCTTCGGACATGCGAATGTCTGATCCCCGCGCCCCTGCGCTGCTCAGCCCGGCCTGACGGCCACGCGGGAACGGGAGCGGGAGCGGGAGCGGGCTTCCCTTCAGGAGAGCGTGCCTTCCTCCCTCTCCCTCTGGGAGAGGGTTGGGGTGAG
>JAUXNG010000086.1 GCA_030682835.1 Hydrogenophaga sp. | reverse complement strand
CATGTGCAGATCGGCAACCCCAAGGCCACGCTCAACGGCTGGCCCGACAAGGTGCGGCTGATGCAGGAAAACTGGATCGGCAAGAGCCAGGGTGTGCGCTTTGCGTTTCCGCACCAGATCGCAGACGCCTCGGGTGCGCTGATCGGCGACGGCAAGATGTATGTGTTCACCACGCGCGCCGACACCATCATGGGCGTGACCTTTTGCGCCGTGGCGCCTGAGCATCCCTTGGCTTTGCATGCTGCGGCCAGCAACCCGGCGCTGGCTGCGTTCATTGAAGAATGCAAGAGCGGCGGCACCACCGAAGCCGAGCTGGCCACGCAGGAAAAGAAGGGAATGGCCACGGGCCTGTTCGTTACCCACCCGCTGACCGGCGCGCAGGTCGCCGTCTGGGTCGGCAACTACGTGTTGATGAGCTACGGCGACGGCGCGGTGATGGGTGTGCCTGCGCACGATGAGCGGGATTTCGCGTTTGCTGAAAAGTATCGGCTTGAAATCAAACCTGTTGTTTATTCATCTGATGTTCTTGGCGAAACATTTGAATTCGTGAGAAATGGCACTTCGTTCACATACGAAGAATCTGAAAACGTTCCGATTGGCGTGACGTATCCGTCCATCATTATTCGAAGCATTAGTGATGGGGTAGAGCACCCAGTTAACTTCCTTCACGAGAGTGGTGCAGAAACTCAAAAAGGACGTCTATGCAATTCTGGCAAATATGATGGATTGACTTCGCAAGAAGCTGTGCATGCCGTTGCAAGTGACTTAGCCGCCTTGGGTCTTGGCGAGAAAAAGACTACCTGGCGTCTGCGCGACTGGGGCGTGAGCCGCCAGCGTTACTGGGGCACCCCCATTCCCATCATCCATTGCGACGAGCACGGCGCGGTGCCGGTGCCTGAAAAGGACTTGCCGGTGGTGCTGCCGCAAGATTGCATCCCCGACGGCTCGGGCAACCCGCTGCACAAGCACGAAGGTTTCCATGCCGGCGTGGTGTGCCCGGTGTGCGGCAAACCCGCGCGACGCGAGACCGACACCATGGACACCTTCGTGGACTCGTCCTGGTATTTCATGCGCTATTGCGACCCGAGCAACACCGAAAACATGGTGGCCGGCGGCGCCGACTACTGGATGCCGATGGACCAGTACATCGGCGGTATCGAGCACGCAATTCTGCACCTGCTGTATGCGCGCTTCTGGACCAAGGTGATGCGCGACCTGGGGCTGGTGAAGGTGGACGAGCCCTTCACCCAGCTGCTCACGCAGGGCATGGTGCTCAACCACATCTACAGCCGGCGCACCGCCAAGGGCGGCAAGGACTACTTCTGGCCGCACGACGTGGAGCACGTGCTCGACGACGCCGGCAAGATCGTGGGCGCGAAGCTGAAGAACCCCGCCACCAGCGGCGACGGCCTGCTGCCCGTGGGCACGGCCATCGACTACGAGGGCGTGGGCACCATGTCCAAGTCGAAGAACAACGGCGTGGACCCGCAGGACCTGATCGAGAAATACGGCGCCGACACCGCGCGTCTGTACACCATGTTCACCGCCCCGCCCGAAGCCACGCTGGAGTGGAACGACGCGGCGGTGGAAGGCAGCTACCGCTTTCTGAAGCGCGTGTGGGGCTACGGCAACAAGAACGCCGACGCGCTGCGCAGCGCCACTGCCAGCAAGCTGTCCACGGCCAGCCTGCGCCCGGCGGCGAAAAAGATGCGCCGTGAAATGCACCTGGTGCTCAAGCAGGTGAGCTACGACTACGAGCGCATGCAGTACAACACCGTGGTGTCGGGCTGCATGAAGCTGCTCAACGCGCTGGAAGACTTTGATTTCGACGGCAGCGCCGGCGACCAGGCCTTGCGCTGCGAAGGCATGTCGCTGCTGCTGCGCATGCTCTACCCCGCCTGCCCGCACATCGCCCACGCCGCCTGGGTGGAGCTGGGTTTTGCCGCTGCGGTCGGCGAGCTGCTGGACGCACCCTGGCCGGTGGTGGACGAGTCCGCCCTGCTGCAGGACGAGATCGAACTGGTGCTGCAGATCAATGGCAAGCTGCGCGGCAGCGTGACCGTGCCAGCCGGGGCCGACAAGGCCGCCATCGAGGCGGCGGCGCTCGCCAGCGAGGCTTTCCTGAAGCAGGCCGACGGCGCCGCGCCCAAGAAGGTCGTGGTGGTGCCGGGCCGCCTCGTCAACATCGTCCTCTGAGAAACCCCACATGACCGCTGCCCGACCCCCCCGCCGCGACCCGCCGGCTCCGGCTGTTCACCCGGCGGGCATGCCGCGCCGTGCCGCCTTGCGCTGGGTGCTGGCCGGCGCGGGTCTGGCGCTGGGCGGCTGCGGTTTCCGCTTGCGCGGTGCGCCCACGTTTGCCTTCGACACGCTGCGCGTGCAGGGGGGCGAAAGCACCGCGGTGGCGCGCGAGCTGCGCGCCACACTGGCCCGGGGTGGTGTCACCGTGCTGGCGCCAGACATGCCCGCCAGCATCGCCACGCCGCAGGTCGTGCTGACCGTGCTGGCCGACCAGCGCGAGCGCACGGTGGTGGGCCAGACAGCGGCTGGCCAGGTGCGGGAGCTGCAGTTGCGCACGCGCTTCCGCTTCCATCTGCACACGCCGGAAGGCAAGATTTTGCTGGACGACACCGAGCTGTTGCTGGAGCGTGACGTCAGCTTCACCGAGTCGGCGGTGCTGGCCAAGGAGGCCGAAGAGGCGCTGCTCTACCGCGACATGCAGAGCGACATCGTGCAGCAGGTGATGCGCCGACTGGCCGCCGTCTCTTCGCTCTGACCAGCCAATGCAGGTCGCCGCATCCCAACTCGCTGCCCAGCTGCAGCGCGGCCTCAAAAGCCTCTACACGCTGCACGGCGACGAACCGCTGCTGATTCAGGAAGCGGCCGACACCTTGCGCGCAGAGGCCCGCGCCCAGGGCTACACCGAGCGCACGGTGCACACCGTGGCCGGCGCACACTTCGACTGGAGCGAGGTGCTGGCCAGCGGGGGCTCGCTCAGCCTGTTTGCCGACAAGCAGCTCATCGAGATTCGCATTCCGTCGGGCAAGCCCGGCAAGGACGGTTCGCAGGTGCTGCAGCAGCTGGCGCAGGCTTCGCAGGGCCAGCAGGACATGCTCACCCTGGTGGTGCTGCCACGGCTGGACGCCGCCACGCAGAAGGGCGCCTGGTTTGCGGCGCTCGACAGCTTTGGTGTGGTGGTGCGCGTCGACCCGGTGGACCGCAAGGCCCTGCCGCAGTGGATCGCGCAGCGCCTGCAACTGCAAGGCCAGCGTGTGGCCAGCGGCGAAGAGGGCCAGCGCACACTGCAGTTTTTTGCTGATCGGGTGGAAGGCAACCTGCTCGCCGCCCACCAGGAAATCCAGAAGCTGGCGCTGCTGCACCCGGCGGGGGAACTCGGCTTCGAACAGGTGGAATCGGCCGTGCTCAACGTGGCACGTTACGACGCTTTCAAGCTGGCAGAAGCCGTGCTGGGCGGTCAGCCCCTGCGGGTGCAGCGCATGCTCGACGGCCTGCAGGCCGAGGGCGAAGCCGCGGTGCTGGTGCACTGGGCGCTGAGTGAGGACATCCGCACGCTCAACCGCATCCGCCGTGCCATGGACGCGGGCCGCCCGCTGCCCATGGCGCTGCGCGAAAACCGCGTCTGGGGCGTGAAGGAGAAGTTGATGGAGCGCGTGCTGCCCCAGCTGGGCACCGCCACGCTCACCCGCTGGCTGCGCGACGCCCACACCGTGGACGGCATCGTCAAAGGCCTGAAACAGCCCGACTGGCCGGCCGATCCCTGGGTGGCCCTGCAGCAACTCGCCACCCGCGTGGCGCAGGCCTGCGCGGTGCGCTGAAGCACTCAGGTTTCCAGGTCGCGCCGCTTCTGCTCGAACGCTTCGCGGTCGATCTCGCCGCGGGCGTAGCGTTCCTTGAGCGTGTCGATCGCCGTGCGCCGGGCTGCACGGTCAGGGTCGAGGTCCCTGGCCCTGATCCTGCGCAGCCACACAATGACGCCGGCGACCGCCAGAACCCAGAAGAGCAGCATGACAATGCCGCCCCAGCCCATGCCACCCCAGGCGTGGCCCCCATAAGGCTCCATCATGGTTGTGCTCCTTGACAGGGCTCTGTGGCTGCATCGAGGCAGCCACACGCAACCCGCAAGGGAAGCCTATAGCCCCCGGTGAAGCCCGGCAAGGGTGAGCAGGCGCTGTTACAGAGAAAAACGCAACACGGATGTACCGCGTGGTGCTGCTCAGGCGCTCACGGGCTGGCGCAGCGCGGTCTCGCGGAAATCGCTGGGCGACAGGCCGGTGTGCTCGCGGAACACACGGCTGAAATGGGCGCCGTTGTTGAAGCCCCAGGAGAACGCAATGTCGGTGATGGTGCGCTGGGCTTGCGCCGGGTTCTTCAGGTCGCGCATGCAGGCCTGCAGCCGACGCCGCAGGATGTAATGCGCCAGCGTGTCGTCTTCGGCACTGAAAGCGTTGTGCAGGTGGCGTTTGCTGCAGTTGAGCGACTGCGCGATGCGGTCGATGGACAAACCGGGGTCGCGCAGGTGCTGGCCGATGTGTTCGCGGATGCGGTCGCGGAAGGCCTCGAGCTGGGTGGTGGCGCTCTCGCGCCCGGCCAGTTCCTGCAGCGACAGGCGCACCAGCTCGATGATCATCTCGCCGGCGCCGCGGGCGGTGGTGGCGTTCATGGCAGGCAGCTCCTGGAAGGTGCTGCGCATGGCTTCCAGTGCCACGCGTGAGATGCCGCTGGCCCCGCCCACGTGGCGCGCCATCAGCGGCTCCAGCCGCAGGCCGCGCTCGGCCAGCTGCTCCCGGGGCAGCATCACGATGAGGTGCTCCACACGCTCGGGGTTGGCGATTTCGTAACTGCCCGTGGTGTCGTAAATGGCCCAGCCACCGGGCTTCACCCAGGCCTGGCGGCCCTGCTGCTCCACCGCCGCGCTGCCTTGCCAGGGCGCCACGATCTTGAGGTAGCTGGTGTCGCTGGCACGCGCCAGGTGGGGGCTGCGCAGCACGCGGTGGCGGTTCGCCTCCAGCTTGGTCAGCACCACGTCGCCCGCTTGCGATGCGCTCATGTGGCCGTCGAATCCGGTGTCACCGTAGAGATCGGATTCCAGACCGCCAAAGTGACTCGAGATCCAGTCGCGCCAGGCCGCGGCGCGCTCGCCCGGGGCGACGGCGTCGGTGGTCATCAGGGGCGTTGGCGTCATGGGCAGGGCAGGTTGGAGTGGAAATCAAATTATGGGTGGTGTGGTCTGGCCCTGGGGGGCAGAGGGTTGAGGGTTATCCCGCATCGGATTGCACGCTCAGACAAGCCGCTTGTGCACAGCCAGCAAAGCGCCAGGGTGCGGGTCTGCCTAGCATTCAGGGTCCGCATCTCGCACACATCAGGAGACAAACCATGGTTCAAGCCAATCGCCGACTGGTCATCAAAAGCGCCGCCGCAGCGGTGGGCGCCCTGTCGTTCGCGCCCCAGCTCATGGCGCAGTCAGCGCCGGTGCGCATCGGGTATTCGATGTCGCGCACGGGACCCTGGACCGGTGGCGCCCAGGTGAGCCAGGAGCCCAACTACCTGCTCTGGGCCGAACAGCAGAACGCCGCGGGTGGCCTGGATGTGAAGGGTGTCAGGCGCCGCATCGAGCTGATCAGCAGCGACGACCGCAGCGACACCGAGACGGTGGTTCGCACCTATGAAAAACTCATGGGCAGCGACAAAGTCGACCTGGTGCTGCCGCCCTGGGGATCCAACGCCAACTTCGCCGTCGCGCCGCTGGCCAACCGATTCCAGTATCCGTTCCTGGCGCCCACGGCCCTCTCGCGCCGCCTGGTCGAGATGCGCCTGCCGTACTTCTTCCTGCTGCTGCAGCAGCCCGCGCCCATGACCAACGCGCTGGTGGACATGCTCAAGGCCAATGGCGTGAAGACCGTGGCCCTGATCTACGTGGACGACCTGTTCGGTCTGGAGAACTACGCCGCCTTCAAGGTGGCGCTGCAGGGCAGCGGCATCAGCCTGGTGGAAGACAAGAGTTATCCCGGCGGCGTGAAAGACCTCTCGCCCGTGCTGCGCTCCATGAAGGACAAGAACCCCGATGCCTTCGTGGGCTTCACCTACCCGCCCGACACCATTCTGGCCAGCCGCCAGAGCAAGGAGATCGGCTTCAACCCGAAATTCTTCTACGCCTCGGTGGGCACGGCCTTCCCGCTGTACAAGAACGTGATGACGCCCGTGGGTGCAGAGGGTGTGCTGGGCATGGGCTCGTGGAACAGCAAGACCAGCGCCGGCGCCAAGGCCTACTTCGACGCGCACGTGGCCAGCCAGAAGAAGGAACCCGATCGCTGGGCCAGCGGCGCCTGCTGGGCCGGCCTGGAGATCCTCACCAACGCGGTGAAGGCCCAGGGCCTGGACCGCAAGGCCATCCGCGACTACGTGGCCAGCACGACGCACAAGACCATCATCGGCGACGTGAAGTTCAACGGCAGCGAGAACGTGGGCACGCCAGGCACGGTGGGGCAGTGGCAGAACGGCGAGTTCGAGGTGGTGTGGCCGAAGACCGTGGCCACGGCCCAGCTCAACCCCAACAAGTCCGCCTGGAAGTGATGCTTCGTTTGTCTTGAGCCACCGGCCAACCCGATCCGTTCGGGCTGAGCCTGTCGAAGCCTTCACGCCACCCAGCGGGTAAGCCCTTCGACAGGCTCAGGGCGAACGGGGTGATCTCAACTCGAACCAGAGGTGAGATCCCTAGAACCGGGCGCGAGATCAGCTCGAACAGTGTTTTTCCCACTTCGCATTGCACATGTCCTTCTCCGCCTGGCTTGAACTGCTCGCCTCCGGTCTCATCACCGGGGGCATCTATGCGCTCGTCGCGCTCGGGCTGAACCTGCAGTACGGTCTGATGCGCATCCTCAACATTGCGCACGGCGAATTCCTGATGGTGGGGGCTTACCTCACCTGGATGGCGCAGACCACGCTCGGGCTGAATCCGCTCTTCATGGTGCCGGTGTCCTTCGGCATGCTGTTCGTTCTGGGCTGGGTGATCCACCGCCTGTGCTTCCGGCGTCTCACCGTCACCTCGCCCAACCTCGACATCTTTGAAGCGCGTGGTCTCATGGTGGCCTTCGGCCTCATGTTCCTGGTGCAGAACTTCGCGTCGTGGATGTGGGGCGGCGATCTGCGCGGCTACGACTTCCTGACCGAGCCGGTGCAGATTCCGCTGCCCGATGGCACGGCCCAGTTTGCCGGCAACAAGCTGCTGGTGTTTGCACTGGCCCTGCTGTTCTCGGGCGCGCTCATTGTGCTCATGCGCACCACGTTGCTGGGCAAGGGCGTGCGCGCGCTCATGCAGTCGCCCACCGGCGCACAGCTCATGGGCATCAACACCCAGCGCCTGCACCCGCTCTTGTTTGGCATCGGCCTGGGCCTTTCGGGTGTGGCGGGCGCGCTCCTGTCCATGTCGTACACCATCAGCCCGTCCATGGGCGAGCCCTACACCGTCACCGCGCTCATCGTCATCACCCTGGGCGGCTTCGGCAGCATGGGCGGCGCGCTGGCCGGCGGCCTGCTGCTGGGCGTGATCGAGGCCCTGGGCATGCACTTCACCAACCCCTCGCTCAAGGCCCTCCTGAGCTACGTCGTCTTCATCAGCGTGCTGTTGCTGCGGCCTGAAGGTCTGTTTTCTCGCAAGTCACGCAAAGCATGAACTCCCGTCAATTCCTCATCCGCGACCTGCTGGTCCTTTTCGGTCTCACTGGCTGGGCGCTGGCGCTGCCGGGCTTTGCCAGCGAGTTCGCCGTGTCCATGGCGCTCACCTGCCTGATGTACATCGCGCTCTCGACGAGCTGGGCGCTGTTCTGCGGCACCACACGCTACCTGTCGCTGGCCACGTCGGCCTTCTTCGGCATCGGCGCCTACACCAGCGCCATCTTGCTGGAGCAGCTGTCCTGGATCCAGGCCATCGCGATGGGATCGCTGATCGCCGCCGCGGTGGCGGTGTTGATGGGCGCGGCCGTGCTGCACCTGCGCGGCACCTACTTCGCGGTGCTCACCTTCGGCATGACCGAGCTGATCCGCCACGCCATCAGCTACTTCGAGAAGAGCGTCACCGGCACCGTGGGCCGCGTGCTCATGGTCGTGCCCGAGCGCGACACCATCTACCTCACCGTGCTCGCGCTCGCCGTGATCACGGTGGCGCTGTCCATCTTCATCCGCCGCACACGCTTCGGCCTGGCCATGCTCGGCATCGGGGCCGACGAGCAGCGTGCCCAGACCCTGGGCGTGAACACGCGCTGGATCAAGATCGCCGGCTTTGCGCTCACCGCGGCGGTGGCCGGGGCGGTGGGCGCGGCCATGTCGGTGCGCTGGACCTACATCGACCCGCACACCGTCTTCAACCCCTTCATCGGTTTCCAGACCGTGCTGATCGCGCTCATCGGCGGAGCGGCCACGCTGTGGGGTCCGCTGATCGCGGCCATCGTTTTCAGCGTGCTGGCCGAAACCCTGCGCCTGCAGGTGCCGCAGATCTACATGATGTCGTTGGGTCTGTTGCTGATCCTGTCGGTGCTGTACCTGCCCGGCGGCCTGGCCTCGTTGCGGGCCGAGACCTTCCGCGGCTGGCGCGATGGCGCCAAGGCCTGTTGGGTTGAGACGCGCGACGACCTGAGCGGTGAGTCAAAACGTCGGAAACAACGTGAGAAAAGCCTGAGGGAGCGTCGCGATGTTTTCTAAGAAGCACCCCTCTGCCCAGCCCGTGCCTACACGGATATCCGTTCGGGCTGAGCCTGTCGAAGCCCCTGCGCGCCCACATCGCGCGAGCCCTTCGACAGGCTCAGGGCGAACGGTGGGTGACAGGCAAAGGCAAGGCCACGGACACCAGACATGACCCCAATGGCGCAACCCCTTCTCGACGCCCGCGACATCACGGTGCGCTTCGGCGGCCTCACCGCGGTCGACGCGGTCAGTGCGCGCTTCATGCCGGGCGAACTCGTCGGCATCATCGGCCCCAACGGCGCGGGCAAGACCACGTTTTTCAACGCCATCTCTGGGGTCACCCAGGCCACCAGTGGCAAGCTGCTGATGCAGGGGCGTGAACTCAGCGGCAAAGGGCCGCACCGCTTTGCCGCCAGCGGATTGGCGCGCACCTTCCAGACCCCGCGCACCTTTGCCGACATGCTGGTGCGCGACAACATTGCCTTTGGCCTCAAATTCGCCGGACGGCGGCCGCGCCAGTACATCTGGTGGGGCGAAGAGACGACGGTGCCCTGGGTGCTGCGCACGCCTGAGAGCATTCTGGGCCTCATCGGTCTGAGCGCGCAGGCCGACTTGCCGGCTGCCGCCATCACGCCCTCGCAGCAACGCCTGCTGGAGATCGGCATGGCGCTGGCCACCCGCCCGCGCATGCTGCTGCTCGACGAAGTGGCCGCCGGCCTGACCGAAAACGAGGTGGAGGAAATGGCCCAGCTGATCCGCCGCCTGCGCGATGAGCTGGACCTCACCGTGGTCTGGATCGAGCACGCCGTGACCACGCTGCTGCGCCATGTGGAGCGCGTGATCGTGCTGCACCAGGGCAGGAAGATTGCGGATGGCA
The DNA here is from genome assembly GCA_030682835.1 of Hydrogenophaga sp. Classification (GTDB taxonomy): domain Bacteria; phylum Pseudomonadota; class Gammaproteobacteria; order Burkholderiales; family Burkholderiaceae_C; genus Hydrogenophaga. The sequence goes on along the minus strand of JAUXNG010000086.1, from coordinate 21,526 downwards.
CACCCGCCGAGGTGGTGCGCAACGCCGAGGTGATCGAGGCCTACCTGGGCGACGAGATGAACGAGCCCACTGCAGAGGAGGCCGCAGCATGATGTGGTACCGCACGACCCCTTTCGAGCTGGGCGGCGGCGGGCGCGCGCGCCTCAAAGTCAACGGCCTGTCGGCCGGCTACGGCGCGTTTTTAGTGCTGCGCGACGTGCAACTCGACATCCAGCCTGGCCTGACGGTCATCCTCGGCCCCAACGGCGCCGGCAAGACCACGCTGCTCAAGGCACTCAACGGTCTGATTCCGCGCGGTGGTTCGGTGTTGCTGGACGGCGCCGAGATGCCCGAGAAAACGCACGAGATCGTGCAGGCAGGTGTGGCCCTGGTGCCCGAAGGCCGCCAGCTGTTCCCGCAACTCACCGTGGCCGAAAACCTGGAGCTGGGTGGCTGGCTGGTGCCCAAGGCGCTGCGCGCCGAGCGGCTGGCGCAGGCCTTTGTGGACTTCCCCAAACTCAAGGAGCGCGCCACGCAATTGGCCGGCACCATGAGTGGCGGCGAGCAGCAGATGGTGGCCGTGGCCCGCGCCATGATGTGCGCGCCGCGCCTGCTCATGCTCGACGAGCCCTCCCTCGGCCTGGCGCCCAAGATGGTCGACGAGTTGCTCACCATCGTGCGCCGCATCGCCGACGCCGGCACCACCGTGCTGATGGTGGAGCAGAACGTGAAGAAGGCGCTGACTGTTGCCGACCGTGGCTACGTGATGGAGCGCGGCACGCTCGTGGCCAGCGGCCCCGCGAAGCTGCTCGCCCGCTCCACCGTGATCCGCGAAGCCTATCTGGGCGCCGACAAGGACCCGGCCACCGGCACCACCAGCGCGGCCGATGCGGTGCAGCGAAGGAAGGCTGTCGCGACCACGTGAATCCACCACCGCCGTTCGCCCTGAGCCTGTCGAAGGGCTCACCCACAAGGTGGTGTGAAGGCTTCGACAGGCTCAGCCCGAACGGTGTTGTTCCGATCATCCTGAGCTTGTCGAAGGGCAGGCTCAGCCCGAACGGGATCTTTTCCAGTCTAACCGGTTTCGTTTCTGACCCCAAAGGAGAACCCCATGTCCGACATGTCCATGCTCATCAACGGCCTCAAGGTCACCGCCGAAAAAGGCGCCACGTTTGAGCGGCGCAACCCCCTTGACGGCAGCGTGGCCACACGCGCCCCGGCCGCCTCACCCGCCGACGCGGTGATGGCGGTGGAAGCCGCCGCTGAAGCCTTCAAGACCTGGAGTGAAACCGGACCGAGCGCGCGCCGCGCCTTGCTGCTCAAAGCGGCCGACGCGCTCGAAGCCAAGACGCCAGCCTTCGTGGAAGCCGTGTCGGCCGAGACCGGCGCCACCGGCATGTGGGGCGGCTTCAACGTGTTTCTGGCCGCCGGCATGATCCGCGAGGCCGCCGCGCTCACCACCCAGGTGGCCGGCGAGGTGATCCCGTCGGACGTGCCTGGCTCGCTGGCCATGGGCATCCGCCAGCCGGCTGGCGTGGTGCTCGGCATCGCGCCCTGGAACGCGCCCATCATCCTGGCGGTGCGCGCCATCTGCGTGCCCCTGGCCTGCGGCAACACCGTCATCCTCAAAGGCAGTGAGAACTGCCCGCGCACCCACCAGCTGATCATCGAAGCCTTCCAGGAGGCAGGCTTCCCGCCCGGCGTTGTGAACTACATCACCAACGCCCCGGCCGACGCTGGCGCCGTGGTCGAAGCCATGGTGGCGCACCCGGCCGTGCGCCGCGTGAACTTCACCGGCTCCACCAAGGTCGGCAAGATCATTGCGGCCACCTGCGCCAAATACCTCAAGCCGGTGGTGCTGGAGCTGGGCGGCAAGGCACCGCTGGTGGTGCTGGACGACGCCAACCTGGACGATGCGGTCAACGGCGCCGCCTTCGGCGCCTTCGCCAACAGCGGCCAGATCTGCATGAGCACCGAACGCATCATCGTGGACAGCAAGATCGCCGATGCGTTTGTCAAGAAGTTTGCCGACAAGGCCCGGAACCTGCCGCTGGGTGACCCGCGCAAGCCCGAGCCGGTGGTGCTGGGCTCGGTGATCGGCATGGGTACGGTGCACCACTGCAACGAACTCATCGACGACGCCCTGGCCAAGGGTGCCAAGCTCGCGTGTGGCGGCAAGGCCGACACCACGCTCATGCCCGCCACCGTGCTCGACCATGTGACGCCCGCCATGCGCATCTACCACGAAGAAACCTTCGGCCCGGTGAAATGCGTGGTGCGCGTGAACGGCGTGGAAGAAGCGATTGCCTGCGCCAACGACAACGAATACGGCCTGAGCGCGGCCGTGTTCGGCGGCGACATCGCACGTGCCTTCAACGTGGCCCGCAAGATCGACAGCGGCATCTGCCACGTGAACGGCCCCACCGTGCACGACGAAGCGCAGATGCCGTTCGGCGGTGTGAAGGGTTCCGGTATGGGCCGCTTCGGTGGCAAAGCCGGTATTGCCGAGTTCACCGAGTTGCGCTGGATCACGGTGCAGACCACGCCGCGCCACTACCCGTTCTGACCCGGGGGTGTCGGCAGGGGCGCGGCGCTGCCACTTCGCCCGCGCCCTGGGCTCACAATGGAATCCCGGACCGTCACGAAAGGAATTCCATGTACCGCCTGGCTTGCGTTGTTCTGCTGCTGGTTGCCGCCCCCTTGCGGGCCGAAGAAATCGGGTCGGTGGACACGGTGTTCAAGTTCATCGGCCCCGACCACAAGATCGTGGTCGAGGCCTTTGACGACCCCGGCGTGAGCGGCGTGACCTGCTACATGTCGCGTGCCCGCACCGGGGGCCTCAAGGGTGCGTTTGGCGTGGCCGAAGACAAGGCGGAGGTGTCCATTGCCTGCCGCCAGATCGGGCCGATCTCGATCGCCAAGCCGATCCGCCAGCAAGAGGAAATCTTCAGCGAGCGCATCAGCCTGGTGTTCAAGCGCCTGCGCATCGTGCGCATGGTCGACGCCAAGCGACACGCACTGGTCTACCTGACCTACTCCGACCGGGTGATCGAGGGCTCGCCCCAGAACTCGGTCACGGCGGTGGCGGTGGACCGGGCCACGCCGATCCCGCTGCGTTGAGGGCCTGCCCAGGGCGCCAGGTTCAGCCGAACGACGGCAGCTCGGGCTGGTGCACCGGTTTGCCAGCCGCCACCCAGGCATCAAAGCCGCCGGCGATGGACTTCACGTTCAGGTAGCCCATTTCCTGCATGGCCACAGCAGCCAGCGCTGCGCGCCCGCTGGTCTTGCAGTACAGAAGCACGTTCAGGTCGCGCGCGGCCAGCGACGGCGTGCTGCTGAGCTTGAATTCGAGCATGCCGCGCGAGGCGTGCACGGCGCCGGGCAGGTGGCCGCGTGCAAATTCGTCGGCTTCGCGCACGTCCAGCAGCACATCGGCGTCGCGAATGGCGGCCTCGGCTTCTGTGACGGGGATCTCGGTGACGCGGGCCTTGGCGGCGGCCACCAGGTCGAGTGCGGTTTTCATGGCGTGTTCCTTCTGAAGGGGATAACCGGGGGGTGTATAGGCAAATTGTGCAGCGAAAGTGCCAGCGACCCCCGCCGGCCGGTGCGGGGCGCTCGGAGTGAGAAAATCACCCCATGAACGCGACCAACACCACCGAACTCATGAACACCCTGGGCAGCCAGGCCAAGGCGGCTTCCGCGCTGATGGCCAAGGCCGGGGCGGCGACCAAGCTCAAGGCTCTGCGCGAGCTGGCGCGTCTGCTGCGTGAGAACGTCGAGCCGCTGCAGCAGGAAAACGCCAATGATCTGGACCGCGCCCGCGCCGCCGGCCTGGCCGAGCCGATGGTGGACCGCCTGAAGCTCACGCCTGCAGTGATCGAGACCTGTGCGCAGGGCTGTGAGCAGCTGGCCGCCATGCCCGACATCATGGGCGAAATATCGGGCCTCAAGCAGATGCCCAGCGGCATCCGCGTGGGCCAGATGCGCGTGCCCATCGGCGTGTTCGGCATGATCTACGAAAGCCGCCCGAACGTGACCATCGAGGCGGCGAGCCTGAGCATCAAGAGCGGCAACGCCTGCATCCTGCGCGGTGGCTCCGAGGCGATCGACTCCAACCGCGCGCTGGCCGCACTGGTGCAGCAGGCTCTGGCTGCCGCCGGCCTGCCGGTGGACGCGGTGCAGCTGGTGCCCACCACCGATCGCGCCGCGGTGGGCCAGCTCATCACCATGCCGCAGTACGTGGACGTGATCATCCCGCGCGGCGGCAAGGGCCTGATCGAGCGCATCAGTGCCGAGGCCAAGGTGCCGGTCATCAAGCACCTGGACGGCAACTGCCACACCTATGTGGACGACCCCTGCGACCTCGCCATGGCCGTCAAGGTGGCCGACAACGCCAAAACCCAGAAGTACAGCCCCTGCAACGCCACCGAGAGCCTGCTGGTGGCGCGCGGCGTGGCGGCCGCGTTCCTGCCGCAGATTGGTGCCATCTACGCCGCGAAAGGGGTCGAGATGCGCTGCTGCCCGCAGGCCCGGGCGCTGCTGGCGGCCGTGCCCGGCGCGCAGCTGAAAGACGCCACCGAGCAGGACTGGAGCGAGGAATACCTGGCGCCGGTGATCAGCGTGAAGGTGGTCGAGGGGGTGGACGAAGCCATTGTCCACATCAACCGCTACTCCAGCCACCACACCGAGGCCATCCTCACCACCAACCACGTGCATGCCCAGCGTTTCCTGCGCGAGGTCGATTCCTCCAGCGTGATGGTGAATGCGAGCACCCGCTTCGCGGACGGTTTCGAATACGGCCTGGGCGCCGAAATCGGCATTTCCACCGACAAGTTCCATGCGCGAGGCCCGGTAGGGGTTGAGGGGCTGACTTCGCTCAAGTACGTGGTGCTGGGCGAAGGCGAGATCAGGAACTGACCCCCCGCGTCGCCTTCGGCGCCACCCCCCTGTGAGGGGGGCGACACCAGCCGTCCGGCAGAGCCGGCCCGGCGGTGTCCCCCGAATGGACCCTTGCTGGCGTGGCGATCTGATTTCGGTTGTCTCGGCCTTGCAGGCGCGTGGTTCGTCCCCATTTCCGCCCTTCGACTGCCACTGCGCTCCCTACAATGGGCTGGGAGTTCTCATCAAAAGGTCCACATGGTTCCGCATCTCGTCACCGCTCTCACCGGCCCCATCAACGAGCTCGAACAGCGCATTCTGGAATCCACGCCGGTCATCGAGCGCTGGTTCCGGCTGGAGTGGATGGAGCACACGCCACCGTTCTACACCTCGGTGGACGTGCGCAACGCGGGCTTCAAGCTGGCGCCGGTGGACACCAACCTCTACCCCGGCGGCTGGAACCACCTCACGCCGCAGATGATGCCGCTGGCGGTACAAGCTGCCATGGCCGCGATCGAGAAGATCTGTCCCGAGGCCAAGAACCTGCTGCTGGTGCCCGAGAGCACCACCGACATTTTTTACCTCAGCAACCTGGCGCAACTGCAGCAGATCTTCTACCAGGCCGGGCTCAATGTGCGCCTGGGTTCGATCTCGAACGACATCAAGGCGCCCACCACCTTTGAGCTGCCGGGCGGCGGGTCGGTCACGCTGGAGCCGCTGATCCGCAGCAAGCGCCGCCTGGGCCTGAAGCACTTCGACCCCTGCACCATCCTGCTCAACAACGACCTGAGCGCGGGGGTGCCCGGCATTCTGGAAGACCTGCACGAGCAGTACCTGCTGCCGCCGCTGCACGCGGGCTGGCCCACGCGCCGCAAGAGCCAGCACTTCAAGGCCTATGAAGAGGTGGCCAAGCGCTTCGGCAAGCTGCTGGGCATGGACCACTGGCTGATCAACCCCCTGTTCAACCAGTGCGGGCAGGTCAACTTCGACGAGGACGCCGGCCTGGAGTGCCTGCGCAGCAACACCGACGCACTGCTCGGCAAGATCCGCCGCAAGTACAAGGAATACGGCATCAACGAGAAGCCGTTCGTCGTGATCAAGGCCGACAACGGCACCGGCGGCATGGGCATCATGACCGTGCGCGACGCCAAGGACATCGACGCCCTCTCGCCCAAGGCCAAGCAGCACATGGCGGTGGTGCAGGCCGGCCAGCCGGTCAGCGAGGTCATCATCCAGGAAGGGGTGATGACCAACGAGCGCATCAATGCCGCCGTGGCCGAGCCGGTGGTCTACATGATGGACCGCTATGTGGTGGGCGGGTTCTACCGCGTGCACGCCGACCGTGGCGTCGATGAGAACCTGAACGCGCCCGGTTCGCGCTTCGTGCCGCTGGCCTTCGAGCAGAGCGCGCAGATGCCGCAGCCCGGCGTGAAACCCGGTGCCAGCGTGCCCAACCGCTTCTACATGTACGGCGTCATCGGCCGTCTGGCGATGCTGGCCGCGAGCTACGAGCTGGAGGCCACGGACCCGGACGCAGAGGTGTACGAGTAACCCCCGCGCCGCGCCTGCGGCGCGTGCCTTGCAGGCCGCGCCATCGTCGCAGCCGATGACCCTTCGTCCCGTCCAAGCCTGCGCAGGCAGGCTTGGAGCCGCGGTCCTCAGCCCCCTCAAGGGGGCGATGCGAGTGGCCTGGCAAAGCCAGTTCCGCGGTGTTCTGGGGTGAGGCCCTCGCGCCGGTGAGTGGTTGGTGCCAGGCATGGCCTGGTTCCAGCGGCACAATCGCGCGATGCAGTTTTTCCGTGATCTGAACCTGTCGGCCGCCACGGCCGGTTTTGTGGCTGTGCTGGTGGGCTTCACCAGTTCGGTGGCGATCGTGTTTCAGGCGGCGCTGGCCTTTGGTGCCACGCCCGAGATCATCAGTTCGTGGATGTGGGCGCTGGGGCTGGGCATGGGCCTGTGTTCGGCCATTCCCTCGCTGGTGCTGCGCCAGCCCGTCATGGTGGCCTGGAGCACGCCGGGGGCGGCGGTGCTGGCCACGGCGGGGCTGGCGGGCGGTTTCACCCTGCCGCAGGCGGTGGGCGCTTTCATGGCCTGTGCCGCCCTGATCGTGCTGGCCGGCGCCACGGGCTGGTTCGAGCGGGTGATGAATCGCATTCCCGCGTCGCTGGCCGCCGCGCTGCTCGCGGGGGTGCTGGCCCGCTTCGGCCTGCAGGCCTTTGCGGCGGCGCAGACCGCGCTGCTGCTGGTGCTGCTGATGTTGCTGGCCTACCTGCTCGGGCGGCGTCTGATGCCGCGCTACGCGGTGCCGCTCACGCTGGCGGTGGCCGTTGCGTATGTGGTCGCCAACGGACAGTTCAACGCTGCCGTGGTCACGCTGGAGCTGGCGCGGCCTGTCTTCACCGCGCCCGAGTTCACGCTTCCCGCGCTGGTGAGCCTGGCCCTGCCGCTGTTCGTGGTGACCATGGCCTCGCAGAACCTGCCCGGTGTGGTGGCGATCCGCGCGGCCGGCTACGACATGCCCATCTCGCGCATCATCACCCTCACCGGCGCGGCCACGCTGGTGTTGGCACCCTTTGGGGCGTTTGCGCTCAACCTCAGCGCCATCACCGCCGCCATCTGCATGGGCCCCGAGGCCCACACCGACCCGAAAAGGCGCTACACCGCCGCCGTGGCCTGCGGTGGTTTCTACATCCTCATCGGTGTGTTCGGCGCGGCCGTCACCGGCCTGCTGCTCGCGTTCCCGCGCGAACTGGTGCTCGCCATTGCCGGCCTGGCCCTGCTGGGCAGCATCGGCGGTGGCCTGCACACCGCGTTGCGCGACGAGTCGCACCGCGAGGCGGCCCTCATCACCTTCCTCGTCACGCTCAGCGGCGTGGTCATCGCCGGCATCGGCTCGGCCTTCTGGGGCGTGGTCGCCGGCGCGCTGGCGCTGTTTGTGCAACAGTACGGGCTCAGGAAAACACCCGCATGAACATTCTCATCGTCGCCGACCCCCTCGAGTCCTTCAAGATCGTCAAGGACACCACCTTCTCCATGATGCGCGAGCTGCAGCGCCGCGGCCACAGCGTCGCGGCCTGCGAGCCGCAGCACCTGCAGTGGCAGAGCGGCCAGCCGGTGACGGCCCAGGTGCGCCGCCTCACGCTCACCGGGGATGCCACCGACTGGTTCACCATCACCGAAGAAGCGCGTGCGCCGCTGCACGCCTTTGACGCCGTTCTGATGCGCAAGGACCCGCCGTTCGACAGCGAGTTCTTCTACGCCACGCACCTGCTGGAGCAGGCCGAGCGCGAAGGCGCCCGCGTGTTCAACAGCCCGCGCGCGCTGCGCGACCACCCCGAGAAACTCGCGCTGATGGAGTTTGCCGCGTTCGCGCCGCCCACGCTGGTGACGCGATCGGCCGACGCGGTGCGCGCCTTTCACGCCGAGCACCACGACATCATCCTGAAGCCGCTGGATGGCATGGGCGGCATGGGCATCTTCCGTGTCGGGCCCGACGCCATGAACCTGGGCTCCATCATCGAGACCCTGAACCAGGGCGGCGCCACGAGCGTCATGGTGCAGCGCTACCTGCCCGAGATCATCGACGGCGACAAGCGCCTGCTGGTCATCGGCGGCAAGGCGGCCCCCTATTGCCTGGCCCGCATTCCCCAGGGCACCGAGGTGCGCGGCAACCTGGCCGCCGGGGGCAAGGGCGTGGCCCGGGCACTCACAGACAGCGACCGCGCCATTGCCGAGGCCATCGGTCCGCAACTCGCTGCACGTGGCCTGCTTCTGGTGGGGCTGGACGTGATCGGTGACAAGGTCACCGAGGTCAACGTGACCAGCCCGACCTGCTTCCAGGAAATCCAGCAGCAGACCGGCTTCGATGTGCCGGCCATGTTTGTCGACGCGCTGGAGGAGGCCCTGAGATGACAGAAGACGACGACACCGCGGCCGCAGCGCTGGGCCGCCCCGAGCAAGGCCAGTCCCCTCGGGGGGCAGCGACCCGCGAAGCGGCGCATCGTGGAGGATGCCCTGAGATGACAGAAGAAGACGACACCGCGGCCGCAGCGCCGGGCCGCCCCAAGCAAGGCCAGCCCCCTCGGGGGGCAGCGACCCGCGAAGCGGCGGAGCGTGGGGGCACCAACACCCAGGCTCGCAACCCCCTGCACGGTGTCACGCTGGAGGCCATGGTGACGGCTCTGGCCGATCACTACGGCTGGGACGGACTGGGCGAGCGCATACCGGTGCGCTGCTTCAATGTGGACCCCAGCGTGGGCTCCAGCCTGCGCTTCCTGCGCAAGACACCCTGGGCGCGCGAAAAGGTGGAAGGCCTCTACCTGTTCATGCTGCGAGAAGAGCGCCGCGCCGGTCGCGGCTGAGGTGGCAAACGCACCGGTACGGCCCCGGCGCAAATTCTCCAGACATGCGGTTGCCTCACGAGGACGACCGGTCGTTGCAAGGGCAAAACCGCATTGTGTGTAACCGGCTGTGTCGGCACAATCGCGACACTTTTGTGTAGCCCTTCACGCCGCACAGCCTCGACAGCCCCAGCCCATGCACAACCATGTCTGAAGCCATCAATTGGGTCGCCGCCACGTTCTCCAAGACCGAGGCCGGCCAGCAGGAAATACAGAAACGCTCGCTCGGCCTGGCGCCGCTGGTGCGGCGCATCCTCGTGCTGGTCGATGGCCAGCGCAGCGGCAAGGACCTCGCCGCCTTTGTGCCGCCCACCGAAGACATCGCGCCCATTCTGGAAAAGCTGGTGGAGCAGGGTTGCGTGCAGGCCCATGTGCGCCCGGCAAGCCCGGCACCGGCGGCGGCCCCTGCCCGTACCGAAGCGCCTGCTTCGCCCGCGGGCGACATGGCCGGCATGGCCCCGGCCGAGATGCGCTCTGCCAAAGACAACGAGATGGCGCGCAACTTCATGATCAATTCGATCAACTCCATCATCGGGCAGCAGATGCGCGTGTCACTCATCCACGACATCTTCCACGCCGAGACCACCGAGCAGCTGCGCACCGTGTACCACGCCTGGGCCGAGAGCATGTCGAATCACGGCATGGGCGCCAAGCGCCTGCCCGAGCTGCGCGAAAAGCTGTTCAAGGTGCTGTGAGCGGCACCGCCTGAGGGCGTTGCTTCAGTGCGCCGAGGCGCGTGAAAACAGGTTGAGCACCGCCACGCCCGTCACGATCAGGCCCATGCCGATGAAGCCGGGCAGGTCGATGGTCTGGCCATAGAGCAGCCAGGCCACCAGCGTGATGAGCACGATGCCCAGGCCCGACCACACCGCGTAGGTGACGCCCACCGGCAGCGTGCGCAGCACCAGCGACAGGCAGTAGAAAGCCACGGCGTAACCCAGCACCACGATCACCGAAGGCCCCAGCCGCGTGAAGCCCTCGCTGGCCTTGAGCGCGCTGGTGCCGATGACCTCGGCCACGATCGCCACGCCCAGGATCAGCCACGCGTTCATGCGCGCACCCTCGCGGCGCGCTGCGGCCGGCCCACGGCCGGGTGGTCAGGCCAGCGGCAGGCCATCCACGAACACCTTGAGCTCATTGGGCTCGAAGGCGGTCCATTGCTCGTCACGCGTGAGCGGTTGCGTGACGATCACCGCCGCGCGGTCGCCGGGCACGCAGAGGTCGGCGAAGTTCACGGTCCAGTCGTGGTCCATCAGCGTGGCCTGCGCGAAGGGGTGCTGGCGCACCAGGTAGTGCAGGTGGGTGCTGCAGTGCGCCCAGAGCGCGTCGCCATTGGACAGCAGGAAGTTGAAGGTGCCGAAGCGGCGCACCTGCGGCACCAGCTCCTGCAGCGTGAGCGTGAGCTCGTGGATGCTGGGCAGACTGGCGTGCGACTTGGCCAGCTCCTGCATGAGCCAGCAGAAGGCGCGTTCGCTGTCGGTGCTGCCCACCGCCTGGAACTGGCTGTGCAGCTTGGGGTGGTAGTCCTTCAGGTCGCCGTTGTGCGCGAACACCCAGTGCCGGCCCCACAGCTCGCGGGTGAAGGGGTGGGCGTTTTCCAGCGCCACCGGGCCCACCGTGGCCTTGCGCACATGGGCAATGATGTTGCGGCTCTTGATGGGGTAGCCGCGCAGGAACTCCGCCATGCGCGACTGCGACGCCCCTTCGTGGTCCACGAACAGCCGCATGCCGCGGCCTTCGAAGAAGGCGATGCCCCAGCCGTCGGCATGGTGGTCGGTCAGTCCGCCGCGCTGGCAGAAGCCGGTGAAGCTGAACGAGGCGTCGGTGGGGGTGGCGCAGTTAAGGCCCAGCAGTTGGCACATTGGGAAGACCCTCTGCGCCGCTGCGCGGCTTCCCCCTGGAAGAGGGACCACGCCCTGTGGCCCGGCAAAGCCGGTTCCACGGCGTGTGCTGGATGGGGCTACCCCTCTCCGGCGCCGTGCCTCGGTTGGAAGGCTTGTGATGGTGAAGGGCCTATTGTGCGGCCGACGGCCTGCCGCGGGTTGAGGCCGCTTGCGCCGGATGGGGTGGGTCCACCGCCGGATCAGTCTGCCACGCGCGGCGCGCGCAATTTCCAGGCGGCCACCAGCGCCAGCGCGCAGATGCCGGCCAGCATCAGGAAGGTTTCGTTGAAGGCGGTCAGCCGCTCGGGGCTGGTGCTGGCGGTGTCCAGCCGGAATCCGTGCGCGGCCACCCGCCATTCCAGCACGATGCCGCACAGGCTCACACCGGCCGCCCCGCCGAGCATGCGCAGGAAGTTGATGGCGCTGGCGCCTTGCGGTATCTGCGTCCCGGGCAGGCCGCGCATGGCGCCGATGTTGAGCGAGGGCAGGATGAAGCCCAGCCCGATGCGGCCCAGAATGGCCCAGGTCACCAGCAGCGTGATCACGCGGGTGGGCTGGCTCAGGTCGATCGTCACCATGAGCGCGAACGAGGCGGCCAGCAGCAGCAGGCCGATGCTGACCAGCCGGTGCGTGGGCTGGTGGTCGGCCAGCCGCCCGACGATGGCGATGGTGACGGCCAGCACCAGCCCGGCTGGCAGCAGGATGCTGCCCACGTACGAGGGCGAGAGGCCCAGGCCCATCTGCATGTAGACCGGCAGCAGGTAGGTGGAGCCGAACAGCGCGATGCCGTAGATGAAGGCCACGATGCAGCCCATGGCGAAGCGCCGGTCGGCAAACAGCGACAGGTTCATCAGCGGGTCCACCCCCGCATCGGGGTTGCGCCGGCGCGCCTTGAGCGTGCGCCGCTGCAGCACCACGAAGGCCATAACGGCCAGCGCAGCGCCGCCCAGCAGCAGCGCGGCGCTGGCAGCGGTGCCACTCTGCAGTTCCACCAGGCCATTGAGCAGGGCCAGCGTGCCGGCGGTGGCCAGCAGCAGGCCGCGCCAGTCGAGCCCCGCGCCGCGCGGCTCGGCCGGGCCGCCGCCGGGCGACGTGTTGGGCACAAAGCGGTGCGCCAGCCAGAGCGAGACCAGGCAGAAGGGCACCACCATGAAGAAGATCGAGCGCCAGCCGAAGCCGTCCACCAGCAGGCCGCCGATGCTGGGGCCAATGGCCGGCGCCAGCACCACACCCATACCGAAAATGCCGCTGGCCCGGCCCTGCTCGTGCGGCTCGAAAGCCCGCAGGATGATGATGGCCGGAATCGGTTGCACCACCCCGGCGGCCAGGCCCTCGGCCACGCGCGCGGCCAGTACCAGCGGAAAGTCGTTGGCGAATCCGCCACCCACACCGCCGGCCAGCAGCAGCCAGATGCAGCCGGTGTAGGTGCGCCGGTAGCCGTAGCGCGCCAGCAGCCATGGCGTGGTGAGCATGGACACCGTCATGGCGGCCATGAAGCCCGAGGTCACCCACTGCGCGCGGTCCTGCCCCAGCGTGAAGTGCTGGCTCATGTCCGGAATGGCCACGTTGATGATGGTTGACGACATGATGGCCGCCATGGTGCCCACCATCACCGAGAGCAGCAGCAGCCAGCGGTAGCGCTCGCCGTAGCGTTCGCGCAGGGCGCTCAGGGTGTGGGCGGGGTTGGGCGGCATGGACGTCTCAGCCTTGACGGCGGCGGCGCTGCGCGTCGCGCCACAGGCGCAGCAGCAGCAAGGCCAGCGGCACGCTGTGCATCAGCAGGTCAAAGATGTCGATGGGGCGCACCAGCGCGCCCTGCGAGAGCATGCGCAGTTTCTCGATCAGGTGCGGTTCGGGCACCACCGGCGCCACCGCCAGCCAGAGCGCCAGCACCACGAGCCACACCAGCGGAAAGCGGTCGAGCCAGCCCATCATGCGGCACTTGCCTGGAACTGCTTCAGGCAGCGCGCGCAGATGCAGGCCTTCCCCTGTGCTTCGGCCGGCAGGCGCGCGAGCAGGTCGGCACTGAAGGATTCGGAGACGCACCAGCAAGGCGGCTGGGGCTGGCCGCTGGCCTTTTCCCGTTCCATGGCGCAGCGGTTGTCGCCCTGGCACAAGGGGCAGAGGCCGGGGTCTGCTGGCGTTGGGGGGCTGGGCTGGGCAGAAGGCTGGGGCATGCAGGGCGTCAGGGGGTGTGAGGCAGCGGCCGTGCGGGGCGTGCCGGGCGATGGGGCTATGTGCATCAGTGTACTGAGCACCGTGGAGGCCCGTGTTATTTTCAATCCTCCATGAATCCTCTCGCTTCGTTCTTTCGCGCCACGCTGGCCGTGGCCTGGCTGGGGCTCTCGGCACTGGTCCAGGCCGCTCCCGCCACCGTTCCCGACACCATGGCCCAGCGCATGGTGGCCTGCACGCTGTGCCACGGACCCGAGGGCCGCGCCACCAGCAGCGGCTACTTTCCGCGCATCGCCGGCAAACCTGCGGGCTATCTCTACAACCAACTGCTGCACTTCCGCGAGGGGCGGCGGCAGAACGCGGCCATGGCGGCGCTGCTGCAGAACCTGTCAGACGATTACCTGCGCGAGATCGCCGGGCACTTCGCCAGCCTGGACCTGCCCTACCCACCGCCGCAGCGTCCGGGCATGTCGGCCGACGTGCTGGCGCGCGGCGAGGCGCTGGTGCGCCAGGGCGATGCGCAGCGCCAGATACCGGCCTGCGCCGCCTGCCACGGTGCGGCCCTGACGGGCGTGAACCCGGCCATTCCCGGGCTGCTGGGCCTGCCGCGCGACTACCTGCTGGGTCAGCTCGGCGCCTGGCAGACCGGCCTGCGCCACGCCGCTGAGCCCGACTGCATGGCGCAGATTGCCCGCGCCATGCCCGCCAGCGACGTGAGCGCGGTGGCCAGCTGGCTGGCCGCGCAGCCGCTGCCGGCGCGCACCCAGCCTGCCGACACCATTGCCCAGCCGCTGCCCCTGCGCTGCGGGAGTGGCCTGCCATGAGCCGCCCCGCCCATCACGCGACCGACATGGGTCGCCCAAGGCCCATCTCCCTGGTCCGCCGGCTGCTCTGGACGGCGCTCGGTCTGAGCCTGCTTCTGCTGCTGGGACTGCTGCTGCCCGTGTGGCAGGGCCTGCAGCGCGAACCCTTGCCCGCGCTGATCGGGCCGGCCGCCCTCGCCGAGCCCGACCCGCAACTGGTCGAGCGCGGCGCCTACCTGGCGCGTGCCGGGAACTGCGCCGCCTGCCACACCGCGCGCGGTGGCCCGGCCTACGCCGGCGGCGAGGCCATTGCCACCCCGTTTGGCCGCGCCTATGGCGGCAACCTCACGCCCGACCCGCAGCACGGCATCGGCCTGTGGAGCGCCGACGCCTTCTGGCGGGCCCTGCATGAGGGCCGCTCGCGCGACGGGCGCCTGCTCAACCCTGTATTCCCGTATGACAGCTTCACGCACATCACGCGCGAAGACAGCGACGCGCTATACGCATTCCTGCGCAGCCTGCCGCCGGTGGCCCAGCCCAGCACCCCGCAGGGCCTGCGTTTTCCCTTCAACCAGCAGGCCGCGCTGGCCGCGTGGCAGGCCCTGTATTTCGAACCCGGCGCGCTCGCACCCGAGCCCGCACGCGGTGCCGAGTGGAACCGGGGCGCCTACCTGGTGCGCGGCCTGGGCCACTGCGCCGCCTGCCACGCCACACGAGATCCGCTGGGCGGCATCCGCGAAGGCCGGCACTTCACGGGCGGCCTGATGGCCGGGCAGGGCTGGTACGCGCCTTCGCTGCACGACCCGGCAGAGGCCGGCGTGGGCACATGGGACGTGTCCAACACCGTGGCGCTGCTCAAAACCGGGAGCACGTTGGGCGCTGCAGCTGAGCAGCAGGCCACGGTGCAGGGGCCCATGGCCGAGGTCGTCTTCCACAGCACGCAGCACCTGAGCGAGGCCGACCTGCGTGCCATGGCGGTCTACCTGCAGGGGCTGGACAGCGGCCCCGCACCCCTCGGGCCTTTTGTGCACGCCGAGCCGTCGCAGCTGGCGCTGGGGGAGCAGGTGTACCGCCAGCACTGCATCGACTGCCACGGCGCCAGCGGCGAGGGGGCGCCCGCAGCCTACCCCGCGCTCGCCGGCAACCGCACGGTCACCATGCCGTCCAGCGTGAACGCCCTGCAGGCCATCCTGAGCGGCGGCTTCGCGCCCAGCACGGCCGGTAACCCGCGGCCTTACGGCATGCCCCCCTACCGCACCATCCTGACCAACGCCGAGATTGCGGCGGTTGGGAGCTTCATCCGCCAGTCCTGGGGCAACGAGGCGGGTGCGGTGTCGACGCTGGACGTCCAGCGCGTGCGCTGAGTTTTGCGCGACCGGCTCAGCCGATGCGGAACTGGCCGACCGTGCGCGCCAGCCGCTCGGCCTGCTCCTGCAGACCACTGGCGGCGGCGGCGCTCTGCTCGACCAGGGCCGCGTTCTGCTGGGTCATCTGGTCCAGGTTGCCAATGGCGCTGCCCACCTGCTCAATGCCCGAGCGCTGCTCGGACGAGGCGCTGGCAATCTCTTGCATCATGTGCGAGACGCGACGCACGTTCTGCACGATTTCCTGCATCACCTCGCCGGTGCGCCCGACCAGCACCGAACCCGCGTCCACACTTTCAACCGAGCGGCCAATCAGCTCCTTGATTTCCTTGGCCGCCTGCGAGCTGCGCTGCGCCAGGGTGCGCACCTCGCTGGCCACCACCGCGAAGCCGCGGCCCTGTTCGCCCGCACGGGCCGCTTCCACGGCCGCGTTCAGCGCCAGGATATTGGTCTGGAACGCGATGCTGTCGATCACGGAAATGATGTCGTTGATCTTGCTGGAACTGTGGGTGATGGCCTCCATGCTCGCCACCACCTGACCCACCACCGCTCCGCCTTTTTCGGCCGAGGCGGCCGCACCCGCCGCGATGCGGTTGGCCTCCTGCGCCGACTGCGCCGACTGGGCCACCGCCGCCGTCATCTCTTCCATGGTGGCCGAGGTCTGCTGCAGGCTGGACGCAGCCGATTCGGTGCGTGAGGACAGGTCGTGGTTGCCGCTGGCAATCTCGCGCGAGGCGTCCCGCACGGCGTCGCTGGTCTGGCGGATGTCGCGCAAGGTGGCTTCGATCTTGTCCACAAAGGCGTTGAGGGCCCCGGCGATGCGCGCGAGCTCGTCGTGTCCGCTGGCGTCCAGCCGTTTGGTCAGGTCGCCGTCGCCCGAGGCCACGTCCTGCATGGCCGACTGCAGGCGGTCCAGCCCTTTCAGCGAGCGCACCACCACGGCACCGGCCAGCAGGGCTGCGATCACCGTGACCACCACCGCGCCGATCAACGAGCGCAACAGGAAGTCGGACACCGAGGCCAGCGCCTCACCCTTGTGCAGCGAGATCACCAGCTTCCAGTTGGTGCCGGCCACCGGCACGGCGGTCAGCAGGCGGGCGGTCCCCCCGATGTCCACCTCGGTCAGGTCGGCACCGAGCGCGCCCACAGCCACGGCTGTCAGGGCGGGGCTGAGCGAGGTGCCCTCCTTGAGAACCAGGTCCAGGTTGCTGTGCACCATCACCTTGCCATCAGCGGAGAGCACGAAGGCGTCGCTCGACGGAGTGGGCCGGATGGCGGTCACGGCGGCGGCCACCACGTCCATGAACACGTCGCCGGCGGCCACAGCCCGCGTTTCACTGCCGCTGCGATCGGCCACCGCAAATGTCATGACCAGCTTCTTGCTGCCGGCATCCACGTAGGGTTCGGTGAGCACCACGCCCTGGCCATTGGCGGCCTGGCGGTACCAGGGCCGGCCCGTCGGGTCCCAGTCCGGCGGCAGGTTCTGCGGCGTGGAGAAGATGGCGGTCTTGTTCTGGTAGCCGATGTAGGTGGTGTCAAAAAAGCCGCTCTTGACTGCCTGTGTCAGCGCCGGCATGGGCTCGTCCACCTGCGTGGCGGGCAGCAGGGCGCCCACCACTGCTGCCTTGCTCGCCACCCATTGGGCGATGCCCTCGGCGCGGGCCAGTGCCAGGCTCTGTGCCGACGCATTGACCGAGGTGCGCGTGGTCGCGCTGAGGCTAAGGAAATTGAACGTGCTGACCGCCGCGAGGCTGATGACCACCAGCGCGGCCACGGTCAGGACCAGACGCGTTTTGATGGACAGGTGGCGTAAGGCGGGGGATGAAAGCTGGCTCATGAGTCGGGCCCTTGCTGGGTTGGAATGGCACCAGTCCGGTGCGGGCACGCAGTGCTCTGCGTGGACAAGACGGCTGACCGTGGCTTTTCATCGGCTGCAAAGGGCCCTCACTTGAGCCGCGAGTGGCTGGCTCGCCCGCGACCGGCGTGACACCTGCGGGATGGACCAGTGGGCCCGCCCGTCCTACGATGCGGCCATGAACACGACTTCCGACCCCGTTGATGGCCGCATCCTCGTCGAAACCCGTGGTCCGCTGCTGCTGATCGGCATCGACCGCCCGGCCAAGCGCAACGGCTTCACGCCGGCCATGCTGGCCGCCCTGGCCGAGGCCTACACCCGGCTCGACAACAGCCCCGGGCTGCGCGTGGGCGTGCTGCATGCGGTGGGTGAACACTTCACCGCCGGGCTGGACCTGCCCAGCTTCGCCCCGCTGATGCAGCGCGGCGAGCGCGCCATTCCCGCGGGGCTGGTCGACCCGACCGACCTGGGGCAGGATGGCTACGCCCGCCGCGTCAAACCGATGGTGGTCGCCGTCAAAGGCATCACCTTCACGCTGGGCATCGAGCTCATGCTCGCGGCCGACATCGTGGTGGCGGCCGACAACTGCCGCTTCTCGCAGCTGGAGGTGAAGCGCGGCATCATGGCCACGGGCGGCGCCACCTTGCGCATGGCCGAGCGCGCCGGCCTGGGCAATGCGCTGCTGCACCTGCTCACAGGCGACGAGTTCGACAGCGCCGAGGCGCTGCGCCTGCATTTCGTGCAGCGGGTGGTGCCCGCCGGGCAGGAGCTGGACGAGGCGCTGCGCATCGCCACCGCCATTGCCGCGCAGGCACCCCTGGCGGTGGTGGCCACGCGGCAGAACGCCGTGAAGGCAGTGGAACAGGGCGCAGCCGCGGCCACGGCCGAATTCCAGTCGGTGCAGCAGCGGCTGGCGCGCAGCGACGACGCGCGCGAGGGCGTGTTGTCCTTCATCGAAAAACGGCCACCGCGGTTCACCGGGCAGTAGCCTGCAGCGGCGGCCCGCTTACCAGCGCCAGCAGCTCGTCCGTAACAGGCGCATCCAAACGTTTGCGCTGCCGCGTTTTGCCCGGCCGCGGGCTATGCTGATTTGTCGCCATGCCCGGCGGTGCAACAGGGAGCGCCCACCACATGAACCGCGCACAGCGTGTCTGGATCGGCCTGCGCGCGAGCCTCTGGTTCGTGCCCGCGCTGGTGATCGGCGCCTCGCTCGCGGCTGCGGTGGGCCTGGTGGCGCTGGAGCCACGGGTGGAGCCGGGGCCCGACACCTTCTGGGCCTACCTGCTCAAGGGCGGCCCGGAGAGCGCGCGCTCCATGCTCAGCGCCATTGCCACCTCCACCATGACAGTGGCCGGCGTGGTGTTCTCCGTCACCATGGTGGTGCTCACGCTGGCCTCCAGCCAGTTCTCGCCGCGCATCCTGCGCAGCTTCATGCGCGACCGCATCACCCAGTCTGTGCTGGGCGTGTTCCTGGGCGTGTTCGTCTATTGCCTGGTGGTCATGCACAGCGTGCGTGGACCCGGCGGCGAGGAGTTCGTGCCCTCGGTGGCGGTGGTGGGCGCGGTGGTCTACGCCGTGGCCGCTGTCTGCCTGCTGGTGTATTTCATCCACCACATGGCCGACAGCGTGCAGGCCGCCTCCATCCTGGAAGAGATCGAACTCGAAACCCAGGATGCCATCGACGCGCAATTCCCGAAAGACCCGCCCCCGGCCCATCAACCGCCCCCTTTGCCCACGCAATGGACCGCTCTGCCGGCGGTCCATGCCGGTTATGTGCTCGGAGTCGACGCCGAACCCTTGCTGCACTTCGTGGTGGCCGCTGACCGCGTGGCGCGCCTGCCGAAGACGGGCGCTTTTGTCGTGGCGGGCGCACCGCTGCTGGAGCTCAGCGGCCCCCAGCCCCTGACTCCCGACGAGCAGAAACGGCTGCGTGCGTGGGTCAGCCTTGGACGCCAGCGCACCGTCGAGCAGGACCCGGCCTTCGGCTTCCAGCAGCTGGTGGACATGGCGGTGAAAGCGCTGTCGCCCGGCATCAACGACCCCACCACGGCCTGCATGTGCGTGGACCAGCTCAGCGCGCTGCTAGTGCGTGTGGCCACCCGCGAACCGCCCGCCCAGTGTCGCTGGCACGAAGGCGTGCTGCGCCTGGTGACGCCGGCCACCGAGCTGGGCGAACTGGTGCGCCTGTCGTTCGCGGCCATCATCCGGCACAGCAGCAAAAACATCGAGGTGCTGCACCGCGTGCTCGACGCCCTGACCGTGATCCGCGGCCAGCCGCCTGATGCACGTCGCTGCCAGTCGCTCATCGAACCCGCCCGCGCCGTCATGCGAGAGTTGCGCCAGCTCGACCAGTCCACCGAGGTGGTGGAGCTGCGCCGCCGTGCCGCGCAGGTGGCGCTGGGTGTGCGGCGCGTGGCCAACGGGAAGGGTTGATGCCTTTTCTTCAGCTTGCTGAAAACCGCGCCACCAGGGCCTCGCCCCATTCCCAGGGGCCGGTGATCGTCAGCGTCACCGTGGTCCAGCCGCTGTCGGTCTGCACCTGCTCGTCGGCGTCCCAGGCGCCGCCCTCGTCCAGCGGCCCGCGCGGGCCGGGGCTGTGGCGTTCGGCCCAGGACAGCACCGCCTGCACCTCGGCGAGCACGGCGGGCAACTGCTCGGCCTGCACGCTCGCCATGGCGTCCCAGGTGCCGGTACCTTCGCCATCGTCGCTGGCGTCAAAGATCAGATAGTTCAGGGTCATGTGGCGGTGTCGGTGGTGTTGTTCAAGCCGAGGAACACCTCGGTCAGCAACAGCGGGGCGGATTCGCGGACGAACACGCAACGCCGCCCCAGCGGGGCCGGGGCATCGGGCGAAGGCCAGTGGTCGGTGTGGGGCCAGAGCTGCTCGGCTGTCCACTCGAAAGCGCTGCGCTGCAGGTCGGGCAGGCGAAACAGCAGCTCGCCCAGCGGCTGCTGGCCCAGATGCTGCACCTGCGTCCACGGGTTGTGCGGGCTCCAGTCGGGGATGACGGTGCGGGCGTACACCCGGAGTTGGCCGCCGCACACGAGCAATACGCAGCGGATCCAGGCGGGGGCGTCCGCGGGCAGGCCGAGGCGCTGTGCTTCGTGCGGCAGGGGCGTAGCCAGGCCTTCATCGAGCTGGTGCACAGCGGCATCGCCCCAGTGCTCGCGCAGGCGCTGGGTCAATGAGCCGCGCTCTGTCAGCCAGCTGGCGGCTTTGAGGTCGGTGGTGAACTGGGCCAGCGCGTGTTCGGGGCGCCAGACAGGGGATACGGGCATGGCTGGATTATCCCCAGCGTCCAGATGCGCCAACGGCGCCTGGAGGCGCCGTTGGCAGTGGTGAAGTGGTGGGAGCGCCGAGAGCCCTCACCCCAACCCTCTCCCAGGGGGGAGAGGGGGTCACACGGGGACTTCAGGCGGCTTTCACCTTCAGGCGCCAGGCGTGCAGCAGCGGCTCGGTGTAGCCGCTGGGCTGGGCCAGGCCCTTGAACACCAGGTCGCAGGCGGCCTGGTAGGCGGCGGACTTCTCGAAGTTGCCGGCCATCTTCTGGTACAGCGGGTCGGCTGCGTTCTGCTGGTCCACCACGGCGGCCATGCGCTCGAAGGTTTCGCGCACCTGGGCTTCGGTGACGATGCCGTGGTGCAGCCAGTTGGCCATGTGCTGGCTGGAGATGCGCAGCGTGGCGCGGTCTTCCATCAGGCCCACGTTGTGGATGTCGGGCACCTTGGAGCAGCCCACGCCCTGGTCCACCCAGCGCACCACGTAACCCAGGATGCCCTGCGCGTTGTTGTCCAGCTCCTGCTGCTTCTCGGCGTCGCTCCAGCTGGGCTTGCTGCTCACGGGGATGGTGAGCAGGCCGGTCAGCAGGTTGTCGCGCTCGGCGTTGGCGTCGGTCTTTTCCAGCTCTTTCTGCACGTCGCTCACCAGCACCTGGTGGTAGTGCAGGGCGTGCAGGGTTGCGCCGGTGGGGCTGGGGACCCAGGCGGTGTTGGCGCCGGCCTTGGGGTGGGCGATCTTCTGCTCCAGCATCGCGGCCATCAGGTCGGGCATGGCCCACATGCCCTTGCCGATCTGGGCCTTGCCGCGCAGGCCGCAACTCAGGCCCACCAGCACGTTGTTCTTCTCGTAGGCCTGGATCCAGGCGCTGACCTTCATGTCGCCCTTGCGCACCATGGGGCCGGCGTGCAT
>JAUXNG010000082.1 GCA_030682835.1 Hydrogenophaga sp. | reverse complement strand
CACCGTGATGCGTTTGTCCTTGACAACCACCACCTTGCCCGACTTGTCGGTGATGTCGAAACGGGCCACTTCACCGCGCAGGCGCTCGGGCACGAAGGCCATCTGCGCACCGCTGTCCATCAGGCGGAAGTGGTCGTTGACGAAGAAGTTGGCCAGGATGGTTTCCGGCGTCAGGCCAATGGCCTTCAGCAGGATCGTGACCGGCATCTTGCGGCGGCGGTCGACGCGGAAGAACAGCACGTCCTTCGGATCGAATTCGAAGTCGAGCCAGGAGCCGCGGTAAGGGATGATGCGAGCCGAGAACAGCAGCTTGCCCGAGCTGTGCGTCTTGCCCTTGTCGTGTTCGAAAAACACGCCGGGCGAACGGTGCAGCTGGGACACGATCACGCGCTCGGTGCCGTTGATTATGAAGGAGCCCTTGTCGGTCATCAGGGGCACTTCGCCCATGTAGACCTCTTGCTCTTTCACTTCCTTGATGACCTTGGACTGGCTGGTCGAGGACTCGCGGTCATAAATGATCAGCTGCACGCGTGCGCGCACGGCCGACGCAAAGGTCAGGCCACGGGTCTGGCACTCGCGCACGTCGAAAGCCGGCTTGGCCAGGTTGTATTCGACGAACTTCATCTCCACGAAACCGTTGTGGGAGACGATGGGGAAAGCGGCTTCGAATGCGGCCTGCAGGCCCTCTGGCGTGCGCTTCTTCGGGGCCGAATCGGCCTGCAGGAAGGCGGTGTAGGCGTCCTTCTGCATCTGCAGCAGGTAGGGGATCGCGAGCACGTTCTCGCGGGTACCGAAGCTCTTGCGGATGCGCTTGCGTTCGGTGTAGGAATAATTCGATGCTGAGGCCATGAGATCTCCGGCTTGAGGTCTGCGGCGACTGTCTTGCCTACCAGCCGCATCTGGCGTCTGGTGACATGCTTGGTGGCTGGCCTCTACCAACCTTGGCGGACGGCCCGTGCGTTGCACACAGGCCCGAACCAAGTCGTCTTCTGCAGTCGGGGTCAGAAGACACTCAAAAAAGGGCCGGGAGGGGTTTCGAGACCTGCGTCTAGGCGATCTGAAACCGGACACCTGACCGGTTTTTGGGTGTGCTCTGAAAGCACCAAAGGCTGGAGGCCCTTTCGAGCGCTCCAGCCCCTGAAGGGAACCGAATTACTTCAGCTCAGCCTTGGCGCCGGCTTCCACCAGCTTCTTCATGGCGGCTTCGGCGTCGGCCTTGGCAATGCCTTCTTTCACGTTCTTCGGTGCGCCGTCGACCAGG
Organism: Hydrogenophaga sp.; assembly: GCA_030682835.1. Classification (GTDB taxonomy): domain Bacteria; phylum Pseudomonadota; class Gammaproteobacteria; order Burkholderiales; family Burkholderiaceae_C; genus Hydrogenophaga. The sequence goes on along the minus strand of JAUXNG010000082.1, from coordinate 1,859 downwards.
TCCTTGGCTTCTTTCAGGCCCAGACCGGTGATCTCGCGCACGGCCTTGATGACCGACACCTTGTTCGCGCCGGCTTCCAGCAGCACGACGTTGAACTCGGTCTTCTCTTCTGCAGCAGCAGCGGCACCGCCACCACCAGCAGCAGGAGCGGCCATGGCGGCAGCGCTCACGCCAAACTTCTCTTCGATGGCTTTCACCAGGTCGTTGAGTTCCACGACCGTCATGCTGTCCAGCGAGGTCAGAAATGCGTCTTTATCGAATGCCATTTTGATTTCCTAACAATTGGTTAATTGACTGCACCGCGCTTCAGGCAGCGGCGGCGTCTTCTGCCGGGGCAGCGGTTTCAGCTGCAGGTTCTGCAGCCGCTTCTGCCGGTGCGGCAGCGCCCTCGCCTTTTTTCGCCGCCAGCGCGCCCAGCACAACGGCCGTACGCGAGATGGGCGACATCAGCAAGCCACACAGCTGGGCCAGCAGCACTTCTTTCGAAGGGATGCTGGCGAGCTGCTTCACGCCGTCGACGTCCAGGACTTTTCCACCGTACACACCGCCGCGAATCACCAGCTTGTCGTTGGTCTTCGCGAACTCGGCCACCACTTTTGCGGCGGCCACGGCGTCTTCAGAAAAGCCATAGATCAGCGGGCCGGTCATCTGGTCGGCCAACACTTCAAAGCTGCTGCCTGCCACTGCACGGCGGGCCAGGGTGTTTTTCAACACGCTCAGGCTCACGCCGCTGCTGCGGGCGGTGACGCGCAGTTTGTCCATGTTGGCGACCGTGATGCCACGGTATTCCGCCACCACGAGCGTTTGAGCTTTAGCGGCGAGGCTGGTCACTTCGGAAATGACCGCTTCTTTCTCACTGCGATTCAGACTCAAGGTCTACTCCTTAAATGTGTCTTTGGCCCGAAGGCCTCGACACGCCTTATTGCAGCGACCAACTGTTTCGGAACGGATTCCATCTGCAGCGGGATCGCCATCTGCGTTGGCTTGTCACTATTAAGTCGGATCACACCTTTGGGAGGCAGACCCGACGCCAACGGTCTTGGATGACTCCACAGAGGGGCAAACTGGTTGCCTCCCTGCGAACCCACCACACCCGGGCGCCCGTCCGAAGACCGGCACCCGAATTTTTTCTTCGCCAGTTACCTGGCGATCACGCCGAGATGGATTGCACGTCCACGCGCACGCCGACACCCATGGTCGACGACACCGCCACCTTGCGCAGGTACACACCCTTGCTGGTGGCCGGCTTGGCCTTGGTCAGTGCGTCAAGCAGCGCCACCAGGTTGCCCTGGAGCTTGTCGGTGTCGAACGAACGACGACCGATCGTGCCGTGCACGATGCCAGCCTTGTCGACGCGGAACTGGACCTGACCCGCCTTGGCGTTGCGCACAGCCTGGGCGACGTCGGGCGTCACGGTGCCGACCTTCGGGTTAGGCATCAGGCCGCGCGGGCCCAGCACCTGACCGAGGGTACCGACGATGCGCATGGCATCGGGCGAAGCGATCACGACGTCGAAGTCCATCTTGCCCGCCTTGATGTCGGCGGCCAGGTCGTCCATGCCGACGATGTCAGCACCGGCGGCCTTGGCTTCTTCGGCCTTGGCACCCTGGGCGAACACGGCCACGCGCTTGGTCTTGCCGGTGCCGTTGGGCATCACGACGGCGCCACGCACCACCTGGTCCGACTTCTTGGCATCCACGCCGAGCTGCACAGCCACGTCGATGGACTCATCGAACTTGGCGTTGGCGCACTCTTTGATGATGGCGATGGCATCGGTCAGGGCGTACAGCTTCATGCTGTCGACCTTGCCGGCAAAGGCTTTCTGTTTCTTGGTCAGCTTGGACATTTACACGCCCTCC
>JAUXNG010000076.1 GCA_030682835.1 Hydrogenophaga sp. | reverse complement strand
ACGCGCACGCTGCCCTTGTAGACCATGCCACCCAGCGAGATCACGCCCACCTCGGTGGTGCCGCCGCCGATATCGACCACCATGGAGCCTGACGCGTCGGATACCGGCAGGCCGGCACCGATGGCCGCGGCCATGGGTTCTTCGATCAGGTAGACCTCGGAAGCGCCGGCGCCCAGGGCGGATTCGCGGATGGCGCGGCGCTCGACCTGGGTCGAGCCGCAGGGCACGCAGATGATGATGCGCGGGCTCGGCTTGAACATCGAGCGCGGGTGCACCATCTTGATGAACTGCTTGAGCATCTGCACGGTGACGGTGAAGTCGGCGATCACGCCGTCTTTCATGGGGCGGATGGCTTCAATGTTGCCGGGCACCTTGCCCAGCATGGCCTTGGCTTCCTTGCCCACCGCCTGGATCGTCTTCTTGCCCTGGGGGCCGCCTTCGTGGCGGATCGAGACCACCGAAGGTTCGTCCAGCACAATGCCCTTGCCGCGAACGTAGATCAGGGTGTTGGCGGTGCCAAGGTCAATGGCCAGGTCGGTCGAGAATTGCCGACGGAACGCTTCAAACATGTGCAGATGTCCTGTGGTGGCACGAGCGCGGCTTCGCGGGCTCGTCGCCGGGGGTGGGCCTGGGGCCAGATCAGGTAGTAACCGGAAGTTTCAGCGGTCCGATGGGTCGCGCGTCGGGTATTGCCGCTAAACCTTGGATAATACCGTATCCCCTGTGCATAACTGCGCGCATTGCGGGCCACATTCTGCTCGCCAAAGACTTTCTGCACGGCGTCGTGCGCCCTGAAAGAGGGCTCTTTTTTCTTACCCCTCGTCCCGAGTTCCACCATGTCCCTGACCTTGTCTGACATCGGTCGCATTGCCAACCTCGCCCGGCTGGAGCTTTCGCCCCAGCAGAGCGAGCGCATGCTGACCCAGCTCAACGGCTTTTTTGACACTGTCGAGCAGATGAACGCTGTCGACACCACCGGTGTGGAGCCGCTGGCCCACCCCACCGCCGTGATCGACCATGTGTCGCTGCGACTTCGCCCCGACGTGGCCAGCGAGCCCAGCAACCGCGAAGCCAACCAGCGCAGCGCGCCCGCCGTCGAGCGCGGTCTGTTCCTCGTGCCCAAGGTGATCGAATGAAAGCACTCCACGAGCTGGGCGTGGCCGACATGGCCGCTGCCATTGCCGACAAGAAAACCTCCGCCGTCGAAGCCGCGCAAGCCCTTCTGGCGCGCGCCAGGCAGCACGAGAACCTGGGCGCCTACCTGGCCCTGAACGAAGACGCCACGCTGGCACAGGCCAAAGCCGCCGATGCGCGCATCGCCGCCGGTGAGCGCGGCCCGCTGCTGGGCGTGCCGCTGGCGCACAAGGACATCTTCGTCACCCGCGACTTCCCCACCACCGCCGGCTCGAAAATGCTCGACGGTTACCACAGCCCCTTCGACGCCACCGTGGTGAGCCAGCTGGCCGCCGCCGGCACCGTGACGCTGGGCAAGCTCAACTGCGACGAATTCGCCATGGGCTCGGGCAACGACAACTCGGCCTTCAGCCCCGCCCACAACCCCTGGGACACATCGCGCGTGCCCGGCGGTTCATCGGGTGGCTCGGCCGCTGCGGTGGCGGCACGCCTGGTGCCAGCTGCCACCGGCACAGACACCGGCGGCTCCATCCGCCAGCCCGCCGCGTTCTGCGGCATCACCGGCATCAAGCCGACCTACGGCCGCTGCTCACGTTACGGCATGGTGGCCTTCGCTTCCAGCCTCGACCAGGCCGGCCCCATGGCCCGCAGCGCCGCCGACTGTTCCGCCCTGCTCACCGCCATGGCCGGCCCCGACATCGACCGCGACTCCACCAGCCTGGACCACCCGGCCGAGGACTACAGCGCCGCACTGGGCCGAACCCGTGATGGCGCCACCGCCGCCCAGCCGCTCAAGGGCCTGCGCATCGGCCTGCCCACCGAGTTCTTCGGCGCCGGCTGCGCGCCCGATGTGCTGGCTGCCGTGCGCGCCGCGCTGGCCGAGTATGAAAAGTTGGGCGCCACGCTGGTCGACATTTCGCTGCCGCGCACCGAGCTGTCGATTCCTGTCTATTACGTGATCGCACCCGCCGAGGCGTCGAGCAACCTCAGCCGCTTCGACGGCGTGAAGTTCGGCCACCGCGCGAAGCAGTACGACGACCTGATCGACATGTACAAGAAGACGCGCAGCGAGGCCTTTGGCCCTGAGGTGCAACGCCGCATCATGATCGGCACCTACGTGCTGAGCCACGGCTACTACGACGCGTACTACCTGCAGGCACAGAAGATCCGCCGCCTGATCGCGCAGGACTTCCAGCAGGCCTTCACGCAGTGCGACGTGATTGCCGGCCCGGTGGCGCCCACGGTGGCCTGGAAGATTGGCGAGAAGAGCGACGACCCGATGGCCAACTACCTCGCCGACATCTACACCCTGTCCACCAGCCTCGCGGGCCTGCCCGGCATGAGCGCGCCGGCCGGGTTCGGCGCGGGCGGCATGCCCGTGGGACTGCAGCTCGTGGGCAACTACTTCAAAGAAGGCCAGCTGCTGCACGCCGCCCACGCCTTCCAGCAAGCCACGGACTGGCACCTGAAAACGCCACAAGGCTACTGAACATGAGCAACGCCAAACAAGCTTCCCTGCTGGTGCGTGGCTACGAAGTCGTGATCGGCTTCGAGACCCACGCCCAGCTCTCCACGCAGAGCAAGATCTTCAGCCGCGCGCCGATTGCCTTCGGCGCCGAGCCCAACACGCAGGCCTGCGCGGTGGACCTGGCGTTGCCGGGCACGCTGCCGGTGATGAACCGCGGCGCAGTGGAAAAAGCCATCCGCCTCGGGCTGGCGCTCGGTTCGCACATCGCCGAACAGAGCGTGTTCGCACGCAAGAACTACTTCTACCCCGACCTGCCAAAGGGCTACCAGATCAGCCAGTTCGAGATCCCGGTGGTGCAGGGCGGCGAGGTGAGCTTCTTCCTGGGTGATGAGAAGAAGACCGTGCGCCTGGTGCGCGCCCACCTGGAAGAAGACGCCGGCAAGAGCCTGCACGAAGACTTCATTGGCCAGAGCGGCATCGACCTGAACCGCGCTGGCACGCCGCTGCTGGAGATCGTGACCGAGCCCGACATGCGTTCCAGCGCCGAGGCCGTGGCCTACGCGAAAGAGCTGCACAAGATCGTCACCTGGATCGGCATCTGCGACGGCAACATGCAGGAAGGCAGCTTCCGCTGCGACGCCAACGTGTCGGTGCGCAAGCCGGGCGAGCCGCTGGGCACGCGCCGCGAGATCAAGAACCTGAACTCCTTCAAGTTCATGCAGCAGGCCATCGACTACGAGGTGCGCTGGCAGATCGAGCAGATCGAAGACGGGTTCGAGATTCAGCAGGCCACCGTGCTGTTCGATCCGGACACGGGCGAGACCCGCGCCATGCGCACCAAGGAAGACGCCGCCGACTACCGCTACTTCCCCGACCCTGACCTGCCGCCCCTGGTGATCGCGCGCAGCTGGGTGGACGAAGTGAAGGCCCAGATGCCCGAGCTGCCGCGCCAGATGGCCGAGCGCCTCGTGACCGCCTACGGTCTGCCCGAGTACGACGCCACCACGGTCACCCAGAGCCCCGCCATGGCCGCCTACTTCGAGGCTGCCGCCAAGGCCAGCGGTCAGGCCAAGATGGCCAGCAACTGGATCATGGGCGAGGTATCTGCCGCGCTGAATGCAAGGGGAATCTCAATCGAGCAAACGCATTACGGCCCAGAAAAGTTAGCTGGATTGCTCTTGCGAATTGCGGACGGAACGATCAGCAACAAAGCTGCGAAGGAAGTTTTTGCTGAGCAGTTCGGTCATAGTTTGCATGCCGTCGGCTCCACCTTCACTGGTAGTTACGCCGTTCAAATCGCAGACGTCGCGAGTGTTGACGCCGTCATCGAGTCCAAAGGTCTCAAGCAGATGAACGACAGCGGCGCGCTCGAAGCCATCATCGACGAGGTGATGACCGCCAACGCACCCATGGTCGAACAGTTCCGCGCCGGCAAAGACAAGGCCTTCAACGCGCTCGTGGGCCTGGTCATGAAAGCCAGCAAAGGCAAGGCCAATCCGCAGCAGGTCAACGACGTGCTGAAGCAGAAGCTGGGCTGACGGCCACGGCCCCCTCTGGTGAGGGAGCCAAGGTGGTTTTCAGGGGCGGGCGGGTGCCGCGCTGAGGTTCGCGGTGCTGCCGCCGGTCCAGAGCTGACGCAGCTTGGCCAGCTCTTCGTCAAAGCGGGCGTTGATGCGGCGTTTTTCCTGGGCCTGCTCGTCCAGAAAACGCTTCTGCACCAGGATCTGCTGCTCGTTGTCTTCCAGCTTGCGGCGCAGCCAGGGCGGGGCCTTGTTCGGGTCGCGCTGGTAAAACTCCAGCTCGGCGTCGATGCCCTTGCGCTGCTCCCGCAAGGAGAGTTCGCGCTTGTTCACCGCGCCAATCACCTCGTCGATCTGGGCCAGGGCCTCGGCCCGCTCCTTGTCGTGCGAGGCCGGGTTCGGGTAGCGGATCAGCAGGGCGCGGTCGCGGCGCCGTTCTTCGGCCACGCGGGCCCGCTGCTCGTCTTCCGCCTTGCGCTGGGCTTCCAGGCGGCTGCGCTCTTCGGCCGTGTAGCTCGGTGGCAACACCCGGCGCACCACGCCACTGTTGCCCAGTTGCTGCTGCTCACGGTCCAGGCACTCCACGATGGGCCGGTCGGATGTGATGCGGCGCCCTTTGCTGTCCACACAGGTGTAGATGCCTTTACCAGCGGGCTCCTGTGCCTGCGCTACCGGGGCAGACAGGGCCAGGAACATGGCCGGAATCACCGCCATGACGCGGCTCAGGGGAGGGGAGGCAGGAGAGAGCGGGTGTCGGTGCAGCACAGGTTTCCTCAACCCACACCGTAGCGCTGACGATAGGCCAGCACACGTTCGCGGTGGGCATCAAGCTCGCCGCCGGTGTGTACATTCAGATACTGCAGCAAATCGGCCAGTGTCGCAATGGCGCACACCTGCAAACCCAGCTGGTGCCGCACGTACTGGACCGCACTGTGGTCCACGTCGCGCACCGTGCCGTCCGGGCCAGCTTCGGTGGCCTTTTCCTGGCGGTCCAGCGCGATCGCCACCGCGTGTGGCGTGGCGCCCGCGGCCCGGATCAGCGCGATCGACTCACGCGCGGCGGTGCCGGCGCTCATCACGTCGTCGACGATCAGCACCCGGCCCTGGAGGGGTGCGCCCACCAGGGTGCCGCCCTCGCCGTGGTCCTTCGCTTCCTTGCGGTTGTAGGCAAAGGGCACGTTGCGGCCCATGCGCGCCAGCTCGATGGACACCGCCGCGCCGAGCGGAATGCCCTTGTAGGCGGGGCCGAAAATCATGTCGAATTCGACGCCGCTGCTCACCAGGGCTTTTGCATAGAATTGCGCCAGCCGGCCCAGCTTGGCGCCGTCATCGAACAGGCCCGCGTTGAAGAAATAGGGCGACAGCCGGCCCGCCTTGGTCTTGAACTCGCCGAAGCGCAGCACGCCCGAGTCCACGCAAAACTGCACGAAGTCCTGCGCCAGCGCACCACCGCCGGCCTCGGCCGCAGCCGCGCCTGTATCCAACACCATGGGAAATTCCTTGTTCAAACTGACCAGCCTCAACCTCAACGGCATCCGTTCCGCCACCACCAAAGGGCTGGAGAACTGGCTGGCCGCGCACCAGCCCGATTGTATTTGCGTGCAGGAGGTCAAGGCCCAGGCGGCCGACGTGCAGGGCCGCTTCGAGGCCATCGCCGGGCTCAAGGGACACTTTCATTTTGCGCAGAAGAAGGGCTACTCGGGCGTGGCGGTCTACACGCGGCACGAGCCCAGCGATGTGGTGGTGGGCTTTGACGGCGGCGAGTTCGACGGTGAGGGGCGCTACGTGGAGCTGCGCTTTGACACCCCGGCGCACAAGCGCTCGGTCATCAGCGCCTACTTTCCCAGCGGCTCCTCAGGCCCCGAACGCCAGGAAGCCAAATATCGCTTCCTGGACCTGATGTACCCGCACCTGGCGTCGCTCAAGGGCCAGCGCGAATTCATCTTGTGCAGCGACGTGAACATCGCGCACCAGCAGGCCGATCTGAAGAACTGGCGCAGCAACCAGAAGAACAGCGGCTTTCTGCCCGAGGAGCGCGCCTGGATGACGCGTCTGCTGTCCGACGGCGGGCTGGTCGACGTGTACCGCCACCTGCAGCCCGACGCCACCGACGACTGCTACACATGGTGGAGCAACCGCGGCCAGGCCTATGCGAAGAACGTGGGCTGGCGGCTGGACTACCAGATTGCCACCGCCGGTATCGCGGCAACAGCGCGGGACACCTCGGTCTACAAGGACACCCGCTTCAGCGATCACGCACCGCTGACCGTCCACTACGACCTGAGCATCTGACGCTTCCTCCTGTGAAGCGCCTGCAGCCCTCAGCGCGTCGTGCGCGCGGCGGGAAGAGGTGCGAACGCGGGTGCTTGATTGATGTCGACAGGCGGCCGCGACCCGGAACGCCGCAGAGCAGCCGACCACTGGCAGCCAAATCGATCCTGAACAGGTCCTGACGGGGCGCAGAATGCCCTGCTACTGAATCGGACCGTTGCAATCCCGTGGCGCAATCTCAGTACCGACAAGGCGCCCATGGAACCAAGCGACACGCTGACCCCCCATTCGAACCCCCTGGCCTTTCTTCTGGGGGGCGGCGAGATGGGCAGCCTGATCCGGTCGATGGACTGGTCTGCCACCTCACTGGGGCCGGTGACCGGTTGGCCGCAGAGCCTGCGCACGACGGTCAGCATCTGCCTCGCCTCGGATCTGCCGATCTGCGTCATCTGGGGGCCGGGCCTGGTCCAGCTCTACAACGACGCCTATCGGGTCATCTGCGGCGACAAGCACCCGCGCTCCATGGGGCAAAACTTCCCGGACTGCTGGAAGGAGGCCTGGCCGGTCATTGGCGATGCGCACGACTCGGCCCTGGCCGGCGACACCGCCTTCCTTGAAAGCCAGCAGATTTTTCTTGAACGTGGTGGGTACGTGGAGGAGTGTTTCTTCACGTTCTCCTTCAGCCCCATCCGTGACGAGGCCGGGCGGGTTGGCGGCCTGTTCCACCCCGTTATCGAGATGACGGCCCAGATGCTCAGCGAGCGGCGAACGCGGACGCTGCGTGACCTCACCGCGCAGACCAGCAAGGCGAAGTCCGTTCGGGAGGCACTCGCCCTGTCGGCCCAGGCCCTGGCGGACTACGCACTCGACGTGCCGTTTGCCTGTCTCTACGAACTGGACGCCGACGGCGACAGGGCCCGACTGATGGGGGCGACCGGTCTCCAGCCAGACTCGGTCGCCAGCCTGGGCACGGTGGAGATCGGAGCGAGGGAGTCGACGCCCTGGCCCTTGGCGAAAGTGGCGCGCACAGGGTCGGCCGTGCAGGTGCAGGAGCTGGGGCAGAGGATCGGCGTGGGGCCCATTGGCCCCTATCCCGATCCACCGGATGAGGCGCTGGTGCTGCCGATCATCCCGCCCGGAGCCGACCGCCCCTCCGCCATCTTCGTTGCGGGGATCAGTGCCCGCTTGCCGCTGGACGCGGCGTACCGGAGCTTCTACGACGCGCTCGCCTCCGCCGTGGCCACCGGCGTCGCGAATGCCGGTGCGTATGACGATGCACGGCGGCGGGCCAAGGCGCTGGCCGAACTCGACCGGGCCAAGACCACCTTCTTCTCCAACGTCAGTCACGAGTTCCGCACGCCGCTGACCTTGATGCTCGGGCCGCTCGAAGACGCACTAGCCACCTCGGACGAGCATTTGCCGCCCCTGCAACGCCAGCGGCTGGAAGTGGTTCACCGCAACGGGTTGCGACTCCAGCGTCTGGTGAACAGCCTGCTGGACTTCTCACGGATAGAGGCCGGTCGGGTCCGTGCGGCGTATGAGCCCACGGCGCTGGCCGACTTCACCGCCGATCTCGCCAGCAACTTCCGTTCGGCCTGCGAGAAGGCCGGGCTGGAACTTCGTGTGGATTGCCCACCGCTCAGCGAGCCCGTGTTCGTGGATCGGCCCATGTGGGAAAAGGTCGTTCTCAACCTGCTGTCCAACGCCTTCAAGTTCACCTTCGAGGGGGGAATCGACGTCACGCTGCGTCAGGCTGCCCGCACCGTCGAATTGCGCATCCGCGACAGCGGTACGGGCATCCCCGAAGTGGAAGTGCCCCTGCTGTTCGAGCGGTTCCACCGGGTCGAGAACGCGCGCGGACGGACACACGAGGGGAGCGGTATCGGGCTGGCCCTGGTGCAGGAGCTGGTCAAACTGCACGGCGGCACGATCAGCACTGAGAGCGAACTGGGACGGGGGACCAGCTTCACCGTCTCGATTCCGCTGGGTTCGCAGCATCTGCCCCATGACCAGGTCGGGAACCGGTCCACGGCCGCCCGTCTCACCACGGGGGCGAACCTGTTCGTCGACGAAGCCCTGCGCTGGCTTCCAGTCGCCGATCAGGAACCTGCGGCCAGCTGGCACGGGGGGGCGATGCAGGACGACGCGACGGGTCTCTTCACTGCACTGCAACTGCCCGATGACGAACGCCCCCTGGTGCTGGTCGCCGACGACAACGCCGACATGCGGCAGTACGTCGTGCGCTTGCTGGGCACGCATTACCGCACCGAGGCCGTGCCGGACGGGGAGGCGGCGCTGCTGGCGGCACGCGAACGGACGCCCGATCTGATCCTGACCGACGTGATGATGCCCCGGCTCGACGGCTTCGGGCTGTTGCGGGCGCTGCGCGCCGACCCCAGCACGAGCGGCGTGCCCGTCATCATGCTGTCTGCCCGCGCCGGAGAAGAAAGCCGGATCGAGGGCCTCCAGAAGGGGGCCGACGACTACCTGGTGAAACCGTTCAGTGGCCGGGACTTGCTGACCCGTGTGACGGCCCACCTCCAGATGGCCCGAAGCCGGCGCGAGAGCATCGAGGCGATTCAGGCCAGCGAGGGCCGGTTCCGCGCCCTGGTCAGTGCCAGTTCGGATGCCGTGTACCGCATGAACGCGGACTGGACCGAGATGCGCCACCTCCACGGCAGGGAGTTCATGGCCGACACGCATGAGCCGAACCGTTCATGGCTGGAGAAATACATCTATCCCGAGGATCAGCGGCGCGTGGTGGACGCCATCGGCGAGGCCATTCGGACCAAGGGCACCTTCGAGCTGGAGCACCAGGTGTTGCGGATCGACGGCACGCTGGGCTGGACGTTCTCGCGGGCCATCCCGATGGTGGACAAGAATGGCTCGGTGGTCGAGTGGTTCGGCATGGCCAGCGATGTGACCGCCCGCAAGCAGGCCCAGGAAGCGCTGTGCAAAAGCGAGCAGAAATTTCGCACGCTGTTCGAGTCGATGGATGAAGGCTATTGCGTGATCGACATGATCTTCGACGCGGACAAGCGGCCGACCGACTACTGGTTTCTGGAGGTCAACCCGGCGTTCGAACGGCACACCGGCCTGCGCAACGCGCAAGGCAGGCGCATGCGCGAGCTGGTGCCGGACCACGACGCCCACTGGTTCGAGGCGTACGGGCGGGTCGCCCTGACCGGCGAGGGGACGCGTCTGGTCAACCAGGCCCAGGCCCTGGGAGGCCGATGGTTTGACGTGTACGCGTTTCGCCTCGGTGGCGAGGGGAGTCACACGGTTGCCCTGGTGTTCAGCGACATCAGCGAACAGAAGCGGGGCGAGGAGGAGCGCGAGCGGATGGTCGTCCGTCTGCAGGAGGAAGACCAGCGCAAGGACGAGTTCCTGGCCACGCTGGCCCACGAACTGCGCAACCCCCTGGCTCCGATTCGCAACGGCTTGCAGATCATGCGCCTGGCGCCCGGCGACGCGGACGCGAACGAGCGCATCCGCTCGATGATGGAACGCCAGCTGGGGCAGATGGTGCACCTGATCGATGACCTGCTGGACCTGAGCCGCATCAGCCGCGGCAAGATCGATCTTCGCAAGGAGCGCACCGAACTGGGAAAGGCCCTTCAACAGGCCATCGAGGCCAGCCGACCGGCCATCGCGAAGGCGGATCACGAGCTGTCGATCAAGTTCCCACACGACCCGATTCACGTGGATGCGGATCCGACAAGGCTGGCGCAGGTGTTCTCGAACCTGCTCAGCAACGCGGCCAAGTTCACCGACCCGGGAGGCCGGATCCGCCTGACCATGCAGCTGCAGGGAGCCGAAGCCGTGGTCTCGATTCAGGACAACGGGAGCGGCATCTCGACGGGCATGCTCGGGCGCGTCTTCGAGATGTTCACGCAGGTGGAAGGCAACCTGGACCGCTCAAAAGGGGGGTTGGGGATCGGCCTTTCCATCGTCAAGCGCCTGGTCGAGATGCACGGCGGATCGGTTGAAGCGCGCAGTGAAGGGCATGGCAGGGGTACCGAACTGGTGGTCCGCCTGCCGGTGGCTGCGTCGCTCGCCGCCGAGACCGTGGTCGCTCAGCTTCCACCGGTCTATGCGACGACAAGCCACCGCATCGTGGTCGTGGACGACAACGTGGATGCGGCAGAGAGTCTGTCCACGATGCTGGAGATGATGGGCCATGCGACGCGCACGGCACATGACGGTCTGGGGGCGCTGGACGTCGGGGCGGGGTTCAGGCCAGACGTGATGTTCGTGGATATCGGGATGCCGAACATGAACGGATACGAGCTGAGCCGGCGCGTCAGACGAGAGGCATGGGGCAAGGACATCCTGCTGATCGCCCTGACGGGGTGGGGACAGGAAGAGGATATCCGCCGGTCGCAGGAGGCCGGTCTTGACGCGCACCTGACCAAGCCGGTGCTGCCTGCCACCCTGGAAAAACTGCTGGCGGGGGAGTGAGCGGTGCTGGCGCGAGCCAGCCGGGCCACCGCCACCCGCTTGCCCATCAGGCGGCGCCCAGCGCCAGCACCGCGTTCGAGCCACCGAACGCGAACGAGCTGGAGAGCATGACCCGCGTTTGCACGCCCTCCCTCGCCGCGTTGGCCACGTAGTCCAGGTCGCAGGCCGGGTCGCGTTCGTCGAGATGCATGGTGGGCAGGGCCACGGCGTGCTGCATCGCCATGAAAGACAGCACGCATTCCAGCGCACCCGCAGCACCCAGCAGGTGGCCGTGCACGGCCTTGGTGGCGCTGATGGGCAGGCGCTCGGCGTGGATGCCGAACACGGCGCGAATGGCCGCGGTTTCGGTGCTGTCGTTGGCCTGCGTGCCGGTGCCGTGGGCGTTGATGGCGTCCACCTGCTCGGGTGCGAGGCCGGCCGATTGCAGGGCGGCGCGCAGCGCGGCGGCCTGGCCTTCCACACCGGGGCGGGTGATGTGGGCGGCCTCGTTGCTCAGGCCGCAGCCGAGCAGCTCGCCAAAGATGTGCGCGCCGCGGGCCTGTGCGCGGTCCCAGGGCTCCAGCACCAGCATGGCGGCTCCCTCGCCGAGCACCATGCCGCTGCGGTTTTTTGAGAATGGCCGGCACGAGGCCGAGGGTTCTTCGGGGTCTGCCGTGGCCACGGTGTGCAGCGCCTCCCAGGCTTTCAGCGAACCGAGGGACAGCGGCGCTTCGCTGCCCCCGGCCAGTGCCACATCCAGCTCCCCGCTGGCCACGCGCCGCCAGGCTTCACCAATCGCCACCGCAGACGACGAGCAGGCGGTCGAGTAGGTGAGGTTGGGGCCACCCAGCCCGTGGGCAATGCCGATCCACGCCGCGGCGGCGTTGTGCATGCCCAGCAGCACGGTGAAGGGTTTGATGCGGTCGGACTGTTCGCCGTAGAGCGTCTGGTAGCCGCTGTCCATGCTCAGCGTGCCGCCCATGCCGGTGCCCACGAACACCCCGCCGCGCGCCTGGTCCAGGCCGGCCAGTGCGCCGTTTGAGGCCGCCACCGCCTGCGCCGCGGCGGCCACCGCCAGCTGGCTGAAACGGTCCTGCATGCGGGCCTGGGCGCTGTCCCCTGCGGGGACGAAATCGGTGGTGGCGGCAATCGGGTTGACCAGGCGGCGTGTCCACGGCTCGGTCAGCCGGTGCACGCCCGAGACGCCGGCCCGGGCGCGCTCAAAGGCCTTTTCGGGCGAGTTACCGAGCGGGCTGAGCACGCCCATGCCGCTCACGGCCACCCGCCTCATGGTGCGGCGGCCGGTGCGGGCGGATGCCCAGCTTGCTGCTGAGCGATCAGATCATCCACGTAGCGCACCACGTCGCCGAAGGTGACCAGGGCGGGCGGGTCGTGGGGCAGCTGGATCTTGAAGGTCTCTTCCACGCTCCACAGCAGCTCCACCGTGCCCAGGGAGTCGACGCCCAGCGACTCCAGCGGCGCGTCCAGCGTGAGCTGGTCCGCCTGGACCTGGTGGTCGCGTGTGAGCAGTGCGCTGAGGCGTTCCTGGGTGGTGTCCATGGGGATGTTCCTGGTGGGAGGGGCGGGGTTCAGGCCGGCAACGGGGCGACGCGTGCCTTGCCGCCCCAGCGTGCGCCGGCGGTGAGCAGGCCGGGCCAGTGGCGCAGCAGGGCCATCAGCAGCTGGGCGGCTCTGGGGTGCATGGCGGCGTGGGCAAACGCCGCGGCCAGCCGCATGCGCGGGCCGAATGTGCGCTGCCAGTCGCGCGCGTAGCGGCGCTGGCAGTCCGCCAGTGCGGCGGCGGTCGGTGCGCGGCGCAGGGCGGGGTCGTGCAGCAGCTGTGCGCAGAGCAGGGCGGCCGATTGCAGCGCCATGCTCATGCCTTCGCCCAGAATGGGGTGGGCTTCGCCCGCCGCGTTGCCGATGCGGAACACGGGGTCGCTCGCCAGGGGTTGCCGACCGGTGGCCAGCGGGCCGCAGGCCAGCCAGCCGCCCTGGCGGGTGGCGCGGGCCAGCGCCTCGGCCACGGCCGGGCATTGCGCGCGCAACCAGCCGTCGACCGCATCGCCGGCGCTCAGGCCGGGTCGCTGGCTGCGCAGCGCGCGCAGGTGGTCGCGGCGGATGCAGCAGGCGACGGTGCACAGCCCACCGCCCGACACCACCATGCCGCCATAGCCACCGTCGAGTGACAGCACATGGATGGTGCCCGGTGGCAGATCGGCCTGCAGAAAATGGGCCTTGAACGCCAGCAGGGCTGCCCCGCGCTCAACCGGCGCACGGGGCGGCTCACCAGGCGCGGCCGTGTCGCCCGGCAAACTCTCCCAGGAGCCATGGGCGTCGATGAGCACCGGCGCCTGCAGGCGCACCGGCGCCTTGTCCACGGGGCTTTTCAGGGTGCAGCGCCAGTCGCCGGCGCCGCCTTGCAGGGACACCACCTGCCAGGGTTGCCACACGGTGGCGCCCGCGGCCCGGGCACGTTCCAGCAGCAGGCCGTCCAGCGCTTCACGGCCGAGCGCGCGGCCCCAGGGCATGGCCGCGTTGTCGGACGGTGGCAGGCCCGCGGTGATGGCCTGGCCGGCGCCGTGCACGCGCACGTCGCGCAGTTCGGGGCCGGCCAGGGCGTCAAAGGCGGCGCCAATGCCCAGCGCGTGCAGCAGGGGCAGGTTGCTCGCGGCCACGCATTCACCGCAGACCTTGCGGCGCGGAAAGTCTTGCTTCTCAATCAGGGCCACCGACCAGCCGGCCTGCGCGAGCCAGGTGGCGGCGGCCGAGCCAGCCGGGCCTGCGCCAATCACCAGCGCGTCGAACGCGGCGGGTTCTGTGGCGTCGGCGGCGTCGGGGTGGTTCATGGGGTGGCCTCCCGCCGCTGGGCGCAGAAGCAATGGCTGAAGAGGCCGGCACCGCGTTCGTGCAGTTGCCAGCGGTCGCGCTCGCCCGGCCAGAGCGCGCTCAGCTCATCGCCCTGAAAGCCGGCGTGCACGCTCAGCACCGCGTCTTGCCGGGTGACCTCGTTGGCACCGATGGCGCCCACCAGATGGCTGCCGGCCAGTGCGAGCCAGTGGCGGTGCGGTTCGCAGGCCACGAATCGGTCGGCGCGTGCGGCCACGGCTGCCAGCAGCCGCTGCAGGTGCTCGCCCTCGAAATGGTGCAGGAAGAGGGCGGTGCTGATGAGGTCCCACCGGGGCGCCGGCCGCTCGCCGGGCGGGGGCTGAGCCCAGTCCAGCACGTCGGTGACGTCGAGTTCGGTGGTCCAGCCCAGGGCCTCGTAGCAGCTCCGGGTGACGGGGCTCACGAGGTCCTGCCGGTCGAGCAGCGTCAGGTGTACAGGCGGCCAGTGCGGGGCCAGCGCGCGGGCCACACCCAGCAGCAGGGTGCCGTCACCCGCGCCGAGTTCGAGGATGCGCAGCGGACGACCCGATGGCCACACGGGCACCAGCGACTGCCAGGCCCGGCGCAGGATTGCGCAGCTGCCCATGGCCTGGTGCACGCGCATGAGGTCGCGGCGCGAGCGCTGCGCGGCCGGGTCTTGCGTGGGCAGGTGGTCCAGCGCTTCGGGGGCGACGGTGCGGGCGAGCTTCACCCGGGTCCCCTGCACGCACGGGCGAGGTGGCTCACTGCACCTCCAGCAACGCACCGTGGCAGCTGAAGCCGGCGCCGAAGGCCGAGAGCCACCACCAGCCGCCGGGCGTGTCCTCGGCGAGCGCGGCCTGCAGAACGAAGTAGACGAAGGCACTCGACAGGTTGCCGTGCTCGCGCAGCATGGCGGCGCTGTGGCGCAAGGCGCTCTCGTCGAGCTGCAGACGATCGGCCAGCGCGAGCAACACGTCGCGCCCGCCGGCATGGAAGATCCAGGCGCTGATGTCCCGCGGCTCCAGGCTGGCGCGCTGCAGCACCGTGCCGAGCACCTGCTGGGCGTGGCGCGCGGCCAGTGCGGGCACCTCGCGCGTGAGCACATTGCGCAGCAGGCCACCGCGCTGCTCGAAGCGAAGGGCTTCGCGGTGCGCCGGCAGCGTGAGCGAAGCGCTGTCGCGCCAGGCGATGCGGCGGCGGTGGGGTGGCGCGGTGCGCGAGAGCACGGCGGCGCCCGCGCCATCGCCAAACAGGCAGGCGCTGATGAGCACGCCCGGGTCGTCGTCCAGGTACATGGCGGCGCTGCTCACCTCCACGCAGACCGACAGCACGTGCTCTGCGGTGCCGCCGGCCAGCAGGGCGTGGCCGAGTTGCAGGTTGGGCAGGGCGGCCGCGCAGCCCTGGCCCACCAGGTCGAATGTCTGCACATCGTCGCGCAGCCCGAGGCCTTCCAGCACGTAGCCGGAGAGGCCGGGGCAGAGGGTGCCGGTGCAGGTGCTCACCACCACCGCGTCGATCTGGCGCGGCGGCAGATCGGCCTGGTCGAGTGCGCGGCTCGCAGCCTGCACGGCCAGCGCCGGGGCGTGGCGCGCGAAACGCTGCGCGAGCGTGTCGGGGTCGATGGCGAACACCTCGTCGATGTGGTCCACCGCGAGGTGCCGGGTTTCCATGCCGTTGTCGCGCTGCAGCACGGCGCGGGCAATCCAGTGCGAGCGGGCGTCGAGCCGTTGAAGCCACTCCGACCGTTCAAAAGCCGCCAGGCAGTCGGCCTTGGTGTAGCGCTGCGGCGGGCTGGCGGTGCCGAGGCCGGAAAAGAACATGGGCAGCAGGGCGGGGCACGCGCGAGCGCGACCTCAACTGTCGTCTGACAGCCCGGTGACCGAGCGGTGTTCGCCCATGCCAATGGGCTTGCCCGCGGCCACCGATGCGCTCATGTTGAAGGCTCGCACCATGCGGCTGTTAGGTCCGTCCCAGTAGTCGGCGGCGTCGGGCACGAACTTCAGCAGGGCCAGGTTGGGGGAGTCCGGGCCGTCGGGAAACCAGGGCCGCGCCATCGGGGTCCACAGTCGCTCAATGTGGCTGCGATCGGTGTCGATCTCGCCGTGGCCCGACAGGGACACATAGGTGCTGCCGTCGATGTCGGAGAAGGCCAGGTTCACCGCTTCCAGGTGGTCAACCTTGTCCGACTCCACGCTGGTGAAGAACCAGACCACGCCGTCGGCGTCCATTTCGAGCGCCGCCATGGGCCTTGCGGCCAGCGCGCCGTCGGCTTCGCGGGTGGTCATCATGGCGATGGGGATGTCTTTGATCAGGTCGGCCACGTGGCCAATGTCGGGGCGGTTCTGGGTGTGGATCTTCATGGTGGTCTCTGGCGCTGAAAGGGTGGCGGCCTGTGCCGCACGAGGAACGGGTGACAGGCCGGGGCATGGCACACCACCGTAGGGCTGGCCGAGGAGCCGGTCTGTTCGCTGTCGCACCCTGTGGCGGGGTGGGGTGGGCGCGCTGCGGGTCGCCGGTTGCGTTCGCTGTCACACAGACGCACGCAGGCGGCGCGGGAACGATACGGGCTGTTGCTTGCTGTTTCCTGCTGTATCGAATGAGAGGCCCTGTGGTGAACCTTCCCGCCCAACATTCCGACGCCCCTGCCAGCCATCTGGCGCACGCCGCGGGCGCGCCCACCCACCGGGCCTGGTCGCGCTGGCTGCCCCCCCTCGTGCTGCTGGCGCTCGCCGCAGGCTGTGTGGTGGTGGCTGCCCGCACGGTCACCTGCCTGCGTGAAACGGTGGAACTCGCCCGCCTGAGCGAACCGCTGCAGCACGCGCCGCGCGGCGCGCGCATGCGCCTGCTCATCGTGGGCGACAGCACGGGCGTGGGCACGGGGGCCAGCGGGCCGCGCGAGAGTGTGGCCGGGCTGCTGGCGCGCGAATTTCCCCTGCTGCACATCGAGAACCGCTCACGCGACGGCGCCACGCTGGACGACGTGACGCGCCAGCTCGGGGGGCAGGCCCGTTTCGACATGGTGCTGGTGCAGGCGGGTGGCAACGACGTGATCCGCCTGGGCAGCGCGGAAGCCTTGCGCCGCGACGTGGACCGCATCGTGGCGCTGGCCCACGAACGGGCCGGGCAGGTGGTGTTCATGCCCGCGGGCAACATTGGCAACGCCCCGTTTTTTCGCGCGCCGCTGTCGTGGTGGATGACCTGGCGCTCCCGCCAGCTGCACCGCTTCGTGCAGGCCGCGGCCGAGCGCCACGCGGCGGTGTACGTGAACCTGTTTCAGGAGCACGACGACGATCCCTTCGTGGCGCAGCCGGGGCTGAACGCGCGCGACGGCCTGCACCCGAGCGACGCCGGCTACCGCGCCTGGTTCGACGCGCTGGTGTCGCAGGCCGATCTGCGGCGGCAGCTGGCCCGCGCAATGGGCCCGCCCGCGCCCAGCGCCGCGTCGCTCTGAGCACGGGCGTGCCAGCCGGCCCGGGCCTGTGGGTGCGCCATCGAACCGACCCCGCTGCGTGCCTCTTGTAGGGTGGTTCTCCGTCTGACGGTGTGAACCTTCCGGTTCAGCTGCCGTCTGACTCATCAGGAGACTGTGCCCATGCATCCATTGACCCCCGCCTCTCTGAAAGAGCTGACGTCCCAGGTCACGCCGCCCTGCCTGTCGCTGTACCAGCCGACGCACCGCAGCCACCCCGACAACCGGCAGGACCCGATCCGTTTCCGCCAGGGCATCGAAACGCTTGAAGCCTCGCTGCGCCATGCCCACCCCGAGGCCGACGTGCAGGCCCTGATGGCGCCGTTTCGCGAGCTGGCCGGTAATGAAGATTTCTGGAACCACACGCTCGACGGGCTGGCCGTGCTGGGCAGTGCCGACGTGTTTCGCGTGTTCGTGCTGCCGCGCCCGGTACCCGAGCTGGCTCTGGCCGCCACCAGCTTCCACGTGAAACCGCTGCGCCGCTTCCTGCAGTCGGTCGACCGCTACCAGGTGCTCAGCCTCAGCCGCGACAAGGCCCGCCTGTTCGAGGGCAACCGACACGGTCTGACCGAAGTCGACCTGGCCCCCGAAGTGCCCCGCACCTCCACCGAAGCGCTGGGCGACCAGCTCACCGAGCCGCACCAGACCGTGTCCTCCCGCGGCGGCATTGGCCCGGGCAGCACGCCGCTGATGCACAGCACGGGCGGCAAGAAGGACGAGGTCGACCTGGACGCCGACCGCTATTTCCGCGCGCTCGACCGTGCCCTGATCGACCACCATTCCAAGCCCACCGGACTGCCTCTGCTGCTGGCCGCACTGCCCGAACACCACCACCGTTTCCACCAGGCCAGCCACAACAGCCTGCTGCTGCCCGACGGGCTGGAGATCAACCCGGAAGCGCTCGACATCCGCACGCTCGCCGAGCGCGCCTGGGCGGTGGTCGAGCCCCAGTACCTGGCCCGCCAGCAGGCCTGGGGCGACGCCTACGGCGCTGCCCATGCCAAGGGTCTGGGCAGCAACGAGTTGCACGAGGTGGCCCGCGCGGCCGCCCAGGGACGGGTCGCCACGCTGCTGATCGAGGACGAGCGCCAGGTGGCCGGCAGCCTGGACCCCGAGACCGGCCACGTTGAACTCGCCGAACTGGCCAACCCGCTGGTGGACGACCTGCTCGACGACATCGGCGAACTGGTCGAGCGCATGGGTGGCGAGGTGCGCGTGATTGCCGCCGCCCGCATGCCCACCGACACCGGCCTGGCCGCCACCTTCCGCCACTGAAGCCATCCGGCTCTCTGCACTACCCATTTCCCCATCCATGGAGACTTCATGAAAATTCAGGTCAACACCGACGACAACATCGAGGGCCGTGAAGCCCTCGCCGAACAGGTCAGCGCCACGGTGGAGAACGCCCTGCGTCGCTTCACCGACCAGATCACCCGCGTGGAGGTGCATCTGGGCGACGAGAACGCCGGCAAAACCGGGCAGCGCGACCAGCGTTGCATGGTCGAGGCGCGTCTGGAAGGGCGCCAGCCTGTGGCCGCCACCGCGCTGGCCGCCACGCTGCCCCAGGCGGTGCAGGCAGCCGCTGACAAACTGGCCCGCCAGCTGGAAACCCAGCTCGGCCGCCTGACCACGGCGCAACGCTCGAACGCGCACAAAGAGGTCTGACCGGCACGCGGGGCGGTGGGGGGGATACGATTCACGCTCCTCCACCGCCGCGCGCCCGCCATGCTCCGCTACCTCACCGTCCCCGTCACCGCCTTCGCCCAGAACTGCTCCATCGTCTGGTGCGACGACACACTGGACGCCGCCGTGATCGACCCGGGCGGCGACCTCGACCGCCTGCTGGCCGAGATCACCCGCCTGGGGCTTAGCCTCAAGGCCATCTGGCTCACCCACGCACACATCGACCACGCCGGCGGCACCCACGAACTGGCCGAACGCCTGGCTTTGCCCATCATCGGCCCGCACCCGGGCGACCAGTTCTGGATCGACGGCCTGCCACAGCAGAGCCAGATGTTTGGTTTCCCTCCCAGCGAGCGCTTCACGCCCACGCGCTGGCTCGCCGACGGCGACACGGTGCAGATCGGTCGCTGCACGCTCGACGTGCGCCACTGCCCCGGCCACACGCCGGGCCATGTGGTGTTCCACTCAAAAGAAGCGAAGCGGGCGTTCGTGGGCGACGTGCTGTTTGCCGGCAGCATCGGCCGCACCGATTTCCCCCAGGGCAACCACGCCCAGCTCATCAGCAGCATCACACAGCGCCTGTGGCCCATGGGCGACGACACGGTGTTCATTCCCGGCCATGGGCCGGAAAGCACGTTTGGTGAGGAGCGGCGCTCCAACCCGTATGTGAAGGGGAATTGAGGCAGCAGCCTCTTGCGCTCACGTGACCCGCCAGCACACCTGGCGTGTCGACGGTCCGGTGTCGAAGGTGGCGCGTACCATCCATCCGCGCTCATCCGGAAGGACTTCAAGCAGGGTAAACCCATCGCCCATTGGCCAGAGCGCACTCTCAGATAAGCAGCTCACCTGGCGTTCATCCCAGGTCCAACCGAAGCGGTCATGGGTGGCGAACTGGTGAGGTTGGGCGTTGGCGAATGGAAACGGCGCGTACAAAGCGGGCGCCTGGAGCACATGCAGTTCCACCGTGTGCCCGCCGCAGGTCAGTCGAGCCACGGTGTGCCCTGCCAGGTGACCGTCGCCGCACAGCACCACCACACCGCCGATGCCGTCCTGCGCGATCAGCGTCAGTAGCCAATGCAGGCTTGGCGGATAGCCGTCCCAGCTGTCACTCAGCGCCGCAGGCCCTTCCTGGGCGTGTCCCTCGGGATCCTCACGGCCCACGTGTCGCGGCAGCAGCCAAACGGCCGATGAGATCAACTTGGGTTGGCAGCGGCCCGTCTCCTGGTCGCGCTGGTGGGCCGCGTGCAGCCACGCCTTCAATGCATCGCGCTGCGCGGCGTCGATCAGATGGGCCGGCTGGACAGAGGTGAGTGGGCCCCATGGTCGTGGATCGCGCTGGGTGCGGGTGTCGAGCATGAAAACCTCATGGCCACCGCCCACGTTCACGGTACCCCACCAGCCCCGCAACGGTGTTCCCACTGGTTTGCGGTTGCCCCGCTCGTGCGCGAAAGCCTGCAGCGCCACGTCTTTCAGGCGCTGATGGTCGGGCCCCGGTGCGGGCTCCCAGTTGTCCGCGATTTCGTGGTCGTCGGGCATGGCGAACACCCGATTGCGTTGTTCCAGCCTCTTGATGTACACACGCGCCTCTAGCGCAGCACGCCATTTCTGGTGCGCTGCGGCATAGCGGTCTTGCGGGTGGCGTGGGTCCAGCAGGCCGTAGCTGGCATCGGCATAGATTTGGTCGCCTAGCAACAACAAGGCGTCGATCGGCGGGAACGTCGTCGCCTTTCCGATACGGTCGTTCAGCCGGTCTATCGAGCGCGCAGCCGGTTGCCCGTCAAGCACGCCGGCGGGGTACTGGCAACTGGCAAAGACAAAGGCGGTTCCCACCAGCACAGGCTCGGGTGGGGTGCTCGTTTTGATGGTGATGCCCCCGTCCATCTCTGCAGCGTAGGTCCGCATGAACCCATGCGGGTCGCGCCCCTCGGCCAAAGCCTTGCCAGTCGCTGCCAGAAGGGCGTCGGTTAACCCGCGGGACGCGGGCCAGGCAACGGAGATGGGAATGAGGCTGCGTTCAACCAAGTCTCGCCGCGATGCCCAGAGAGCATGGACGGCCTCTTCCACCAGCGGTTTTTCCAGTAGGGGGAGTGCGGCCGGTTGATCCAGCGTGGCCGAATAAAGTACCGAGCCAAAGATGACAGGCGTGCGCACACGCGCCCACAGCAAAACCAGGAAGTGCGTGGCAAAGGTCGAAGTGGTGGCCTATGAGGAGGTCACGGTGCCTGCGGGTAAATTCATGGCCTACAGAATCGAGCACCGAGGCTATTTCAAGAATTCCAATGGAAACTCGGGCCGTCAGGACGACACCTACTGGTACTCGCCCGAAGTGAGAATGGATGTGAAGCAGGAACGCAGGTCGGGCCGCCCGGTGTGGGTGAGTGAGCTGATAAGCCACAAGAAACCCGCTCCTTGAAGATTGCCTGGGGGGTTATCCCCGGCGCGCCTGCTCGTACAGGCCCTGCACCCGTGGCACATTGGATTCCAGTTCGCGGATGCGATTGGGCCCCGGCGGGTGGGTGGAGAGGAAGCTGGGGCCACCAGCGCCGCTGTTGGCCGTGGTCATTTTCTGCCACAGCGTCACGCTGGCGCGCGGCTGATAGGCCGAGCGGGCCGCCAGCTCCAGGCCCACCAGGTCGGCCTCGGTCTCGTCTTCCCGGCTGAAGCGAAGGGTGAGCAGTTGCGCACCCATGCCGGCCGCCATGTCGCCGAGCTGGCCCAGGCCCAGCAGTTGTGCACCCAGGCGCAGCCCGATGTTGGTGGCGCTGCTCTTGGCCACCCGGGCACGGGCGTGTTCGCGCAGCGCATGGGCCATCTCGTGGCCCATGATCATGGCCGACTCGTCGTCGCTCAGTTCCAGCTTTTCCAGGATCCCGGTGTAGAACGCGATCTTGCCGCCGGGCATGCAGAAGGCGTTGATCTGCGGGCTT
Organism: Hydrogenophaga sp.; assembly: GCA_030682835.1. GTDB lineage: Bacteria > Pseudomonadota > Gammaproteobacteria > Burkholderiales > Burkholderiaceae_C > Hydrogenophaga. The sequence continues at coordinate 20,696 of JAUXNG010000076.1, read as the reverse complement.
TCGATCAGGTTCACCTCCCATTTCCATTGCGCGGCGCGGCTGTTCCAGGCCGGGCTGTGCGGAATCAGCCGCTGGGCGATGCGGCGCAGGCGCTGCACTTGCGGGTGGTTCGCCGGCAGCAGCGCGCGTTTGCTGTTGGCCTCGCTCATCATCTGGCCGTACTGCTGCTGGGCGGCCGCTTCCAGCTCTTCGGCCGGCACCAGCTTGCGCATGGCCGAGGCCTTGCCCACGTCCACTTGAGCAGCTGCAGGCAGGGCTGCGCCCGCTGCGGCCGCCGTGCCTGCGAGCAGGAACGCGCGCCGGGCGGACCACACGTGATCGGGAGGTGTGGCCGCCGGGGCGGGGGACTTGAGGTCGCATAGGAAGCACATGAATCAATAATAGACAAAAGCGTGCGACCGCGCGCATCCCCACCTTGCCCACCATGCCGCTGCTGCCGTCTCCCACCTTGCCTGCTGCTCCCCCGTTGGGCGATCCCGAGCCTGCGCGTCTGAGCTGGGCCGACACCCTGCGCGTGTACCTGGAGCCGGCCAGTCTGCGCATGCTGGCGCTGGGCTTTTCGGCCGGTCTGCCGCTGCTGCTGGTGCTGGGCACGCTGAGCTTTCGCCTGCGCGAGGCGGGGCTGGACCGTACCACCATCGGTTACCTCAGCTGGGTCGGACTTGCATATGGTTTCAAGTGGTGCTGGGCGCCGCTGGTGGACCGCCTGCCGCTGCCGCTGTTCACGCGCTGGATGGGCCGGCGGCGCAGCTGGCTGCTGTTCTCGCAGCTGGCCATCATCGCGTCGCTGGTGGGCATGGCGGTGGCCGACCCCCGCACCGGACTCACAGCCGTGGTGTGGTGCGCGCTGGCCGTGGCGTTTGCCTCGGCCACGCAGGACATTGCGCTCGATGCCTATCGCATCGAATCGGCCGACGTGCGGCACCAGGGTGCGCTGGCCGCCACCTACCAGACCGGCTACCGCATCGCCATGATCTGGGCCGGCGCCGGCGTGCTGTGGATCGCCGCGCGCGCCGAGGTGGCACCCGCCGTGACCGGGGCTGCGGCCACAGCCCCGGGCGTGCTGTACCAGCAGGCCGCCTGGACCACCGCCTACCTGGTGATGGCCGCCAGCATGCTGGTGGGCGTGCTGACCGTGCTGTTTTCGCGCGAGCCCGTGCACGTGCAGTTGCCACCCTCGAAGAACGCCGCCGAGTGGCTGCGCAGCGCGCTGGTGGAGCCCTTTGCCGACTTCCTGAAGCGCTACGGCAAGCAGGCGCTGCTGATCCTGGCGCTGATCGGCGTGTACCGCATCAGCGACGTGGTGATGGGCATCATGGCCAACCCGTTCTATGTCGACATGGGCTACACCAAGGACGAGGTGGCCGCGGTCACCAAGGTCTACGGCGTCATCATGACGCTGGTGGGCGCCTTCATTGGCGGCGCGCTGTCGCTCAAGCTGGGCGTGATGCGGGTGCTCATGCTCGGTGCCGTGCTGTCGGCCGGCAGCAACCTGCTGTTCGCCTGGCTCGCCGGCCACGGGCACGACGTGACAGCGCTCATCGCCGTGATCTCGGCCGACAACCTGAGCGCGGGTGTGGCGTCAGCGGCTTTCATCGCCTATCTGTCCAGCCTCACCAACGTGAAGTACTCGGCCACGCAGTACGCGCTGTTCAGCTCGATGATGCTGCTGGCGCCCAAGTGGCTGGCCGGCTATTCGGGCGCTTTTGTCGATGCCTACGACTACCCGACCTTTTTCACCGCAACCGCCTTCCTGGGCCTGCCGGTGCTGGTGCTGGTGTGGCTGGCGACCCGGATGCAGGGGCCTGTCAAGCCCTGAGGCGGTCATGTCGCACGAGCCCTTCGACAGGCTCAGGGCGAACGGGGAGGGGTGCAGGGCGAGCGCGGAAGTTGTGCCAACTCATCCCGCATTCAGGCCACGCCCAGCCCCGTTTGTGCCGCACTCATTCCGTTCGGGTTGAGCCTGTCGAAGCCCTCAGCGAGACGTGTCCCCGATCACCCCGCTCGGGCTGAGCCTGTCGAAACCCTCACCCTCCAGCCAGGTTTTCAGCGCCGCCTTCTGCACCTTCCCCAGTGCCGTGCGCGGCAGGCTGTCCACCCGCACCCAGCGTCGCGGCCACTTGTAGCGCGCCAGCCGGCCGTCGAGCCAGGTGAGCAGCGGCGCTTCCCACCCATCCATGTGCGGGGGCTCCCGCAGCACCACCACCGCCACGGCCACCTCGCCCCAGCGGGGGTCGGGCTGGCCGATCACGGCGCAATCGGCCACGGCCGGGTGCTGCACCAGCAGGTTCTCGATCTCTGCCGGGTAAATGTTTTCGCCGCCCGAAATGATCATGTCCTTGGCGCGGCCCACCACGGTGTGGCTGCCGTCGCTCGCCTGCTGGGCCAGATCGCCGGTGTGGAAAAAGCCCTCGGCATCGCGTGCGGGGTGGTCGGGCCAGTAGTGGTGCACCACGTTGTCGGCGCGCACGCACACCTCGCCCACCTGACCCGTCGCCACCGCCTGGCCATTCGTGTCCAGCAGCTGCACCTCGACCCCCGGCGCGGCCCAGCCGCAGGAGCCTATGTGGCTGGCCGCGTGCGGCGGCGGCAGGGCGATGGAAAACGGCCCTGTTTCGGTGCTGCCGTACACGTTGCACACGGGCACACCGCGGTCCATGAAGGCCTTCAGAGGCGCTGACGGCAACACGCTGGAGCCGGCCCACACGGCGCGCAGGCTGGACAGGTCCGCACCCGGCCAGCCGGCGTGGGCTGTGAGGGCCTGAAGCGTGGCCGGCACCTGCAGCGTGAGCGTGGGGCGGTCGTCACCGATGCAGGCCAGCGTGGCCGCGGCATCGAAGCGGCTCATGAGCAGCACGTGCGCACCCACCGAAAGGGCCGGCAACGTCTGGATGCACAAGCCGCCGACATGGAACAGCGGCAGCACGGTCAGCACTGTGTCGCTCGCGCCCAGCGCCTGCACCTGTGCCGCGATGGCCATGTTGGCCAGCAGGTTGCGCTGCGTGTGCACCGCCCCTTTGGGCCGACCTGTGGTGCCCGAGGTGTAGACGAGCAGCGCGGGGCTGTCGAGCCCCCCTGCCTCAGGCTGGGTGCTGGTGGCGGCTTGCTCGAATGTGTCAAAAGCCTCCACCGGCAGCAGCGCCGGCCCCGGGTGCAGCCGTTGTGACAGGTCGCGTGCGGCGGCACCCAGGTTGGCGTCGTGCACCAGCAGCGTGGGTTGGCAGTCCTGCAAGACGTCCTGCCACTCGGCGGGTGAGAGCCGGTGGTTCAACGGCACCAGCAGCGCGCCCAGCCGGGCCAGCGCAAACAGCAGCGCGATCTGTGCCGGGTGGTTCAGCCCGAGCCAGGCCACGCGATCACCCGGCCGCACGCCGTGCTGGTGGTGCAGGCACGCCGCCATGGCGTCAGCACGCTGCGCCAGCGCGGCATAGGTGAGGGCGCTCCAGACCGGGGACGCCTGCGTGTCACGCCAGCTCAGCGCCAGGGCATCGCCACGGCGCGCGGCGAGCTGATCGAGCAAGGCGCCGAGCCATGGCGCGGGCAGGGCGGGCAGCGGGGCGGTGGGCGACATTCACCGAACTTTACGCCAGCCTCATGCGGGGCTGACACGCCCCCATCAACATGGGCCGTTTCCTCGACGTGGCTACACTGAAACCATGACACCCCAGTTGCTGATGATTGAAGACGACGGCCGCCTGGCCCAGATGGTGGTCGAGTACCTCGGGCAGTCGGGTTTCGACGTGGTGCACGCGGCCGACGGCGAGCAAGGCCTAGAGCAATTACAGCTGATGCTGCCCGAGCTCATCATCCTGGACCTGATGATGCCCGGCATCGACGGCCTGGAGGTGTGCCGGCGCATCCGCGCCCTGCCCAGCGAGGCGGCCCGCGTCCCGGTGATCATGCTCACCGCCAAGGGCGATCCGATGGATCGCATCATCGGCCTGGAGATCGGCGCCGACGACTACCTGCCCAAACCCTTCGAGCCGCGCGAACTGCTGGCGCGTATCCGCGCCGTGCTGCGCCGCCGCGGCGACGGGGGGCCCGGTGCCGGTTCCAGCCGCAGCACGCCACCCCTGCGCTTTGGCTCGCTGGAGATCGACCGCGACGCCCGCACGGTGCAGGTGAGCGGCCAGCCTTGCGACCTCACCTCGTACCAGTTCGACCTGCTGGTGGCCATGGCCGAGCGCGCCGGGCGCGTGCTCACCCGCGACCAGATCATGGAGGCGGTGCGCGGACGCGAGCTGGAAGCGTTTGACCGCTCGATCGATGTGCACATCGGCCGTATCCGCAACGCCATCGAGGTCGACAGCAAAGACCCCAAGCGCATCCTCACGGTGCGCGGCGTGGGTTACGTTTTCGCCAAGCAACAGGACTAGAGGTGGTGTACCCCCCCTGCGCCGCTTCGCGTCTTCCCCCCGCCGGGGGGACGGTGCACTGTGGCCCGGCAGAGCCGGTTCCACTGCACCTCTGGATGGGGGCATATCGCGCCGGGCTTGGAACGGGCTTCGACGCGTCGCTTCCTGCCTATTCGTCGTTCGCGATGCGGTGCGGACACAGCCGACGCCATCGCACCCATCGGTGGCCGTGCGTAGCCTTGAAAACACCGCGTAGCAGGCCCCGCGGTGGCCGGCGAGGCGCTGCATCGTGAAAGGCCTGCTCACCCAGCGCCTGTACCTGCGCATCTGGCTGGCCGTGGTGGCGGCCGTGGCGGTGCTCACGTTGGCGGTGGGCTGGCTGTGGCAGGCCGCGCTGGACCATGAGCGCGAGCAGAACGCTGGCCGGGCGGGGCGCGTGATCGTGTTGCGCAACAGTGCCGGTGAGGTGGTGGGCCAGGCGCCGGCGCGCGCCGTGCGGGTGCCCGGCGAAGCGCTGGAATTTCAGGTGCTCATGAAAGACGGGCAGACCCTGTATGTGCAGCTGCCGCGACCCGGCCGCCCGCCGGGCGCCAGCGGCCCAGGGTCTCGCACCCAGGCCTGGATGCAGACGCCGCAGGGCTTTGCCTGGCTGCTCGGCCTGGTCGCGCTGGCGGTGGCGCTGGGCGCCTACCCCATCGTGCGCCGCCTCACCAAGCGACTGGAAGCCCTGCAGAAGGGCGTGGAGCGTTGGGGGGATGGCGATCTGTCCACCCGCCTGCCGGTGCACGGGCAGGACGAAGTGGCCTATCTGGCCGAGCGCTTCAACGCCGCGGCCGAGCGGGTGCAGACGCTCATGCAGTCGCACAAGGCCCTGCTGGCCAATGCCTCGCATGAGCTGCGCTCGCCCCTGGCCCGCATCCGCATGGGGCTGGAGCTGCTGGGCGCCGACACCACCAGCGCCACGCAGCGGCGCGAGATGGCACGCAGCATCGACGAGCTGGACCAGCTGATCGATGAGATCCTGCTGGCCAGCCGGCTCGACATGCGCGACGCCAGCGACGCGTCGTCACTCGGCGCCACCGAAGAGGTGGACCTGGTGGGGCTGGCAGCCGAAGAATGCGCCCGCACCGGTGCCGACCTGGACCTGCCGCCAGGCGTCTCCCCCGTGCTGGTGCAGGGCCATGCGCGCCTGCTGCGCCGGCTGTTGCGCAACCTGCTCGAAAACGCCCGCCGTTACGGCACGCCCGGCGCGGCTGCGGAAGGCACTTCGCCGGTGCGCCTGAGCATGGCATGGCGCGACAGGTCCGGTGCTCGAATGGCAGCTTCAGGCGAGCACCCAAGCGAGCGGACGTTGGTGATCAGCGTGGAGGACCGGGGCCCAGGCGTGCCGCCTGAGCTGCGCGAGCGCATCTTCGAGCCCTTCTATCGTCTGCCCGGCTCCAGCGAGCGTGAGGGCGGCGTAGGACTCGGGCTGTCTCTTGTCCGCACCATTGCCGAGCGCCACGGCGGGCACGCGCGCTGCGAAGGGCGAGAGGGCGGCGGTGCGAGGTTTGTGGTCGAGCTGCCGATCTGAACGGGTGAACGGCAAACGACCCGCCTCAACTGTCAGGCTTTGGTCATGCTTGTCTGTGCCGCGACAGTGCGCGGGGGTCTGGGTTTTATTGCCAAAGAAAAAGACACAGATCCCCCCAATGGGGGGTGGTGTCCGGCTTTGGTGCAACGCACAATTGAGTGGTTGCTGTCACAACTTGAGTTTAAAAAATCAGTTCCTGGGTACGACCAAACACAACACACGGTCCAACAGCGTTTGAAGAGGTTCCCAACGACGTCCTTCCAAGGACTTTCAAAGCCACCGCTTGCGGTGGCTTTTTTTTGGCCACTCGCCGGGTGAGCGGCAGATACAACTCGGGTGTGGTCCATCGTCTACAGTGGACGCCTCATGAAAATCCGACGCAGGCTCACGCTCCCCAAGTGGTTCGACGTGTGCCGGGACAGCGCGTCTTGACCAGGTAGAGCCGCATGAACGATTTCCCGCCCCTCATTCCCGTGATCCTTGCCGGTGGTTCGGGAACCCGCCTGTGGCCGCTGTCACGCGCGGGCTTTCCCAAGCAGTTCCTGTGTCTCGGTGGCGAACACAGCCTGTTCCAGCAGACCACCATGCGCCTGGCAGGCCTGGCGGGCGGGCCCGATAGGTTTGTTCTGCAGCCGGCGCTGGTGGTGGGCAATGAAGAGCACCGCTTTCTGGTGCTGGAGCAAATGCGCGAGATCGCGGCCCAGCCGGGGCGTGTGCTGCTCGAGCCGATGGGGCGCAACACCGCCCCGGCGCTGGCCCTTGCCGCGCTGGCCGCACTGGAGGAGGGCGGCGACCCGGTGATGGTGGTCACACCCGCCGACCATGTGGTGACCGACGAGGCCGCCTTTCACGCCGCGCTGGGTGCCGCAGTGGCGCAAGCGGTGGACGGGCAGATCGTCATCCTCGGCGTGGCGCCCACGCGGCCCGAAACCGGTTTCGGCTATATCCACGCCCGTGGTGCCCAGCCCGGGGCTGCGGTGGCCGTGCAGCGCTTCGTCGAAAAGCCCGACGCCGCCACCGCCCAGCGCTACCTGGCCGAAGGCGACTACCTCTGGAACGCCGGCATGTTCGTGCTCAAGGCCTCGGTGTGGCTAGCCGCGCTGGAGCGGTTCCGCCCAGACATCGCCGCCGCCAGCCGCGCCGCCTGGGCCGCCCGCAGCACCGACGCCCAGTTTTTCCGCCCGGGCAAAGAAGCGTTCGCCGCCATCCCCGCCGAGTCGATCGACTACGCGGTGATGGAACGCTGCCCCGGCAGCGAATTCCCCATCCAGGTCGTGCCGCTAGACGCCGGCTGGAGCGACCTCGGTGCCTGGGACGCCGTGTGGGCCGCGCTGCCCAAAGACGAGGCCGGCAACGCCACCCAGGGCGACGTGCTGACCGTCGGCAGCCAAAACAACCTGGTGCACGCCAGCAGCCGCCTGGTGGGCCTGGTGGGCGTGAAAGACCTGGTGGTGGTGGAAACGCCCGACGCCGTGCTCGTGGCCAGTCGCGCCCACGCGCAAGACGTGAAGCACATCGTGGCGCAGCTGCAGAGCCAGCAGCGTGAAGAGCACAACCTGCACCGCAAGGTGCACCGCCCCTGGGGCTGGTACGACAGCATCGACGAGTCCGAGCGCTTCAAGGTCAAGCGCATCCAGGTCAAGCCCAAGGCCAGCCTGAGCCTGCAAAAGCACTACCACCGCGCCGAACACTGGATCGTGGTGAAAGGCACCGCCGAAATCACCTGCGGCGAAAAGGTGGTGATCCTCACCGAGAACCAGTCCACCTACATTCCGCTGGGCGAGGTGCACCGCTTGTCCAACCCCGGCACCATTCCGCTGGAACTGATCGAGGTGCAGTCGGGGAGTTACCTGGGCGAGGATGACATCGTGCGGTACGAGGACCGGTACGGGCGGTGATGTCGGCCCATGGTCCGGTCAGCCCTCACGCCGCCCCTCGGCGGGTCAATACCACGTGCACCGTCTTGAGCAGCACCACCCAGTCGATCCACAGCGACCAGTTCCGTACGTACCAGCTGTCCAGCGCCGCTCGCTTCTCGAACGACGTGCGACTGCGTCCGCTGACCTGCCACAGTCCCGTGATGCCGGGTCGCACCCGCTGGTACAGATCGAGCGTGTCGACGGGGTATTCGGGCAATTCTCGGCGAAGCAGGGGGCGTGGCCCCACCAGACTCATGTCGCCCCGCAGCACGTTCCAGAGCTGTGGCAGTTCGTCGATGCTGGTGCGACGCATCCATTTTCCTTCCCTCAGAAGACGCGGGTCGTTTTCAAGCTTGAAGTTGCTTTCCACGTAACGGGTGTACATATCGGGCTGGTCGGTCTGCCACTGCGTCAACAGCGCTTCGGCATCCTGTGCCATGGAGCGGAATTTGATCATGTGGAAATCCCGACCGCCTGCACCCACGCGTGTCTGGTGAAACAGCACCGGCCCGCCGTCTTCCCGACGAATGCGCCACGCCACCCAGCCCATCAGAGGCGCCAACAGCACCAGCGCCGTTGAGGCCAGCAAAAGATCCACGGCGCGCTTCACGCGGCGCGAAGCAGGGCTCAGCAGCTTGTGCTGCAGCCGCATGATCAGCAGGTCGTCGTTCAGGAAATGCTGGGTCTGAAGGCCATGCACCGGCAGACCGTTCATGGTGGGCACCACAAACACCTCAAACTGCTGGGCGTGTAGCCGGTTGACAAGCGAGGCTGCCTGCTCCCGCATATCAGGGTCCAGTGCCACCACCGTGGCGGTGCAACCCCGCTGCCTGGCTGACGCCGCCACATACCTGCTCATCACTGCGGCTCGGCTGGTATCGGGGGGCCCCGCTGGGTGCCTGAGGGGCTCGGGCCGGGTCAGCAGGAACGGTGTGACGCCCCGCACCGCAATACCCATGTGGCGCTCATGTGCGAGTGCGCGTACGACCTCACGTGCAGCCTCGCCATTGCCCACCACGATGGCGGGCAGCTGCCACCAGCCAAGGCGGATCAGCGCCTCCCGGACCAGCAGGCGACCCACAGGCAACAGCACGGCCACCAACAGCCAGGACAGCAGGGTGAGCGTGCGGGTGTGGCTCACCTGGGCGAAAAAATTCACAGCAAAGTGGGTCAGGGCCAGCAGGCCGACAAACCGCCAGGTCTCCCGCACTTCTTCCCAGAAAGGTGCGCGCCGGCTGTAGTGCCCGTGCACGGCGAGGGTCACGATCAGCAGCCCGCACGCGAGCACGAACACATGGCCACCCCGGGTGGCCAGCGGGTTGAGCTCCTCGGTGCTGGCGCGAGCCAGCAAGCTCGCGAGAGCGGTCGCGAGCAGCCACGCCAATGGCATCACTGCGAGATCGGTCAAGCAGAGAGACAAAGCCCGCCATCGGCGTTTCATAGACCGCGGGAGATCGCCGGCTGGATCGCGGGCGGGCGGCGGGCCGGATTTGGCGAACGGGTCGTGCGCGGTATTGGGTGAATCAATCGGATACACGTCGGAATCTCGCTAATGGCAGCATGGTGGGGCAATGAATTTGCCGTCCCCCATTCAATCCTCTGAGACCCGACACAACAGTAACCTAATGAAACCAGTCACTGTTTCTGTGGTTAGTCACAATCAGCTGCATCTGGTTGCGAATTTGCTACATGATCTGAATCTCCATTGTGGCGCAGTGATTGAAAAAATCATTGTGACCTTCAATGTACCGGGAGAAGAGTTTCCTAATCAATTCCGTGGGCGAATCCCGGTGGTTGCAATAAGAAACGTTCAGGCGTCTGGTTTTGGTGCCAACCACAACCGTGCCTTTGAACATTGCGATACGGACTGGTTTCTCGTGATCAATCCAGACGTGCGAATGAGCTCCGATGTGATTTCTCGTCTATTGGCGCGCAAGGGGAAGCACACAGGTCTTCTCGCCCCACAGGAAACGGACGAACATGGTGTGCCGCGGGACCATCCCCGCAGTCTCATCACCCCTTGGGGCCTGCTCGCACGCCGCATGCTCGGGCGGGAACAGGGCGCTGCTGCGCCTCGCCTTGGCTGGGTGAAGGGCATGTTCATGCTGATGCCGGCCCCGGCATTTCGTGCGCTGAGGGGATTTGACGAGCGCTATGTCCTGTACTGCGAGGACTTTGATCTTTGCGCCCGGTTGATCCTCAAGGGCTGGACGGTTGACCACCATCCAGACATCGCTCTTCATCATGAATGGCAGCGAGACAGCGGGCGCTCACTTCTACATCTGGGTCACCACATCGCCAGCTTGTTGCGCATGTGGTCCTCAGATGCCTTCTGGCGCTACCGTCGCTTGTTGCGAGAGACTGCCATGGAGAAGTCCGGCTGAGCCAAATCGCGCAGCCCAGCTGTTGTTCAGGCGAAAGTTCCGTACCGCGTGCCCGCCGATCTGCCACGACAGTGCAGCCATTAGCGCTGGTAAAGCGTCTTCATCTCGGGCGATGTGAAAAACGCCTTCGGCAGATGACCGCGTTTCCATTTCACCGAACGCGGTGCTCAGCACCGGCAATCCCAACGCCGCATATTCATAATATTTGATGGGATCGACGGCCCGGGTGAGACGGTTGACCCTGAATGGAATGAGTCCGGCTGAAAAACCCGCCATGTGCTCAATGGCTGCGCCGTGCGAACATGCGGGCAGACACTCCACATTGGAAGGAAGCGGGTGCGGGCATGGATGGTCCAAGGGTCCGATCAGGCGCACCTGTACTGCCGGGACAGCCTCAGCAACTTGAGTCACCAATGCCCAGTCGAACCACTCGCGAATGGTGCCCACGTATCCCAAAACCGGCGGGGTGGTGGGCCGTCGGGCAAACAGGTGACCGGGTACGGCTGCCGGGTCCAGTCCGTTGAGTATTTTCACCACCCGGGGGTGCAGAACATTGAATTTCGCCGCCAGTGCCGAGGAAGATGTAATAACACTGTCCATGTGCGCCACGATGTGTTGTTCCACCCCGGCCATCACACGACCAGCCCGTCCTTGGTGGAACGCAGGGAAGTCGTCCATGGCGTCGTAGGTTTTGCTGGCAAACCATCCGGATCGGGCGACGTGCAAAGCCATGCGAGAGGGTTTGCCGATCACCAGCGAGGTACCCGGCATTTGCGCGAAGTCTTCAATGCGTTGCAGCACCGGCTGCCAAAGCCTTGTGAGCAGCGCGCTGGTCAACGGCAAGGGCTCCAGTGGCCATGGTGACACGTGCAGAACCTGTAGCCACGCCGGTATCGCCTCGCCCACCAGCGCCGGTGCCTGACGCAGACGCGCCAGATCGGTCCATCGGGGCAGACGCGCCGGGTAGGGGTTGACCCAGATCACCTCGCCGCCCGTGGCACCGTGCCACCACTGCACGAACTTGTGTGGCCGCTGTGCGAAGCTGTCCCATTGGACAGGAGACAGGTAAACAAGGCGCTCTGGCACGGCACACTCAGGCGGGGGCAGGGACGCGGCATTCACAACGAACGTAGGCCGGGGTCTTCAGTGGCGGCGCACTTCACGCAGCACGTTCACCAGGTCGGCGCAGTGCTTCTCGGGGCTGTGATAGGCCCGGATGTATCGGCTGGAATCCTTGCGTTCACCGTTCAAGAGAACGGCTCGGATCACGCGCGCCAGATCCTGCGGGTCTTCGGGTTTGGCAAGGTTCACATAAGCCTCGTACCCGCGCTGGACGCCAAGCGCATTGAACTCCTGCATTCCCGGGAGCGCGCTGGCTACCACCGGGAGATTCATGGCCAAGGCTTCCAGGATGGCCACCGGCAGCCCTTCGATGCGTGAGGGCACGACAAAGCACCGGAACTCCTGCATCGCCTGCCAGGGTTCGGCTGTGGGTTCGCGGAACTCCGCTTCGACGCCGAGTTCGCGTGCCAGTTTCACGAACCGGTGAAGGTCGTCCCCGGCCCCGTAGAAGCGTACGGGAATCTCCGCAAATTCGTGCTTCAGCAGCGCCCAGGCTCGCAGGAACAGATCCAGGCCCTTGGTGTCGTAATAGCTGGTGATTGCGCCGATGCAGGGTCCGAGTTCCGGCCGGGGCTGGAAGTGGTCAAGCGCGATCGGATGATCGACCACCCGGCAACGTCTGTCGTAAGTCTTGTGGATGAACCGCGCCAGAAAGGCCGAGTGTGTGACCAGCGCCGTAGGAACACGTTTGTCGCTGTCGCTGGTGTCGGTACGATGAACGAATTCAATGGCACTCTTCTTCGATCGGTGGATGACCTCCAGCGCCCAGTCGGGCAGCCAGTGGTAGAGCACCACATCGAAGGGGGCAATGGCTTTCTCCAGCGCGCGGGCGTTGTCGGCGCGCGAATAGTCGAACGGGCACGTATTCCGCTGATCGTGCCCGCCGCAGACGATGACCGGGGCGTTCAATTGCCGGGCTTCTTCGCGGATCAGGCTCTCGACGCCGCCATGGATGGCATTGCGAGTCAGGATGACCCATTTCTCGGTCTTCGTCGGATGGGTGACAAGCGCTGCGGAATGGTTCTGCTCAAACCACGCGGTGCAGGCCTCATCGGGAATCCAGCCGTAGCCGCGCAAGAGTTCTACCCAGCGCGCCCGCCACATCTGCAGTTCGAAGTTCCCGGCGGTCTCGGCACCGTTGCGCTGCAGGCGCAGGCGCAGCTCGTGGTCTTCGATGAGTCGGTTGATGGCGTTGGCCAGGCTGCTGGCTTCGGGCTCGACCAGCAGACCGTTGATGCCGTCGTAGACCAGATCGGGAAGACCGCCCACATTGGTCGCCACCACCGCACAGCCGCTGGCCAGCGCCTCCACGCAGGACAGGCTGGTGCCTTCGCACGCCAAGGTGGGAATCACCGCGATGTCGGCTTTCTGGTACCAGGCGGGCATCTGATCGAAGTCGGCGACGTGGAAGCTCGCGCGCGGGTCGCGGGCGCAAACTTCCTTGACGATCTGCGTGTCCAGCGGGTCGCCCTCGCCCAGCCACACGATGTCGACCTCATGCGGAATGCGGCTGACGATGTCGCCAAAGATTCGTGAGCCGCGGTTGATCTGGCTGCGGCGGGGAAACAGAACGGTGAGTCGCTGCGGATGCCGCTGGGCGGGGTCTGGGCGGTAGGCGCTGGCGTCGTAGAAGTTCGGAATGAAACGCATCTTCTGTGCCAGCTCGGGCCAAAGGCTGCGGATCACACCGATCGAGTTGGTATCGACGCTGACCACGCCAGCGGGGTTTCGAAACGCGCGGTGGAGTTGTTCGAACCAGGCAGGTGTGCGGAAGATGGCGTCCGGGTAGTTGTGGTGGTCGAACCAGATGCCGTGGCAGGTCATCAGGCCGTCTTCCCGCACCGATCCTGACGCATATTCCGGCAGGTGGTAGTAGACATGGTCAAAGTCAGCCGCCAGTTCGGTGAAGCGCGAACAGGCTTCGTGGTGAAACTCGCCCACCGCCTCACCCGCTGCCAGTAGGCGGACCTCAAACGAAAAGTAGGTTCCGGTGCCGCCGGGGCGGGCGCTGGGCTGGAAAAAAGTGGTTTCGATGCCAAGCTCGCGCAACAGACGTGCCAACTCCAGCGCATAACGCTCACCCCCGCCGAAGCGGGGTCGCCCGTCGTGCCAGTCCAGCAGCTGGTTGGTGAGGATCGCCGCGCGGCGCTGGCCGTGCGGCCTGCGAACGCCAAAGTAGGGGTGCAGTCGGGCAGGGTCCGTGGTGTCCATGGCGAGTTTGCTCGCACTCGTGCGCTCCATGGGATCTGCCAACGGCGGTGTGAGGTGCGTGCCCCGAAAGCCGGCCCCCATGTCGGTGGCCGAGAGGCCGTCGGTCACAGGGGTGTGGGTTGACCAGCCGGTCAGTCTGAAAAACGCGGTCCGCAGGAAGTTCTTTGCCTTGAATGGCAGCGGAAGGCGACGAAACTGGTCCCTCAGCAGCCGCCGGACGCGTGCCTTATCCACCTCGCCCACCCGGCCCCGCACAGCGCTCGACAGCAGGCGGGCTGGCTGAGTGATGCGCCAGGAATGGCTGTGGAGGATCTGCGCAAGGGAGCCTTCCAACTCCGCCGTGGCGCGGTTGAGCTGGGCAATCTGGTCGTTTCTCTGAGCCACGGCATCGGTCAGCAGTGCAATCTGCTCGTCCCGCTGCGTGGTAAGCAGCTTCAGCTCGGCTATCTGCCCGTTGAGGTCCGACAACAGGCTTTCGTGCCGGGCCTTAGGCACGGTCAGGCGCAGCGCCTCGCGTTCCAGCAGGCGGTGCCGCTGGGCTTCGACATGAAAAGCCTTGAAGTAATGGGCACCCCTGTCGATGTGATGCACCACATCGGTGAAATACTGGGCTGACGCCTTGACCAGCAGGTCGGTGATGTCCGGGTGCACCAGACCGGGGGATGTCTGGGTCGACAAAGCACGGGCGAAGTACAGCACGGGAATCCGGCGGTCATCCCGGGGCGCCAGATCGTCGTACTGCCCCCTCAGCACCGAGCCGATGCGGCTGAACAGACCGGGGGCGCCACGCGGCGCGACGAGGGCGTGCGCCAACGCCTCTAGCATCCGGGGACTGAACGCGGGAGTCTGGCGATGGGTGTGCATCACCGTGAACAGGACGAATGCCCACGCATCCTTATTGACCTGTGCCGGGTCGTCGGTGAGGTGGCCGAAATCGACCCAGCTAGCAGTTTCCCGGTCATGCACGGCATTGAAGGGGTAGGGATCGCCATGTGCAAGTCCCAGCGATTCAAGGTGCGACAACCCATCTGCCAGACAAGCCATCCAGCCCAGCCAGGTGGAGAAGTCGACCGGCGACTGCATGACACCTTCTGAGGGTTCTTCAAGCAGGGCCCGCACCTTCTTCCAGACAGGTGTCGTGGCTGCATCGTCGAACGGCTGGCCGCGCATGATGCCCACCTCTGCCGTGCACCCGCACACGTCGTGCACCGGCATCAGGGCCGCGTGCTGCAGGCCCAGCAGCTTCGTCCAGCGAGCCTGCGGGTTCATGGCGTTGTGTTGTGAGCCGAGCACATGCGTGTCTGGACGCACGGCGCCGGCCAGCGGTACCAGCAAGCGGTCGTGGCCCACGAGGGCCGTCATTGCGGTCTGCGTGCTTTGCCCCGTGCGAACGAGCTGAGATGTGTCGTCAACAGTCGCCAGCAGACAGCCTTCGGTACACAGATGAATCGCCACGTCTGCGGGCGAGAGATGGGCCGAAGCCTCGGCCAGTGCGTGGGCGACGGGTTGGATGGGCATGCATTCACTCCAGGTCAAGGGACCACAGTTCTCTCAGGTAACCGTTGGGGCCGATCGTCGGACCCAGTAGGCGCATCGCGGGCAGAACAGGCAGGTGCCGCATCAGAAAATGAAGCCCGTAGCCAGGTTCGAAACCGGGTTCGTCCACAGGGCACTCGTAGTAAATGCTGCGCCGGGTGCGGCGGATCAGGGTGGCGAAGATGCGCTGCAGATCGGCATCGGTGTAGCGGCGCGTACCCGACATGGCGTAGCCCGTTTCCCAGTGGTGGGCCACGCTGAACAGCAACACACAATCCCAGGGTCGGGTGTCGCGGTCCAGGAAGTCCAGCAGATCGATGCGGTGCAGTTCCAGCCGGGCGGCGCGCTCGCCGACAGGCAGCGCCTCGTAAAGGCCCTGTCCATCCACATCACCGTTATCGATGCCCACCACACGGCAGCCCAGGGCTGCCAGGGTCTTGCCAAACAGGCCGTTATTGCAGCCTACGTCAAGTACGCGCAGGCCGTCCAGAGTGCCGTGGCAGACATATAGGTCGGCTGCCACGGCGAGTATCCGCTCCAGTCCCAGCCGTTCGTAGTCCTGATCCGCCAGCTGCTGGTCGAGGGCCGACCAGCAGCCCGATTCCAGTGCCGACATCAGAGGACTCAGGTCAAGTTCGGGGAGGTAAGTTTTCATCCTCGGTTCTCGGTTCTTGGTTCTTGGTTCTTGGTTCTTGGTTCTCAGGCCAGCACCACCTTGCCAGGCACATCGAAAAGCAGGGGAACGATGCGGTCGCCCTGGTTCATCACGTTGAAGCCGGCAGCCGCAAACACCTTGTCGACATACTCGCCCTGTATGGGCATGCGGTAGCCCAGGTCTACCCGGTAGCGCGCGCCGGTGGAGAGGGGACAGACAAACTCAAACCGCAGCTGATGCCGCTCACCGGCCTTCAGAGGGGGGATGCGTTGTCCGTTGAAGAAGGAGTTGATGGCGAAGAGCTCCACGCCTTCGATGGTGGACACGACCAGCCCGACCTCGCCCTCGAAAGGACAATCCCTCTGCACCTCCAGCGCAGCTTGGATGCTGATGGCGCTCCCCGTCTGCACCTCCGTGGTCTCAAGACCATTGCCGACGATCACGCATTCGACAAACCGGGCCTGCCCAGTGCCCACACGGTGCGATACGCGCCGGGCAAACGGCGGTTGCAGAAGAGAGAGCAACGGGGCGCTGGTCTCTGGCTTCTGGGCAAGGACTGGAGCGCTCTCAGGACGTGCTGTGCAGCCCTCTGTGGCCGCGCCCAGAATGAAATAACGGTCGAGCACCTGGCTGGCGGGGCCGTCCATCAACAGATGCCCTCGGTCAAGTAGCACGGCGCGCGGACACAGCGCCTTGACGGTCGACGCCGAATGTGAAACGAACAGGACCGTGGTGCCCTCGTGCATCATTTTGCGAATGGCCGCATAACACTTCGCCTGGAAGAACTGGTCGCCCACCGACAATGCCTCGTCGATGATCAGGATGTCTGGTTTGATGTGTGCCTGAACGGCAAACGCCAGACGCACAAACATGCCACTGGAATAAGTCTTGACCGGTTGCTCCAGATGGTCACCGATGTCGGCAAAGGCGACGATTGAGTCGAAGGACTCCTTCAGGTCATTGGCCGTCAGTCCTAGAATCGATCCGTTCAGGTGGATGTTTTCACGTCCCGTGAACTCAGGGTTGAAGCCCGCGCCCAGTTCCAGCAGCGCGGCAATTCGACCATTGACCGCAACGCTGCCGGTGGTGGGTTCCAGGGTCCCGCAGATCAGTTGCAGCAAGGTGGATTTGCCGCCGCCATTGCGTCCGACGATGCCGACCGCCTCGCCGCGCCTGATATCCAGTGACAGGCTGTGGAGCGCCCAGAACTCCTTGTAATACGTCTGCGGCTGACGCCCCGCGGATCGATGCATTCTGGGAAGGATCATTTGTTTCAAACGATCGCGAGGCTGCTCGTAGATGTGATAGCACTTGCTCAGGTCTTTCACACTGATGGCAATCTCAGATGACATCCGCAAATCCTCTGCGTGTTTTCTGAAACCAGACAAAGCCCAGGGCTGCCGTCGCAGCAGACGCCAGGGATCCCCATACCCACACCAGCACGTCAGGTACCTCCCCCCAGTACATGACCCCACGCATCATCTCCACGGGGGGTGTGAGCGGGTTGAGGAAAAGAACCCTTTGAAAGGATTCGGGTAAGGCAGATGCAGGGTAGAAGATGGGCGTCATGAAAACCAGCATCTGAACGAAGATGCCGATGAACTGGCCGACGTCACGCAGGTAAACCCCCAGCGAAGCCAGCAGCCAGCTCATACCCAGCACGAACAGGGCAAACGGCGCCAGGATGAGCGGAATCAATACCAGCGTCCAGTGCGGCGTACCCACCAGCACCAGATAGGCGGTCAGCCAGACCAAGAGGCTAATGCCGAAATGAAACAATGCACTGCCCAGCACCACCCAGGGAAGAATTTCCAGAGGAAAAACTACCTTCTTCACGTAGTTCGAGTTGGCGAGAATCAACCCTGGGGCGCGGGTCACACACTCGGCGAACAGATTGAAGACCAGCAGCCCGGCAAATAGAATCAGGGCGAACTCGGTCTTCGAATCGCTGCCCGCACTCCAGCGTGCTTTGAACACGACGCTGAAGACAAATGTATAGACCGCAAGCATCAATAGCGGCGTGAGCAACGACCAGGCCATGCCCAAGACTGACCCGCGGTAACGCCCCAGCACTTCTCGTTTTGTGAGGGTTTTGATGAGCGAACGGTGGCGCCAGGCGCTGGCCACCATTTCTTGCGGTTTCGCAGAAAAATGTCGCATTGCGCGGGAAGTGAATGAACGGAGCGGAGGCATCGCCGCACACCCCGAAAGGGCGGGTGCTTCAGCAGATGGAGCGACGCATGGCACTTGCCATGGCGGCTCATCAGTTCATCATAGGTGCGCCGATCGAAGTTTTTGTGCGCTTCACCAGCGATTACGCGCCGGTCTAAACGCTTGCATTTGTTTGCAATCCACTTGTGCTAAAAGCCGTCGCGTAGTACCTGCGAAATCACGAAAAACACTCGGCATTCACCAAGCTGAGCCCCGCCTGGTCCTTGGCAGAGAGTCGCGGCTCGTTTCCCAGTGTGGGCCACTCAATGCCCAAGCTGGGATCGTTCCAGGCAATGCAACGCTCATGCGCTGGGGCGTAGTAGTCCGTGGTCTTGTAGAGGAAGTCTGCCGATTCGCTGAGCACCAGAAAGCCGTGCGCAAACCCCGCCGGGACCCAGAGCTGTTTGTGGTTGTCTTCGCTCAACTCCACGCCAACCCAGCGCCCGAACGTCGGGGAGCTTTTGCGGATGTCCACTGCCACATCGAACACGGCACCACGCACCACACGCACCAGCTTGCCTTGCGGTTGCTGCAACTGGTAGTGCAGGCCACGCAACACGCCGTGGGCGCTGCGGCTGTGGTTGTCTTGCACGAAGGTTTCGTGCAAGCCAGTGGCCTCCTCGAAAGCCTTCTGGTTGAAGCTCTCGAAAAAGAAGCCGCGCGTATCCCGGAACACCCTGGGTTCGAGGACCAGCACCCCGGGGATGGCGGTGGGCGTGACCTTCACGAAAACACCTTCTCGTTCAGTATGCGTTTGAGGTACTGGCCGTAGCCGTTCTTCATAAGGGGCTGGGCCAGCGCTTCCAGGGCTCCGTCGGCAATCCAGCCGGCACGCCATGCGATTTCTTCGGGGCAGGCGATCTTCAGGCCTTGGCGATGCTCCAGTGTGGCGATGAACTGGCTGGCTTCCAGCAGGCTTTCGTGGGTGCCGGTGTCCAGCCACGCGTAACCGCGCTTCATGATCTGCACGTTGAGCTGGTTGGCGTCCAGGTAGGCCAGGTTCACCGCGGTGATCTCAAGTTCGCCTCGGGCGCTGCGTTTCACGGCCTTGGCAATGTCGACCACCTGCTGGTCATAAAAGTAGAGTCCGGTGACGGCGTAGTTGCTCTTCGGCGAGGCGGGCTTCTCTTCGATGCTGCTGGCTTTCCCAGCCTTGTCGAAGGCCACCACGCCGTATCGCTCGGGGTCTTGCACGTGGTAGGCGAACACGGTGGCACCGCTGGTTTGCGCGTTGGCGTCGCCCAGCAGGGTGGTGAAGTCGTGGCCGTAGTAAATGTTGTCGCCCAGCACCAGCGCGCTGGGGGCATGTCCGATGAACTGCTCGCCAATGATGAAGGCCTGCGCCAGGCCATCGGGGCTGGGCTGCACGGCGTATTGCAGGTTCATGCCCCAAGCGCTGCCGTCACCCAGCAGCTGCTGGAAGCGCGGCGTGTCTTGCGGCGTGCTGATGATCAGCACTTCGCGGATGCCCGCGAGCATGAGGGTGCTCAGCGGGTAATAGATCATCGGTTTGTCGTACACCGGCAGCAGCTGTTTGCTGATGGCGAGCGTTGCGGGGTGCAGGCGCGTGCCGGAACCGCCGGCCAGGATGATGCCTTTGCGCTGTGTCATGCGTGTCCCGGAACGTTCAGAGAATCTCGGCCAGCATGCGGCGCACGCCGGTTTGCCAGTGTGGAAGGTTGAGCTGGAAGGTTTCGCGTAGACGCGATGTATCCAGGCGCGAATTCAGCGGGCGCTGGGCCGGTGTGGGGAAGGCGATGGTGGGCACGGGCGCCACCTCTTGCGCTTTGAGCGCCTGGTCCGGTTTGATGGTTCGGGCCGTGTCGAGTACGAAGCGGGCGTACCCGTTCCAGGTGGTTTCGCCGGCTGCAGCCAGATGATAGAGGCCCGTGAGGCCGGGCTCTTGCAGTGTCTGACAGATGGCGTGCGCCGTGATATCGGCAATCAGGTCGGCCCCGGTGGGGGCGCCCCATTGGTCGTCGATCACCGTGAGGCGGTCGCGCTCGGCGGCCAGGCGCAACATGGTCTTGGCAAAGTTGCCGCCGCGCGCCGCGTACACCCAGCTGGTGCGAAAGATCAGGTGGCGGCAACCGCTTGCCACAATGGCCCGCTCACCATCGAGCTTGGATCGGCCGTAGACACTCAGTGGCCCGGTGGCTGCGTCTTCCACCCAAGGCGTGGTACCGCGGCCGTCGAACACGTAGTCGGTGGAGTAATGCACCAGCAGGGCCCCCACCGTTTGTGCGATCTCGGCGAGGGCACCGGGCGCCAGCGCGTTGAGCATGTGGGCCAGCTCGGGTTCGCTCTCGGCCTTGTCCACCGCGGTGTGCGCGGCGGCGTTGACGATCACGTCAGGGCGCAGGGCGAGCACCGTCTCGCGCAGCTGGTCGAGCTGGCTCAGGTCGCCGCACCCGCCGTCGGCCGTGGTGCTGTGGCGGTCCAGGGCCGTCAGATCGCCCAGCGGGCTGAGGCTGCGCTGCAGGTCCCAGCCCACCTGCCCGTTTTTCCCCAGCAGCAGGATGTTCATTTGGCTGAAGCGTGACTGTCGCTGTACTGTTTGCCCACCCATTCGCGGTAGGCACCGCTCTGCACATGGGCCACCCAGTCGGGGTTGTCCAGGTACCACTGCACGGTCTTGCGGATACCGCTCTCAAATGTTTCGGCGGGCTTCCAGCCCAGTTCTGCTTCCAGCTTGCGGGCATCGATGGCGTAGCGCCGGTCGTGGCCGGG
>JAUXNG010000060.1 GCA_030682835.1 Hydrogenophaga sp. | reverse complement strand
CTTCCACGGGCATCAGGAAGGCGCCGTCCACTGCGCGCTCCGGCAGGGGAATGTAGGTGTCCAGTGCGTCAGCCAGCTTCATGATGGCTTCTTCACCCAGCGGACCCTTGTCGCCTTCGAGGGCGAGCTTGGCCGAGCCGTGCACGATGGGGGTGGCGTCGCCAGGGAAGTCGTACTTGTCCAGCAGTTCGCGCACTTCCATTTCGACCAGCTCGAGCAGCTCGGCGTCGTCGACCATGTCGCACTTGTTCAGGAACACGATGATGTAAGGCACGCCGACCTGACGGGCCAGCAGGATGTGCTCGCGGGTCTGGGGCATGGGGCCGTCAGCGGCCGAGCACACCAGAATGGCGCCGTCCATCTGGGCGGCACCGGTGATCATGTTCTTCACATAGTCAGCGTGGCCGGGGCAGTCAACGTGGGCGTAGTGACGGGTGGCCGTCTCGTATTCCACGTGGGCGGTGTTGATGGTGATGCCGCGGGCTTTCTCTTCCGGTGCTGCATCAATCTGGTCGTAGGCCTTGGCGGCGCCACCGAACTTGGCGGCCAGCACGGTGGTGATGGCGGCCGTCAGGGTGGTCTTGCCGTGGTCAACGTGACCAATGGTGCCGACGTTGACGTGCGGCTTGGTCCGCTCAAATTTCTCTTTACCCATTTTCAATCCTAGAAAGAACAAAACCCGTGAGTGTTTAAGGTTTCCAGCACTGGTTCGTCACGGGCAACAAACCAACCGCATGAGCGGCGCCAAAGACCATCTGAAAAACTCCGCTGCGCCAGCGGCACCCCTCACCCAGGGCCGCCAGCGGCGTCCCCTTGGGGGGAAGCGGCGAAGCCGCGCAGGGGGGACTCTTTACTTCGCGCGGGCGGCGACGATGGCTTCTGCCACGTTGCGCGGTGCTTCGGCGTAGTGCTTGAATTCCATCGTGTAGGTGGCACGGCCTTGCGTGGCGGAACGCAGCGAGGTCGAGTAACCGAACATTTCGGACAGCGGGACTTCGGCCTTGATGGCCTTGCCGCCACCGACCATGTCTTCCATGCCCTGCACCATGCCGCGGCGGCTGGACAGATCGCCCATCACCGTGCCGGCGTAGTCTTCGGGCGTCTCGACTTCCACGGCCATCATGGGCTCAAGGATGACGGGCTGGGCCTTGCGGCAGCCTTCTTTGAAACCGAAGATGGCGGCCATCTTGAACGCCAGTTCGTTCGAGTCCACATCGTGGTAAGAACCGAAGTGCAGCGTGACCTTGACGTCGACAACCGGGTAACCGGCCAGCACGCCGGTGGTCAGGGCTTCGATCACGCCTTTTTCAACCGCCGGGATGTATTCGCGTGGCACCACGCCACCCTTGATGGCGTCGACGAACTCGAAGCCCTTGCCGGCTTCCTGCGGCTCGATCTTCAGCACGACGTGGCCGTACTGGCCCTTACCACCCGACTGGCGCACGAACTTGCCTTCGGCGGCGTCCACGGTGCCACGGATGGTTTCGCGGTAGGCCACCTGGGGCTTGCCCACGTTGGCTTCCACACCGAATTCGCGCTTCATGCGGTCAACGATGATCTCCAGGTGCAGCTCGCCCCTGCCGGCGATGATGGTCTGGCCCGATTCTTCGTCGGTGCGCACGCGGAATGACGGATCTTCAGCAGCCAGGCGCGACAGGGCGATGCCCATCTTTTCCTGGTCGGTCTTGGTCTTTGGTTCCACGGCCTGCGCGATCACGGGCTCGGGGAACACCATGCGCTCCAGGGTGATGATGGCGGACGGGTCGCACAGGGTTTCGCCCGTGGTCACGTCTTTCAGGCCCACGCAGGCGGCGATGTCACCGGCGCGGATTTCCTCCACTTCCTGGCGGTTGTTGGCGTGCATCTGCACGATACGGCCGATGCGCTCTTTCTTGCCCTTGACCGCGTTGTAGACGGTGTCGCCCTTCTTGAGCACGCCCGAATACACGCGAACGAAGGTCAGCTGACCGACGAAGGGGTCGGTCATCAGCTTGAAAGCCAGTGCGGACAGTTTTTCGTCGTCGTCAGCGCGGCGCGAGGTCGGCTCTTCGTCTTCGGTCGTGCCGCCGACAGGGGGAATGTCCACAGGCGAAGGCAGCAGTTCGATCACGGCGTCAAGCATGCGCTGCACACCCTTGTTCTTGAAAGCGGTGCCGCACAGCATGGGCTGGATCTCGCAGGCCAGGGTGCGCAGACGCAGGCCTTCGGTGATCTCGGCCTCGGTCAGCTCACCGCCTTCGAGATACTTGTTCATCAGCTCTTCGGACGACTCGGCCGCAGCCTCGACCATCTTCTCGCGCCACTCCTTGGCCTGCTCGAGAAGGTGAGCGGGGATTTCTTCGAAGGTGAACTTCATGCCCTGGGACGCTTCGTCCCAGATGATGGCCTTCATCTTGCGCAGGTCGACCACGCCGGTGAAACCGTCTTCAGCACCGATCGGGATCACGATGGGAATCGGGTTCGCCTTCAGGCGCAGACGCATCTGGTCGTGCACTTTGAAGAAGTTGGCACCGGTGCGGTCCATCTTGTTCACAAAGGCCAGGCGTGGCACCTTGTACTTGTTGGCCTGGCGCCAGACGGTTTCCGACTGGGGCTGCACGCCACCCACGGCGCAGTACACCATGCAGGCGCCGTCGAGCACGCGCATCGAACGCTCCACCTCGATGGTGAAGTCCACGTGACCGGGGGTGTCGATGATGTTGAAACGGTGCTCGGGGAAGGAATTGTCCATACCCTTCCAGAAGCAGGTGGTGGCAGCGGACGTGATCGTGATGCCACGCTCCTGCTCCTGCTCCATCCAGTCCATGGTGGCGGCGCCATCATGCACTTCACCGATCTTGTG
>JAUXNG010000057.1 GCA_030682835.1 Hydrogenophaga sp. | reverse complement strand
CGGCGGTGGCGGTGTCCGGCGATCGCTTGAGATAGGCGGCGAGCCTGCGAACGGCGCGGATGTAGTGGATCTGGGTCTTGCCGTTGAACTTGCGCATCCGCATGTCGTCGATCATGCGCTGGCGCAACGGGGAGACGGAGGGCGTCAATGAGTTCATGGTTCAACTCCTGTCGAAGAGCGAGGCGGATTGCCTCACCCGTCAACATGGCAGAACCAGCGCCGGAACGAATAACCACGATGCTGCCGGAGCGATTACCGCGAAAGCGGTTTAGTCCATCGCTGCATTGGAGCCACTCAGGATACGGCTTCTCCTGCCGCAGTTGGCCATCTCCGGGTGGGTGTTCGGGTCGCTGCAAACCCGATGGATTCCAACGTTGAGCCTGTCCTCGTCAGTGCGATGTAGCTGGACGTGTCTGGCTCCACAGATCCAGTTCGCTGCGGCGCCAGGCCACGGCACGCACGCCGAGGCGAACCGGGCAGGGGAACTGTTGTTGGGCCATGAGCCTGTAGATCGTGGATCGACCCAAGCCCGTCATCTGCATGACGGATGGCATGCGCAGAAACACGGTCGGCACTTGATCATGAAAATCTAGTGGTGGGCTGGATGGCTGCTGCACGGCGTTCTCCCGGTGGAGGCATGCCGCTACTTTAGGGTCCGATTGGGACCCACGTCGCGCTGGATTCGCTGAGAAATCTAGCCCATAGAGTTCTGTCACCGAGCCCCTGAACGTTTTCGATGCCGTCTGAGCAAGGCCGGTCTGTTGCGATACGGACACATGAATGTATCCGTGGAGAATTTCGGACACGTGTCGGACGCGGGGGATCTAGAAAGCAAAAAAGTCAGCAGGCGCTAACCTGCTGACTCTCGTGTTTCTTGGCTCCCCGACCTGGACTCGAACCAGGGACCTGCGGATTAACAGTCCGTCGCTCTACCGACTGAGCTATCAGGGAACAGCCTTGAATTATAGAGACATTTTTCCTGTTTTGAGAAGAGGACGCAAATTTTTTCAGAAGCTCGTCTGCATGCTCAGTCGCACCGTGCGGGGCGCGGCCGGGAACAGGTAGACGTGGCTGTACTGGTAGGGGGATTCCTTGAAGTAGCGCCGGTCGAAGACGTTGTCCATTGCCAGTGTCCAGCTGGCGGGCTGGCTGTTCAGGCGCGTGTCGTAACGCAGTGAAGCATCCACACGTGTCCAGGCAGGCAGTTCGACGGACGCATCGGGAAGCACGCTGCGGCGCGCTTCATGCGACAGGTGCGCACCCAGATGCAGGCCCGGGACGCTGGCCACCGCATAGCCGGCGTTGGCGCGAAGAACCCAGCGAGGCACGTTGGTGGGGCGTTTGCCGTTGAGCGCAGAGGAAATGACGGAATCTTTGCGTTTCGCATCCAGCACGGTCAAGCTGCTGTCATATGACCAGGCACCAGAGCGGCGGCCACCGCCGAGTTCGAGGCCGCGATGACGCGCAGTGCCGTCAACGATCCGGGTGCAGGAATTGTCAGCCCTGCACTCCACCTCGCTACCCAGCAGCAAATCGCCGGCCATGGGACGCGTGATGCTGAACAGCGTGGCGTTCCACCGGGTTGTGGCGTCATCTGCTTTCACGCCGATCTCCCATTGCCGGCTCTTGAGAGCGGGGAGAGCCTCGCCCGCGTTGGTGAAGCGTGAGCGGCCGGGCGCCACCTCTGATTCCACGCCTTGGCCCCAGCTGCCATAAGCCATACGAGTGGCGTCAAGTTTCCACGTAGCGGCGAGCCAAGGGGTGGTGAGCTGCTGGTCGTAGTCGGTGGCCCGTGAGCCGTTTGTGCGCACACTCGACCGGTCCAACCGGGTGTGCCGAAGCCCGACCCAAGTCTGGAACTGGTCGTTCCAGCGGATATTGTCGTTGGCGAAGAACTCGGTGCTGCGCTCAGTGCGATTGGTGTAGGGGTCGGTGTACGCGGCCCTTGGAGCGAAACCAGGAAGGGTGAACAGGTTGCCGATGCCAACCGCCTCGTTGTTGTCGGCTTGTGGTTGCCCCCGTTCTTTGTACCGGCTGGTGAGCACGCCCGCGCTGAGTTTGTGGGTCAGACCCCCGGCCTCCAGCTGGCCATTGATGCGCCACAGGGCGGCCGTTGTGTTGCGGCGCTCGTTTTCGCTGCGGTAGTCATAGAGTCCAAAGTTTCCATCTGGGCAATATTTTTCATAGTCGATGGTCGTTATTCGATCTTCAATCGTGACGGCGCACCCAAGGGGATACGCGAGTCGATCATCCGTTCTCAGGCGCTGCGTACCGAACTGGGCCTGCCAGTTCCAGTTGTTGTCGATGGCACGGGTATAGCGCAGGCTTCCACTGGCGTTCTGGAACACCACGGGCTGGCTCCAGGCCTGGGTGTTGACGTTGAGGCGGGCGTCGGCGGGTGGCAGTGCATTGCCCAGCAGACTCAGGCCAGGCACGCTGGGCTGGCTGCGGCGTGAGATTTCAAACTCGCCTTCAAGCAGGCTGTCGCGCGACAGGCGGGTGTCCATCGCCAGCGCCACCAGGGCGCGCGTGCCTTCCGTGCCGCGTGCGTGGCTGTTCAGGCGCTCACCCAGCAAGTTCAGGCGGTAGCCGACGTCACGATCATTCCCCACACGGCCGCCCAGGTCTGCGTGTACCAGCGCGTTGCCGGTGCTGTTGGCGTCGAGTCGCAGGCTGCGCAAGTTGTTTTGCGTGGGGCGCTTGACGACCAGGTTGAACAGGCCGCCCGGCGCGCTGGTGCCAGCCTGTATGCCACTGGTGCCTTTGAGCAGCTCGACGCGTTCCAGGTGGTCCAGGGGC
This sequence comes from Hydrogenophaga sp., assembly GCA_030682835.1. Classification (GTDB taxonomy): domain Bacteria; phylum Pseudomonadota; class Gammaproteobacteria; order Burkholderiales; family Burkholderiaceae_C; genus Hydrogenophaga. The sequence goes on along the minus strand of JAUXNG010000057.1, from coordinate 6,179 downwards.
AGGGCGGTTTCTGCGCTGATGGGCAGGCCTTCGCGTCGGTAGTTGTAGGTGTTGTCAATGACGAAGCCGCGCACGCTGGCGTAGTCGTAATAGCCGCCGGCGTTGTAGGCGTCTGAAACGGATGCGTCCAGCTTGTACAGGTCGTTCAGGCGGCGCGCCCCGGCCTGCACGACCGCATCTGCCGGGATCACGGTGGCGCTGATGGGTGTGCGGGCCAGCGGCTGTTCGCCGAACCCGCTGATGTCAGGGGCGGCGGTGGCGGCCGCGCCCTGGATCACCACCGTGCTCAGTTCCGGGGCGACCGCGTCGGGTGGCGCCTGGGCAAAGGTGGCGGGGAGGGCGGCGAGCAGGCAGGCGCTGGCGATGGCCGTGCGCACGGGCCGGGCGTGGGGGACAAAAGGTGTGGTCTGTGCCATGTGCAAGGTCCGAAGACGTCGTATGGCAGGTCGGCTTGGCTCACCCAGACCGCCGCAGGGGTGCGGGGCGAGGCTGGCGGCTGCTTCCCTGCGCGAGGATTACCTCAATCAGGTTCAAAGGGACTTTCTCAGTCGATGCCTGTTTTGGCACCAACACCCCTAGCGGATGCGCCTGTTCAGCGTAGGCGGATTGTAGGCCCGAGACGACAAAGCCCTCCACGGGGAGGGCTTTGTCAGTGACATGCGCCGGCCTGGGTGGCCGGCCGACGATGCGATCTCAGTCGAAGACCGGCGATTCCACGCCCAGCACTTTGTGAAGCTTGGGGCTGGTGGTGGTGTACTGCAAGAACACCTTCTTCTCGGGGAAGATGATGGGCATGGCGCCGAAGGCGGCCAGTGCACATTCGTGGAAGCCCGAGAGGATGAGCTTCTTCTTGCCCGGGTAGGTGTTGATGTCGCCCACCGCAAAAATGCCGGGGATGCTGGTCGAGAACTTCTCGGTGTCCACCACCAGTTGCTTGCGTTCGATCTGCAGGCCCCATTCAGCGATGGGCCCGAGTTTCGGCGACAGGCCGAAGAACACCAGCAACACGTCCAGCGGCACCACGCGGGTGACGCCGTCGGCACCGGTGACCTTGGCGCCCGTGATCTTGCCGTCTTTTTCCTCGTAGCCCGTGACCTGGCCGACGATGAACTGCATCTCGTACTGGTCGCACAGCTCGCGCATCTTGGCCACGCTGGCGGGGGCGGCCTTGAAGCCGTCGCGGCGGTGGATCAGGATGACGCTCTCGGCCTTGTTAGGCCCTTCGTTGACGAAGTTCAGCGCCCAGTCGAGCGCCGAGTCGCCACCGCCCACGATCACGAGATTCTTGCCGGCGAAATCGGCCGGGTTCTTCACGCGGTAGAACAGCTGCGAGCCTTCAAAGACGTCGAGGCCGTCCACCTTGAGCGTGCGCGGCTGGAATGCGCCCACGCCAGCGGCGATGAAGATCGTCTTGGTGAGGAATTTTGTGCCTTTGGACGTTTCCACAAAGAAACGACCATCGTCCTGCTTCTGAACCGTGGTGACTTCCTGGCCGAGGTGGAACGTGGCACCAAAGGGCTCGATCTGCTTGAGCAGCGCGTCGGTGAGTTCCTGGCCCGTGCACACCGGAATGGCCGGGATGTCGTAGATCGGCTTGTCGGGGTACAGCTCCACGGGCTGGCCACCGGGGTAGGCCAGCGAGTCGATCACATGGGCTTTGATCTCGAGCAGGCCGAGTTCGAACACCTGGAACAGGCCCACAGGGCCTGCGCCGACGATGACGGCATCGGTTTCAATCGGTCCGTCGTGGGCGGCAGCGGTGTCCATCACTTCTTGGTTCAGTTTGGGTTCCATTTTTTTCAGCGCAGCAATTCGGGCAGCTTGCCCGTACGGTCTTTCCAATCGTCGGCATCCGGCAGCGGCTCTTTGCGTTTCGTGATGCTTTTCCACCCGGGCAGGCGGGCCAGATCGGCGTTCAGCTTCGTCATGTGCAGCTGGTCTTTCGGCAGGTCTTCTTCCGCGTAGATCGCGCTCACCGGGCATTCCGGGATGCACACGGCACAGTCGATGCACTCATCGGGATCGATGGTGAGGAAGTTCGGGCCTTCCCGGAAGCAGTCCACGGGACAGACATCGACGCAATCGGTGTATTTGCAGCGGATGCAGGATTCGGTGACGACGTGGGTCATGGTGATGATTCGACAATCGGTGAAACCCCGGATTTTAGGGTTTCCCGGAGGTTAAGGCCGGGCCAAAGCCCTGGCCTTGACATAAGTTAAGGGGCAAGCGGTGGTTTCAGTTCACGAGCAGCGCCCCCGAGGTCTTGTGGCTGGCTGTGTCCACCAGCACCAGTGAGCCGAGGGCGCGGGACTGGGCGAACGGCGCCGTGGCCAGGGGTTCCTGCAGGCTCAGCTCGATGTGGCCAATGGCGTTGGGCTCGAGCTGCGTCGCGTCTTCTTCGGCCAATGTATGGATATCGAGCTTGTGCACGATGCGCTTGACCTTGGCCTTGACCCAGCGGTGCCCGTGCAGCGCCCAGTAGACACGGCCGGCCACCAGCGTTTCGTCGTCCATCCAGGCCACGGTGGCGCGGATCTCGCGGCTGGCTTCCAGGCTCTCGCCCTGTTCGTTCACCGCCAGCAGCCAGTCGCCGCGGGACACGTCCACCTCACGGTCGAGCACGACGCCGGCGCTGTGGCCTGCGGCCACGGCCTTGGGCTGGCGCACGTGGTTGAGCACCTGGGCCACGGTGGCGGTCTGGCCGCTGGGCATGACCCTGACCTGCTGGCCTGGCTGCACGGCGCCGGTGGCCACGCGGCCCCAGAAGACGCGGCGACCCTGGCTGGTGTCGGAAGACGAAGAGAATTTTTCGACCCACTGCACAGGGAACGCGAAGGGCAGCGCGGTGTCGGCCGGGGTGACGGGCAGGTGTTCCAGGATGTCGAGCAGTGTCGGGCCGCTGTAACCGCCCCAGTCGGCATCAGCCGCGGCGTCCACGACGTTCCATCCCTTCAGGGCCGAGACGGGCACCGTGGCGGTCACGGCAATGCCTGCATCGGCGGCGAATGCAGCAAGAGCGCCGCTGATGTGGGTGAAGGCCAGCGCACTGTCTTCCACCGCGTCGAGCTTGTTGACGGCGAACACCACGGACGGTACCCGCAGCAGCTTGAGCAGCAAGGAATGGCGGCGCGTCTGCGGCAGCAGCTTCAGGCCGGCGTCGCGCCAGTCCAGCTTGGTCGCGTCCACCAGAACGACGGCAGCGTCGGCGCTGGAGGCGGCGGTGACCATGTTGCGGGTGTATTGCTCGTGGCCCGGGGCGTCACCGATGATGAACTTGCGGGTTTCGGTATTGAAGTAGCGGTAGGCCACGTCGATGGTGATGCCCTGTTCGCGCTCGGCCGACAGGCCGTCGGTCAGCAGCGCGAGGTCGGTCTCGCCCTGGCGCTGCACGCCGGCCAGGTGGTCCTGCAGCACGGCCTTGCTGTCCACCAGCAGTCGGCCGATCAGCGTGCTCTTGCCGTCATCGACCGAGCCGCAGGTGATGAACTTCAGCGCGGGGCGGGTGTCTTGCGGTTGTGAGTGTGCGAGGGCTTCGACAGGCTCAGCCCGAACGGGGGAAGTGGTGCTCATGTCAGTCAATCCAAAAATTCAAAAAGGTGGCCGGAGCAAGTGTCTAAAGCTCAGAACACCGCGGAACCGGCTCTGCCGGGCCGCAGGTGTTGCCCCCCAGTGGGGGGTGACGCGCCGCAGGCGCGGCGCGGGGGGCGTCAAAAGTACCCATCCTTCTTCCGCTTTTCCATCGAAGCTTCCGAGGTCTTGTCGTCCATGCGTGTCGCGCCGCGTTCGCTCACGTCGGCGGCCATCGTCTCGATCACGTTGTCGGCGGCGGTGGCGGCCTGGCTTTCCACCGGGCAGGTGCAGGTGATGTCGCCCACGGTGCGAAAGCGCACGTCGCGGATCTGCACGGTTTCGCCGTCTTTCGGCGGGGTGAGTTCGGTCACCGGGACCAGCAGGCCACGGCGGTCGACCACCTCGCGCTTGTGCGTGTAATAGATTGAAGGCAGGGCGATGGCCTCGCGCTCGATGTATTGCCACACGTCCAGCTCGGTCCAGTTGCTGATGGGGAACACGCGGAAGTGCTCGCCCGGGGCGAGGCGCGTGTTGAACAGGGTCCAGAGCTCGGGGCGCTGGGCCTTGGGCTGCCACTGGCCGAAGCTGTCGCGGTGCGAAAAGATGCGTTCCTTGGCGCGGGCTTTTTCTTCGTCGCGGCGGGCGCCGCCGATGAGTGCGTCGAAGCGGAACTCTTCGATGGCTTCCAGCAGCGTGACCGACTGGTGTACGTTGCGGCTCTCACCCGGATGCGCCAGGCGCACGGTGCCGCGCTTCATGGAATCTTCGACGCTGCGCACGATCAGTTCGGCCTGCAGTTCGGCGGCGCGGCTGTCGCGGAAGTCGGTCACCTCGGGAAAATTGTGGCCGGTGTCGATCATCAGCAGCGGGTAGGGAATGCGGCCGGCACCGAAAGCTTTTTCGGCGCAGCGCAGCATGACCAGCGAGTCCTTGCCGCCCGAGAACAGCAGGGCGGGGCGCTCGAAGGCAGCGGCCACCTCGCGCAGGATGAAGATGGTTTCTTCTTCCAGCGCGTCCAGGTGGGCGTTGCTCAGGTGGTGGCTGGGGGTGGCAGTGTTGAGCACGGCGGTATCGATTCGGGCGTTCATGGTGCGGCGTTTTCTGCGACAGGTAGAAGGGACGAGGTGGCGGGCTGCACATGCAGGCCACACTCTTTGGCGCTCTGGTCTTCCCACCACCAGCGGCCGGCACGAAAGTCTTCACCCACGCTGATGGCACGGGTGCAGGGAGCGCAGCCGATGCTGGGATAGAACTGGTCGTGCAGTGCGTTGTAGTTCAGCTGGTGCGTGGCAATGAAGTGCCAGACATCGCCCCAGGTCCACTCCACCAGCGGGCTGATCTTCGCGCGGCTGCCGAAGCTGCCGGTCTCCTGCACGATGTCGGCCACCTCGGCGCGGGCGTTGGACTGTTCTCGGCGCAGGCCGGTGATCCAGCCGTCCTTGCCGGTCAAGGCGCGGGCCAGTGGCTCCATCTTGCGGATGTCGCAACAGGCCTTGCGCAGGTCCATGCTCTGGTACATCGCTTCTTCGCCGTTCTGGCGCACGAACTTCACAACCGCTTCGTTCTTCGGGCGGTACACCTCGACGCTGCGCGTATAGCGCTGCTCGATCTGGTGCACCAACGCAAGTGTCTCGGCGTGCAGCTTGCCGGTGTCGAGCACGAAGATGCCGCTGGCGATGCCGGCCAGGTGAGTCAGGTGCGTGACCACCATGTCTTCGGCGCCCAGGCTGGAGGCCTGCGTGAGTCGAGGGTACTCGGCGGCTGCGCGCTGCAGCAGTGCGATGCTGTCGGCTACCTTCGCGGCGTGGTTCGGCGACGGCGTGTTGTAAAGGTCGATGGCGCTCATGGCGGGCTTTCGGCTCAGGCGGCGGCAAAGTGCGGCGCAGGCTGCACGGCGTCGCCCTGGTAGAAGGCCGGGTAGTGGTTCAGCAGCGCCTGGGCGTGGGCCAGGTTCTGGTCGGCGCGCAGCACCGCCTGCGTGAAGCCGCTGCGCTGCATCTGCACCACCTGGTCGATCAGCACATCACCCACGGCGCGGATGTCGCCCTGGAAGCCCAGGCGGCGGCGCAGCAGGAAGGCCTGGCTGAAGGCGCGGCCATCGGAGAACAGTGGAAACTGCAGCTGCACGGTGTGGATGCCGTCGAGCGAGGCCTCGCGCGGGTCGGCGTCGTTGGGCAGCGTCAGCGTGCCGGCTTCGTCGGCGCTGAAGCGGTCGGCCTGAAAGAGTTGGATCGTGGCGTTCATGGGCAGGGTCTCGTTCGGGTTCAGGCGGCAACGGGGGTGCGGGCCGTGGCCACGCGCACGGCGTTGGCGGCAGTCTTGAAGGGCTCTATGCCGACACGCTTCACGGTGTTCTGGAACGTCTCGGCCTGCTCGCGCTGGGCGCGGTAGGTGTCGATCAAGGCCTCGATCACGTCGACCATTTCGTTGGCGGAGAACGACGGGCCAATGACCTTGCCCGGCACGGCGTCGCCCGACAGGCGCGTGCCGTCCGAGCCGCCCAGCGTCACCTGGTACCACTCCTGGCCGTCCTTGTCCACGCCCAGAATGCCGATGTGGCCGCTGTGGTGGTGGCCACAGCTGTTGATGCAGCCGCTGATGTGCAGGTC
>JAUXNG010000056.1 GCA_030682835.1 Hydrogenophaga sp. | reverse complement strand
GGCACGATACGCCGCCACTTGCTCCAGGCACCGTTCCATCTGCTGTCGATCCATGTCCACCTCGTCTCGTTCGTTGATTGCGAAGACCCGAGGTTCGCAGCTTCAACGGTGAGATGAAAGATGGGTTCGCGGAACGCTTACAGCGCATCGACCGTGTCGCTGATGAAGTAGGCCAGGTGCCCCGCAGGCAGCCAGTCCTGCAGCGATGCGGACAGCAGCATCTCTTGTTGCGGTTCGTAGGGGCGGTAACTTATGGCCATGCAGCTTGAACGCTCACTCATGTGCGCAGGTCATCAGGGGATTCCCTGCTTCTGCCGCCCACGCTCCTAGCCTGCCGCGTGGCTCCTAGCGTTGCCGTAGGGCTCGAAGTGGCGGGGGGTGGTTGAAAAAACCATTGCATCACTCGCATTTTTGCGAATAGGTTTCGCATGTTTTTCCTTTCAGGTTCTCAGGAAATCAACATAATTTTGATCTGCGACAAAGATCAATTGGCAAATTTAATGCGTGCTGAACTGATCTGGTGGCAGATGGTTGGGTAATTCGTTAATTCTAAACAACCGGCATCTATGCCGGAAAACCCGGAGATAAAAATGAGCCAGAAATTCATTGATCGGCACGGCTTGTGGTCCGACGCCCAGAAGGCGGCGGCCGTTGAAGTGCTGAAGAAAATCGAGCAGGACGGCATTCAGATGATTCGCCTCTCATGGCCGGATCAATATGGTCTGCTGCGCGGGAAAATGCTGTCGGTGGCAGCCTTGCGCTCCGCATTCGGCAGCGGCTCGGAAATCACCATGGCGCCCTTTTTCTTCGACACGGCCAGCGCCATCGTGTTCAATCCCTTTTCCTCGGATGGCGGGCTTGGCAACCCGGAGTTGGCGGGCAGCCCTAACGTGGTGATGGTGCCCGACCCCACCACCTTCCGCGTGCTGCCCTGGGCTGATCGCACGGGCTGGATGCTGGCCGATCTGTACATGCGTAGCGGTCGGCCCTTCCCGCTGAGCCCGCGTGCCCTGTTGAAGAAAGCGCTGGGGCAGTTGGCGGATCTGGGCTATGACTTCCATGGTGGCCTGGAGGTGGAGTGGTACTTGACGCGCATCGTCGACCCCTGCCTGGAGCCCGAGACGCTGGGTGGCCCCGGCACACCGGCGGCACCGCCCAAGGTGATGCCGGTCGCCAAGGGCTACTCCTATCTGCTCGAAAATCACTTGGACGAGGTCGAACCCATCATGGCCGAGGTGCGCCAGCACCTGCTGACGCTGGGCATGCCGTTGCGCAGCATCGAGGATGAATGGGGGCCCAGCCAGATGGAGACCACCTTCGACGTCATGTCCGGCCTGGACATGGCCGACACCATGGTGTTGTTCCGCAACGCAGTCAAGCAAATCTGTCGGCGGCGCGGTTACCTTGCCAGTTTCATGTGCAAACCCAAGATTGAGGGTTTCTGTGCCTCGGGCTGGCATCTGCACCAGTCGCTGGCGGCGCGCGACTCCGGCGTCAATGCCTTCGTTCCGCAGACGGGCGAGCCGCTGTCGGCGCTGGGCCGGGCCTATGTCGGTGGCCTGCTCAAACATGCCTGTGCGGCCTCCAGCTTCACCACCCCCACGGTTAACGGCTACCGACGCCGACGCCCGTTCTCTCTGGCCCCGGATCGGGTGACCTGGGCCGAGGACAACCGCGCCGCCATGGCGCGCGTGATCGCCGCCCCAGAAGACTCAGCCAGCCGTGTGGAAAACCGGGTCGGCGAGCCGGCGGCCAACCCCTACCTGTATCTGGCCTCGCAGCTCTTCTCGGGGATCGATGGCATTCGTCGCCAACTCGATCCCGGCCCTCTGCAGGAAACGCCCTATGCCGCCGACGTTCCGATCCTGCCGCGCAACCTGGCCGAGGCGCTGGACGTGCTGGAGGGCTCCAGCTTCTTCCGCGAAGCCTTCGGCGAAGAGTTCATCCACTACTGGCTGCACCTGCGGCGCAGCGAATGGGCGCGCTTCGTGGCCGCCGAAGGCGCCGACGTGGACATGGCGGGCGACCCCGTCACCGACTGGGAGCATCGCGAGTACTTCGAACTGTTCTGAACTGAACCAGGTAACGCTCATAGACACCGTGAAGAAGAAATATGCCGTGCTCTGGTGCACTGAAGTACCCGGAGACGAGATCTTGCAGGAAAAAATGATCGCCACTTTCGGTCGCGCGGGCGAGCAGTGGGACGTGCTGGAACCCGCGCGCGACGGCTTCCTGGAGCGGGCGATGGGCTACGACGGCTACGTCATCAGCGGCAGCCCAATGTCGGTAGTGGACGATGCCGATTCGCTCCTGGTGAGCAACCTGCTGGCGCTGATTCGCCGCGTTAGCGACGAGGCAGGCTCACCCCTGATCGGGCTGTGCTTTGGCTCGCAGGCCATCGCGGCGGCCCTAGGTGGACGGGTTGCCAGGAACCCGTCAGGGCGCTTCAAGCTGGGGGTCGATGCCCTGCGCTGGGACCCCGTCGCCGTTGAGCTGCTGGGCGCGGCGCTGGCGCAAGCGCCCAGCGTGCTGGTGCAAAGCCACGGCGAATGCGTGGCGGCACTGCCGCCGGGCAGCGTCCTGCTGGCGTCGTCGCAGACCATCCCCCACGAGGTGTTCTTGGTGCAGGGCCGCATCTTGGGCATCCAGGGGCACCCCGAGGTGGACCGTCAGTTCCTGAAAGACAAGTTCATGGCCTACCACCGCGCGCTGTTCGACGACGAGCAGTGGGCGCACGTAGAACAGGAAGCCAGCCAGCCTCTGTCTCCCGACGCCGTCATCGCGCTGGGCCGCCGCTTACTGGACGAAGGCGCCCTGGCTCCCGCGGCTGTGCCCACGCTTACCGAAACAACATGAACTGAAGCCGCGATTTTCAGATTCAACCGAATTGCGAGAAAACGATGAAAGTAATTCATATTGCCGCCGTTCCGGCCGGGGAATCCGCCGCCGATGAATGGGACGACCTGGTGCAGCCAGACCGTGTACACCGCCGCGTCTATACCGACCCCGCCATCTTTGCCCGCGAAATGGACCATGTGTACGCCGCCAGCTGGGTGTACTTGGCCCATGAAAGCGAGATCCCCGAGCCCAACGATTTCCGGCAGGCCTGGCTGGGCACCCGCGAGGTCATCGTGACTCGCGACGAAGAGGGGCAAATTCGCGTGTTCTCCAACCGTTGCTCGCACCGCGGCGCAACCGTCTGCCGCGAGCACCAAGGAAACGCCGCCAACTTCACCTGCCCCTACCACGGCTGGCGTTTCGACAACCGAGGTCAGTTGTTCGGCATTCCCGGCAAGAACGCCTATGGCCCGGCCTTCAAGGCGCGCGACATGCACCTTGCGCGGCCTGCGCAGGTGGCGTCGTACAAGGGCTTCATCTTCGCTACCCTGAACTCCGAGGCGCCGCCCCTGGCCGAGCACCTCGGCAATGCCACACGCTATCTGGACGCCTGGATCGAGCACAATGGGGGCGCTCAGAACATCGTCTTGGCCGGCGCTCAGCGCTTTCGCGTCGGCTGCAACTGGAAACTGGTCTGGGACAACGCGGGCGACGGCTACCACGTGCCGTTCTCGCACCAGTCGCTGCTGGTGATGACCAAGGAACGCTACGGTGGCGGCGACATGGCCTACTTCGCCGACGCCGACCGCTCCCGCATGAGCAACAACGCGCTCGACAACGGGCATACGGTGATCGACCAGCGTCCCGAGATGCACGGCAACTCCGCCTGGCGCGAGCAGCGCCCGCAGCCGGGGCGTGAGCCCTACGAGGCCCACGTGGCCGCCACCCACAGCCGCGATCAGGCCCAACGCGTGCTCGACACCACTGTCGGGGCGGGCATGAACCTCAACATCTTTCCCAATCTGGCGCTGATCGGCAACCAGGTGCAGGTGATCCAGCCTCTGGCGGTGGGCGAAACCTCGGTAAGCTGGCATGCCACCCGGCGCAGAGACGTGGACGCAGAGGTCAACACCATGCGCCTGCGCACGCAGGAGGATTTCCCCGTCATGGGCGAGATGGACGACGCCGCCAACTTCGAAGAGTGCCAACGCGGCCTTATGAACAGCCCCGAGGACGAATGGGTGGACATGGGTCGCCACTGGGAGACCGGCAAGGATGTGCCCGGTCCCGATGGCGTGGTCAGCGGCCCGGTGACCACAGACATTCACATGCGCAACTACTACGCTCAGTGGAAGCGGCTGATGCAAGCCCGCCCGACGCTGCAAATGAACAAGGGGAAGCTGCCATGAACGCCGCCCAGGATCTGGCCCAAGCTGCCGCCGTTCCGGCCTACCGCCACCAGCCTCCCTCGCTCTACGTGGTGCCGGCGTTCTACGACTGGCTTCTCGCCGCTTCGGACGACCTGGCCCAGGCCGCCGTGCGCACCCAGGGCGCTGACGCCGCGCAAACGCAGCAGGTGGCACAACTACTGACACTGGAAGCTCGCCTGCTCGATCAGGGCTCGATGGACAAGACCGCCTACGAGCGCTGGCTGGCGTTGTATGGCGAGGAATGCGCCTATTGGGTGCCGGCGGGCGCGCCCGCGCCCGACCCGCGCCAATACGTCACCTTGGAATTCCACGACCGGCGCCGTCTGCTCGACCGTGTGAGCCGCCTGGGCACCGGGCTGGCCTTCTCGCAGTTCCCGACTTCGCGCACGGCGCGGCACTGGGGCGGACTGGAAGTGTGGCCCAGCCCGGACCGTGGCAATGAATGGCGCGCGCGCTACAGCTTCACTCTGGCCGAGTCACGCGAGGGCCACAACCGTGTGCTCGCGGGCTGGAACGGGTTCGTGCTGCGCCAGAGCGCCCAGGGGCTAGTCATCGTGCTCAAGCAGGTCAACCTGATCGACAGCGACTGCCTGCAGGGCAACAACTCGTTCTTTTTGTGAGGGGAGGTGGCAGCGCATGAAACTGGCACATTCTCTTACCGTCACCGCTGTTTCACCGCAAGGCAGCGACGCCATCCTGCTGAGCCTGGGCGTGGACGGCGGGCAGCGGCAGCGTTTTTCCTTCCAGTCTGGCCAGTACCTGACGCTTGCCGTCCCCGTGCAAGGCGATGAACATTGGCGCTGCTATTCGATCACCAGTGCGCCCGAGGATGGGCAGGCGATCAGCCTGCTGGTGCGCCGCGTGGCGGGTGGGCGCGTCTCCAATTGGCTGTGCGACCACGCGCGAGCGGGCCAACGATTGCAGGTGCTTCCGCCCGCCGGGCGCTTCACACTGGCGCGGCATGGCCAACCAGTGCTGTTGTATGCCGGCGGCAGTGGCATTGCGCCCATCTTCGCGCTGGCGCGCCAAGCGTTGCTGCAAGGCGCGCCCCAGGTACGGCTGTTCTACGCCTGCCGCGACCGAGCCACGGCCATGCTACTGGCTGAGTTGCAGGCGCTACAGGCGGGTAGCGGGCAGCGGCTGGAGATACGCCACTGGTATGACGCCGAACAGGGCCTGCCCACGCAGGCGCTGCTGGAGGCGCAGACCCAGGGCCTTGAGGCTGCTGACGCCTACCTTTGCGGCCCCGAGGCCTTCATGCACTCCGTTCTGGCTGCGCTGGCAGCGGCTGGGATCGAGCCCAGTCGCGTCTACCGCGAGGACTTCGGCGCTGCGCTGGAGGGCGCGGTGGAAACGGGCGCCGAGGGTCCCGACGCCGAGCTGACGGTTCAGCTCAAGGGGCAGACGCATACCGTGTCGGTGCGCGGCGGGCAATTCCTGCTGGGCGCCATGCTCGACGCCGGGCTGGCCGTCCCGCACGCTTGCCGGGTTGGCGAATGCGCCTCCTGCATGTGCCGCCTGGTGGACGGCGAGGTGCTGCGGCTCGACAGCTCGGTGCTGGACGAAGACGATGCTGCAGAAGGCTGGCTGCTGGCCTGCCGCACGCGCGCCGCCAGCGCCCAGGTGCGGCTGCGCTTTTCCTGAACCTGCAAGCCCCAGAAAGCCTGAAGCCATCGATGAAAGCATGCACCATGACCCGAGACGGCACCACCACACCTCCATGGGACCTGATCCGCGCCTTCCTCGCGCTGGAGCGCCACGGGAGCTACGAAGTTGCAGCCGACATGGAAGGCATCGACGACTCCACCCTGCGCCGGCGCATCCGGGTGCTGGAGCAGCGCTTCGGTCGCACTCTGTTCGTGCGCAGCGAGGCCGGCTGGAAAGCCTCGGCCGACCTGCACGCGCTGGTCAGCGCTGCCCAGCACATGGAAGAGGCGGCGCGCAGCTTCTCTCAGAATCACCAGGAAGGCGCGGGCGTGGTGCGCATCAGCCTGATGGACGTGTTCGCCAAGCGCTTTGCGCCAGTATTCGTCGCGCTGGGGGAGAAATTTCCTCGGCTGCTGCTCAACATCACCACCGAGACGCACTTCGTCAATCTGGAGCAAGACCAGGTGGACATCGCCGTGCGGCTAGCACGGCCTGTGCGCAACAGCAATTCCCTGCGCGTACGCAAGATCGGTGCGGTGGCCGTGGGCGCTTACGCCAGCCGCGCGTACCTGGCGCGCCACGACACGAGTGCGTCAAATCCCGCGTTTGTCGACGACCACGACCTTCTGGCCATGAACTTGCAGTTCTTCCACCAGGATCACAACTTCACCTACGCCAACCTGGACTGGGCCAAGTTCGGCCTGACGGGCAAGGTGCGCGTGCAGTCGGACAGCTTCGTGCCCATGGCGCACCTGTGCGCGCTGGGCCACGGCGTGGCGCTGCTGCCCAAGTTCGTTGCCGCTGACTATCCCGAACTGGTGCCGTACCCCGAAAAGCTCTTCTTCGAAACGGAGCTGTGGCTGGTCAGCCGCTTTGACTTGCTGGCAGCTTGGCAGCGCGAATTGGCCGACAGGCTGCAGGAAGAAATGGCGACATGGCCTCAATGACCTCGCTCCCTGTCCTGACCACCAGCCCGCGCTTGGCGGCGCTGCCGGTCACTATCGCCAACGTTGGCCTCAGCTATGCCTGCGCCGGCAATGAAAGCCTGCTCACCGGCATGGTCCGCCTGGGCCGCAAGGGCATCCCGGTGGGTTGCGTCAACGGCGGCTGCGGGGTCTGCAAGGTCCGCATCGTCGAGGGACAGATCAAGGCCCTGGGGCCGATCAGCCGTGCACACGTGACGCTCGACGAAGAGAACCAGGGCTACACGCTGGCATGCCGCGTGGCACCCCAGACGCCGGTGAACCTCGAAGTGGCCGGCAAGTTGAGCAAACCGTTTTCCAAGGGGCGCGCAGAGTCTGCGACTGCCAGCCCTTCGATTCAGCAGCAGTAACCAACCACCAGGAGACACAACATGGGTGTGATGCGCATCGGGCACGCGAGCCTGAAAGTGATGGACATGGACGCCGCCGTCCGGCACTACGAGAACGTGCTGGGCATGAAGACCACCATGAAGGACAAGGCGGGCAACGTCTACCTCAAGTGCTGGGACGAATGGGACAAGTACTCGGTCATCCTGACCCCGTCGGACCAGGCCGGCATGAACCACCTGGCCTACAAGGTCGAGAAGGAAGCCGACCTTGAAGCGCTGCAGCAGAAGATCGAGGCCTGGGGTGTGAAGACCACCATGCTCGACGAAGGCACCTTGCCCTCGACCGGCCGCATGCTGCAGTTCAAACTGCCCAGCGGGCACGAAATGCGCCTGTATGCCAGCAAGGAGTTTGTCGGCACCGACGTGGGCAACATCAATCCCGACCCCTGGCCCGACGGCCTCAAGGGCGCGGGCGCCCACTGGCTGGACCACTGCCTGCTGATGTGCGAGATGAATCCCGAGGCCGGCATCAACACCGTGGCCGACAACACCCGCTTCATGACCGAGGCGCTGGACTTCTTCCTGACCGAGCAGGTGCTGGTCGGACCCGAAGGCAACATGCAGGCGGCGACCTGGATGGCCCGCACCACCACGCCGCACGACATCGCCTTCGTCGGTGGGCCGCGCAGCGGCCTGCACCACATCGCCTTCTTCCTGGACTCGTGGCACGACGTGCTCAAGTCCGCCGACGTGATGGCCAAGACCAAGACGCGCATCGACGTGGCCCCCACCCGCCACGGCATCACGCGCGGCGAGACGATCTACTTCTTCGACCCGAGCGGCAACCGCAACGAGACCTTCGCCGGCCTGGGCTATCTGGCCCAGCGCGACCGGCCGGTGACGACCTGGACCGAAGACCAACTGGGCAGCGGGATCTTCTATCACACGGGCTATCTGGTGCCGTCTTTCACCGAGGTGTACACGTGATCACCCCCCTGCGCCACTGACGCGGCTTCCCCCCTCTCTGGCGCGCCTTCGGCGCTTGGAGGGGGGACGGCACCTGAGGCCCGGCGGAGCCGGTTCCTCGGTGCCCCTCGAACTGGAGTCACCTTTCTCTCGCCGCTTCTTCTTATGACATCCGCTCTCTCTGTTCCATCTTCCGTCATCACCGCATCTGCGGCTTCGTTGGCCTGTCAGGCGGCGGTGGCGCATGCGGAGGCATCGGGCATTCGCATCAACGTGGCCGTGACCGATGCCTCGGGCACGCTGACCGCGTTTCTGCGCATGCCCCATGCGTTTCTGCATTCGATCGACATCGCGATCGACAAGGCCTACACCGCGGCCAGCTTTGGCTTCCCCACCTCGCAGTGGGGCGGCGTGATCGGCGACGACGAGCTGCTGCGCATCGGCCTGAACCAGCGCCAGCGCCTGGTGCTGTTCGGTGGCGGCCTGCCCATCGTGGCCGGTGGCCAGCGCATCGGCGGCATCGGCGTGTCCGGCGGCTCGGCCGAACAGGACGAAGCCTGTGCCCGCGCCGGCCTGAAGGCCCTGGGCCTCGACTGACTTTTCTTTTCCTTCCTCACGCACCATGAAACAGTTCCTGAACTTCATCAACGGCGATTTCGTCGCCACCGCCAAGACCTTCGAAAACCGCAACCCGGCCACCAACGAGGTCGTAGGTCTGGTGCACGAGGCCGGTCAGGCCGAGGTCGACGCGGCCGTGGCCGCGGGCCGCGCCGCGCTCAAGGGCGAGTGGGGCACGATGAGCGTGGTCAAGCGCGCCGAACTGCTGCACGCGGTGGCCGACGAGATCAACCGCCGCTTCGACGACTTCCTCGCCGCCGAACTGGCCGACACCGGCAAGCCGCGCTCGCTGGCTTCGCACATCGACATCCCGCGCGGCGCCGCCAACTTCAAGATCTTTGCGGACATCGTCAAGAACGTGCCGACCGAGAGCTTCCAGATGACCACGCCCGACGGCGGCACTGCCATCAGCTACGGCCTGCGCACACCCCTGGGCGTGGTCGGCGTGATCTGCCCCTGGAACCTGCCGCTGCTGCTGATGACCTGGAAGGTCGGCCCGGCCCTGGCCTGCGGCAACACCGTCATCGTCAAACCCTCGGAGGAAACCCCCGCCACCGCGACCCTGCTGGGCGAGGTGATGAACGCGGTCGGCGTGCCCAAGGGCGTGTACCAGGTGCTGCACGGCTTCGGCCCCGGCTCGGCCGGCGAATTCATCACCAAGCACCCGGGTGTCAACGGCATCACCTTCACCGGCGAGACCCGCACGGGTGAAGCCATCATGGCCGCCGCCGCCAAGGGTGTGCGCCCGGTGTCGTTCGAACTCGGCGGCAAGAACGCCGGCATCGTGTTCGCCGACGCCGACTTCGACAAGGCCATCGCCGGCATCACCCGCAGCGCCTTCGAGAACTGCGGCCAGGTCTGCCTGGGCACCGAACGCGTGTACGTGCAGCGCCCGATCTTCGACAAGTTCGTCGCCGCGCTGAAAGAAAAGGCTGAGGGCCTGAAGATCGGCGGCCCCGACATGCCGGGCGTGGGCATCGGCCCGCTGATCTCGGCCGAACACAAGCAGAAGGTCATGGGCTACTACGCCAAGGCCAGGGCCGAGGGGGCGACCGTCGTCACCGGCGGCGGTGAACCGGCCATGACGGGCGAGTACGCCAACGGCCACTTCGTGCAGCCCACTATCTGGACCGGCCTGCCCGAAAGCGCCAGCGTGATCCGCGAGGAGATCTTCGGCCCCTGCTGCCACATCGCCCCCTTCGACACCGAAGAGGAAGCGATTGCGCTGGCCAACGCCACCGACTACGGCCTGGCGACCACCGTGTGGACGCAGGATCTGGGCAAGGCGCACCGCATGGCCTCGGCCATCGAGGTCGGCCTGTGCTGGATCAACAGCTGGTTCCTGCGTGACCTGCGCACCGCCTTCGGCGGCAGCAAGGCCTCGGGCATCGGCCGCGAAGGCGGCGTGCACTCGCTGGAGTTCTACACGGAACTCCGCAACGTGATGGTGAAGCTGTGATCTCCCCCCTGCGCCGCTGCGCGGCTTCCCCCCTCCGTTGCGCGTCTTCGACGCTTCGAGGGGGACGCCGCCTGTGGCCCGGCATAGCCGGTTCCACGGCTGCCCTGGACGAACGGCCTCGTGCGCCGACAGCGAGTGGGCCGGGGCGACTGGTGCAGTGAAGTAAAGGAGGAGGCGAGCGCGCAGCGACCGACGGGGGACATGAACGGAACCAGTCGTCCCGGCCCACTCGCCGCCCCTTCAAAGCAAAGACCTCAAGGACAAGACACATGAATGCCCCACACAACCCTGAAATTGCGCTGAGCGTTCGCACAGGCAGCTTCAACACCAACGTGCACGACCTCGGCAGCTCCAAGCCGGGACAGCCTCCGGTGCTGTTCATCCACGGCTCCGGTCCGGGTGTAAGCGCCTGGGCCAACTGGCGCCTCGCCATGCCGGTCATCGCCAAGGATCGGCGAGTCATCGCGCCCGACATGGTGGGCTTCGGCTACACCGACCGCCCCGCCGGCATGACCTACAACATGGACACCTGGGTCCAGCAGGCGCTGGATGTCATGGACGCGATGGGCGTCGAGAAAGCCGACGTGGTCGGCAACAGCTTTGGCGGCGCGCTCTCGCTGGCGCTGGCGATCCGCGCGCCGCAGCGCGTGCGCCGCCTGGTGCTCATGGGCTCGGTCGGTGTGCCCTTCCCGATCACGCCGGGCCTGGACGCGGTCTGGGGCTACGAGCCCTCGCTGGCCACCATGAAGCGCCTGCTGGACATCTTCGCCCACAGCCGCGCGCTGGTCACCGACGAGCTGGCCGAGCTGCGCTACCAGGCCAGCATCCGCCCCGGCTTCCAGGAATCCTTCTCGGCCATGTTCCCGGCCCCGCGCCAGCGCTGGGTCGACGCCATGGCCAGCCCCGAATCGGCGATCCGCGCGCTGCCGCACGAGACGCTCATCGTCCACGGCCGCGAGGACCAGGTGATTCCGCTGCAGACCTCGCTCACGCTGAGCCAGTGGATTCCCAACAGCCAGCTGCACGTGTTCGGCCACTGCGGCCACTGGACGCAGATCGAACACGCCGCGCGCTTCGCCCAGCTGGTGTCGAACTTCCTCGCCGAAGCCGACGCGCAGGGCGCCGCGTCCGCCTGACCCCTTTTCCCACACAGAACACCATGGACAACTCCAAGATCCAGCACTACGGCGACGAGCTCTACCAGTCGCTGCTCGACCGCCAACCCGTCGCTCCGCTGACCGACCGCGAAGCGGACATCACCATCGAGGACGCCTACCAGATCCAGCTGCGCATGATCCAGCGCCGGCTGGACGCGGGCGAGCGCGTGGTGGGCAAGAAAATAGGCGTGACGAGCAAGGTCGTGATGGACATGCTCAAGGTCAACCAGCCCGACTTCGGCCACCTGCTCTCGGGCATGGTCTACAACGAAGGCCAGCCCATCCCGGTGAGCAGCATGATCGCGCCCAAGGCCGAGGCAGAGGTCGCCTTCATCCTGGCGCGCGACCTCGAAGGCCCCGGCGTCACCGCGGCCGACGTGCTGCGCGCCACCGACTGCGTGATGCCGTGCTTCGAGATCGTCGACTCGCGCATCAAGGACTGGAAGATCAAGATCCAGGACACCGTGGCCGACAACGCCTCCTGCGGCGTGCTCACGCTCGGCGGCCTGCGCAAGAGCCCGCGCGACCTCGACCTCGCGCTGGCCGGCATGGTGCTGGAAAAGAACGGCGAAATCATCAGCACGTCCTGCGGCGCATCGGTGCAGGGCTCGCCGGTCAACGCGGTGGCCTGGCTGGCCAACACGCTCGGCCGTCTGGGCATCGGCCTCAAGGCCGGCGACATCATCCTCTCTGGCTCGCAGTCGCCGCTGGTGCCGGTGGTCGCGGGCGACAGCCTGTATTGCAGCGTCGGCGGCCTGGGCGGCACGTCGGTGCGTTTCGTCGCCTGAGCGGGAAGGAAACAACCACATGAAACTCGACAAGAACACCCTCGCCCAGCTCGCCGAGCACCTGGAAAACGCCGAGCTGAAGGCGCACGACGTCACCAAGATCACCGACGACCACCCGGACATGGACTGGGACGACGCCTACGCGATCCAGGACCTGATCCGCGCGCGCAAGGAAAGCCGTGGCCACAAGACGGTGGGCCTCAAGTGCGGCCTGACCTCCTACGCCAAGATGAAGCAGATGGGCGTGGACACGCCGGTCTTCGGCTTCGTCAGCGACTACATGGCCTGCGCCGAAGGCAGCGACATCAAGACCTCCGAACTCATCCACCCCAAGGTCGAGGCCGAGATCTGCGTCGTCACCAAGGCGCCGCTCAAAGGTCCGGGCTGCCACGTCGGCGCCGTGATGGCCGCGATCGACTTCGTGATCCCCGGCGTGGAGATCATCGACAGCCGCTACCGCGACTTCAAGTTCGACCTCAAGAGCGTGATCGCCGACAACACCTCGGCCTCGCGCTTCGTGATCGGTGGCCGCGCCCGTCGTGTGGAAGACCTGGACCTGCGCACGCTGGGCGTGGTGCTGGAGAAGAACGGCCAGATCGTGGCCATGGCCGCCGGCGCCGCCGTGATGGGCCACCCGGCCGCCGCCATCGCCGCCCTGGCCAACCACCTGGGCGCGCGCGGTCAGGAGATCCCGACGGGCAGCTTCATCATGACCGGCGGCGTGACCGAAGCCATTGCGGTGCAGGCCGGCGACAGCGTGAACGTGCGCTTCCAGGACCTGGGCACGGTTGGCATGCGATTCGTCTGAGCGCCGCCCTGAGCCGCCTGCACCCATGAACGCACCCGCCACCCCGTCGCGCGCCGTGACCGTGCTGGTCACGCGCCGGGTCGCACCCCAAGGCGTGGCCGGCTTCGAGACGGCCATGGCCGGCATGATCGAGGCAGCGACCCACTTCCCCGGCCACCTGGGCGGCCACCTGGGCGGCCAGCTGGTGCGCCCTGGCGAGGCCGGCGGCGGCGACGAGCCCCTGCTCTACCACGTGGTCTTCGCCTTCGACAACGAGGCGCACCTGGCCGCCTGGCAGGACTCGCCCGAGCGGGCCCGCTGGCTCGCGCAAGTCGCACCCCACACCGTCGGTGCGCAGGAGATGCGCCGGGTCAGCGGGCTGGACTACTGGTTCGCGCCGGCGGGCAGCACCACCAAGGCGCCGCCGCGCGGGAAGGTGGCGATCGTGACTTGGCTGGGCATCTTCCCGACCGTGCTGCTGCTGTTCCTCACCGTGGCGCCGCTGCTGGCCGACTGGCCGCTGGTGCCGCGCACCATGGTCATCACCGTGCTGGTGGTGGTCCTCATGACCTGGGTGGTGGCGCCGCGCCTGACCCGCTGGCTGGCCGGCTGGCTGCACGCCCGTCCGCCCGTAGGAGGGCGCCCATGAGCCCGGCACCACGCCCCCTGGCGGGGCAGACCGCCTTCGTCTCGGGCTCGACCGCTGGCATCGGCCTGGCCATCGCCCAGGCCCTGCTGGCCGACGGCGCCCATGTGGTGCTCAACGGCCGCGGCGAGGCGTCGGTGCAGCGCGCCCTGCAGACCCTGCGCCAACAGCACCCGCAGGCCGAGGTGTCGGGCATCGCCGCCGACCTGGGCACCGCCGCCGGCTGCGAGCAGGTGGCGACCCGGCTGGCCGATGTGGACATCCTGGTCAACAACCTCGGCATCTTCGAGCCCAAGCCCTTCGAGCAGATCGCCGACGCCGACTGGCAGCACCTGTTCGAGGTCAACGTGATGAGCGGCGTGCGCCTCGCCCGCGCCGCGCTGCCCGGCATGCTGACGCGCAACCGCGGCCGCATCGTCTTCATCTCCAGCGAGTCGGGCATCTGCCCGCCGGCCGAGATGGTGCATTACGGCATGAGCAAGTCGGCCCAGCTGTCCGTGGCACGCGGCCTGGCCGAGTGCTGCGCCGGCACCGCCGTCACGGTCAACAGCGTGCTGCCCGGCCCCACGCTGACCGAAGGCGCACGCGCTTTCTTCGACACGCTCGCCGCGCAGCAGGGCCTGAGCTTCGACGAAGCCGCGGCCCGCTTCTTCCGCGACGCGCGCCCCACCTCGCTGCTGCGCCGCTTCATCCGCCCCGACGAGGTGGCGGCCATGGTGGCCTACGTCTGCAGCCCGCAGGCCAGCGCCACCACCGGCGCCGCGCTGCGGGTGGACGGTGGCGTGGTGCGCACGCTCACCTGAACCTTTTTTCTTCTTCCCCCAGGAGTCAACCCATGACCAAAAAAATCAAGTGCGCCCTGATCGGGCCCGGCAACATCGGCACCGACCTGCTGGCCAAGCTGCAGCGCAGCCCCTTGCTCGAACCCGTGTGGATGGTGGGCATCGATCCCAACTCCGACGGTCTCAAGCGCGCCAAGGAGATGGGCATCAAGACCACCGCCGAGGGTGTGGACGGCCTGATCCCGCACATGAAGGCCGACGGTGTGCAGATCGTGTTCGACGCCACCAGCGCCTACGTGCACGCCGAGAACTCGCGCAAGGTCAATGAGCAGGGCGCGATGATGATCGACCTCACGCCCGCCGCCATCGGCCCCTACTGCGTGCCGCCGGTCAACCTCAAGCAGCACGTCGGCCAGCGCGAGATGAATGTGAACATGGTCACCTGCGGCGGCCAGGCCACCATCCCCATGGTCTACGCGGTCAGCCGCGTGCAGCCGGTGAGCTACGGCGAGATCGTCGCCACCGTGTCCAGCAAATCGGTCGGTCCCGGCACGCGCAAGAACATCGACGAGTTCACCCGCACCACGGCCGGCGCGGTCGAGAAGGTGGGCGGCGCCAAGAAGGGCAAGGCCATCATCGTGATCAACCCGGCCGAGCCGCCGCTGATCATGCGCGACACGGTGCACTGCCTGGTCGAAGGCACGCCCGACGAGGCCGCGATCACGAAGTCGGTGCACGACATGATCAAGGAAGTGCAGAAGTACGTGCCGGGCTACAAGCTGGTCAACGGCCCCGTCTTCGACGGCAACCGCGTCTCGGTCTTCATGGAGGTCGAGGGCCTGGGCGACTACCTGCCCAAGTACGCCGGCAACCTGGACATCATGACCGCCGCCGCCGCGCGCACCGCCGAGATGTTTGCCGAAGAAATCCTGAAGGGCGAGCTCGTGCTCGAACCCGTCGCCGCCTGATCCGGAGCACCCCATGAGCCAGCAAAAAATCACCCTGCACGACATGACCCTGCGCGACGGGATGCACCCCAAGCGCCACCTGATGACGCTCGAACAGATGAAGAGCATCGCCTGCGGCCTCGACGCCGCCGGTGTGCCGCTGATCGAGGTCACCCACGGCGACGGCCTGGGCGGCTCCAGCGTCAACTACGGCTTCCCGGCCCACTCCGACGAGGAGTACCTGGGCACCGTGATCCCGCTGATGAAGCAGGCCAAGGTGTCCGCCCTGCTGCTGCCCGGCATCGGCACCGTCGACCACCTGAAGATGGCGCACGGCCTGGGCGTGCACACCATCCGCGTGGCCACGCACTGCACCGAAGCCGACGTGAGCGAGCAGCACATCACCTTCGCCCGAAAGCTCGACATGGACACCGTGGGCTTCCTGATGATGGCCCACATGAACAGCCCCGAAGGCCTGGTGAAACAGGCCAAGCTGATGGAGGGCTATGGCGCCAACTGCATCTACATCACCGACTCGGCCGGCTACATGCTGCCCGCCGACGTGAAGGCCCGCCTGCAGGCCGTGCGCGACGCGCTCAAGCCCGAGACCGAGCTGGGCTTCCACGGCCACCACAACCTGGCCATGGGCGTGGCCAACTCGGTCGCCGCCATTGAATGTGGCGCCACCCGCATCGACGCTGCCGCCGCCGGCCTGGGCGCGGGCGCAGGCAACACGCCGATGGAAGTGCTGGTCGCCGTGCTCGACCGCATGGACGTGCAGACCGGTGTGGACGTCTGGAAGATCCAGGACGTGGCCGAAGACCTGGTCACGCCCATCATGGACTTCCCGATCCGCATCGACCGCGACGCGCTCACGCTGGGCTACGCCGGCGTGTACGGCAGCTTCCTGCTGTTCGCCAAACGCGCCGCCGTCAAGTACGGCCTGTCGGCGCGCGACATCCTGGTCGAACTGGGCCGCAAGAAGATGGTCGGTGGCCAGGAAGACATGATCGAAGACACGGCCATGACCATGGCTCGCGCGCGAGATGCGCGCGAGCAGAAAAAAGCGGCCTGAGGAACGCACCCTATGCAACGCAGAGATTTCATCGCCTCCGTGGGGGCCGGCCTGGCCCTGGCACCCGCCGCTGGTTGGTCGCAGGACGCCTACCCCGCCCGTCCCGTCAAGCTCATCGTGCCCTTCCCACCGGGTGGACCCACCGACATCATGGGCCGCACCGCCGCCAAGGCCATGGGCGACGCGCTGGGCCAGTCCTTCGTGGTCGAGAACAAGGCCGGCGCCGGCGGCAACATCGGCACCGACGCGGTGGCCAAGGCCGCACCGGACGGCTACACCATCGGGCTGTCGGCCATCAGCAGCCTGGCCATCGCGCCCTACCTCTACGACAAGCTGCCGTTCCAGGTGGAAAAGGACTTCGCCCCGATCTCGCTGGTGGGCACCACGCCCTGCGTGATCGTCGTGCACCCGAGCGCACCGTTCGCCGACCTCAAGGGTCTGGTGGCCTACGCCAAGGCCAACCCGGGCAAGCTCGGCTACGCCACGTCCGGCATCGGCACCAGCAACCACCTGGCGGCCGAGCTGCTGCAGTCGGTGGCCGGCATCGAACTCACCAACATCCCCTACAAGGGGTCGAGCCAGATCGTGCCGGACCTGCTCTCGGGCACGGTGATCATGAGCATGGAAAGCTCGCTGGCCACCACCTTGCAGCACATCCGCAGCGGCAAGCTCAAGGCGCTGGCCGTCACCTCGCCCACGCGCGCCAAGGCCCTGCCGGACGTACCGACCGTGGCCGAGTCCGGTTACCCCGGCTTCGCGGTGGAGACCTGGTTCGGCCTGGTCGCCCCCGCCGCCACCCCGGCCGCCGTCGTGCAGAAGCTGCACGACGCCTGGGCCAAAGGCGCCAAGACCGCCGAGGCCCAGGCCGCGTTCGACAACATCTCCGGCAACCTGCGCGTCACCACGCCCCAGGAGTTCGACGCCTTCATCAAGGCCGAGAACAACCGCTGGGGTGCCCTGATCCGCAAGCTGGACATCAAAGCCAACTGACCCAGGAGACCACCACCATGCCGTTCGCACAGATCTACATACTCGAAGGCCGCACGCCCGAGCAGAAGAAGGCCGTGATCGAGAAGGTCACCCAGGCGCTGCACGAGGCCATCGACGCGAAGAAGGAAACCATCCGCGTCTGGATCCACGAAATGCCCAAGGAGAACTGGGGCATCGCGGGCGTCAGCGCCAAAGACCTCGGCCGCTGACCAGGACCGGAATCGCCGCCCAGCGCTACCAGGGGCGCGTGGTGCAGGCGGCCCTGCAGGCCCATGGCCGCGTCGACGCGTCGGTGCACAACGTGGGCGGCACCATCTGGGTGCGTCTCGCCCGGTGCCATCGACAACGGCCAGCGCATCGTGCCGCGCAACCCGCAGCCGCTGAGCGAGGCCGAGACCGGCTGGATGAAAGCCATCTACACCCAGTTGCTGCGCGACACGCCGATGAACCGCCTGGGCACACCAGAAGAGATCGCCGCGGACTTGGCGGCCGGGTGGTGACAATGGGACACACCCTGTTCACCACACCCCGAGGAGAAGGCCCTTGAACGCTGCCCACCTGTCGCTGGCCGAGCACGCCGCCCGCCTGCGCCGCCGCGAACTGACGGCGGTGGCCCTGATCGACACCTGCGCGCAACACCACGCGCGCATGGAACCCCGGCTCAACGCCTACAAGACCTGGGACGGCGCGCGCGCCCGCAGCGCCGCCGCTGCGGTCGACACCCTGCTGGACCAGGGCCAGGACCTGGGCCCGCTGATGGGCTTGCCGGTGTCGGTGAAGGACCTGTACGGCGTGCCCGGCCTGCCGGTGTTTGCGGGCAGCGACGAGGCCCTGCCCGAAGCCTGGCAGGCGGCCGGCCCGCTGGTCGCGCGGCTGCAGCGGCAACTGGGCATCGTGGTCGGCAAGACGCACACGGTCGAGTTCGCGTTCGGGGGTCTTGGCGTCAACGCCCACTGGGGCACGCCCCGGAACCCCTGGTCACCCCACGAGCACCGCGTGCCAGGCGGGTCCAGCGCGGGCGCGGGCGTCTCGCTGGTGCAGGGCAGCGCCCTGCTGGCGCTGGGCACCGACACCGCCGGTTCGGTGCGCGTGCCCGCGTCCATGACCGGACAGGTGGGCCTGAAGACCACCGTGGGGCGCTGGCCGGTCGAAGGCATCGTGCCCCTGTCGTCCTCGCTCGACACCGCGGGCGTGCTCACCCGCACGGTGGAAGACCTGGCCTACGCGTTCGCCGCCCTCGACACAGAGAGCCAGGGCCTGCCCGCGCCTGCCCCGGTGCGCGTGCAAGGACTGCGCGTCGGCGTGCCGACCAACCACTTCTGGGACGACATCGACCCGAGCATCGCCGCCGCCGTGGAAGCGGCCGTTCAGCGCCTCGCCCAGGCCGGCGCGCAGGTGGTCCGGTTCCCGCTGCCGCACTGCGAGGAAGCCTTCGACATCTTCCGCCGCGGCGGCCTCGCAGCGTCCGAACTCGCGGCCTACCTCGACCAGCACTTCCCGCACAAGGTGGAGCGGCTGGACCCGGTGGTGCGCGACCGCGTGCGCTGGGCCGAGCAGGTGTCGGGGTCTCCTCGTTTTCAGTGCAATAAGTGACGGTACGCAAAGCTAGCACTGGCGCGGGGGTGGTCTGGGTAGACCGTTGATTTCATTGACTTTCCTGTTCGCTTTGTAAACGGGTATGGTGGCCTCCCACTTTTGAGG
>JAUXNG010000034.1 GCA_030682835.1 Hydrogenophaga sp. | reverse complement strand
GCTCCAGCACGGGGTTGACCACGTACTCTTCGCAGGGCGTGCCGAACATCATGCGCAGGAAGTTGCCCGAATAGCTCAGGTCGTTGCGCGGGTACATGTAGGGCTGGCCGATGCCGTACTTGTAGGCCATGGCCACCAGCGTGGGCATCTTGGCGATCAGGCGGATCGCGGCGATCTCGCGGTGCTTCGGGTTGTTGATGTCCGTGCTGTCGTGGTAGAAGGCCGACAGACCACCCACCAGGCCGGTCAGGACCGCCATGGGGTGCGCGTCACGGCGGAAACCGCGCATGAAGAACTGCATCTGCTCGTTCACCATGGTGTGGTTGATGACGAGCTTGTGGAAGTCGCCGCGCTGCGTTTCGTTGGGCAGCTCGCCGTTGAGCAGCAGGTAACAGGTGTCTAGGTAGTCGCACTGGGTGGCCAGCTGCTCGATGGGATAGCCGCGGTACAGCAGCTCGCCCTTGTCGCCATCGATGTAGGTGATGGCCGACTGACAGGACGCCGTGGACAGGAAGCCCGGATCGTAGGTGAACATGCCGGTCTGGGCGTACAGCTTGCGGATGTCGATGACGTCCGGGCCGATGTTGCCGGCATACACCGGCAGGTCCACGCTGGGGCTGCCGTTGGAGAACGACAGGGTGGCTTTGTTGTCTACGAGTTTCATGCGGTTTCCTTTTTAGGGGTCTAAACGGGTAGTCGGGCAGCGCGCAGCATGCCCAGTACGGCCGTGACGTCGTCACGGGCCAGCTCGCCCTGGGGTGGTTTGCGACCCAGCAACAGATCCAGGAGATCGTTGTCGGACAAATCCATTAGAACGCCCAGAGCTTCAGCCTGCCTGACAGTCAGGCTGGCGGCGTGCCGGTCGAAGAATTTCTCGATGAACAGGTCGTTTTCGAGAAGGCCCCGGCGGCAGCGCCAGCGCAGCTTGCTCAGGCCCCGCTCGTCGAGCAGGGCGTCCGGCGCGGTGGTGTCGGTCATGAGGTGCGAGGTGGGCGCTCAGACCGAGCGCATCACCATCATTTCCTTGATCTTGCCGATGGCCTTGGTCGGGTTCAGGCCCTTGGGGCAGACGTCGACGCAGTTCATGATGGTGTGGCAACGGAACAGGCGGTACGGGTCTTCCAGGTTGTCCAGACGCTCGGCGGTGCCCTGGTCGCGGCTGTCCGCGATGAAGCGGTAGGCCTGCAGCAGACCGGCAGGACCCACGAACTTGTCGGGGTTCCACCAGAAGCTGGGGCAGCTGGTCGAGCAGCTGGCGCACAGGATGCACTCATACAGGCCGTTGAGCTCGTCGCGCTCTTCGGGGCTCTGCAAGCGTTCCTTTTCAGGCGCCACCGTCTCGTTGATCAGGTAGGGCTTGATGCTGTTGTACTGCTTGAAGAACAGCGTCATGTCGACGATCAGGTCGCGCACGACCGGCAGGCCGGGCAGCGGCTTGAGCGTGATGACGCCCGGCAGCGTGTTCATGTTGGTCAGGCAGGCCAGACCGTTCTTGCCGTTGATGTTCATGGCGTCTGAGCCACAGACGCCCTCACGGCAGGAGCGTCGGAAGGAGATCGTGGGATCAACCTTCTTGAGTTTCATCAGCGCGTCCAGCAGCATGCGCTCGTGCCCGTCCAGTTCCACCTGGATGGTCTGCATGTAGGGCTTGGCGTCCTTTTCCGGGTCGTAGCGGTAGATCTTGAATGTGCGAAGTGCCATGTCGGTGCTCCAGTTCGTATCGGTATCAGAAGGTGCGCACTTTGGGGGGAACCGAAGCTACGGTCAGCGGCTGCAGGTTGACCGGCTTGTAGGTCAGGCTGTTGTCGGCGCTGTGCCACAGGGTGTGTTTCATCCACTCGGCGTCGTTGCGACCCAGAGGGAACTGGGTGTCGTCGGCTGGACGCTCGTAGTCGTTCACGGTGTGGGCACCGCGGCACTCGTGGCGGGCCGCGGCCGAGGTCATGGTGGCCTGTGCGCACTCGATCAGGTTCTCCACTTCCAGCGCTTCGATGCGGGCAGTGTTGAACACCTTGGACTTGTCGCCCAGACCGATCGCGTTCACGCGTGCGCGCATCGCGTTGATCTTCTGGACGCCTTCGTCCATGCTGGCCTGCGTGCGGAACACGCCGGCGTGCTGCTGCATGGCGGCGCGCAGGTCGTTGGCCACGTCTTGCGCGTATTCGCCACCGGTGGCGTTGTCCAGGCGGGCCAGGCGTGCCAGCGTCTGGTCGGCGGCGTCGGCGGGCAGCGGCTTGTGGGTCTTGTTCTTGTCGTTGAACTGGACGATGTGGTTGCCGGCGGCGCGGCCGAAGACCAGCAGGTCGAGCAGCGAGTTGGTGCCCAGGCGGTTGGCGCCGTGCACGCTCACGCAGGAGCACTCGCCGACAGCGTAGAGGCCGTTGACGATGGCCTGGCCACCGTTGCCGTCAGGGGTGACGACCTGGCCGTTGATGTTGGTCGGGATGCCGCCCATCTGGTAGTGGATGGTGGGCACCACGGGGATCGGCTCGCGGGTGATGTCGACGTTGGCGAAGTTCACGCCGATTTCGTACACCGAGGGCAGGCGCTTGTGGATCGTCTCGGCACCCAGGTGGTCGAGCTTCAGCAGCACGTAGTCCTTGTTGGGACCACAGCCACGGCCTTCCTTGATTTCCTGGTCCATGCAGCGCGAGACGAAGTCGCGCGGTGCCAGGTCTTTCAGGGTGGGCGCGTAACGCTCCATGAAGCGCTCGCCTTCGCTGTTGAGCAGGATGGCGCCTTCGCCTCGGCAGCCTTCGGTCAGCAGCACGCCGGCACCGGCCACGCCGGTGGGGTGGAACTGCCAGAACTCCATGTCCTGCAACGGGATGCCGGCGCGCGCCGCCATGCCCAAGCCGTCACCGGTGTTGATGAAGGCGTTGGTGGAGGCGGCGAAGATGCGGCCAGCGCCACCGGTGGCCAGCAGCGTGGTCTTGGCTTCCAGGATGTAGGTTTCGCCGGTTTCCATTTCCAGCGCGGTCACGCCCACCACGTCGCCGCTGGCGTCGCGGATCAGGTCCAGCGCCATCCACTCAACGAAGAAGGTGGTGCGGGCCTGCACGTTCTGCTGGTACAGCGTGTGCAGCATGGCGTGGCCTGTGCGGTCGGCCGCGGCGCAGGCGCGCTGCACGGGCTTCTCGCCGTAGTTGGCGGTGTGGCCGCCGAAGGGGCGCTGGTAGATGGTGCCGTCGGGGTTGCGGTCGAACGGCATGCCGAAGTGTTCCAGCTCGTAGACCACCTTCGGTGCTTCGCGGCACATGAATTCGATCGCGTCTTGGTCGCCCAGCCAGTCCGAACCCTTGATGGTGTCGTAGAAGTGGTAGTGCCAGTTGTCCTCGTTCATGTTGCCCAGCGAGGCGCCGATGCCGCCTTGCGCCGCCACCGTGTGCGAGCGGGTGGGGAACACCTTGGACAGCACGGCCACTTTCAGGCCGGCGCGTGCCAGCTGCAGTGAGGCGCGCATGCCGGAGCCACCGGCTCCGACGATGACAACGTCAAACTGGCGCTTGGGGAGATTTGCGGTTGCGGTCATGGCTTCAGAGCCTCCAGAGAACTTGAACAGCCCAGCCCAGGCAGGACAGGAGCCAGACGATGGTGAAGACGTGCAGGGCGAGGCGGATGCCGGCGGGCTTGACGTAGTCCATCCAGATGTCGCGCATACCGACCCACACATGGTAGGCAAGAGCCAGGAAAACGGCGAAGGTGAGGGCTTTCATCCACTGGGCGGCAAAGATGCCGGCCCAGGACTCGTAGCCGACGGGGCCGCTGGTGAACATGACCTGCACGAGCACGATCAGGGTGAAGATCGCCATGATGGCGGCGGTGATGCGCTGGGCGAGCCAGTCGCGCAGGCCGTAGTGGGCGCCCGTGACGACGCGCTTGGAACCGTAGTTGACAGACATGTGCTTGATCCTTGAATGAATGCGGTGCCGGCGCTCAGTACAGACCGAACAGCTTGGCGCCCAGCACCACGGTCAGACCGATGCTCAACACCAGGGTGACGATGGCAGACGACTTGCCAAATTCTTTGCTCACGGCGTGGAAGCTGTCCATGTACAGGTGGCGCACGCCAGCGATCAGGTGGTGCAGGTAGGCCCAGATGATGGCCAGCACGATCAGCTTGAAGAACCAGCCGGGAATGAAACCCAGGCCGGCCGAGAAGGCGGCGGAGAAGCGGTCAAAAGAAAGCTCGGAGGACACCGAGGTATCGAACATCCAGACGATCAATGGCAGCAATACAAACATCAGGCCGCCACTGGCGCGGTGCAGGATCGACACCCAGCCCGCCGGCGGCAAGCGGTAGGTGGTGAGATCCGTGAAGGCGTTGATGTTGCGGAACTCGGGCCGCTTCTTGGTCAACTCGGTCATGGTGGGGGGCTTTCTTCCGGGACAGGACAGGGGATGGAAGGGGTATGTAACTCGCTTGTAACTTGGATCGCGAGCGGTCAAATTCTATTGCAACGCAGCATACCGGAGGCTGACACTGGGATGTTTGCCCTGACTTTCATAGCGCTGGTCGCCAGGCGTGCTCAGTTGAGGTCGTTGCGGTAGTGCCGGCTGTCGGTGCGGTAGAGGCCGCGGCGCAGTTCCATGGGCACGTCGTTGTAGGTGTAGGCAATGCGTTCCACGCTGAGCAGGGGGGCTCCGGGGCCGACGCCGAGCAAGGCAGCTGCGTCCTCGTCAGCGCCGACGGCCTTGATCTTTTCATCGGCGCGCACCATGCGCACGCCGAACTGGGTTTCGAACAAGGCGTACATGGGTCCCTTGTCCTCCGACAGGGTTTCCAGCGTGAGCCCCTTGAAAGGGCCGCCCGGCAGCCAGATGTCTTCCAGAATCGCGGGTTGACCGGCGAAGGCCAGCACCCGCTTGACCTGCAGCACGGCGTCGCCGGTGCGCAGTAGCAGCTGGCGCGCCACCTCGGCGCTGGCGCGCAGGCGCCGGCACTCGATGATGCGACGCGCCGCCGGTCCCTGGCTGCCCAGGTCGCCGGTGTCGGGCAGCAGGCGCAGGAAGCGGTACTGGGTGTGCGCTTCGGCGTGGGTGGCGACAAAGGTGCCCTTGCCCTGGCGGCGCACCAGCAGGTTGTCGGTGGCAAGCGCGTCAATGGCTTTGCGCACCGTGCCCTGGCTCACGCGGTAGCGCGCCGCCAGGTCGAATTCGCTGGGAATCATCTCGCCGGGCTTCCATTCGCCACCCTGCAGGCTGCGCAGGATCAGCGACTTGATCTGCTGGTACAGCGGGCTGAAAGCCGGTGTTGAAGCGCCCGCTCCGGCGCTCTCGCTGCCCGCGGGCGCCAGTGCATCCACCATCGCGCGGCGTTCACCGGGCGTCGGTTCGGAAGGGGCAGCAGGGGAGGTGGCCATGGAAGGAATCGGGACTCGGTGGTACCACGCGAAGGAGTCAATCATATCTTATATAAGACATAAGACAAATTGACGCATGCGGGTTTGCGAGGGTACACTTGCCAGTTGTCCGGATACCCGGCCACCGGGTAAACCCGGATGGCACACGCAGGCTCCGGAGCTGGTCCACCCCTTTCTTTCTGTTTCTCGTCCTTTTCTGGAGTTTTCACATGAGCAAGAAGCCCGTTCGCGTTGCCGTCACAGGCGCTGCTGGTCAGATTGGTTACGCCCTGCTGTTCCGTATCGCATCCGGCGAAATGCTGGGCAAGGACCAGCCCGTGATCCTGCAGTTGCTCGAAATTCCCGACGAGAAGGCCCAGAACGCGCTCAAGGGCGTGATCATGGAACTGGAAGACTGCGCGTTCCCGCTGCTGGCCGGCATTGAAGCCCACAGCGACCCGATGACCGCATTCAAGGACACCGACTACGCCCTGCTGGTTGGTGCCCGCCCACGCGGCCCCGGCATGGAGCGCGCCGACCTGCTGGCAGCCAACGCCCAGATTTTCACCGCCCAGGGCAAGGCCCTGAACGCCGTGGCCTCGCGCAATGTGCGCGTGCTGGTGGTCGGCAACCCCGCCAACACCAACGCCTACATCGCCATGAAGTCGGCACCGGACCTGCCGGCCAAGAACTTCACTGCCATGCTGCGCTTGGACCACAACCGTGCGGCTTCCCAGATCGCTTCGAAGATCGGCTGCGCCGTGGGTGACATCCAGAAGCTGGCCGTGTGGGGCAACCACTCGCCCACCATGTACGCCGACTACCGTTTCGCCACCGTGAATGGCCAGTCCGTCAAGGACACCATCAACGACCACGACTGGAACGCCAACACCTTCCTGCCCACCGTGGGCAAGCGTGGCGCGGCCATCATTGCCGCCCGTGGCCTGTCGTCGGCGGCCTCGGCTGCCAACGCCGCCATCGACCACATGCGCGACTGGGCCCTTGGCACCAACGGCCAGTGGGTCACCATGGGTATTCCTTCCAAGGGCGAGTACGGCATTCCCGCCGAAACCATGTTTGGCTACCCCGTCACCTGCGAAGGCGGCGAATACAAGATCGTCGAAGGCCTGCCCATCGACGAGTTTAGCCAGGAATGCATCAACAAGACCCTGGCCGAGCTCGAAGGCGAAAAAGACGGCGTCAAGCACCTGCTCTGAGCTGGTAACCCGCTTGTAACCCGTCCGTGAAACCGCATCCGCGCGACATTCTTGCAGGGGCCCAGGCCGGCGCGTTTGCGCTGCCGGTCTGTGACCATTACAGCGGAGTCGAAGCCCGGATGCGCAAGAGCCTGCAGCTGCAGGCCGAGCTGACGAGCGAGTTCGGTACTTGCGTCTTTGACGCCACGCTGGACTGCGAAGACGGCGCTCCCGTGGGGGGCGAAGCCGAACACGCCGCGCTCGTGACCGAGCTGGTGCTGGGTGCCCCTGCTGGCGCTCGCGTGGCGGCCCGCGTGCACCCGGTGGACCACCCGCATTTCCAGGCCGACGTGGCCACCATCGCCGGCCGGGCCGGGCATCGACTGTGCCACCTGATGGTGCCCAAGGTCGAGTCGCCGGAAGATGTGCGTTGCGCGGTGGCGGCCTTGGACGCGGCTGGTGCTACAAGCCTGCCGCTGCACGTGCTGATCGAATCCCCCGCAGCCGTGCACCGTGCGTTCGATATCGCAGCACACCCGCGGGTCGCCTCGCTGAGCTTCGGCCTGATGGATTTTGTGTCCGCCCATGGCGGGGCCATCCCGGCATCGGCCATGACGCTGGCAGGCCAGTTCAGCCATCCGCACGTCTTGCGCGCCAAGCTCGAGATGGCCGCCGCCTGCCATGCACATGGCAAGGTGCCGTCGCACAACGTGGTGACCGAGTTCAAGGACTTGGCAGCGCTGCAGGATGCGGCCCGGCGAGCCTCCCGCGAACTGGGCTACATGCGGATGTGGAGCATCCATCCGGACCAGATTCGCCCCATCTTGCAGTCGTTTGCACCCTCCGAAGCCGAGATCGAGACGGCCGCGCGGCTGCTTGAAGCGGCTGCCGCGGCCGACTGGGCGCCGGTGTCTTTCGAAGGGCGGCTGCACGACCGCGCCAGCTACCGCTACTACTGGCAAGTGATCCAGCGCGCACACCAGACCGGGCATGCCTTGCCCGCCACGGTGCGTGGCTGGTTGCTTGCGTGACCCTTGCCAAACGTTCAACCATTACCCACCCCACCGGAGAAAGCCATGTCGTCCTTCCTCACCGAGTACCGTGCCCACGCTGCCGAACGCGCTGCCCTGGGCATTCCCCCGCTGGCGCTCGACGCCAAGCAGGTGGCCGCCCTGATCGAACTGATCAAGAACCCACCCGCCGGTGAGGACGCCTTTCTGATGGACCTGCTCACGCACCGCGTGCCGCCGGGCGTGGACGATGCCGCCAAGGTCAAGGCCTCGTTCCTGGCGGCCGTGGCGCACGGCGACGTGCAGGTGGCCCTGATTTCTAAGGCCAAGGCCACCGAACTGCTCGGCACCATGGTGGGCGGCTACAACGTGCATCCCCTGATCGAGCTGCTGGACGATGCCGAGGTGGCGGCTGTGGCCGGCGCGGCGCTGAAGAAGACGCTGCTGATGTTCGACTACTTCAACGACGTGGCCGTGAAAGCCAAGACCGGCAATGCGGTGGCCAAGGAAGTCATGCAGAGCTGGGCCGACGCCGAGTGGTTCACCAGCCGCCCCGAAGTCGAAAAGAAAATCACCGTCACCGTGTTCAAGGTGCCCGGCGAGACCAACACCGACGACCTCTCGCCCGCGCCCGACGCCACCACGCGCCCGGACATCCCGATGCACTACCTCGCGATGCTGAAGAACACGCGCCCCGACGCGGCCTTCCGCCCTGAGGAAGACGGCAAGCGCGGCCCGATGCAGTTCATCGAGGACCTGAAGAAGAAGGGCCATCTGGTCGCCTATGTGGGCGACGTGGTCGGCACCGGCTCCAGCCGCAAGTCGGCCACCAACTCGGTGGTGTGGGCCACCGGCCAGGACATCCCGTTTGTGCCGAACAAGCGCTTTGGCGGCGTCACGCTCGGTGGCAAGATCGCCCCCATCTTCTTCAACACGCAGGAAGACTCCGGCTCGCTGCCGATCGAAGTGGACGTGAGCAAGCTGGAAATGGGCGACGTGGTGGACGTGCTGCCCTACGACGGCAAGCTGGTCAAGAACGGCGAAACCGTGGCCGAGTTCAAGCTCAAGAGCGATGTGCTGTTTGACGAAGTGCGCGCCGGCGGCCGCATCAACCTGATCATCGGCCGCTCGTTGACCGCCAAGGCGCGCGAATTCCTGGGCCTGCCCGCTTCGACCCTGTTCCGTCTGCCCAGCGTGCCGACGGCCACGAAGGCCGGTTTCACCCTGGCGCAGAAGATGGTTGGCCGTGCCGTTGGCCTGCCCGAAGGTCAGGGCGTGCGTCCCGGCACCTACTGCGAGCCGAAGATGACCACCGTGGGTTCGCAAGACACCACAGGCCCGATGACCCGTGACGAGCTGAAAGACCTGGCCTGCCTGGGCTTCAGCGCCGACCTGGTGATGCAGTCCTTCTGCCACACCGCGGCGTACCCGAAGCCGGTGGACGTGAAGACGCACCGCGAACTGCCCAAGTTCATCAGCAGCCGTGGCGGCGTGGCCCTGCGTCCCGGCGACGGCGTGATCCACTCTTGGCTCAACCGCCTGCTGTTGCCCGACACGGTCGGCACG
>JAUXNG010000016.1 GCA_030682835.1 Hydrogenophaga sp. | reverse complement strand
CATTGCCTTTGCGGTGTGGCGCACGGGCAAGCCCTTTGACCCCTCGCGGGTGACCGCCTGCGCTTGACACAAAGCATAGAACCTTTGCCGGGCCGCCAGTGCCGCCCCCTAGAGGGGGTGACGCCGCAGGCGGCGCGGGGGGAACTACTCACCCGAAGCGTTTCTGCGCGATTTCCAGCAGGCCGTCGAAGATCAGGCTTTCGACCAGTTCGACCTGGGTCGACATGCTGGGCGCCATCTTCCACCCCGCGCCGCCCGTCATGTAGACGATGGGTTCGGCCCCACAGTGGGACTTGAGGTTTTCCACCATGCGCTGCACCGCGCCGGCGATGGCAAAGGTGCCGCCGCTGGTGAGGGCATCGCTGGTGTTGGTGGGAAAGTCGCGCTCCTCGCCGGGGGGCACGTGCAGGCCGGCCGTGCCGGACTCGAGCGCCCGCAGCATGATGCCGTGACCCGGCAGGATGATGCCGCCGAGAAAACGGCCGTCGGCGTCAATCGCTTCCACCGTCACGGCCGTGCCCACCATCACCACCACGCAGGGGCGGGGCGGGCCGCTGGCCAGCACGCGCTGGCGCGCCCCGATCATGGCCACCCAGCGGTCCGAGCCGAGCCGGGCCGGGTGGTCGTAACCGTTGGTCAGCCCCGCTTCGCTCGCGCTGGACACTACCCACTGCGGTGACACGTCCCAGAGTTCAAGCTGTTCCTGCACCCGGCGCTTGACGGCGTCGCCGGCCACGACACAGCCGACCACCCACAGGGGGCAGGGCAGTTCGCTCCAGTCGCCCTCGGCGAGCTTTTCGATGTTTTCGAGGAACTGCGCGCCATGCGCCAGCAGACGGGCACCCGTGTGGGGTGCTTCGTACAGTGCCCACTTCAGGCGGGTGTTGCCAACGTCCAGGGCCAGGAAAGTCATGCGCGCATTATCGCCACCGGCGCTTACGCGCTCCGCACCCCCGCCGCGCGGGTTCCAGCGGGCTTGCGCTCCCGCGAACCGGTTTCAGATCAGGCCGATCCAGCAGGCCCGCTGCACCGCGGCGAGCTTGTTGTCGGTCTTGAGCTTGGCCATGGCGTTGGCCAGGTGGTAGTTCACCGTGCGCTCCGAGCAGTCCATGCGCAGCGCGGTCTCACGCGCGGTGAGGCCTTCAAACGCCAGGTTCAGGCTCTGCTGTTCGCGCGCGCTCAGGCTCACACGTTGCTCGGCAATGGCCCGTTTGAGCAAGGGCCAGATGTTGAACGCCGACCAGGCCAGCGCCGCGGCTTCGGACCGGTCGGCGAACGCGCGGGGCGAGAACATGAAGCACTCGAACGCCCGGCCCGCGGGCAGGCTGAAGGCCACGCGCACCACGGTCTGGTGCCCGTGCGCGAGCCACAGGCGCCGCCAGCGGCTGGAGGAATCGAAGGAAGCCCGGGAAATGTCCTGCCAGGCCACCAGCGGGGCGTCGCTGTCGCGCCAGCTGGCGCCAAAATCGCTGCTCTCGGCCAGCGCCTGCGCGGGCCCCAGCAAACGCGGCGGGTGGACCGCCAGCACCTCACGGTCATCGCTGCCACCGGTCGGATTGGGCCCCAGCACCACCACCGACTCCACGCCAAGATCGTGCAGCGCGCTGACCCAGTCGGCCAGCAAGCCGTCCACGCTCACGCTGTCAAAGTTGACAGGCAGCGTCATGGTGGTTACGGCTGGTTGCAAGGACAATACCCCTCGGGCACGTGCGTGGTGCAGGAGCGCCCGGGATCGGTCGAGCGAAGGAGTGGAAAGCGTGCATCTGGACCGGTTGGGGTTCTACAGCGCCAGGGCGCGGTTGGGGCAGTGGGTGATGGAACGTCTGGTCCATGCCCCGCTGGAGCCTATTTTGCATCCTTCGCGGTTCCGTTTGGTCTGGATCGGTCTGTTCACGTTGTTGGGGCACCTGCTGTTCACCCTGATCTGGGGGCGCTGGATTCCGCAGCCTTACGAAAACCTGGCCGTGCGCCTGCTGATGGCCTTTCTTGCGCTCATCTACCTGTGCCCGTCCATCCTGAAAGATCCGGGATCGGCACTCAGCAGATGGCTGTTCAGTCTGGCGACATGGATCCAGCTGCCCTGCTTTTTCACCTGGATGTACCTGATGAACGGCGGCAACGCGGTGTGGCTGGCCAGCATGGTGGCCATGGTGCTGATCTACTTTCATGTCACCGACTGGCGCCTGGCCTCGGTCGGCTTGCTCTGCGGCGCCCTGGCCGGCTGGGCGCTGGCCGAAGTGGCCACGGGCGGCAGCCTCTCGGTGGCAGAGCCCGCCACCGGCGCGGTGGTGCTGTCGTTTGCGGGCGTGATGGGGCTGCTGCTGGGGTTTTCCAGTGCCAACCTGCGGCGCGTGCGGCTCATCAACACCCTGAGCACCATGGGCGTGATGGCGCACGAGCTGCGCACGCCGCTGGCCACGGTGAATCTGCTGGCCGATGTGCTGCGCAACCTGGCCCGAAGCGGCGTGTCTGACGGCACGCCGCAGCGCCTGGAGGATCTGGCCAGCCGCCTGCAGCACCTGGTACGCAGCATGAACCGGCAGATCGACACCCAGATTTCCAATGCCCAGCTGTTGCGACTGCCGCGCGACCAGGCCCGCATCGACGCGGCGGCGCTGGTGAACGAGGTGGTGCGCGACTACCCCTACCGATCCGACCGTGAACGGGACTGCGTGTGTGTGCAGATCCAGCAGGACTTTCAGTTCCAGGGCTCGCCCGCCCTGTTCGGCCAGGTGCTGAGCAACTTGTTGAAAAACGCCCTGCATGCCCTGGCGTCGGCACCCCAGGCGCCCGCCCCTGGCAGCCTGCGGATCGATGTGGGCCTGCACCAGGGGCTGGGGCGCATCGCTGTGTCAGACGACGGCGTGGGCATTCCATACGCACACCAGCACCGCATTTTCGAACCCTTCTACTCCACCCAGACGGGGGTGGGCAGCGGATTGGGCCTGAGCTTCTGCAAGAACGTGGTGGAGTCCGCCCAGGGTTCGCTCAGCCTGCTAGCCGAGCCGGGCCTGGGCGCCGTGTTCCTGATCGACCTGCCGCTGGCCCCTCTTTCACCCGACAACGCTTCTGCTTGAACGATGGCACTCACACTTTCCCTGTTTCAACGCCCGGGCAGCATCCTGTTCCTGGATGACGACCCCGACTACCTGGACATGCTGGGCATGGTGGTGCCCGGGCACTGGCACGCCGAGCTGTATTCAAGGCCTTCGGCATTCTTGCGCCGCATGCACGACGAGCCGGCCCGCTGGGAAGCCGACGCGGCCCTCCAGATCCAGATGATCGAGCGCTGGCGCGAAGGCCAGCCACTGCTGCCGCAGGTGCTGCGGTACTGGGCGACACACCCGGCCCGCCACCACCTGGCCAAGACCGCCGTGGTCGATTACGCGATGCCCGGGACCAATGGCCTGGAGGTGCTCAACACCCTGCTCGACTGGCCGGGCACCCGCGTGCTGCTGACGGGGCAGGCCGACGAGCAGGTGGCGGTGCAGGCCTTCAACAACGGCCTGATCGACCAGTACATCTCGAAGCAGGCGCCCGACATCACGCGTCACCTGCTCGGCGTGATCCGCAAGCTCGGCCAGGCGCCGCATCCGCGCCTCAACGCGCTCTGGCGCGGCGCCTTGCGGCCGGCGCAGCAGTCGGTGCTGCAGGTGCCCGCGGTGAGCCAGGCCCTGCAGGTATTCACCGAAAGCCGCTGGGTGGAGTACGTGGTGCTGGGCGACCCCTTCGGTCTGCTGGGCATGACCGCCGAGGGTGGCTGCCAGTGGCTGCAGCTGGAGCCCAGCGCCTCTTTGCCAGAGCTCGCCGAGCTGGCTGCCTCGGCCGGCCTGGGTTTTGATGTGGCCCGTGACATCCGGGCCGGCCAGCGGCTGGCCGCGGTCGAGGTGCACCAGCAGCTGGGCATGCAAGGCCCCATTCCGACCGCCCCCACCCTGTCCATGGGCGACGACAGCGCGCTGCGAGCCGCGCTGTTCGCATTGCCGGCAGACAGCCTGCCGCTTCCCATCGCATCCTTCCGCGCGCATCTGGCGGCGCAAGGCGGTCGCCTCATTCAGGACAGCTGATGGCGGCGGCCCGGGCGCGCCGGGCAATCGGCCAGTCCCAGGGTTTGACCAGCGGCGCGATCTCGCGTGCCACCGCGGCCACGTGGTCCAGTTCGGCGTCGGTGAGGGCGGCGTTCAGGGTCAGGCGCACCATGGCCCGGTTCCGGCTGGTTGCAGGCGCGCAGAACACGGCACCGAACACGCCGCGCGCTTCCAGGTGGTCGCGCAGCAGCATGGTGTCCGGTTCGCTTCCCGCTTCGAGCGAAATGATCTGCTCGCTGCCCTGATGGATCGGATAGCCCAGCCCGCTCAGGGCCTGGCGCAACCGCTGTGTGACCTGCAACAGGCGCAACCGTTGGGCATCTGCGCGCTGAAGCACCGCCACCGTGGCCCGAAGCCCGGCCACCTCGGACGGCAGCAGGCAGGAGCTGAAGATGTTGGGGTAGCTGGAGCTCAGGATGTGGTACCGCAAGGCGGCCGGCGCCGTGAAGAAGCCCGCCCGCCCCGCCACCGCCTTGGCCAGGCTGGCGGAGATGAAGTGGACGCGGTCGGTCAGCCCTTCGCGGGCGCAAAGACCTGCGCCCGCCGGGCCGTGCGTGCCCAGGGAGTGCGATTCGTCCACCACGATCATGCAGCCGTGCTGCTCGGCCACCTCCACCATGCGGCGCAGCGGACACAGCGCACCCGTGGTGCTGTACACGGAATCCACCACCACCACGCCGGGGCCTTTCTTCTGAACC
This sequence comes from Hydrogenophaga sp., assembly GCA_030682835.1. Taxonomy (GTDB): domain Bacteria; phylum Pseudomonadota; class Gammaproteobacteria; order Burkholderiales; family Burkholderiaceae_C; genus Hydrogenophaga. Next base: position 32,569 of record JAUXNG010000016.1, on the reverse strand, counting down.
AGGCGCTCGAGGTGACCGGGATCGTTGTGGCGAAAGGCAAAGGCAGGCGCCCGCGCGGCGTGAGCCCCTTCCCAGAGCGAGGCGTGCGCCAGGCTGTCCAGGTAGACCGGGGTGTCGGCATCCGCAATGGCCTGGAGCAGACCCCCATTGGCCGTGTAACCGGACTGGCAGAGAAAGGCATCGTCTTTGCCCACCCAGGCGGCCAGACTGGCCTCCAGTTCGCGCGCCGGGTGCTGTGACAGGAGAAACACACCGGACTGCACCACGAACTCGGTCTGGCGTTTCAGCGACCGGATCTGGGCGGCCGTCACGTCCGGGTGCCCCGTCACCGCCAGGTAATCGTTGCCATCCAGTCGCACCGCATCAGGGCCGGGGTGGCGCCCGTGCAGCACGAACTTGCCACCCCAGGTGGTTTCCCATCGGGGCGTGAAGTCGCGGGCGATTCGTTTGCGCAGCGCCGCCGTGAGGGGCAGCTGGGCGGGGTTTCGAGTGGTCGGTGCAAGCGCTTCCATGGCGTTCTCCTTCTGGGGTGTAAATCCCCATTGAAGGAAGAAGCGCTCAGCTCATGTGCAACGGCCTGTCAGTCCTGACAGGCGTGGCAGAGCAGTGCCGCAGGTGTCGCGCCTGCTCAGCTCTGGCGCCAGGGCAGGCCGCGCATGCGCCAGCCGCCCTTGTGCCCGCGCTGGGCATGGGCGTCGGGGTCACCCTCGAAACCTTCGAGGATGTTGTAGGCCTGGAGGCCGAGTTCGGTGGCGCGCTGGGCGGCCGCGATGGAGCGCACGCCGCTGCGGCACAGCATGACGAGCTTGCGCCCACCCGCCGCGGCTTCCTTCACCGCGTCCTCGAACTGAGCGTTGCGCGCCATGCCCGGCCACTGCTTCCAGGCCGCGGGTACGGCGCCGGGTACGAAGCCGACCCACTCGCGTTCGGCATCGGTGCGCACGTCCACCAGCACGGCGTCGCCAGCCTGTACCCATTGCCAGGCCAGTTCGGGCGACACGTCGCCCGCGTACGTGCCCTGATGAGCGCCCTGAGGCGGGCGCGGCGCGGCCTCCAGTGCGGCGTCGGCGTCGTGGCGCAGGCCGGATGTGAGGTTGGCGGGCACGGCCTCGTCGATGCGCCGCGGCTTGGGCAGGTTGAGCGATTCCATGATGGCCACGAACTCGGCCTCGGTCTTGCCGGCCACCCGCGCGTTGTGCGCCTTCTCGTGGCCGATGGTGGAGTGCGTGCACCCCTTGTAATCGTGCGCGGGCCAGACAGTGGTGTCGTCGGGCAGGGCAAACAGCACCTGGGTGAGGCTGTGGTACAGCTCCTGGGCGCTGCCCGACTGGAAGTCGGTGCGGCCGCAGCCGTTGATGAGCAGAGCGTCGCCCGTGAACACGTGGTCGCGCCACACGTAGCTCATGCTGCCGGCCGTGTGGCCGGGCGTGGCCAGGGCGCGCAGCGTCTCGCCGCCGAACGACAGCGTGTCCCCGTGCTGCAGTTGCACGGCGGCCGTGCCGATGGCGCAGCCGGCGGGCGCGGCGGTCTTCGCGCCAGCCAGCTCGGCCAGCTGGCCGGCGCTGGTGATGTGGTCGGCGTGGGCATGGGTCTCCACCGCCCAGCTGAGTTTGAGGCCGTATTCGCGCAGGGTCGCCAGGTCGCGCTCGATCTGCTCGTCCACCGGATCGATGATCAGCGCCTCGCGCGTGGTCTGGTCGAACAGCACATAGGTGTAGGTGCTGGAAGCAGGGTCGAAGAGCTGGATGGGTTTCATGGCGAAGGCAGGCGGTGGGGAGTGAATCAGGAAAAACGCGACAGCATATCGGCCACGTCGTCGGGCGGCACGTCTCCCTGTGCGATCACGCAACCTACCATGGTGAAAAAGGTCTTGTCCAGCGCCTTGCGGGCCGCCGCCATCTGCTGGGCCACCTTCTCGCAGTCGGCATCGGTCTCGATCAGGTTCTGGATGCCGCGCAGCTGTCCTTCCACCCGTTTCAGTCTGAGCACCAGTGCCCGCTTGCGTTGTGGGTCCCGTACCGTGGTCATGGCCATCCTTCCGTGTTGAGGGGCAAGCACCAGGCAGGTCAATCCCGCCAGAAACATACTCCCGGCTGTATTTTAGTCAGGGCACGCCCCGATGGTGTTTTCGACATTCCCGGTTACCATTAACGTTTACGTAAACGTCAACTTCACAAGACCCTGCACCGGTCCACCCACGGCACAACCCTCACGCGCCACCATGTCCTCCAGCATCGACGCCCTCCCCTTCCCGCCCGCCGCCCTGCAAGTGACGGCCGAGGGCGGGTGGCGTCCCTGGCGGGTGGCGCCGGACCGGCCCGCGGATGAGCCCGTGTCATTGGCGGCGTTCGATCCCGCGGCCAAACCCCTGTCGCGGGGCAGCAAGTCCCGGGACCAGGCCGCGGTGGAGTCCATCGCCGAGGAACTGGACGGACTGCAGAACCTGTTCTTTGCCGATCGGCGCTTCCGCCTGCTGCTGGTGCTGCAGGGCACCGACACCTCGGGCAAAGACGGCACGGTGCGCGGCGTGTTCTCGCGCACCAGCCCGCTGGGCGTGCACACCGTGGGCTGGCAGGCGCCGACCCAGCCAGAAAAAGACCGCGATTTCCTCTGGCGCATCCACCAGAAAGTGCCGGGCGCCGGTGAAATCATGGTGTTCAACCGCAGCCATTACGAAGACGTGCTGGTACCGGTGGTCAATGGCTGGATCAGCCCCGATCAGACCCGCCAGCGCCTGGCGCAGATCAACGATTTCGAGCGCATGCTGGCGCAGAACGGCACCGTGATCGTCAAATGCCTGCTGCACATCGGCAAGGACGAGCAGCGCGAGCGCCTGCAGGCCCGCATCGACGACCCCGCCAAGCACTGGAAGTTCAGCCTGGGCGACGTCGAGGCGCGCCAGCAGTGGGACGACTACCAGCGCGCCTACGACCAGCTGCTCAAAGCCACCAGCACCCCCTGGGCGCCCTGGACCGTGATCCCCGCCAATTCCAAGACCCACCGCAACCTGATGGTGGGCAGCCTGGTGCGCGACACGCTCCAGCGCCTGGGGCTTCGCTACCCGCCCGAAAACCCCGCGCTCAAAGGCCTGCGCATCAGCTGAAGCCGCAGGCCACCACGACATCCGCCCCCACCGACGAGAGAGACAGAACATGACGCAACTGAACGCCGACTACCAGGCCCTGGCCAGCTACCGCCCCACGAACAAGGTGCGTTTCGTCACCGCCGCCAGCCTGTTCGACGGGCACGACGCGGCCATCAACATCATGCGGCGCATCCTGCAGGGCATGGGCGCCGAGGTGATCCACCTCGGGCACAACCGCTCGGTCGACGAGGTCGTGACGGCCGCGCTGCAGGAAGATGCGCAGGGCATTGCCATCAGCTCCTACCAGGGCGGGCATGTGGAGTACTTCAAGTACATGGTCGACCTGCTGCGCGAGCGCGGCGGCGCGCACATCCAGGTGTTCGGCGGCGGCGGTGGCGTGATCGTGCCGAGCGAGATCAGCGAGCTGCAGGACTACGGCGTGGCCCGCATCTACAGCCCCGAAGACGGCCAGCGCATGGGCCTGGCCGGCATGATCGGCGAGATGGTGATGCGCTGTGACCAGAACCTGAGTTCGTATGCCCCGACCGACATGGCCACGATCCAGGGCCAGACCGAAGCCCACTGGCGCGCGCTGGCACAGCTTGTGACTGCGCTGGAAAACGGCCAGGCCGATGCAGCGGTTGTCGATCGCATCCGCACGGAAGCGGCCAGCCGACAGGTGCCCGTGCTCGGCATCACCGGCACCGGCGGTGCGGGCAAGTCCAGCCTGACCGACGAACTCATCCGCCGCCTGCGGCTGGACCAGGACGACGCGCTGCGCGTCGCGGTGATCTCCATCGACCCGTCGCGGCGCAAAAGCGGTGGCGCGCTCTTGGGCGACCGCATCCGCATGAACGCGATTTCGCCGTGGAGCCAGGGCCAGCGCGTGTTCATGCGCTCACTCGCCACGCGCGACTTCGGCAGCGAGATCAGCGCCGCGCTGCCCGACGTGATCGCGGCCTGCAAGGTGTCGGGCTTCGACCTGATCGTGGTGGAAACCTCCGGTATCGGCCAGGGCGACGCCGCCATCGTGCCGCATGTGGACGTGCCCATGTACGTGATGACGCCCGAATTTGGCGCGGCCAGCCAGCTGGAGAAGATCGACATGCTCGACTTCGCCGAATTCGTGGCCATCAACAAGTTCGACCGCAAGGGCGCCAGCGACGCGCTGCGCGACGTGGCCAAGCAGGTGCAGCGCAACCGCGAAGCCTGGGGCACCCCCACCGAGCAGATGCCGGTGTTCGGCACGCAGGCCGCGCGCTTCAACGACGACGGCGTGACTGCGCTCTACCAAGCCCTGAAGAAACGCCTGGGCGAACTCGGCCTGAAACTCGGCGACGGTCGCCTGCCGCTGGTGAGCGTGCGCCACAGCACCAACCAGACGCCCATCGTGCCCGGCGCGCGCACCCGTTACCTCGCCGAGATCAGTGACACCGTGCGCGGCTACAAGAAGAAGGCGCGCGAGCAGGCCCGCCTGGCGCGCGAGATCCAGCAGCTCAACGCCAGCGCCGAGATGCTGCGCGTGGGCAAGCCCGACCGCGCCAAGGCCGCTGAGGCGGTGATCGATCTGGCCCAGCAGCGCGAACTGCATCAGGAGCCGGCCGCGCGCAAGCTGCTGGCGCAGTGGCCCGACATGCAGAAGGCCTACGCCGGCGACGAGTACGTGGTGAAGATCCGCGACAAGGAAATCCGCACGGCGCTCACCACCAAGAGCCTGAGCGGCACCACCATCCGCAAGGTGGCGCTTCCCACCTATGAAGACCACGGCGAGATCCTGAAGTGGCTGATGCTGGACAACGTGCCCGGCAGCTTCCCTTACACCGCCGGCACCTTCGCTTTCAAGCGCGAGGGCGAGGACCCCACGCGCATGTTCGCCGGTGAAGGCGACCCCTTCCGCACCAACCGCCGCTTCAAGCTGCTGAGCGAAGGCACACCAGCCAAGCGCCTGTCCACCGCGTTCGACTCGGTCACGCTCTACGGCAACGACCCCGACCCGCGCCCGGACATCTACGGCAAGGTGGGCAACTCGGGCGTGAGCATCGCCACGCTGGACGACATGAAGGTGCTCTACGGCGGCTTCGACCTGTGCCACCCGGCCACCTCGGTGTCCATGACCATCAACGGTCCGGCGCCCAGCATCCTGGCGATGTTCATGAACACCGCCATCGACCAGAACCTGGAGAAGTTCAAGACCGAGAACGGCCGTGAGCCCACCGACACCGAGGCCGCCAAGATCCGTGAATGGGTGCTGGCGAACGTGCGCGGCACGGTGCAGGCCGACATCCTGAAGGAAGACCAGGGCCAGAACACCTGCATCTTCTCGACCGAGTTCAGCCTGAAGGTGATGGGCGACATCGCCGAGTACTTCGTGCACCACGACGTGCGCAACTTCTACTCGGTGTCCATCAGTGGGTACCACATCGCAGAAGCCGGCGCCAACCCCATCAGCCAGCTCGCCTTCACGCTGTCCAACGGCTTCACCTTTGTGGAGGCGTACCTGGCGCGCGGCATGCACATCGACGACTTCGCGCCCAACCTGTCGTTCTTCTTCAGCAACGGCATGGACCCGGAATACACCGTGCTGGGCCGGGTGGCGCGGCGCATCTGGGCGGTGGCCATGCGCGACCGCTACGGCGCCAACGAGCGCAGCCAGAAGCTGAAATACCACGTGCAGACCAGCGGGCGCAGCCTGCACGCGCAGGAGATCCAGTTCAACGACATCCGCACCACGCTGCAGGCGCTGATTGCCTTTTACGACATCTGCAACAGCCTGCACACCAACGCGTTTGACGAAGCCATCACCACGCCCACCGAAGACTCGGTGCGCCGCGCCATGGCCATCCAGCTCATCATCAACCGCGAGTGGGGCCTCGCCAAGAACGAGAACCCGAACCAGGGCGCCTTCATCATCGACGAGCTGACCGAGCTGGTGGAAGAAATGGTGCTGGCCGAGTTCGAAAAGATTGCCGAGCGCGGCGGCGTGCTGGGCGCCATGGAAACCGGCTACCAGCGCGGCAAGATCCAGGACGAGTCCATGCACTACGAGATGCTCAAGCACACAGGGGAATACCCGATCGTGGGCGTGAACACCTTCCGCAACCCGCACGGCGACGCGGTGATGGACAAGCTCGAACTCGCCCGCTCCACCGAGGAAGAAAAGCAGAGCCAGCTGCAGCGCCTGGCCGACTTCCACACCCGCCACGCCGCAGAGGCACCGGCCATGCTGCAGCGCCTGCAGCAGGCCGTGATCGAGAACAAGAACGTGTTCGAGGTGCTGATGGACGCGGTGCGCGTGTGCTCGCTCGGCCAGATCACCAGCGCGCTCTTTGCGGTGGGTGGCCAGTACCGCCGCAACATGTGATCCGTGGTGCCGCGGGCCACGCCCGGCCAACCGGGCGTCGTGCCGGCCATTGGCAGCACCGCCACCCGTGGCCTTGCCCGGTGGCGCAGGGGGGCTGATAGACTGAAAGTATTGGGCCGTGCGGGCACGACCCTGCTTCTTCTACAGGGCCATGTCATCCCATCATGATCTGTCTGCTCACAGCGTGAGGCCCGCTCAGGCGCAGCTTCTGGCGCCTTCGCCTGCCAGTGGCTCCGGCACAATGTGGCTGCGACTGCTGGCCGCAGGCGCTATGGCCTTGCTGTTGCTGCTGTCGGCCGGGCTGCTGCTGGCCCAGCGGGACGCCGCCCTGGACAGGGCCGAGGCGCAGGCGCAGCGGGAGGTCAGGCGTCTTGCATCCGAGCTGGAAGCCTCTTTGCGTGTCGCCCGGGCCAGCGTGGACGTCGCACATGCGTCCGGCCAGCCCGCTGCCGCCCCCTTGCTGGGCGACCACACGCCCCTGGTGGAATCCCTGAATCTGCCCTTTTCCCTGCGACGGCTGGAGCCATCGGCTGCCGAATACCCGGCCAACCGGTGGTTGCCGGCACTGGCACGGGAAGAAGGCGGGCAGTGGCATGTACCGCTGACCTGGCACCAGGCGAATGAGCGCGGTGCGGCCACGTACGAGATGCTGCTGTCGCGTTCCGCGCTGCTGAACCGGTTTGCCTCCGAAGGGCTGCCGGCAGGTGGCAGCATGAGCCTCTTCCGCATCGAGGACGACGGTGCCACCACCGTGCTGGTGCGTTACCCGCTGGTTGAAAAGGAGCAGGGCCGCAAGCTCCAGGGCCATCTGGCCGAGGCGGTGAGCCGGTCGCCCTCTGGCGTGTTCCAGGCCGCGGCCCTCATCGACGGCATCACGCGCATCGTGGGCTACCACCGACTGCCGCACGAGGCCGAACGGCTGATGGTGGTGTACGCGCTGCCGGTGCAGGATGTACTGGCCGCCTGGACGGCCCTGCTGCCCTGGGCCATTGCCCTGACCTTGCTGGTGATTGGTGCCATGGCCTATGGCACATGGCGCCTGGAGCGCGCCATCCGCCAGCTGCGACTGAGCGAGCGGCACTTCCAGACGCTCGCCGCCCACCTGCCCGACGTGGTCACGCGGTACGATGCGGCGGGCCGCGTGCTCTATGTGAACCCGGCGGTGCAGGCGGCCGTTGGTCTCCCCCCCGAGTCCATGGTGGGCCGCAACCCCTGGCAGTTCGATGCGCCACCCCAGCTGCCCACCCTGTGGATGGCGTGCCTGGAGAGGGTGTTCGCCTCCGGCGTGACGGAAACCATCTATTTCACCTACCCCGGCCCGCAGGGGGAGCGCCATTGGGAGGCGCAGGTCAGCCGCGAGCCGGCGCTGCCGGGCGAGGCACCCACCGCCCTGGTGATATCCCGCGACATCACCGAGCGCCACCGGGCCGAGGAGCGCCGCCTGTCGGCGCAGCGCCTGTTCGAATCGGTGTTCACCTCCGCGCCGGAGGCGATGTCGCTGGGCGACTGGAACACGGGCAAACTGCTGCTGGTCAACGACGCGTTCTGCACGCTGTTCGGCCGCCCCCGCGAGGACCTGATCGGCGCCACCTCGACCGAGCTGGGCCTCTGGCGCTCAGGCAACAACCGCCAGCAGCTGCTGGGGGAGCTGGAAAAGGGCGCCAAGGTCCGCGATGCGCAAGGCAGCAGCCTTCGCCCGGATGGCCTGGAAATCCACGTGCGCTACAGCGCCGAGCGCGTCACGGTGGACGGTGAGCCGCGCCTGCTGCTGATGTTCCGGGACGTGACGCAGCTCGAACACGAACGGCGCGCCCTGGTCCACAGCGAGCAGCGCTTCCGTCTGGCGGCCTCACACGGGCAGGTGTGGGAATGGGATTTCGGCCGGGGTTTCATCCAGCCCAGTGACGAGTTCTTCGTCACCCTCGGCTACCCGGCACCAGCCCGGGACGAAATCGGCGCGTTCTTCATGGGGCTCGTCCATCCCGAGGACCTGCCCGTCCTGCGTCAGGTGCTCCGCAGCTTCTTCAAGGGTGAAGGCGACTACCGGCTGGAGTTCCGTGCGCGCGATGCGCAGGGGCGCTACCACTGGTTTGACACGCGTGGCAACGGCCTGCGAGACGAGAGCGGTCAGGTCATCTACCTCGCCGGGACCACCTTCGACATTTCCGAGCGCAAAGCGCTTGAAGAAGTCCAGCGTCAGACCCTCGCGCAACTCGAAACGATCGCCAACGCATCGCCCGCCCTGATCTGGACCAGCGGAGCCGACCAGCGTGCGGACTGGTTCAACGGCACCTGGCTGGCGTTCACCGGGCGTACCCGGGAACAGGAACTGGGCAACGGCTGGCTCAATGGCATGCACCCGGAAGACAAGGCCCAGTGCATGAGCATCTATGCAAAGGCCTTTGCGGCGCGCGAGCCGTTCAGCATGGAGCACCGACTGCGCCACCACAGCGGCGAGTACCGCTGGTTGCTGGAACAGGGCCAGCCCCGGTACGACGCGGACCAGCGGTTTCTGGGCTACATCGGTTCCTGCCTGGACATCACAGAGCTGCGGCGGGCCGAGGCGGTCGCCCGCGAGCGCGGCGCCATGCTGGAACAGGTGTTCGACGTGCTGGACGACATGCTGTTTGTGGTGGACGAAGAGGAACGCTTCATCCACTTCCAGGCCGGACACCAGGACAAGCTCATGACAGCGCCCGAGCAGTTCCTCGGCCGCCAGATCGCCGAGGTCATGCCGCCGCACATCATGGGCTTGCTGCGCCAGGCCATGGCCCGCTCCCGCGCGCACGGGCTGCAGGAGATCGACTACAGCCTGGACCTGCCGGGCGGCCTGCACCACTTCAATACACGTCTGGCCTGGCTGCCCGAAAGCGGGAACTGCATGTTTTTCGTGCGCGACGTGACCGGGCAGCAGGCCGCGCAGCGCGAACGCGAGCGGCTGAACGACTTCGTCCTGCTGCTGTTTCGCCTGGCCAACCGCTTCATCAACCTGCCGGTGCAGCAAGCCGACTCTGCGATTCATGAGGCGCTGGGCGACATGGGCCGCTTCGTCGACGCCGACCGTGCCTACCTGTTTGATTACGACTTCGTGGCCGACACCGCCTCCAACACCCACGAGTGGTGCGCGGATGGGATCAGCCCGGAAATCACGAACCTGCAAAACATACCGCTGGCCATGGTGACGGACTGGGTCAGCCGTCATCGGCAGGGACAGGTGCTGCACGTGCCCGACACCCAGGCACGACCAGACGACCATGTGAGAACCCTGCTGCTCGCGCAGGGCATTCAGAGCCTGGTGGCAATGCCGCTCATGGATGGTGAACGGTGCCTGGGCTTCGTCGGTCTGGACTCGGTACGCAACACCCACAAGTACGGCGAGGAAGAAACGACCCTGCTGCAGCTGTTTGCCCAGATGCTGGTCAACATCCGCCTGCGCGTGGAGGCCGAAGACCGCATCCGCGAACTGACCGCGGGACTGGAGCACAAGGTGGCCGAGCGCACGGTCCAGCTGGAGGACAGCGTGCGCCAGCTCAAGGACGCCAACCGCGAACTGGAGTCGTTCACCTACTCCGCCTCGCACGACCTGCGCACACCGCTGCGCGGAATCGAGGGCTTCAGTTCGCTGCTGCTGGAAGAACACGCGGAGCAGCTGGACGAAGAGGGCCACGAATACCTGCGGCGCATCCAGAAAGCCACGCGGCACATGTCGCAGCTGGTCGCCGACCTGCTGGCCTACTCCCGCCTGCAGAACATGTCGGAGCCGAGCGAGCCGGTCGAGCTGCTCTCACATGTGCGGGCGGTGCTGGCACCCTTTCAGGACGAGTTGTCCGCCCGGCACGGCGCGGTTCAGCTGCTGGTGCCACCGAGCCTGGCCGCACGCGCGCACCCGCAGGGGCTCACGATCGTGCTGCGCAACCTGCTGGACAACGCGCTCAAGTTCACGCCTTCCGACCGGGCGCCACACATCAGCATCACCGCCCGCCAGGAAGGGGAACAGGTGCAACTGTGCGTGTCCGACCAGGGCATGGGCTTTGACATGCAGTACCACGACAAGATCTTTGGCATGTTCCAGCGGCTGCACCGCCAGGACCAGATCCCGGGCACCGGGATCGGGCTGGCGATGGTGCACAAGGCACTGGAACGCATGGGCGGCCGCATCCGGGCCGAGAGCCGGCCCGGCGAAGGCGCGGCATTTCACATCGAACTGCCGGGCGCCTGAGCAGCCACCTCGCCGCTCAAGCGGCTCAGGCAGCGGTGGCCAGCGGCAGGTTCAGCAGCAGGTTCTGTGGCTTGAGCTTGAGCTGTCCGTCGGCCGCCATGGCCAGGCCCAGGTAGACCGGCTTGCCCTGCATGTCGGCCTGCACCACCTGCGGGTCCACAAAGCGCAGACGAAACAGGCTGATCAGGCGCTGCTGGCGCTGCGGCTCCACGGTTTCGCCACGGTACAGATCGTTCAACAGCCGGGTGGACTCCACGTCCAGTCCCACATGCCAGCGCCAGGCGGCATCGTCCACGCGGGATTCAGGCTGGATCTGAACGGCGACGCCCAGAAAATGCTGCACCCAGCGCTCCAGCACCTGCGCCAGCGCCTTCAGGCCAGAATGGCTGCGCGTCATGGTGAGCGTGAGGCCGTGGGGCAGTTCGTTGCGGACCTCGTGCGTGAGGTCCAGCAGAAAATTGAACGGCGCTGCGGTGCTCAGGCCCTGCAGGTAGCGCGCAGCGCTGTCTTCACCCAGCACCTCCATCTGCACCGTGGGCAGGGCCGCGCCACCCTGCATGAGCAGGCGGCCCATGGCGCCCAGGCCCCCGGTCTCGTTCATCATGTCCAGCACGGCGCTGTCACCGCTGAGCACGCGCCCGTCCTGCACGCTCACGCGCTGGCGGCGGAACAGCAGCTCGGCGGCGCGCCACTGCCAGGCATCGTCCACGCCGTCGAGCACACCGCACACGATGGCCTGGACCATGAGATCGAGGAACAGGGGTGGCATCTGGATCGAGCCGGCCTTGAAGAAGCCGGCGTACGCGGCCTCCAGCGAGCCGCTGCCCACCACGGCGTCCCGCAAACCGAGGAACAGCCGGTAGTTGGCGCGCGCGTCTTCGTCCTGAAAGGTGTCCAGCTCCTCGGCGGCCACGCGACGGGTGGGTGCGTGCACCAGGGCGTCGTGCAAGGCGCGCTCTGCCGCGCACGACTCGTCGACCAGCGCCAGCTCGGGGCGTGCCAGCCACCAGCGCCAGTACACGTCGCTTGGCACCAGCCAGCCCCGTGGGTTGCGCGTGAGGCCGGGATAGCCACAAGAAGAACGAAAACTGGGCTGGACAGTGGGCATCGGCGGAGGCAGGGCCCTGCGGGGGCCGGCTGCATTCAGGGGTGAAGCCCGAGATTGTCGTTCAGCGCAGCCGTGGTCTCACGGCTGCGCACGATGCCCTCCGGCTCAGCGGGTCTGCTGGGCGACCACCGGCAGTGCCGCGCGCGGCGTCTGCAGGGCTCCGCTCAGGCGGTTACTGCCGCCCAGGGCGCGCAGCTGGTAGGGGGCGGGCGTGTCGTTCAGGTAGTAGGGGTCAAGCACCCGGCCCAGGGCCAGCGCCGGCAACTGGCTGCTCGAGGCCCAGAAATCGGGCGAGGCGATGCTGGAGGCACCGGGGAACTGGCTGGCCTGTGTGACCACATTGCCCTGCTGGGCCACCTTGGTCGGCGCAAACCCGCCGGTGATGAGCCCCGGCTGGTTGGTACCGGCGAACACATTGCCGGTGAAGGTCACCGAGGGCGTGGAGGCCGGCGCACGCACGAAGTGGCCGCCCGGGCGAGTCATCACCACGGTGTTGTGGCGCAGCACAAGCCTGTTGTAGCTCCAGGTGGAACGCTCGGCACCGTAGGAGATGGCCGTCGAATTCTGGGCCTTGGGGCCTTTGTGGAACAGGTTGCCTCGCAGGCGCACGTTACCCCCGTCGGGGAAATCCACCAGGTAGCTCGACGTGCCGGACGGGCCATCCATGAAATAGCTGTTTTCGATGGTGTTGATGGCGGCCCGGCTCTTCAGGTTGTGCCCCACCTTGGCCTCGTGGAAGTAGCTCGACAGCACCGTGAGCCTGGCCGCCGTGCGAATGTAGATGTTGTGGGAATAGCCATCGCCATACCCATTCCTCGCGAATTCCGACCCTTCGATACGGACCTCCGCTGAACCGGCCGCTCCCAGAATGCCGTTTTCGTTGTCGTAAAAACCGCTGTTGAGGATCAGCATCTTGCCGGTGTGCTCCGCCCGGATGCCCGCTCCATTGCGGTCTTTCACCTTGGCCTGGTGGAACTCCACGCTGTCGATCGTGATGTTGCGGCCACTCACCACCCAGATGGCCTTGCCCTGGGCGCTCTTGCCGTCGGCAAACAGGCGCGCCCGCCCACCCACGCCGCAGATGGTCAGGTCGTTGTCGGTCCAGGTGGCCACATCGCCGCGGTAATCGCCCGCGGCGATGCGGATCACGTCGCCCGGCTGCGCTGCTGTCGCAGCCGCGCTCGGCCGGGCGTAGGCCTTGCCCGGTCCGACCTCCAGCACGCGTCCGGTGGCTTTGTCGCAGGCAGTGGTGCCGGCCGACCAACCCAGCACCTCGGTGGGCTCCTCGCGTTCATCGATGTCGGCCGTGGCGGCCATTTCGTCCATGTCGGAGCCGCCTCCGCAGGCCGTCAGGGCGGCTGCGCACAGGACGGACAAGGTGATCGAACGAACGGGAAAAGAAGAGACGCGAGGACAGGCAGAAATGCTGTTGAAATGTGTGGGCATGGGTGAGGTTGACCGTTGAGAGACCTCACCACTTCCGGGTGGGTCTGTTGCAGAAGGGGCGGAGTATGGGCGGCGCCGTCTGTGGTGTGGCGCACATATGGCGTCGGGATGTAAGCCACCCCCCGACGCCGTAACACGCTCATCCACGCCACGCTTGCGCGTTTGCTGAAGCGACTAGGACCCACTGCCGCGTTGATGACACAAACATCACATCCCGATACGCCCGCGGCTCGTCAGGCGCAGGAACCTCCGCCCCACCAGCGGCTCGCCACCCGCGCACAATAGGCGCATGCAGCCACACATCAGCCTCATAGGCGTACCCACCGACATTGGCGCGGGCGCGCGCGGCGCCTCCATGGGCCCCGAAGCCCTCCGCGTGGCCGGCTTGGCCCAGGTGCTCGAAACACACGGCCTGCAGGTGCTGGACCGCGGCAACCTCAGCGGCCCCGTCAACCCCTGGCTGCCGCCGACCGATGGCTACCGCCACCTGGCCGAGGTCGTCACCTGGAACGAGTCCCTGCACGAAGCCGTGTACGCCGAGCTGGCGCAGGGCCGCATGCCCATCGTGCTCGGCGGCGACCACTGCCTGGGCCTGGGTTCCATCAGCGCGGTGGCGCGGCACTGCCGCCAGTCGGGCAAGACGCTGCGCGTGCTCTGGCTTGATGCCCATGCCGACTTCAACACCGCCGCCCTCACACCCAGCGGCAACATCCACGGCATGCCAGTGGCCCTGCTCTGCGGCCACGGCCCCTCAGTGCTCACCGGCATCGGCGGCCACACCCCGGCCATCGAGCCGTCGATGGTGCGCCAGATCGGCATCCGCAGCGTGGACGCTGGCGAGAAGCGCTTCGTGCACGCGGCCGGGCTGGAGGTGTTCGACATGCGCTACATCGACGAGATGGGCATGCGGCACACAATGGAGCAGGCACTGGCGGGCATGGACGAAAACACCCACCTGCACGTGAGTTTCGACGTCGACTTTCTCGACCCCGACATCGCCCCTGGCGTGGGCACCACCGTACCGGGCGGCCCGACCTACCGAGAGGCGCAGCTGTGCATGGAAATGATCGCCGACACCGGCCGCATGGCCTCGCTCGACGTGATGGAACTCAACCCCGCGCTGGACCTGCGCAACCGCACGGCCGAGGTGGCGGTGGACCTGATCGAAAGCCTGTTCGGGAAATCGACCCTCATGAGGAAAGCGTCTCCGGCGCGCGTGGCTTGATCAAGGATGCCGTGGAACCGGCTTTGCCGGGCCACTGGCATTGCCCCCTGGAGGGCTGAGGACCGCGGCTCCAAGCCTGCCTGCGCAGGCTTGGACGGGACGAAGAGTCATCGGCTCTGACGATGACGCGGCCTGCCAGGCACGCGCACTTAGGCGCGGCGCGGGGGGTTCAACTCTTGCCGACGAGTTCCAGATGCTCAACCACTGGCGACTGCGTGAAGAACGGTCCGACGATGGCGCGCCACTCAGCAAACGCGGGCGACTCGCGAAAACCCACCGTGTGGTCTTCCAGCGTGTCCCAGTAGATCATCAGGATGTAGCGGCCCGGGCTCTCGATGCTGCGGTTGACCTTGTACCCCTGGAAGCCCCTGGACGGCGCAATCACGGTGGCGGCGCCTCGCAGGATGGCGGCTTCGAATTCAGCGGCGCGAGCGGGGTCGATGCGGATGTCGGCATGTTCAAGAATCATGGGGTTTCCAGCGGTTGGGACACGGCGCTGAGTGACCGGTCGCCGAGGATCATATCCACCGCCTTTTCCGCGACCATGACCACCGGTGCGTTGGTGTTGCCGCCGACCACGCTGGGCATGATCGACGCATCGACCACACGCAGTCCCTCCACGCCGTGCACGCGCAGACGCGCATCCACCACCGCCATCGGGTCCGGGCCCATGCGGCAGGTGCCGACCGGGTGGTAGATCGTGTCGGCGTGGTTGCGCACGAACTGTTCGATCTGGGCGTCGCTTTGCGCCTGGGCAGACGCCGCGGCTTCCTGTCCGCCGTGGCGCGCCAGCGCCGGCTGCTGAAGCAGTTCGCGCATCTGCCTGAAGCCCCGCACCAGCCGCGCAACATCGTCGGCATCGCTCAGAAACGCCGGGTCGATCAGGGGTGCCACCTGCGGGTCGGCGCTGGCCAGGCGCAGCGTGCCCCGGCTGCGCGGCCGCAGCAGGCACACGTGGCACGAGTAGCCGTGGCCCAGCACCGTCTTGCGCCCGTGGTCCACCAGTTTGCCCACCACGAAGTGCAGTTGCAGGTCCGGCACGGGCTCGTCGGGGTGGCTGCGGATGAAGCCGCCGGCCTCGGCAAAGTTGGTGGTGAGCACACCGCTGCGCTGGCGCCGCCACTCGCCCACGCCCCGCGCCGCGGACAGCAGCCCGCGCGGCGACAGGCCAAAGGTCTCGATGGCCTTGGGCGCATTGACCACGATCACCACGTCCACATGGTCGTGCAGGTTGGCGCCCACGCCGGGCAGTTCGTGCCGAAGGTCGATGCCGAGTTCGCGCAGGTGCGCCGCAGGCCCGATGCCGGAGAGCATCAGCAGCTGGGGCGAGCCGTAGGCGCCGGCGCTGAGCAGCACCTCGCCACCGGGGTTCAGGCGCAGCGTCTGCAGGCTGCCGCGCCCGCCGTCGGCCCGGTATTCCACGCCCACGGCGCGGGGCTGTCCGGCGAGCGTTTCGGTGAGCACGCGCGTGGTGAGCGCACCCGTGATGACGCGCAGGTTGGGCCGGCCCAGGTGTGGCGTGAGGTAGGCCTTGGCCACGCTGCAGCGCTCGCCGTTGCGGTGCGTGACCTGGTAGGCGCCAACCCCCTCCTGCTCGGGACCGTTGAAATCGGGGTTCACTGGATGGCCGGCCTGCTGCCCGGCCTCGATGAACGAGGGAATGAAAGGGTTGGGGCTGCGCAGGTCCATCACGTTGAGCGGGCCGCCGCTGCCATGCAGGGCATCCGCACCGCGCTCATTGTGTTCGGCGCGCTTGAAGTACGGCAGAACCTCGTCGAACGACCAGCCGGGGTTGCCCTGCGCGGCCCAGTCGTCGTAGTCGCGACGGTGTCCGCGCGTGTAGATCATGGCGTTGATGGAACTGGAGCCGCCCAGCACCTTGCCGCGCGGCTGGTAGCCCCGGCGGCCGTTGAGCCCCGGCTGCGGCACGGTGGCCAGGCGCCAGTTGGCCTGACCGTTCTTCGCCATCAGCGCCAGGCCGGCCGGGCAATGGATCAGCACGCTGCTGTCGGGTGGCCCCGCTTCCAGCAGCGCCACGCGCACGGCCGGGTCTTCGGACAGGCGGGCCGCCAGCACGCAGCCGGCCGAGCCGCCGCCCACGACGATGAAATCAAACATAGGGTCTCCGGTGTCGGGTCTGCACTGCGTGACAGGTCCGCGGTGCGCGACAATCTGCGAGGCAAGTTAGCACAAGGCCCCACGCCCCGGTAGGCGCACCAGCCTAGACCCGGCGCCCAGGCTTCAGGCTGGCTCGCGCCCTTCCCGTCCACCTTTGTCTTTCAGGAGAAACCCCTTCATGAGCAGCATCCAGACCGTCGGCATCATCGGCTCCGGCACCATGGGCAACGGCATCGCACAGGCCTGCGCCACCAGCGGCATTCGCGTGGTGCTGGTCGACATTGCGCAGGCAGCGGTCGACAAGGGCCTGGCCACCGTGGCGGGCAGCCTGGACCGGCTGATCAAGAAAGAGAAGATGACCGCGGCCGACAAGGACAAGGCGCTGTCGCTGATCACCGGCAGCACGAACTACGACGACCTGAAAGGCGCGCAGCTCGTCATCGAGGCTGCCACGGAAAACGAGGCGCTGAAGGTCAAGATCCTGCAGCAGCTCGACGCCATCCTGGCGCCCGAGGTGATCGTGGCCACCAACACCAGCTCGATCAGCATCACCAAGCTGGCCGCCGCCACGCAGCGCCCCGACCGTTTCATCGGCATGCACTTCTTCAACCCCGTGCCCATGATGGCGCTGGTGGAAATCATCCGAGGCCTGCAGACCAGCGACGCCACGCACGATGCAGTGAAGGCCCTGGCGCAGGCGCTGGGCAAGACACCGATCACGGTGAAGAACGCGCCCGGCTTCGTGGTGAACCGCATCCTGGTGCCCATGATCAACGAGGCTTTCTTCGTGCTGGCCGAAGGCCTGGCCACGGCCGAGGACATCGACGCCGGCATGAAGCTGGGCTGCAACCAGCCCATCGGCCCGCTGGCCCTGGCCGACATGATCGGCCTGGACGTGTGCCTGGCCGTTATGAACGTCTACATGGCCGAGTACAACGACAGCAAGTACCGCCCCGCCCCGCTGCTCAAGGAGATGGTGGCGGCAGGCTGGCTCGGCCGCAAGACCGGCCGGGGCGTGTACACCTATTGATCGCCGAGGCGCCGCCTGCCGCACCGCGCGGCGGGCGGTTGCCCCAGCGGAGTGGCCTCAGAGCGCGCGCTGGATGATGATCTTCTGCACGTCGCTCGTGCCTTCGTAGATCTGGCACACGCGCACGTCGCGGTAGATGCGCTCCACCGGGAAGTCGCTCACGTAGCCGTAGCCGCCAAACACCTGGATGGCGTCAGAGCACACCTTTTCGGCCATTTCGCTCGCGAAGAGCTTGGCCATGGCGGCCTCCTTCAAGCAGGGTTGGCCGGCGTCGCGCAAAGCAGCGGCGTGCATCACCAGGGCGCGGGCGGCCTCGATCTGGGTGGCCATGTCGGCCAGCCGGAAACCCACCGCCTGGTGGTTGAAGATGGGCTGGCCGAAGCTCTCGCGCTCCTTGGCGTAGACCACCGCGCACTCGAACGCGCTGCGGGCCATGCCGATGGCCTGCGAAGCGATGCCGATGCGCCCGCCTTCCAGCGCGCTGAGCGCTATTCTGTAGCCCTCGCCTTCCTGCCCGATCAGGTTCTCGGCCGGGATGCGGCAGTTGTCGAAGTTGATCTGCGCCGTGTCGCTGCTGTGCTGGCCCAGCTTGTCTTCCAGACGGACCACCACGTAGCCCGGCGCACGGGTGGGCACGATGAAGGCGCTCATGCCCTTTTTGCCGGCGCCCTTGTCGGTGACGGCGATCACGATGGCCACGTCGCCGTTCTTGCCGCTGGTGATGAACTGCTTGACGCCGTTGATGACGTACTCGTCGCCCTGCTTCACCGCCGTGGTGCGCAGCGCCGACGCGTCAGAGCCCACGTGCGGCTCGGTGAGGCAGAACGCGCCCAGCATCTGGCCGGCGGCCAGCGGGCGCAGCCACTGTTCCTGCTGCTGCGCATTGCCATAACGCATGAGGATGGCATTGACCGGGCAGTTGGTCACGCTGATCACGGTGCTGGTGCCGCCGTCACCCGCCGCAATTTCTTCCAGCACGATGGCCAGGGTCTGGTAGCTCAGTCCCGCGCCGCCCAGCGCCTCGGGCACGCAGATGCCGTAGGCGCCCAGCTCGGCCAGGCCCTTGTGCACGTCTTTTGGAAAGTGGTGTTCCTTGTCCCATTTGGCGGCGTTGGGCCACAGCTGTTCCTGGGCAAAAGCGCGCACGGCGTCGCGGATCATGACTTGGTCTTCGGTCAGCAGCATGGGGTGGGTCTCGTTAGGAAAGTGTCGAAGAAGAGGTCATCATTGGGTCACCAGTGATCGGAGCGTCGGCCGTCGTGGTGGATGAAGCGGCCGTTGTCGTCCGGGCTCACGCTCGCCAGCACCGTGCGCAGGCCGCGCGCGCTGTCGGCCACGGTGAGCGGCGCAGCGCCGCCGCCCATGTCGGTCTGCACCCAGCCCGGGTGCAGCACCACCAGGCGGGCCTGCGGATAGTCGAAGCGGGCGCTGCTCACCGCCATGTTGAGTGCGGCCTTGCTCACGCGGTAGAGCCAGGCGTTGCTGGCCGACACGTCGTCGATCAGCCCCATGGCGCTCGATACGGCGGCGAACACGCCGCCCGCAGCCTCGACCATGGGCATGACCTGCGGAATCACCTGCATGGCACCGAGCACGTTGGCGTGCATGACCGCGTCAAAGGCCTGCTGGGTGGGCGGCGTGGTGGCACCACCGCGGTCCATCACGCCCGCCACGTAAAGCGCGATGTCGATCTTCTCGCCGTCGAGCTGCCAGGCGAGCGCGCTCACGCTGCTCGGGTCGGCCACATCCACGCGCAGTGTCTCGGCACCGAGCACGGCCAGCCGTGCCAGCCCCGCATCGTCGCGCGCGGTGGCGATCACGCGCTCACCCGCCTCCCGGTACTGGGACACCATTTCCAGGCCAATGCCACGCGACGCGCCGATGACGAGAACCGTACTCATGCGATAACTATCTTTGAAGCAGAAGGGTTGTTGATCCATGCCTACCGCGGAACCGGCTTGGCCGGCCGCCAGTGGCGCCCCCTTGAGGGGGTGACGACCCGCAGGGTCGGCGCGGGGGTGTTACATCATCTCCACGGCCATGGCAGTGGCTTCACCGCCACCGATGCACAGGGTGGCCACGCCCTTTGTCTTGCCCTGCGCCTGCAGTGCGTGCAGCAGCGTCACCAGGATGCGCGCACCGCTGGCGCCGATGGGATGACCCAGCGCGCAGGCGCCGCCGTTGACGTTGACCTTGTCGTGCGGAATGCTCAGCTCGGTCATCAACGCCATGGGCACCACGGCAAAGGCTTCGTTGATTTCCCACAGGTCCACGTCGCCCACAGCCCAACCTGTCTTGGCCAGCAGCTTCTGCGTGGCGCCCACGGGTGCGGTGGCAAACCAGTTGGGTTCCTGCGCGTGCGTGGCGTGGCCGACGATGCGTGCCAGCGGCTTCAGGCCCTGGGCCTGTGCGGTGGATTCGCGCATCAACACGAGCGCGGCCGCTCCGTCGTTGATGGACGAGCTGCTGGCGGCGGTGATGGTGCCGTCTTTCTTGAACGCGGGCTTCAAGGACGTGACCTTGTCGAGCTTGACCTTGCCCGGGCCTTCGTCGGTGCTGACCACGCGCTCGCCGCTGCGGTCTTTCACGGTGACGGGAGCGATCTCCTTGGCGAACGCACCGCTCTCGGTGGCGGCCTTGGCGCGCGTCACCGAAGCGATGGCGAAAGCGTCCTGCTGTTCGCGGGTGAAGCTGTACTTGGCGGCGCAGTCCTCACCGAAGGTGCCCATGCTGCGGCCGGCTTCGTAGGCGTCTTCCAGGCCGTCGAGCATCATGTGGTCGTAGATCTTGTCATGGCCCATGCGGTAACCGCCACGGCCCTTGAGCATGAGGTAGGGGGCGTTGGTCATGCTTTCCATGCCGCCGGCCACCACCACGGTGGCGCTGCCGGCCAGCAGCATGTCGTGCGCGAGCATGGTGGCTTTCATACCCGATCCGCACATCTTCGACAAGGTCACCGCGCCGGCCGAGAGTGGCAGGCCGGCCTTGAGCGCGGCCTGGCGCGCCGGCGCCTGGCCCTGGCCGGCCATGAGGCAGTTGCCGAACAGCACTTCGTCGACCAGCGCCTTGTCGACACCACTGCGCTCCACCGCAGCGCGGATGGCCACGCCGCCCAGGTCGTGGGCAGACTGGGAAGCAAAATCGCTCTGGAACGAGCCCATGGGGGTGCGGGCGGCGCCGACGATGACGATGGGATCTGCGTGGTTCATGGTGGTCTCCTGTGAATGGGAAAGGGGGTAATGAATGCGGCGTGAGAGCGCTGGCTAGTCCAGCAGTTCCTGGCCGGCCCGGATGTGGAAGCGCCGGTCGCGCTCGTAGGGAAACACGTCGTATACGTGGCCGGCGGCGATGCGGTCCTTGTGGGCCTGCCAGAAGGCCACGTCGAGCAGGTCGGCGTGGTGGCGCATGAACTCGGCGCGCACCAGCGGGTTGCCCAGCAGGAAGGGGCCGAAGGTTTCGGGAAACACGTCGTGTTTGCCAACGCTGTACCAGACCTCGCCCGACATTTCCTCTTCCTCGTTGCGCGGCACGGGCACGCGGCGGAAGTTGCAGTCGGTGAGGTATTCGATTTCGTCGTAGTCGTAGAACACGACCTTGCCGTGGCGCGTGATGCCGAAGTTCTTCCACAGCATGTCGCCGGGAAAGATGTTGGCGGCCACCAGGTCCTTGATGGCGTTGCCGTACTCCAGCACGACGCGCTGCAGCTGGGTGCGCGCCCGCTCCAGGGCCGGCTCGTCGGCGCCCGAACGCGGTTGCAGCGTATCGAACGACTCCTGCAGAAAAATGTTGAGCGGGATCATGCGCCGCTCGATGTAGCAGTGCTTGAGCACCACCTCGATGTCACCGTCGCCATTGCGGTCGCTGATCTCCAGCTGGCTGGGCGCGAACTTTTCGATCTCGGCGATCAGCTCGTCGGTGAAGCGCTCGCGCGGGAAGCCCACCTCGGAGAACTCCAGCGTGTCGGCCATGCGGCCCACGCGGTCGTGCTGCTTGACCAGCAGGTACTTGCCGCGGATCTGCTCGCGGGAGGTGTCCTTCTGTGGCGGGTAGAAGTCCTTGATGAGCTTGAACACAAAGGGAAAGCTCGGCAGGTCGAACACCAGCATCACCATGCCCTTGATGCCGGGGGCGATGCGGAACTTGTCGGTGCTGTGGCGCATGTGCGCCAGGAAATCGCGGTAGAACAGGGTCTTGCCCTGCTTGGCCAGACCCAGTGCGTTGTAGAACTCGGCGCGCGGCTTGCGTGGCATCAGGCTGCGCAGGAACTGCACATAGGCGCTGGGCACCTCCATGTCGACCATGAAGTAGGCCCGCGCAAAACTGAAGAGGATGAGCAGATCGTCCTCGCCCGAGAGCGCTGCGTCGATCACCAGCCGGCCCTGGTGGTTGTGCAGCACAGGCAACGCGAACGGCACTTCCTGGAAGCCGTTGATGATCTTGCCCACCACATAGGCGCCCTTGTTGCGGAAGAACAGGCTGGAGAGCACCTGGAACTGGAAGTTCGCCCGCAGCTTCACGTGGTCGAACTGCGGCTTGAGCGCGTCCAGCACCAGCTCGCAGTCGCGCGCCAGGTTGTCAAACGGCACATGCAGGCCGAAGTCTTCCACCATGTGGCGCAACTCGGTGGCCATGTTGTCGACCGTGGGGTAGTAGCAGCGGTAGGTGGGGCGGGCGCCGCGCTCGTCGTTCTCGATGTACTCGGTGGAAACCGCCGGGCGCACGAAGATGAAGTCGTTCTGGAAGTAGGCGCGTTTGAGGATCTTGGTGGTGACCGAGTTGAAGAAGGTCTCGGCCAGCTCGGGCTGGTGGTGGTTCACCAGCAGGCCGATGTAGTGCAGCTTGACCTGCTCCCACACGTCCATGGCCTGCTGCTCGGCCTTGAATTCCTTCATGAGCCGCATCACGCATTCGTTGACGCGCAGGTCGTAGAACTCGATGCGCTCGCGCTGGGCGCGCTGCTGGCCGCTCCAGTCACGGGTTTCAAAGCGGTGCTGCGCCCGTGCCGATTCGGTGCGGAACAACCGGTAGTGCCGGTTGAAGCCGTCCATCATGGCCTTGGCGATGTCGTAGGCCACGGTGGAATCCAGCCGCTGGGGGAACATGGCGGTGCGCTTGCTGAAGGTTCGCCGGGGCCGCAGATGCTGGGTGGGGGACGCTCAGGCGCGCGTGCGGCCGGCGACCTCGGCCACCGCGGCGCGGTAGGTGTCGTTCAGCACATCGGTGCCGCGCACGACCATGTGCAGGTCCTGCAGCAGGCCGTCGCGCAGGCCATACACCCAACCGTGCAGCGTGAGCGGCTGCCCGCGCTGCCAGGCGTCCTGCACCACCGTCGTCTCGGCCACGTGCATCACCTGCTCGATCACGTTGAGCTCGCACAGGGCATCGAGCTGGTGCGTGTCGCCCAGTTCGCGCAGCAGGGGAGCGTGCCGGTCGCGCACATCCTTGACGTGGCGCAGCCAGTTGTCGGCCAGGCCCACGCGCACGTCTTTCAGCGCCGCCTGCACACCACCGCAACCGTAGTGCCCCACCACCATCAGGTGCTCAACCTTGAGCACGTCGACCGCGTACTGGATGGTGGTCAGGCAGTTCAGGTCGGTCGGCACCACCACGTTGGCCACGTTGCGGTGCACGAACACCTCGCCCGGCTCCAGGCCGGTGATCTGGTTGGCGGGCACGCGGCTGTCGGAGCAGCCGATCCACATGTAGCGCGGCGTCTGCTGTTGCGACAGGGCGGTGAAGAAGCCCGGACGCACCGCTTCCATCTGGGAAGCCCAGGTGCGGTTGTGGTCGAGCAGGTGGCGCAGCGGCATTACATCGTCTCCGCAAACAGCTCGCGGCCGATCAGCATGCGGCGGATTTCGCTCGTGCCGGCGCCGATTTCATACAGCTTGGCGTCGCGCCACAGGCGGCCCAGCGGGTATTCGTTGATGTAGCCGTTGCCGCCGAAAATCTGCACGCCTTCGCCGGCCATCCAGGTGGCCTTCTCGGCCGTCCAGAGAATGACCGAGGCGCAGTCCTTGCGCACCTGGCGCACGTGTTCGGTGCCCAGCAGGTCGAGGTTCTTGGCCACGGTGTAGGCGAAGCTGCGCCCGGCCTGCAGCACGGTGTACATGTCGGCCACCTTGCCCTGGATGAGCTGGAACTCGCCGATGCTCTGGCCAAACTGTTTGCGGTCGTGGATGTACGGGATCACGTTGTCCATGACCGACTGCATGATGCCCAGCGGGCCACCGGTGAGCACGGCGCGCTCGTAGTCCAGGCCGCTCATGAGCACCTTGGCGCCCATGTTCAGGCCGCCCAGGATGTTCTCGGCCGGCACTTCGACGTTCTGGAACACCAGCTCGCCGGTGTGGCTGCCGCGCATGCCCAGCTTGTCGAGCTTCTGCGCGATGCTGAAGCCGGGCATGCCCTTTTCGATCAGGAAGGCGGTGACGCCACGCGCGCCCATCTCGGGCTCGCTCTTGGCGTAGACCACCAGCGTGTCGGCGTCGGGGCCGTTGGTGATCCACATCTTGTTGCCGTTGAGCAGGTAGTAGCCGCCCTTGTCTTCGGCCTTGAGCTTCATGCTGATGACGTCCGAGCCCGCACCCGGCTCGCTCATGGCCAACGCGCCCACGTGTTCGCCGCTGATGAGTTTGGGCAGGTATTTGGCCTTTTGCTCAGGCGTGCCGTTGCGGTTGATCTGGTTCACGCACAGGTTGCTGTGCGCGCCGTAAGACAGGCCCACCGAGGCGCTGGCGCGGCTGATTTCTTCCATGGCGATCATGTGCGCCAGATAGCCCATACCCGCGCCGCCGTCGGCCTCGGGCACGGTGATGCCCAGCACGCCCAGGTCGCCCATCTTGCGCCACAGGTCCATGGGGAACTGGTCATTGCGGTCGATCTCGGCGGCGCGCGGGGCGATCTCGGCTTGCGCAAAATCGCGCACCGCGTCGCGCAGGGCATCGATGTCTTCACCGAGCTGGAAATTGAGGCCGGGCAGGTTGTTCATGGGGGGTCTCCTGAAGGGTTTGGGGTATGCGCGCCTGATTAGAAAGAACGCGTGTGAAGAATCAATACGTCTTGGGCACCGGCACCAGCGTCTGCTGCATCACCGCGCAGTCCGTGCGCTGGCCGTCGGGTGCCACATGCACCACGTCGGCGGTGGTGACGATGATGCGCTTGCCGCCCTTGACCACGCGGCCAGTGGCCTGCAGCTCACCGCCTTGAAACGCGGTGAGAAAGTTGATTTTGTATTCCACCGTGGTCACCTCCATGCCCTCGGGCGCCACCGTCAAACCGGCGTAACCGCCCGCAATGTCGGCCAGCGCGCCCATGGCACCGCCATGGAAACCGCCCTGCTGCTGCGTCACGCGGTCGGAATACGGCAGCGCCAGCGTCACCGTGCCGGGTGCCACCGCCAGCAGGCGCACGCCCAACTGCTGCATCATGCCTTGTCGGTCCAGGCTGGACTGCACGCGCTGGCGCAGGGCCGCGTGTTCGGTGGGTGCTGAGGTCATGGCTTGATTGACGTTTACGTAAACGTCAATTATGCGCGAAGCGCCACCGGGTCGGCAAGTCGGGGCAACCCTGATCCCCGGTGAGCACCGGCCTGGGGCGGCCCGCCGGATATGCTTCAAGCCCCATGCCCTACACCCTGCCCACACCCGTTCACAGCGAACTGATCATCAAAAAGAGCCGCTTTCTGGGCTGCGTGGAGTCGGTCCCCGACCGCAGCGCCGCGCTGGCGCGGGTGGCGCAGCTGCGCGCCCAACACCCCGGCGCCACGCATGTGTGCTGGGCGCTCATGGCCGGGGGCCATTCGGCCGCCAACGACGACGGCGAACCGGGCGGCACCGCCGGGCGGCCGATGCTGGAGGTGCTGCGCCACCAGGACCTGGACGGCGTGCTGGCCACGGTGGTGCGCTACTACGGCGGCACGCCGCTGGGCGCGGGCGGCCTGGTGCGCGCCTACACCGACAGCGTGGCGCAAGCGCTGCTGAAGGCCGAAAAAATGCCGGTGGTGCGCCAGCAAACGCTGCGCTGCGTGCTGCCCTACGCGCTGGAAGGCTGGCTGCGCCGCGAGCTGGACGCGCACGGCGCCAGTCTGCTGGACGTGGCCCACGGCGAGGGCGTGAGCGCCACCCTGCGCGTGCCCGAGGCGCAAGCCGCCGCGCTGGTGCGCCGCATCAACGACGCGGGGCAGGGCCAGGTGGTGTGGCTCGGTGAGCCGGATGGGGCTGACGGCGACGCGTGACCCGTGTGAAAACGCAGGGCCGGTTCAACCGGCTTTGCCCGCCTTGTCCAGCTTGGCCAGCAAGGCGCGCGCTTCTTTTTCGTGCACCTTCACCTCGTCCAGGTTGGCCACGAGGTCGGCCATTTGTTCTTCCAGCTGGCGCCGGTGGTCGGCCAGAATCAACAGGAACTTGCGCAACTGCGGCCCGGTGTCGCGCGGGCTGTCGTACATCTCGATGATTTCCTTGGCCTCGCTCAGCGACAACCCCAGGCGCTTGGCGCGCAGCGTGAGCTTCAGGCGGGTGCGGTCGCGTGCGCTGTAGACCCGGTTGCGCCCGCCCGGACCTTCACGCTGCGGCTGCAGCAGGCCCATGTCTTCGTAAAAGCGGATGGCGCGCGTGGTCAGGTCGAACTCGCGGGCGAGGTCGCTGATGGTGAAGGTCGTCTGGGTCGCCATGGGGCCGTGGGGGATCGGATCGTGTCGGGTTGCAGACAGTGCGCGCGGGACGCACTCCCTAGAATGGCCTGAATAGTGACGTTTACGTTAACGTCACTCCGAACCATCTTACCGGAATCCCCGACCCATGCAGCCAGACAAAGAGCAACTTGAAGCGCGCCTGCACTACCCGCTGGGGCCGGCGCTGCCCGAGCCCGGCCGGGCGCTCGGGGTGGCGCCCGGTGTGAAGTGGCTGCGCATGGCGCTGCCGTTTGCGCTCGACCACATCAACCTCTGGCTGCTGCGCGACACCCAAGACGGCCGCGAGGGCTGGACCGCCGTGGACTGCTGCATTGCGCACGACGCCGCCAAAGCCCAGTGGGACCGCGTGTTTGAACACGAGCTGGAGGGCCTGCCTATTCTGCGGGTGGTGGTGACGCACATGCACCCCGACCACATCGGCCTGGCGCATTGGCTGTGCCAGCGCTGGACCACCGCGCAGCACGACTGCCACCTCTGGATCAGCGCCACCGACCACGCCATCGCGTGCACCGCCAGCCAGAGCACCACCGGTTTTGGCGGCGAAACCGCCGCCGCATTTTTTGCCTCACAGGGCCTGACCGACGCCGACCAGCTGGCCCAGATTCGGGGCCGCACCAGCTACTACCCCAACCTGGTGCCCGCGGTGCCGCGCCAGTACCACCGCCTCATGGACGGCGGGCAACTCACCATCGGCGGGCGGGCCTGGCAATGCATCAGCGGCTACGGTCACGCGCCCGAACACATCGCCCTGCACTGCCCCGAGCTGGGCGTGCTGATCAGCGGCGACATGGTGCTGCCCCGCATTTCCACCAACGTGAGCGTGTACGACCAGGAGCCCGAGGCCGACGCGCTGACCCTGTTTCTGGACTCGCTGGACAAATTTCTGCCCCTGCCGGCTGCCACACTGGTGCTGCCGTCGCACGGCAAGCCCTTCACCGGCCTGCACGAGCGCATCCAGCAGCTGAAAGACCACCACGCCGACCGGCTGGCCGAGGTGCTGCAGGCCTGCCAGGCCCAGCCCTGCAGCGCCGCCGACATCCTGCCGGTGATGTTCAAACGCCCGCTCGACCTGCACCAGACCACCTTTGCCATGGGCGAGGCGGTGGCGCATTTGCACCGGCTGTGGCACGGCGGGCAGTTGGTGCGCAGCCGGGGTGTGGATGGCGTGTTTCGTTTTCGTACGGCCTGATAGGCGGAGCGGCTTTCGCTCACTCCCCCAAAGGCACGGCCGCGCGCTTGAGCGACTGGCGCCGCTGTTGGTGGTCGGGCAGGAGGCTGGCCACCACGTCCCAGAACTGGGGGCTGTGGTCCATGTGGCGCAGGTGGCTGAGTTCGTGCACCACCACATAGTCCACCATGCTCAGCTTGAGGTGAATGAGCCGCCAGTTCAGGCGGATGGTGCCGTTGGCGCTGGCGCTGCCCCAGCGGGTGCCAGCGCGGGACAGGCGCAGTTTTTCGTAGCGCACACCCAGCAGCGGCGCGAAGTGGTCGAGCCGCTCGGTGAACAGGGTTTGGGCCTGGCGCATGAGCCAGGCCTGGGCGGCGTCGCGTATCTGGGCTTCGCTGGCGCTGTGGGCCAGCCCCAGGCGCAGCGTGGCCTGTGCGTGGCGGGCGCCGGGCTCGGGCGGTTGCAGCGCAGCCCCCACCTGGTTGAAGCTGTGCGCGGGGTCGAGCACCAGGCGCACGCGCTGGCCCAGAAAGTCCAACTCGGCGCCGTCGGCCCACACGGTGCGCGCTTGCACCAATTCGCCCGCACGTTCGCGCGCGCGCTGCAGCTTGTCCAGCACCCAGGCGGCTTTGGTGTGCAGCAGGGCTTCGACCTCGCTCACCGGCGTCCAGCGCGGCGCGCTCACGCGCAGCCCCTCGGGCCCGACCGACAGGCCAATGGTGCGGCGCTTGCCGCGTTTGAACTCGTAGGCCACCTCGCAGCTCTGCAGCACCAGCAGGCGGTTGGCGCGGGGGTGGTGCCAGGTGCCGGGCTGAAACACGTGGCTCAGGGGCAACGCAGGGGCTGCAGCAGCCGGTTCGGCCTCGGGACGCTGCGGGGGTGTGGGCGTCGGGCGTTCGCGGGGCGCCGACACGGGCTCGGGGTCTGGGCCCCCCAGAAAATCCAGCGCGAGCTGCACCAGGCGCTGCATGGCTCTTGAACGCTCAGACCTTGGCGGTTTCGGCGGCTTCGGGCGGATAGGCCGACGGGTCCAGGCGCCGCATCTCGGCCTCGATCCAGGCCTCCACCTCGGCCATCAGCTCGTCGGCCTGGCGACCGGCACTGGGAATGGGTTTGCCAATGGAAAACTCCACCACACCCGGCTTCTTGATGAAGGCCTTGCGCGGCCAGCATTTGGCCGACGTGACCGCCACCGGAATCACCGGGGCACCGGTGCGGATGGCCAGGCGCGTGCCGCCGGTTTTGTAGACGCCTTTCTGACCCCGATCGATGCGGGTGCCTTCGGGAAACATGATGACCCAGGTGCCCCGGTCCAGCAGGCGCTGGCCTTGTTGAACCACCTTGACGAAAGCGCGGGCGCCGTCGGCGCGGTCGATGTGGATCATGTCCATGCGGGCCATGGCCCAGCCAAAGAAGGGCACGCGCAGCAGCTCTTTCTTGAACACAAAAGCCAGCGGGTGCGGCATCAACGCCGCCATGCTGAAGGTTTCCCAGAGCGACTGGTGTTTGACCAGCAGCACGGCGGGCGCGGTGGTTCCCACCGGCAGGTTTTCATAGCCGATCACCTGGTTGCGGATGCCCAGAATGACCGTACCGCCATCGACCGCCAGCTTGAGCCAGCGGGCGCACATCCAGTAAACCTGGTCGGGTTTGAGGAACGGGGCCGCCGCCACCACCGCCAGCGCCCACGGCACCACCGTGACGGCCATGAAGAGCAGGTGCAAAACGGAACGCAGGAAGTTGATCACGATCATGGGGCGGCCATTGGAGCAAAGGGTCAATCCGTTGGCTGTGCGAGCAGCCAGTCGGCAAAGGCAGACAGGTCGTCGTGGACCTGGGTGCCGGGCGGAAGTGTGGGAACGGGGGTGGCGAGCTCGGCACCCAGGCCACTGTGCCCGCGCAGGGCTGCAGACTGGCCGGTGAGCAAGAGGTGGGTGTTGCACCCGGCGGCGGCGGCGGCCTGCACATGGCGCACCGCATTGCCGGCGGCGGGCACGCGGGCCAGGTCCATGCCGAAACGCTGACCGATCTGCACAAACAGCCCCGGCGCCGGTTTGCGGCAGTCGCACGCGTCTTCGGGCGCGTGCGGGCAGAAAAACACCGCCTCCACCCGCGCGCCGGCCGCCGCCAGCTGGCGGTGCATTTTGGCGTGGATGGCGTTGAGCGAAGCCATGTCAAACATGCCGCGGCCAATGCCGCTCTGGTTGGTGGCCAGCACCACGCGCCAGCCGCCCTGGTTGAGCAGCGCCACCGCTTCGAGCGCACCGGGCAGCGCCTCCCACTCGTCGGGCGAGGCCACGTAGTCGTCGCGGTTGCGGTTGAGCGTGCCGTCGCGGTCGAGGATGAGCAGTTTCATGCGGTGCTCCTGGGGTCCGTGACGGTACGCCAGCCGGTCAGGCCGCCAGACGCGACAAGTCGGCCACGCGGTTCATGGCCTCGTGCAGGGTTTTGAGCAGGCCGAGCCGGTTGGCCTTGAGGGCCGGGTCGTCGGCGTTGACCATGACGCCGTCAAAGAACGCGTCCACCGGGGCGCGCAGCGCGGCCAGCGCCTGCAGGCTGGCGGTGTAATCGCCCGCGTCGAACTGGGTGTTGGCGGCGGGCACGGTGGCTTGCATGGCGGCGAACAGCGCTTGTTCAGCGGTTTCTACCAGCAGGCTTTCTTGCACCGCAGCGCCCTGGCCTTCGGACTTTTTCAGGATGTTGCCGATGCGTTTGTTCGCCGCCGCCAGCGCAGGGGCTTCGGGCAAGGCGGCAAAAGCGCGCACGGCCTGCAGGCGTTGACCCACGTCGGCCAGACGCTGCGGACGCAAGGCCAGCACGGCGTCCACTTCCTGGGCGCTGTAGCCTTGTTCGCGCAGGGAGCCAGCGAGGCGGTCGTAGATGAAATCAGATAAATCATGCTTCACCCTAGCTTTATCAAATCCCTCGACATTGCGGAAAGTCGACGCAGCCATGTCCAGCATATGCCGCAATTCAAACGGCAAGTCTCTTTCAATGAGCATCCTGATAACACCCAGCGCATGGCGTCGAAGAGCAAAAGGATCTTTATCGCCCGTCGGGATTTGTCCGATGCCAAACATACCTGCCAAAGTTTCGAGCTTGTCCGAAATAGCAACGGCCAAACCGACTTTGTCACGCGGCAAATCATCTCCTGCAAAACGGGGTTTGTAATGGTCTTCGATAGCATCCGCCACAACCGCCGAAAGCCCGTCGTTCAGAGCATAGTAACGCCCCATGATCCCCTGCAATTCAGGGAATTCACCCACCATATCAGTCAGTAAATCGGCCTTTGCAAGATGCGCAGCCTGGCCCGCCTCAATTACCACACCAAGCTGGCCACCAAAGGCTTCAGCGAGGGAACGGACGCGATCAGTACGTTCGTCTTGGCGACCCAGCCTGTTGTGATAAACCACCTTGCTCAGACCATCGACCCGCGAGGCCAGCGTCTTCTTCCGGTCCTGGTCAAAGAAAAACTTGGCGTCGGCCAGGCGCGGGCGCACCACGCGCTCGTTGCCGCCGATCACGGCGCTGGCGTCGTCGGGGCTGATGTTGCTGACCACGAGGAATTTGTTGGTCAGTTTGCCCTGCGTGTCCACCAGCGGGAAGTATTTCTGGTTGGCCTTCATGGTCAGGATCAGGCACTCCTGCGGCACGTCGAGGAACTGCTTTTCAAACGCGCAGATGAGCACATTGGGACGCTCCACCAGCGCGGTCACTTCGTCGAGCAGCGCGTCGTCTTCAATCGGCTGGCATCCGCCGCCCACCTTCGCGGCCGCTGCGGCCAGCTGGCGCGCGATCTCGGCCTTGCGCTCGGCGAACGAGGCGATCACCGCGCCGTCCCTCAAGAGCGTGGCGGCGTAGCTGTCGGCGTCGGCCAGCTGCACCGGGTCCACAGCGGCTTCAAAGCGGTGCCCGTGCGTGCTGTTGCCGGCGGTCAGCCCCAGGGCTTTCACCGGCACCACGTTGGCGCCGTGCAGCGCCACCAGGCCGTGGGCGGGGCGCACAAACTGCACGCTGCTCCAGCCGGGCAACTCGCAATCGGTTTCCAGCTGGTACGTCATCACCTTGGGAATGGGCAACTTGGCCAGCGCTTCGTCCAGCGCTTTTTGCAGGCCCACGGCCAGGTCCGCGCCGGGCACCACGCTGTCGTAAAACAGCGCTTCGGCTTTGCCGTCGGGCGCGCGCTTCAGTCCAGCCACGGCCGATGCGTCGGCGCCCAGGCCGGCCAGGCGCTTGAGCAGCGCGGGGGTGGCTTGGCCGCTGGCGTCCAGGCCCACGCTCACCGGCATGAGTTTTTGCGACACGGCCTTGTCGGCGGCGCGCTCGGCCACGGCGGTCACGTGCGTGGCCAGGCGGCGCGGCGAGGCAAACGCGGTCACGGCCGAATCGGCCCCTGCCAGGCCCTGGGCCTTGAGTTGGTCAAACAAAACGCTGGCGAAGGCGTCGCCCAGTTTCTTGAGCGCCTTGGGCGGCAGCTCTTCCACAAACAGTTCAACGAGCAAGTTTTGGGTGGTCATCTTGTTGTTCTCCAGCGCTCAGGCGGCTTTCTTCGGCATTTGCTCCACCCAGGCGCGCGGCGCCATGGGGAAACCCAGCCGCTCGCGGCTCTCGTAATAGCTTTGCGCCACACCACGGGCCAGGTTGCGGATGCGGCCAATGTAGGCGGCGCGCTCGGTCACGCTGATGGCTCCGCGCGCGTCCAGCAGGTTGAAGCTGTGGGCGCATTTCAGCACCTGCTCGTAGGCGGGCAACGCGAGCTGCTGCTCCATCAGGTGCTTGGCCTGCTTTTCATGGGCGGTGAACGCGGTGAACAAAAAGTCGGCGTCGGCGTGTTCGAAGTTGTAGGCCGACTGCTCTTTTTCGTTTTGCAGGTACACGTCGCCGTAGCTCAACACCGTGCCGTCGGCGGCTTTCGTCCACACCAGGTCGTACACGTTGTCCACGCCTTGCAAATACATGGCCAGGCGCTCCAGGCCGTAGGTGATCTCGCCGGTGATGGGCTTGCAGTCGATGCCGCCCACCTGCTGGAAGTAGGTGAACTGGGTCACTTCCATGCCGTTGAGCCAGACTTCCCAGCCCAGGCCCCAGGCGCCGAGCGTGGGGTTTTCCCAGTCGTC
>JAUXNG010000015.1 GCA_030682835.1 Hydrogenophaga sp. | reverse complement strand
GCAGTTGGTGGTGCAGCTGGCGTTGGAGATGATGGCCTGACCGGCGTAGGTGGCGTGGTTCACGCCGTAGACGAACATCGGGGTGTCGTCCTTCGAAGGGGCGGACAGGATGACCTTCTTGGCGCCAGCGTCCAGGTGCTTCTGGGCGGTGGTCTTGTCCAGGAACAGGCCGGTGGACTCGATGACGATGTCGGCACCGACCTCGTTCCACTTCAGGTTGGCGGGGTCGCGCTCTTGCGTGAGGCGAATGGTCTTGCCGTTGACGACGATGTTGCCGCCCTCGACCAGGACCGTTCCCTTGAAGCGGCCGTGCACGCTGTCGTACTGCAACATGTAGGCCAGGTAGTCGGGCTCCAGCAGGTCGTTGATGGCCACGACCTCAATGTCGGAGAAGTTCTGGATGGCGCTGCGCAGCACGTTGCGTCCGATGCGGCCAAAGCCGTTGATGCCGATCTTGATGGTCATGTCCGTCTACTCCTTCAGTTTGGAAAATAAAAAACCAGAAAAAACAACTCGGCGCGCGAGGCAGCCCATCCAGAGGCACCGCCGGGCCGGCTCCGCCGGACGGCTGGTGCCGCCCCCCTTGGGGGGTAGCGCGAAGCGCTGCGGGGGGTTACTTCAGGATTACGGTGCGCACGGTATCGGCCACGTTCTGGGCGGTGAAGCCGAAGTGCTCGAACAGCACCGGCGCCGGTGCCGACTCGCCGTAGGTGTCGATGCCCACCACCGCGGCCACGCCGTACTTCCACCAGCCGTCGGTCGAGCCCATTTCCACCGCGATGCGGGGCAGACCGGCCGGCAGCACGGACGACTTGTAGGCGCTGTCCTGGCGGTCGAAGGTGGTGGTGCTGGGCATGGAGACCACGCGCACGGCGATGTTGTAGGCGCGGGCCAGCAGGTCTTGTGCCTTCAGCGCCAGCTGCACCTCGGAGCCGGTGGCGATGATGACGGCCTGGGCCTTCTTCTTCAGGCCCACTTCGCTCGGCTCGGCCAGCACATAGGCGCCCTTGCTGATCTCGTCCAGGCCGCTCTTGGGGGCGTAGGGCAGGTTCTGGCGCGACAGACAGAGCGCCGTGGGGCGGGTGCTGTTCTGCAGGGCCACTGTCCAGGCCACGCTGGTTTCGGCCGTGTCGGCGGGACGCCACACGTCCAGGTTGGGGATCAGGCGCAGGCTGGCGACGTGCTCCACCGACTGGTGCGTGGGGCCGTCTTCACCCAGGCCGATGGAATCGTGCGTGAACACATGGATCACGCGCTGCTTCATCAACGCGGCCATGCGGATGGCGTTGCGGCTGTAGTCGGAGAACGTGAGGAAGGTGCCGCCGTAGGGAATGAAGCCGCCGTGCAGGGCCACGCCGTTCATGATGGCGGCCATGCCGAATTCGCGCACGCCGTAGTTGATGTGGCGGCCGCCCTGGCCCTTTTCGTCTTTCACCACGTCGCCGGCCAGATCGAAGCGCAGGTGCGGCGTCGACTTGGTGTTGGTCAGGTTGGAGCCGGTCAGGTCGGCGCTGCCGCCGAGCAGCTCGGGCAGGGCAGCGGTGAAGGTTTCCAGCGCCAGCTGGCTGGCCTTTCGGCTGGCCACGGTCTCGGCCTTGGTGTGGGCAGCCACGGCGGCGTCCACCGCCACCTGGGCAAATTTCTTGGGCAGCTCGCCCTTCATGCGGCGAACGAACTCTTTGGCCAGCTCAGGGAAGGCAGCCTTGTAGGCGGCGAAGCGGGTGTTCCACTCGGCTTCGGCGGCTTTGCCGGCGGCCTTGGCGTCCCAGGCGGCGTACACGTCTTTCGGGATGACGAAAGGCGCGTGCGACCAGCCGATGGCTTCGCGGGTGAGCTTGATTTCTTCGGCACCCAGCGGCTCGCCGTGGGCCTTGGCGGTGTTGGCGCGGTTCGGGCTGCCCTTGCCAATCGCGGTCTTGCAGCAGATCAGCGTGGGCTTGTCGGCGCTGTTCTTGGCGGCGGCGATGGCGGCGCTCACGGCGTCGGCGTCGTGGCCGTCGACGGCACGGATCACGTTCCAGCCGCAGGCCTCAAAGCGTTTGGGCGTGTCATCGATGAACCAGGGCGCGACCTGGCCGTCGATGGAGATGCCGTTGTCGTCGTACAGGGCCACCAGCTTGTTCAGCTTCCAGGCGCCGGCCAGGGCCACGGCCTCGTGGCTGATGCCTTCCATCAGGCAACCGTCGCCCAGGAACACGTAGGTGTTGTGGTCAACGATCGTGTGGCTCTCGCGGTTGAACTCGCTGGCCAGCAGCTTTTCAGCCAGCGCCATGCCCACCGCATTGGTGATGCCCTGGCCGAGCGGGCCGGTGGTGGTTTCCACGCCGGGGGTGATGCCCACCTCGGGGTGGCCGGCGGTCTTGCTGTGCAGCTGGCGGAAGTTCTTGAGTTCGCCGATCGGCAGCTTGTAGCCCGTGAGGTGCAGCAGCGCGTAGATCAGCATCGAGCCGTGGCCGTTGGACAGCACGAAGCGGTCGCGGTTGGCCCAGGCGGGGTTGGTGGGGTTGTGGCGCAGGTGGTGGCCCCACAGCGCAACGGCCATGTCGGCCATGCCCATGGGCGCGCCAGGATGGCCGGAATTGGCGGCCTGCACCGCGTCCATGGCCAGGGCGCGGATGGCGCTGGCCTGCGTCTGGGCCGACACGCCAGGTGCCGCGACGGGCTCGGCGACGGCGGGCGTCACAGGTGCGGCCTCAGGCGTGGCAACGGGTTCGGGGCTGGTGAGGGAATTGGCGACGTCGGACATGGAGGAACCAGAAAGGGGTGGAGTGGCGGCGCTCGGGCGCGAAACCCCCGGATTTTATCGGGCTCGGCTTCACGACGCCGAATTGCCTCGCTGCGCCGCTCCCGTGCGTGCACGCGGCGCCGGGGGACTGGCTCATAATTCATTCGCTCAGGCCAGCCCGCCGAACACCCCCACACCATGTCGCGCACCCCATCCCATCCCGTTCCCGCCATGCTGCTGGCCGCCGGACGCGGCATGCGCATGCGTCCGCTCACCGACCACACGCCCAAGCCGCTGCTGGCCGTGCAGGGCCAGCCCCTGATGATGTGGCTGCTGGAAGCGTTGCAGCGCGGCGGGTTCACGCGGGTGGTGGTCAACACCGCGTGGCTGGGTGAGCAGATCGGCGAGCGCTGCACCGAATGGGCGCACGAGCGGCCCGGCGTCGAGATCGTGCTGTCGCACGAAGGGCAGGACTTCGGCTACGCGCTGGAAACCGCCGGCGGCATCTCGCGCGCCCTGCCCTTGCTCGGCGACGTTTTCTGGGTGCTCGCGGGCGACGCGTACGCACCGGACTTTGCCTTCACGCAGGACTGCGTGGACCGCTTCGTGGCCAGCAACTGCCTGGCGCATCTCTGGCTGGTGCCCAATCCCCCGCAACACCCGCGGGGCGACTTCGGCATCGCGCCCAACGGCCGCGCCCTCAACACCGCCGATGAGCAGTTCACCTACAGCACCATCGGCCTGTACCGGCGCGAACTGTTCGAACCGCCGTGGTGCGAGGTGCTGCCCGGCAATCCACAAGGCACGGCCGAGCCCCTGGCCCCCCTGCTGCGACGCGCCATCGACGCCGGACGGGTCAGCGCCGAGCTGTACACCGGGGCGTGGACCGACGTGGGCACACCGGAACGGCTCGCGGCGCTGAACGCGCCGTCCTCCATCTCGCCAGCGGGCTGATCCCGACCGAGCCGCCCAGTGCGGCGCGCAAGAGCCGGCGCGCCGTACGCCCCGACGGACACGGCAAGCGCGGCGTGATCGCTGCAGGGCGGACACAAAACCCCGACAATGCGGCGATGGACACCACCCCCCATTTCCAGCTCTACGCCGACCGCCGCGCCCGAGTGGCCGCCCAGCTGGGCGAAGGCGGCATCGCCATCGTGCCGACCGCACTCGAACGCCCGCGCAACCGCGACAGCGATTTCCTGTTCCGGCACGACAGCTATTTCTACTACCTCACCGGCTTCACGGAGCCCCACGCCTGGCTGGTGATCACGGCCGAGGGCGAGAGCACGCTGTTCTGCCAGCCCAAGGACCTGGAGCGCGAGATCTGGGACGGCATCCGCCTCGGCCCGGACGCCGCGCCGGGCCACCTGGGGGTGGGCGCGGCGCTGCCCGTGAACGAACTCGACCAGCGACTGCCGCGCCTGCTGGAAAACCGCCGAACCGTCTGGTACCCGTTTGCCACCCACCTGGGCCTGGAGGGGCGGGTGGACGGCTGGCTGCAGAGCGTGCGCGCCCGTGTGCGCTTTGGCGCGCTGTGCCCCGACACGCAGCGCGACCTGTGCGGCGTGCTCGACGAGATGCGCCTCATCAAGGACGCGCACGAGCAGGCCATCATGCGGCGCGCTGCGCAGATCAGCGCGCGTGCCCACATCCGCGCCATGCAGCGCAGCGCGGCCATGCTGCGCGCCGGGCAGGACGTGCGCGAATACCACCTGGACGCCGAGCTGCTGCACGAATTTCGCCAGCACGGCTCGCAGTACCCGGCCTACGGCAGCATCGTGGCCGCGGGCGCCAACGCCTGCGTGCTGC
Source organism: Hydrogenophaga sp. (assembly GCA_030682835.1). Lineage (GTDB taxonomy): Bacteria > Pseudomonadota > Gammaproteobacteria > Burkholderiales > Burkholderiaceae_C > Hydrogenophaga. Next base: position 8,098 of record JAUXNG010000015.1, on the reverse strand, counting down.
ACTACCGCGCCGACAACGCGCCCATCCGCGACGGCGAGCTGGTGCTGATCGACGCCGGCTGCGAGCTCGACGGCTATGCGTCCGACATCACCCGCACCTTCCCGGCCAACGGCCGCTTCACCGGCCCCCAGCGCGTGCTCTACGACCTGGTGCTGGCCAGCCAGGACGCGGCCGTGGCCGCCACCAAGCCGGGCGCCCGCTTCACCGACCCGCACGAGGCCACAGTGAAGGTGCTCACGCAGGGCATGCTTGACCTGGGCCTGCTCGACAAAAACCAGGTGGGCACGCTGGAAGACGCGATCCAGCACCGCCACTATTTCGCCCACTACATGCACCGCACCGGCCACTGGCTGGGCATGGACGTGCATGACTGCGGCAGCTACGTGGAGCCGAGCGAGCTCGGCACGGTAAGCGAGCGGCGCGACCCGCTCAGCGGCGAAACGATCAAGGACCGCCCCAGCCGCCTCCTGCGCCCCGGCATGGCGCTGACCATCGAGCCCGGCCTGTACGTGCGCCCGAGCGAGGGCGTGCCCCGCGAGTTCTGGAACATCGGCATCCGCATCGAAGACGACGCCATCGTCACCGAGACCGGTTGCGAGCTGATCAGTCGCGACGTGCCGGTGCAGGCCGACGAGATCGAAGCGCTGATGCGCGGCTGATCGGGGCGAAAGAGTTGCAGGTCGTCAGCGTCAACACCGGCAGCGCGCGCCCGCTGCGCATGGGCGGGCGCAACATCCTCACCGCCATTGGCAAGTCGGCGGTGAACGGCCCGGTGCAGGTGGACCGGCTGGGCCTGCACGGGGACGAACAGGCCGACCTGAGCGTGCACGGTGGGCTGGACAAGGCGGTCTACGCCTACCCATCTGAGCACCTCCCCTACTGGCAGACGCTGCGACGTGAGCGCGGCGTCAGCCTGTTCGACGAGGCCTTGCCAGCCGGCTTCATGGGCGAGAACCTGAGCCTGCAGGGGCTGCTGGAAACACAGGTCTGGATCGGTGACGAGCTGCACCTTCCCGCCTGCACCCTGCGCGTGACGGCACCGCGAGAGCCCTGCTTCAAGTTCAGCACCATCGTGGGCCTGCCAGACGCAGGCCGGCTGATGGTGGAACGCGCCTGCCCCGGCTTCTACCTGAGTGTGGTGCGGCCCGGCCCCGTCGAGGCCGGCCAGCGGTTCACGCTGGTGCCCGGCGTGCGCGGCCTGAGCGTTGCCGAGGTTTTTGCCGCCCGACGCGTGAAGCACCTGCGCTGAAGCATTCGCCGGACCGCTTGCGGTACAACCGGCCCATGAGCACACAGAACCTGATGGGCACCGTGCTGTGCCTGACCATGAACCCTGCAGTGGACGTGTCCACCCACACGCCACGCGTGGTGCCGGCCGACAAGCTGCGCTGCGGCCCGGCGCAGCGCGAACCGGGCGGGGGCGGCCTCAACGTGGCCCGCGTGGTGCAGCGGCTGGGTGGCCACAGCACGGCGCTCTACCCGGCCGGTGGCCCCAGCGGCGCCTGGCTCGACGCCCACCTTCGCGATGCCGGCCTGCCGCTGCAGCGCATCGCCGTTCAGGGCGACACCCGAGAGAGCTTCACCGTGCAAGCTCAGGACAGCGGGCTCGAATACCGCTTCGTGCTGCCCGGTCCCCTGCTCGCCTCCGCCGAATGGCACGCCTGCCTGGACGCGGTGGACGCCACGCCCCAGGCACCCGCCTTCGTGGTGGCCAGTGGCAGCCTGCCGCCGGGGGTTCCGGACGACTTTTACGCCCGCGTGTCGACGCGCGCTCGCCGGCGGGGCGTGCGGACGATCCTGGACAGTTCCGGGGCCGCGCTGGCCGAGGGCCTGGGCGGCGGTGGTGTCTACCTCGTCAAGCCCAACCTGCGCGAACTCGGCGAGCTGCTGGGCGAGACGCTGGACGACCCGTCGCGCTGGCGCGGTGCGGCACAGCAGTTGATTGAGCGCGGCCAGGCCGAGGTGGTGGCGCTCAGCCTGGGCGAGCGCGGTGCCTTGCTGGTGACAGGGCACAGCGCCTGGCGCGCGCCCGCGCTGCCCATCACGCTGGTGAGCTCGGTGGGCGCAGGCGACAGCTTTGTGGGTGCCATGGCCTGGGGGCTGCAGGCGGGCCACAGCCTACCCGACGCGTTTGCCTGGGGCGTGGCGGCCGGGTCGGCCGCGCTCATCACACCGGGCACCGGGCTGTGCCGCGCAGAAGACATCCAGCGGCTGCGGCCCCAGGTGCTCGTGCAGGAACTCGGGCCAGGCCAGCGCAGCTGAACGGCAGCCGGCGCCCAGTGGGCTCAGCGGCGCAGCGGTGCCCGTTGTTTTTCCTGCTCGACCAACAGGACGGCTGCGGAATCGCAGGCCTCTCCGCTCAACCGGCACTGGCCGTCGGCTTCCCGCCAGGGGTGCGCATGGCCCGAGCAGCCGGTCTGGCACATCACGCTCCGTGCGCTGGCGAGCGCCTCATCCGGCGACCAGGTCGCCGGGCGCGGAACGATGCCTGGCAGCCGAGGCGCGGCGGCCCCGGTGGTCATGAGTCGCACCACCAGGCCCCAGCAGACACCGGTGTGCGCAATGACCATCTGCGCGCGCAGGCGCAGCAGTTCGCCCTTCAATGCGCCGGATTCACGGGCATGCTCGCGCTGCAACTGGTCCATGCGGCGTTGCAGGCTGCCCAGCTGACGCAGCAACACCCCGTGCTCTGCTGCCAGCCCACCCCACCACACGAGAGACTGCGCGGGCAGGTCACGCTGTTGGCTGCCCGCGGCAGGGCCCCGGCTCATTGCAGACCCGCTGCGGCGCCATGCCAGAGCGGCGTGGGCGTGCACGACCCCGGGCCGCCCGCGCGGTCAATCTCGTTGAGCCAATGGCCCTGCAGGCGGCTCAGCACCGTCTGCATCGGGGCCGACAACTGCGGATGTCCCGCCAGCGAGCCCAGGTTGACCGCGAGCTTGCGCGCCAGCAGCACGCGCCGGCTGCAAGCGGCCTCGGCCTGTGCGTACCCCGTCATGAGTGCCAGCGTTCCTGCGATCAGGGCCTCGACCGAGGGCAGGCTGTAGGTCTCGTCCTGGGCACTCCATCCACTGTGTTCCATGCATCTCTCCTTCTTCAACGGCATGCTGGCTGGCCGGAAGCGACGCGCGCCCACAGCTGGCTGGGACACTCAGTATATGAGAATCATTCTCAACAAGCCAGCGGGTGACTGGTTCGCCCACAGGCGTCACATCAGGCCTGCACCAGAAGGCCCACAATGCTGACATCCCCCATCCCGACTCGAAAGGACCTCCCCATGCAAGGCGACCCGCAAGCCATCCAGCACCTCCAGGCACAGCTGAAGAACGAGCTGACCGCGATCAACCAGTACTTCGTGCACTACCGCATGCTCAAGCACTGGGGCTTCGACAAACTGGCGAAGAAGGAATACGCCGAGTCGATCGGCGAAATGAAGCACGCCGACTGGTTGATGGACCGCATCTTCACGCTCGACGGCCTGCCCAACCTGCAGGACCTGGGCAAGCTCAACATTGGCGAGAACGTGCCCGAGATGCTGGGCAGTGACCTGGCACTGGAGCGCGGCGCCCAGGCCACCATCAAGGACGGCATTGCCCACTGCGAAAGCGTGCGCGACTATGTGTCGCGGGACCTGCTGCAGAAGATCCTGGACGACACCGAAGAGCACATCGACTTCCTCGAAACCCAGCTCGAACTGATCGACAAGGTGGGCCTGCCCAACTACCTGCAGAGCCAGATGGGCGAGATCAGCTGAGCTGCCCGCCGGGCTGATGGGCGGGCTGCAACCGCTGGCAGATGGCGGATGAACGGTGCTTGCACCCGGAAATGAGATCCATTATCATTTGCAAATCAGATTCTCATCAACCTGCCTGCCCACGCCCCCAGCCCCGCCATGATCGTTTGTGTGTGCCGCCGCGTCAGTGACCAGACCATCGCCCGATGCGCGCGCGCCGGCATGGCGTTCGATGACATCCAGCTGGAACTGGGCGTGGCCACCCAGTGCGGCAAATGCGAGTCGTGCGCCCGTTCGTTGTGGGACGAATGCCGTCCGGGCCAGTCCGTGGCCCACCTGCACCGCGACGACCCCTTGGCGCCGGCACAGCCGACACTGGCGATGGCCTGAACAGCCCACTTTGCAACCTCACAATCAACGCCCTTCGGGGCGTTTTTTCGTGCCTGAAGATGGTGTTCACCGATGACAGCTTGCTGGTCTGCTGTGGCTACCCGGCACCGAGCAAGCCGTACCGCAAGCCCGGATTAGCACCGAAAATGTTAGGGCGGTGCCCACTGCGCGTAAGGGTTTCCCGATGCGGACATGGGGCACTGAGATTTAGAATGTGCAACTCGCTTCCACATTGCAATAAGTCGCTTCGACAGGAGACACGCCGATGACCGCCGAAAACCAGGAAAACAAGCGCGCCGAACTCAAGCGTGCGGCCCTTGAGTACCACGAGTTCCCCACCCCCGGCAAGCTGGCGATCGCGGCCACCAAGCAGCTCACCAACCAGCGCGACCTGGCATTGGCCTACTCCCCCGGCGTGGCGGCGCCCTGCGAAGAGATCGTGGCTGACCCGAACAACGCTTTCAAATACACCAGCCGCGGCAACCTGGTGGCGGTCATCACCAACGGCACCGCCGTGCTGGGCCTGGGCGACATCGGCCCGCTGGCGGCCAAGCCGGTGATGGAGGGCAAAGCGGTACTGTTCAAGAAGTTCTCGGGCATCGACGTGTTCGACATCGAGATCAACGAGAAGGACCCGGACAGGCTGGTCGACATCATCGCCAGCCTGGAGCCGACGTTTGGCGGCATCAACCTCGAAGACATCAAGGCGCCCGACTGCTTCTACGTGGAGCGCAAGCTGCGCGAGCGCATGAAGATTCCGGTGTTCCACGACGACCAGCACGGCACCGCCATCGTGGTGGGCGCGGCCATTCTCAACGGCCTGAAGGTGGTGGGCAAAGACCCGAAAAACATCAAGCTGGTCACCTCCGGCGCCGGTGCCGCTGCCCTCGCGTGCCTGGGCCTGCTGGTGAAGCTGGGCATTCCGCGCGAAAACATCTGGGTGACCGATCTGGCGGGCGTGGTCTACGAGGGCCGCACCGAGCTGATGGACGAAGACAAGATCGTCTTCGCCCAGAAGACAGACCAGCGCACCCTGAGCGAAGCCATCGAAGGCGCCGACGTGTTCCTGGGCCTGTCGGCTGGCGGTGTGCTCAAGAAAGACATGGTGGCCAAAATGGCCCCCAACCCACTGATTTTTGCCCTGGCCAACCCGAACCCCGAAATACAGCCGGAAGACGTGAAGGCCGTGCGCAACGACGCCATCATGGCCACCGGCCGCACCGACTACCCGAACCAGGTCAACAACGTCCTGTGCTTCCCGTACATCTTCCGCGGCGCGCTGGACGCCGGCGCATCCACCATCACGGACGAGATGGAGATCGCCGCGGTGCACGCCATTGCCGAGCTGGCCCAGGCCGAGCAGAGCGAGGTGGTGGCGGCCGCGTATGCCGGTGAGAAGCTGGCTTTCGGCCCCGAATACCTGATCCCCAAGCCGTTTGACCCGCGGCTGATGATGAAGATCGCGCCGGCCGTGGCGCAGGCCGCCGCCGACAGCGGCGTCGCGCTGCGCCCCATCACCGACATGGAGGCCTACAAGCAGCGCCTGCAGAGCTTCGTGTTCGCCTCGGGCACCATCATGAAGCCGATCTACGCGGCGGCCAAGACGGCGCTCAAGAAGCGCGTGGCCTACGCCGAGGGTGAAGAGGAACGCGTGCTGCGCGCCTGCCAGATCGTGGTGGACGAAAACCTGGCGCGCCCGACACTGATTGGCCGCCCCAGCGTGATCGCCGAGCGCATCGACAAGTTTGGTCTGCGCCTGAAGGAAGAACTGGACTACGACGTGGTCAACGTCGAGCACGACCACCGCTACCGCGACTTCTGGCAGACCTACCACCAGATCATGGAGCGGCGTGGCGTGACCACCCAGATGGCCAAGATCGAGATGCGCCGCCGCCTCACGCTCATCGGCTCCATGCTGCTGCACAAGGGCGAGGTGGACGGCCTGATCTGCGGCACCTGGGGCAACACCGCCCTGCACCTGGACTACATCGACCAGGTGATCGGCAAGCGGCCGCAGGCGCAGTGCTACGCCGCCATGAACGCCCTGATGCTGCCGGGTCGCCAGGTGTTCCTGGTGGACACCCACATCAACTACGACCCGTCGGCCCAGCAGCTGGCCGAGATCACCATGATGGCCGCGCGCAAGATCATGCGCTTCGGTATTACGCCCAAGGCGGCTCTGCTCTCGCACTCCAACTTTGGCTCCAGCAACCAGCCCAGCGCCGTGAAGATGCGCGAAACCCTGGCCATCCTGCAGAAAGAAGCACCCTGGCTGGAGGTGGACGGCGAAATGCACGGCGATGTGGCGCTGGACGCCTCGGCCCGGCTGACCATGATGCCGCGCACCACCCTGGAGGGCGACGCCAACCTGCTGGTCTGCCCCAACATCGACGCTGCCAATATTTCCTACAACCTGCTAAAAACGGCAGCCGGTGGCAACATCGCGATCGGCCCGATGCTCCTGGGAGTGGGAAAACCTGTGCACATTCTCACCGCCAGCGCCACCGTGCGCCGCATCGTGAACATGACAGCTCTCACGGTGGCCGAAGCAAACGTGCAACGGTGAGGCCTCAGAAAAAAGTCAGCACTAACTTTTGCAACCCCCTCGCCGGAAGTCCTTGCCTGTTTTTTCAGCATCTGCTTGCATTTTTACAACGCTTCAGGCACACTAGCGGACTTGAATTTCAGGGTTAACCCGCCCACAGAAACTACCCAGAAAGTATCGTTTTCTGGCGCTTCTGAGGCGGGTTGATTTCATCAGGAGCGGCAATTTTCATGGATCTGAAACGGGTCCGGGCGAAGGGTTGGGGAGCCAGACAGGCGGCAAACGCCCTGGTGGCTCTGGTCATGGCAGGCGGTCTGGGCACCATTTGGGTGCAGGCCCGCACACCCGCCACCCCTACCCCGCTTCCCGGATCGGCGGTTGCCTCGCTGGCCAGGTCCAGCCTGCCCGTGCAAGGGCAGCAGGTGCTGCAGCAGATCCACGACGGTGGTCCGTTCCGCTACGAGAAAGATGGCACGGTGTTCGGCAACCGCGAACGCCGGCTTCCCGGTGAGAGGCGAGGGTTCTACCGCGAATACACCGTGCCCACCCCGGGCCTGAGCCATCGGGGTGCGAGACGGATCGTGTGCGGCGGAATGAAACCCCGGGCGCCTGACGCGTGTTATTACACCGAAGACCACTACACCAGCTTCCGGCTGATCGTGGAGTGACGGCGGTGTTGAATGGATTTTTAACTTTGACCTTAGAAAGAGACGCGGAGATGGACACGCCACTTCGTAACGTACGCCCCAATATCGTTCAGTCGATTCGCGCCTATGGCGTGAAAGACCTGCAGGCTGCGGCCGAGCAATTGGGCCATCACTTTCTGTACGCCAACCTGGCCAAGGCCCAGAGCAAGCAGGACGTGCTGGAATTGATCGCCGCCCAGTACACACTGCCGGCCCACTTCGGCAAGAACTTTGATGCGCTGTACGACTGCATGACCGACATGGTGCACAAGTCGGGCCCGCAGACAGGTTTCATTGTCGTGCTGGAGCACATTCCGGCTCACACCAAGTTCGACAAGGAAGCCCGCGAGCAGCTGCTCGACATCTTCCGCGACGCCGCCGACTACTGGAGCGACCGCAAGATCCCGTTCCGCTGCTTCTATTCGTTTTCCGTAGCCCGTGCGCCCAAGGGCGAGGAGCCGATCGAGGTGGAGAGCGAAGAGCCGATGCCGACCGACAAGCTGCTCGACGTGAGCCCGATGGCGCTGCGCATGAGCAGCCCGTTCAACGCCGGGTACTGGTTGGCCGCCGCCTGAAGGCGGCCCCCCGCGCAGGACTGAACCACCCCCGCGCCGCCTGCGGCGTCACCCCCTCTAGGGGGCGGCACTGGCGGCCCGGCAAAGGTTCTATGCTTTGTGTCAAGCGCAGGCGGTCACCCGCGAGGGGTCAAAGGGCTTGCCCGTGCGCCACACCGCAAAGGCAATG
>JAUXNG010000004.1 GCA_030682835.1 Hydrogenophaga sp. | reverse complement strand
ATGGAGCAGGAACAGGAGCGCGGTATCACCATTACCTCGGCTGCTACCACCTGCTTCTGGTCCGGCATGGACAAGCAGTTCAGCGAGCACCAGATCAACATCATCGATACCCCGGGCCACGTTGACTTCACCATTGAAGTCGAGCGCTCCATGCGTGTGCTCGACGGCGCCTGCATGGTGTACTGCGCTGTGGGCGGCGTGCAGCCGCAGTCGGAAACCGTGTGGCGTCAGGCCAACAAGTACAAGGTTCCGCGTATTGCGTTCGTCAACAAGATGGACCGTACCGGCGCCAACTTCCTGCGTGCGGTCGAGCAGATGAAGACGCGACTGGGTGCAAACCCGGTTCCGCTCGTGCTGCCGATCGGTGCTGAGGAAAACTTCGAGGGCGTGATCGATCTGGTGACGATGAAAGCCATCTACTGGGATGAGGCTTCGCAGGGCATGAAGTTCGACCTGCGCGACATCCCGGCCGAGCTTGCTGATCAGGCGCAAGAGTATCGCGAGAAGCTGGTTGAAACGGCTGCCGAGGCCTCTGAAGAGCTGATGAACAAGTACCTGGAAGAAGGCGATCTCACTGAAGAAGAGATCAACAACGCCATTCGCCAGCGCACCATCGCTTCTGAAATTGTGCCCGTGCTCTGTGGCTCCGCCTTCAAGAACAAGGGCGTCCAGAAGATGCTCGATGCTGTTGTCCAGTTCCTGCCTGCGCCTGTGGATATTCCGCCGGTCAAGGGCATTCTGGATGACAAGGCTGAAACCGAAGCTGAGCGTAAGCCTTCTGATAGCGAGCCGTTCGCCGCGCTGGCTTTCAAGATCATGAACGACCCGTACGTGGGTTCGCTGACTTTCGTGCGCGTGTACTCGGGCGTGCTGGAGTCTGGCAGCCCCGTCTGGAATCCGGTCAAGAGCAAGAAAGAGCGCGTTGGTCGCATGCTGCAGATGCACGCCAATCAGCGTGAAGAAATCAAAGAAGTGCGCGCAGGCGACATCGCGGCGCTTGTCGGCATGAAGGACGTCACCACCGGTGACACCATCTGCGACGAGAACCACGTGATCACCCTTGAGCGCATGGAATTCCCTGAGCCCGTCATTTCTGTGGCGGTGGAGCCCAAGACCAAGGCTGACCAGGAAAAGATGTCGACCGCTCTGGGTCGTCTGGCAAAGGAAGATCCGTCTTTCCGCGTCAAGACTGACGAAGAATCTGGCCAGACCATCATCTCCGGCATGGGCGAGTTACATCTCGACATTCTGGTCGATCGCATGAAGCGTGAGTTCGGTGTTGAGGCCAACATCGGCAAGCCGCAGGTGGCCTATCGCGAAA
>JAUXNG010000099.1 GCA_030682835.1 Hydrogenophaga sp. | reverse complement strand
AGGGGCCATTGCGACAGCATTGCGCATGCCAACCATCACACCCATGGCTGCGGCCAACATCGTGGCCTTGCTCGCTCAAATCCGCGCCGCGATGCCCCGCTGCGCACGCCGTTGGCTACATGCGTGAAATATCCGGGCTAGAGTGATCGCCGTATCAACACTCCGACAGGAAACGCCGTGAACCGCTTCACCTCAACGCGTCGACGCCTGATGCTGGGCGCCGCGCTCACGGCCACCGCGCTCTCGTTCGCCACCCCGGCGCTGGCACAGGCCTTCCCCTCCAAACCGCTGCGCATCGTGGTGCCTTTCGCGGCCGGTGGGGTGGGTGACCTGACGGCGCGCATCGTGGCCGCCGAACTGGCCCGCACGCTGGGGCAGCCAGTCACCATCGACAACCGGCCGGGCGCGGGCGGCGTGGTCGCGGCTGACACCGTGGCGCGTGCCGAGCCCGACGGCCACACCCTGTTCCTCATGTCCAACGGCACGGCCGTGACCGCCGGCCTGTTCAAGAGCCTGCCTTACGACACCGTCAAGGATTTCGCGCCCGTGTCCACGCTGGGCAGCTTTGACATCGCGGTGGTGGTGCCCGCCGATTCGCCCCACACGACGCTGGGGGAGCTGGTTGGCTTCGCCAAGGCCAACCCGGGCAAGATCAACGTTGGCAGCATCAACATCGGCAGCACGCAAAACCTGGCGGCCGAGCTGTTCAAGAGCACAGCCGGTATCGACGCGCAGATCGTGCCGTTCAACGGCACACCGGCGCTGATCGGGGCGCTGCGAGGCAAGCAGGTGGATGTGGGCGTGGAGATCCTCGGACCCACGCTCACCCAGATCAGGGCCGGCGCCCTGCGCGCGCTGGCGGTCACGGGGCAGAAGCGATCGACCTCGCTGCCCGAGGTGCCCACCGCGACCGAGCAGGGCGTCCCGGGTTTCGTGGCCTCTTCGTGGAACGCCCTGGCCGCGCCAGCACGCACGCCGCGCCCGGTGATCGAACGGCTGAACAGGGAGATCAACGCCGCGCTGAACCAGCCCGAGGTGAAAAAGAAGCTGGCCGAACTCAACATCGACGCCGACGGCAGCACGCCCGAGCAGGCGGCCGAGTTGCTGGCCGCTGACATCAGGCGCTGGGGCGGCGTCATCCAGAGCGCCAACATTCCCCGGCAATGATCCGCTGATCAGGTTCTTGTTCCTATGGATGGCTTGCGCAGCGGAGTGATCGGTGATGGCGAGGTGGGGCGCGTCTTTTCTGCCGCCCTGCAGTGTGACGCGCCATGGGGCAGCTATTTTTTTAGCCGGGTGGCACAGCACGGCCGGCGCCGTGCCGAAGAAATGCGAGAGGCCGCCCGCACCGTGCGCGTGGCGGGCTTCGAGCCGTTCATGGCCGCGGCCATTGCCGACAAGCATGACTGGATGGCCGCTCAGGCCGGTGCTGGTCAACTGCGCGGGCTGGGTGCCGCGCCGCCCAGGCAGGCGTTTGTCGACGGTTTGCTGAACCACCGCGGTCCGGCCGCCAACGACGACACAGTTCCCTGAGCCCCCGGCCAGCGCGACGCGGGTCTTTCCTCTTCCTTCTCATGCTCGACATTCTGGCCATCACCGGCCCCATTTACCTCTGCATCCTCGCCGGCTTCGCCGCCGTGCGCTTTCAGCTGTTCAGCAAGGCCGACATGCGGGTGTTCGGCCGTTTCGTGATCCAGATCGCCCTGCCGGCGCTGCTGTTCAGCGCGCTGGCCTCGCGGCCCCTGGGGGAGGTGCTGCACTGGGGCTACCTGCTGGCCTTCACCGCCGGATCGCTGCTGGTGTTGCTCGGCGGGCTGTGGGTGGCGTGGCGCATCCAGGGCAAAAGCCTGACCGAAAGCGCCTACGTGGCCATGGGCATGAGCTGCTCGAACAGCGGCTACGTGGGCTACCCTGTGATGCTGCTCACCTTCGGGCCACTGGCGGGCGTGATCCTCGCGCTCAACCTGATCGTGGAAAACATTGTGAAGCTGCCCCTGCTGTTTTTCCTGGCCGATGCGGGGGCTGCGGGCAGCGGTCGGGAAAGGCTTTCGGCGGGTCAGGTGCTGCGCGAAACGGGCGGGCGGCTGGTGCGCAATCCGATGATCGTCGCCATCTTCGCCGGCTTTGCGGTCGCGCTGTTCCAGCTGGAACTGCCGTCGGTGATCGAGCGCACGGTGACGCTGTTTTCGGCGGCCAGCGGTGGGCTGGCGCTGTTCATCATCGGCGGTTCGCTGGTGGGCCTCGAAACGAAGGGGCTGCGTTCCCAGGTGACGCTGATCGCGGTGGGCAAGCTGCTGCTGCACCCACTGGCGGTGTGGGTGGCGGTGCTGCTGCTGCCCCAACTGGGGCTACCGGCGGTGGCGGGCGACCTGCGCGCGGCCGCCGTGCTGTCGGCCGCCATGCCCATGCTGGGCATTTATTCGCTGCTGGCACAGCGCCATGGGTTCGAGGGCTTCACCGCGGCGGCGCTGCTGGCGGCCACCGGGGCCTCGTTCTTCACCATCAGCGCCATCATGTGGCTGATGCAGCACAGCGCTGGCTGGCTGGCCTGAGAGCGCGCGCTCAGCGACGTCTGTTCAGACTGTCCAGTGTCTGGCGGATCAGCGCCAGCGTGGTCTGCTGCGTGAGTGTGGCAGGACGCTGCGAACTGGTGGCCAGGCACAGCCGCGTGAACAGGGGCGGCTCCACCGCCCGCACCTGGAAGCCCGACGGGCGTGTCGAACTGGCCACGGCGTTTCGCGAGAGCAGGGCGGCGCCGGCGCCGTCGGCCACCAGGTCCAGAATGGCTGAAACGCCGTCGATCTCCAGCGCAATCTGCGGGCGGCACCCGATGTTGGCCATCTCGGTTTCCACGTGCATGCGCACCGCGTTGGGCCGGCTGGGAATGACCAGCGGCAGCGCGGCCACCTCGCGCAAGGGAATGGGCGGCGGCGGTGGGTCTTCGGCAAGACCGGGCGGGCGTGGCTGCACCAGCAGCAGTTCTTCGTCCTGCAGCGGTGCAATCTCGATCTCGGCCGCAGGCTGGGCGTTGTACAGCACGGCAATGTCCAGCCGGCCCGTGCTCAGCCATTCCTGCATCGTGACCGACAGACCTTCGCTAATGGACAGGCTCGCCTGGGGCAACTGCTGGCGGAACGCCCGGGTGAGCGGCACGGTGAGCACGCGCGCCACGCTGGGCGGCAGGCCGATGGCCACCCGCCCGGCCAGCGCTCCGCGCACACGGCCCAGTTCCTCGCGGGCGCGCTCCACCTGGTGCAGGATGCCGCGCCCGTGCTCCAGCAGCAGCTTGCCCGCCTCGGTGGGCGTGGCGCCGCGGCCATTGCGCACCAGCAGGGTCTGCCGCAGTTCCACTTCCAGCAGCCGCACCTGGCGGGACAGGGCAGGCTGCGCCACGCCAAGCGCCACGGCGGCGCGGGTGAAGCTGCCGAGCTCGGCGATGCGGACAAAATAGGCGAGCTGTCGGAGGTCCATGGTTGCGTGGTTCAGCTATAACGAAATGGAATGGCTAATAGTAGGGTATACGGCTTGTGCTCTGTAACGGCTGGCGGACAATCGCGCCTCATGAGTACCGATCCGTCTGTTCCTGCCGCGTCCACCACGCCCATTTCCGCTGGCAACACGCCGTTGCGCGCCATCTCGTCCATGGCCACGCGCCTGCTGCTCGGCGAGCTCACGGCAGACTATGCGCACAGCACCGGCGTCACCGTCGCCGTGGAATCCATCGGCGGGGTGGACGCCGCGCGGCGCGTCATGGCCGGCGAGGTGTTCGACATTGTTGTGCTGGCCTCTGACGCTATCGACAAGCTGGAAGCCGCAGGCAAGCTCTTGCCCCGCAGCCGCGTGGACCTGGTGCACTCGGGCGTGGCGGTGGCCGTAGCGGCAGGCGCCAACGCCCCCGACATCTCGACCGAAGACGCGGTTCGCCAGGCTGTTTTGGCGGCACGCACGCTCAGCTATTCCACCGGGCCGAGCGGTGTGGCCCTGGCCCGGCTGTTCGAACGCTGGGGCGTGGCCGACCAGCTGCGTGAGCGCATCGTCACACCACCGCCCGGTGTGCCCGTGGGCTCGCTGGTGGCGCGCGGCGAAGTGGAGCTTGGCTTCCAGCAGCTGAGCGAGCTGATGAACGTCGAGGGCATCCGCGTGCTGGGGCCGCTGCCACCGGCCATCCAGATCACCACCACCTTCACGGCCGCGGTGTGCGCCACCGCCCCGCAGCCCGGGGCCGCCCGCCAGGCCATCGCATTCATGGCGTCCGAAGCCGCAGCCGACGCCAAGCGCCGCCAGGGCATGGACCCGCCCTGAGCACCACCGATTCCCGATTCCGCTTACCCACAGGACGCCTTCATGAGCCAGCAAAAGCCCCTCATCATCGACTGCCACGGCCACTACACCACCGCACCCAAGGCGCTGGAGAACTGGCGCAACCAGCAGATTGCCGGCATCAAGGATCCGTCGTTGAGGCCCAAAGTGAGCGACCTGAAGATCAGCGACGACGAGTTGCGCGAGTCCATCGAGACCAACCAGCTGCGCCTGATGAAAGAGCGCGGCTCGGACCTCACCATCTTCTCGCCCCGCGCCAGTTTCATGGCGCACCACATCGGCGACTTCAACATCAGCTCCACCTGGGCCGCCATCTGCAACGAGCTGTGCTACCGCGTGAGCCAGCTGTTCCCGGACCACTTCATTCCCGCCGCCATGCTGCCGCAGAGCCCGGGCGTGGACCCCGCCACCTGCATTCCCGAGCTGGAGCGCTGCGTCAAGGAATACGGCAACGTTGGCATCAACCTCAACCCCGACCCATCGGGTGGCCACTGGACCAGCCCGCCCCTGAGCGACCGCCACTGGTACCCCATCTACGAGAAGATGGTCGAGCACGACATCCCCGCGATGATCCACGTCAGCACCAGCTGCAACGCCTGCTTTCATACCACCGGCGCGCACTACCTGAACGCCGACACCACCGCCTTCATGCAGTGCCTCACCAGCGACCTGTTCAAGGACTTCCCCACGCTGAAGTTCATCATTCCGCACGGTGGCGGCGCCGTGCCCTACCACTGGGGCCGTTTCCGTGGGCTGGCACAGGAGCTGAAGAAGCCGCTGCTGAAAGACCACCTGCTGAACAACATCTTCTTCGACACCTGCGTGTACCACCAGCCCGGCATCGACCTCCTGACCAAGGTGATTCCGGTGGACAACATCCTGTTCGCGTCCGAGATGATCGGCGCGGTGCGCGGCATCGACCCCGAGACCGGCCATTATTTCGACGACACGAAGCGCTACATCGAAGCCAGCACCATCGTGGTCGGCGACGACCGCTACAAGATTTATGAAGGCAACGCGCGGCGCGTGTTCCCCCGCCTGGACGCGGCTTTGAACCAGAAAGGAATCTGAGCATGTACGAACTGGGCGTCGTTTACCGCAACATCACCCGTGCCGATCGCGCAGCCGCCGACGGCCTGGCCGCGCTCGGCTCGGCCACCGTGCACGAGGCCATGGGCCGGGTTGGCCTGCTCAAACCCTACATGCGCCCCATACAGACCGGGGTGCAGGTGTCTGGCACGGCCGTCACCGTTCTGCTGCAGCCCGGCGACAACTGGATGATGCACGTGGCGGCCGAGCAGATTCAGCCGGGTGACATCGTGGTCGCGGCGGTCACCGCCGAGTGCAGCGACGGCTATTTCGGTGACCTGCTGGCGACCTCTTTTCAGGCACGTGGCGCCCGCGCGCTCATCATCGACGCCGGCGTGCGCGACGTGAAGACGCTCAAGGAAATGAATTTTCCGGTGTGGTCGCGCTACATCTCGTCCAAGGGCACGATCAAAGCCACGCTGGGCTCGGTGAACATCCCCATCGTCTGCGCCGGCATGATGGTCACGCCGGGCGACGTGATCGTGGCCGACGACGACGGTGTGGTCTGCGTGCCCGCCGCGCGTGCGGCCGAAACGCTGGCCGCGGCCATCAAGCGCGAGAGTTTCGAAGGCGAGAAGCGCGACAAGCTGGCCTCGGGCGTTCTCGGGTTGGACATGTACAAGATGCGCGAGCCGCTGGCGGCAGCGGGTCTTCGGTACATCGACTGACTCCATACCCGTTCGGCTGAGCCTGTCGAAGCCCCCGCGAGCGCTTCGACAGGCTCAGGGCGAACGGTGGATTGGGCAACTCAACACAGAAATCAGACATGGACAAACCCACCTCAGGTGACTTCACCAAGACCGCTGGCTGGATGGACTGGTACACCGGTCCCGCCAAGCCGCGCTTCCAGCTGCCGGCCGGTGCGGTCGACGCGCACTGCCACGTGTTCGGCCCCGGCGCCGAGTTTCCCTACGCGTCCGAGCGCAAGTACACACCCTGCGACGCGTCCAAGCACGAGCTGTTCGCGCTGCGCGACCACCTGGGCTTTGCCCGCAACGTGATCGTGCAAGCCACCTGCCACGGGGCGGACAACCGCGCCATGGTCGATGCCTGCCTGGCCAGCGGTGGCAGGGCGCGCGGCGTGGCCACGGTGCGGCGCAGCATCACTGATGAGGAACTGCAGGCACTGCACCACGCCGGCGTGCGCGGCGTGCGTTTCAACTTCGTCAAGCGCCTGGTGGACTTCACGCCCAAGGACGAGCTGATGGAGATCGCCGGGCGCATCGCCAAACTCGGCTGGCATGTCGTCATCTACTTCGAGGCGGTGGACCTGCCTGAGCTGTGGGACTTCTTCACCGCACTGCCCACCACGGTGGTGGTGGACCACATGGGCCGCCCCGACGTGTCGCTGCCCGTGGACGGCCCACAGTTCGCGCTGTTCGAAAAGTTCATGCGCGAACACCCCAATGTGTGGAGCAAGGTGAGCTGCCCTGAGCGCCTGTCCGTCACCGGACCGAAGGCTTTGGGCGGCGAGCAGAACGCCTACGCGGACGTGATTCCGTTCGCACGCCGCATCGTCGAGCAGTTCCCAGACCGCGTGCTCTGGGGCACCGACTGGCCGCATCCCAACCTGAAGGACCACATGCCCGACGACGGCCTGCTGGTGGACTTCATTCCGCACATCGCGCCCACGCCCGAACTGCAGCAGAAGCTGCTGGTGGACAACCCGATGCGCCTTTACTGGCCTGAGGAAGTCAACTCACCCGCCTGATGAGCAAAGCAAACCGTTCGGGCTGAGCCTGTCGAAGCCCTCGACAAGGTCAAGACCAGCGGGAATTCACATCATCCCGAACGGATCACAGGAGCACACCATGTCCCTCGAAAAACCCTATCTAGACGTGCCTGGCACGACCATTTTTGACGCCGACCAGAGCCGCAAGGGCTACTGGCTCAACCAGTTCTGCATGAGCCTGATGAAGGCCGAGAACCGCGAGCGCTTCAAGGCCGACGAAGAGGCCTACCTGGCCGAGTGGCCCATGACCGACGAGCAGCGCGCCGCCGTGCGCGCCCGTGACCTGAACTGGGCCATGCGCACCGGCGGCAACATTTACTTCCTGGCCAAGCTGGGCGCCACCGACGGTCTCTCGTTCCAGCAGATGGCCGGCAGCATGACCGGCATGAGCGAGCACCAATACCGCGACATGATGATCGCCGGCGGCCGCAGCCCCGAAGGCAACCGCTACGCCGGCGAAACCGGTGATGCGCAGGGACCGATGTCGCGCTCCGATGCCTGGAAGGCCTGGGAACTGACGCAGCAGGAGTCGCTGGCCGCCGAGATCCTGGGCGACCACGCGGCCCGGCAGACCGGTGCCGAGACCTCGGCCACGGGCAATGCGCGTATCACCGCATCGGTCTACACCTCCCACGTGCCCGCCATCGGTGCGGCGATCGACCTGGGCAAGACCGGCGAGCCTTACTGGCAGCCGCTGTTCGCGGGCTACGAGCCATCCAAGCAGTGGATGCGCGAGAACCAGCCCGATGTGGTGTTCCTGGTCTACAACGACCACGCCACCAGCTTCGACCTGGGCGTGATCCCCACCTTCGCCATCGGCACCGCCGCCGAGTTCGAGCCGGCCGACGAAGGCTACGGCCCGCGCCCCGTGCCCAAGGTCATGGGTCATCCGGAGCTGGCGGCCCACATCGCACAGTCCGTCATCCAGCAGGACTTTGACCTCACCATCGTCAACGACCTCAAGGTGGACCACGGCCTCACCGTGCCCATGAACCTGCTGTTCGGTTCGCCCGAGGCCTGGCCCGTGAAGGTGATTCCCTTCCATGTGAACGTGGTGCAGTACCCGGTGCCGTCCGGGCAGCGCTGCTTCGCGCTCGGGCAGGCGATCCGCCGCGCCATCGAGTCGTTCGACGCGCCGCTGAAGGTGCAGATCTGGGGCACGGGCGGCATGAGCCACCAGCTGCAGGGTCCGCGCGCCGGCCTCATCAACAAGGAATGGGACAACAGGTTCCTGGACCGCCTGATCGCCGAGCCCGCCGAACTGGCCAAGGTGCCGCACATCGAATACGTGCGCGAAGCCGGCAGCGAAGGCATCGAGCTGGTGATGTGGTTCATCGCCCGCGGCGCCATGAGCGATGTGGCGGGCACCGGCCCCGCGCCCAGGCTGGCACACCGATTTTTCCACGTGCCTGCGTCGAACACCGCCGTGGGCCACCTGATTCTTGAAAACCAGTAACACCCGTTCGCCCTGAGCTTGTCGAATGGCTCGCAGCAACACCCGGGCGAGGGCTTCTACAGGCCCAGCTCGAACGGACAGCAAGGAACACACCATGACCATCAAAGTAGCCCTCGCCGGCGCCGGCGCCTTCGGCATCAAACACCTGGACGGCATCCAGAACATCGACGGCGTCGAAGTCGTCTCGCTCATCAGCCGCGACCTGGAAAAGACCCGGGAGGTCGCGGACAAGTACGGCATCGGGCACGTCACCACCGACCTGGCCGACAGCCTGGCCATGAAGGAAGTGGACGCCGTCATCCTCTGCACGCCCACGCAGATGCACGCCGAGCAGACCCTTGCCTGCCTGAAGGCCGGCAAGCACGTGCAGGTGGAGATTCCCCTGGCCGACGGCCTCAAGGGCGCAGAAGAAGTGGTGGCCCTGCAGAAGCAGACCGGCTTGGTGGCCATGTGCGGCCACACCCGCCGCTTCAACCCCAGTCACCAGTACGTGAACCAGGAAATCACGGCGGGCCGCTTCAACATCCAGCAGATGGATGTGCAGACCTACTTCTTCCGCCGCACCAACACCAATGCGCTGGGCCAGCCCCGCAGCTGGACCGACCACCTGCTGTGGCACCACGCCGCCCACACCGTCGACCTGTTCGCCTACCAGTGCAACAGCCCCATCGTGCAGGCCAACGCCATCCAGGGTCCGATCCACCCGGTGCTGGGCATCGCCATGGACATGAGCATCCAGCTCAAGGCCGCCAACGGCGCGATCTGCACGCTGAGCCTGAGCTTCAACAACGACGGACCGCTGGGCACCATCTACCGGTACATCGGCGACACCGCGACCTACCTCGCGCGTTACGACGACCTGTTCACCGGCAAGGAAGAAAAAATCGACGTGTCCCAGGTGGCGGTGTCCATGAATGGCATCGAGTTGCAGGACCGCGAGTTCTTCGCCGCCATCAAAGAGGGCCGCGAGCCCAACTCCAGCGTGGCCCAGGTGTTCAACTGCTACCAGGTGCTGCACCAGCTTGAACAACAGCTGAACGCTTGACATTCACCCACAGCAAAATGGGGTCAGACCACTCGCCGCGCAGCGGTGACGTGCTCTGACCCCTTTTTGCGCGCCACGAGGAAACCAACCATGCAACAACGCCAACTCGGCCCTTTCACTGTTTCCGCCATCGGCCTGGGCTGCATGAACATCTGCCACGCCTACGGCGCACCCGTGTCCGAACAGCAGGCCGAACGCGTGCTGCTGGCCGCGCTGGATGCCGGGGTGACCCACTTCGACACTGCCGCGCTGTACGGCTTTGGCGCCAGTGAAACGCTGGTCGGGAAGTACCTCAACCAGCACCGCTCACGGTTCACCCTGGCCAGCAAATGCGGCATGCAGGGCGTACCCAACGATCAGGGCGTGAAGGTGCGCGTGATCGACGGCCGGCCCGACACGATCAAGGCCACCTGCGAAGCCGCCCTGCAGCGCCTGCGCACCGACGTGATCGACCTCTACTACCTGCACCGCTGGGACAAGCAGGTGCCCATTGAAGAGAGCGTGGGCGCACTGGGCGACCTGGTGCGGGCTGGCAAGATCCGCAGCGTCGGTCTCTCCGAAGTGTCGGCTACCACCCTGCGCAAGGCGCACGCCGAGCACCCCATCGCCGCGCTGCAGACCGAGTATTCGCTCTGGAGCCGCAACGCCGAGATCGCGGTGCTGCAGGCCTGCCGCGAACTGGGCGTGAGCTTCGTGGCTTTCAGCCCGGTGGCGCGCGGCTTCCTGTGCGGCCCGATGGACGTGAGCGCTCTGGACGCGAAAGACATCCGCAAGACCATGCCGCGTTTCTCGCCGGAGAACTATGCGAAGAACGCGGCCCTGCTGCCTGGCTACAACGCCCTCGCGGCCCAGGTTGGCTGCACCCCTTCGCAGCTGGCCATTGCCTGGCTGCTCCACCAGGGCGAGGACATCCTGCCGATCCCGGGCACCACCCGTGTCGAGCACCTGCTGGACGACCTGGGTGCGGCAAACGTGCAGCTGTCAGCCGACGTCATGGCCCGCCTGAACGCGCTGGTCAACCAGCGCACGGTGCACGGCGACCGGTACAACGACCAGGCCAACCGCGAGGTGGACACTGAAACCTTCGCCTGAAACAAAGCGAAATAAACCGCGACCGCCCCGACACCCAGCCGGGCAGGGCGGCGCGCACCATGACGGTCATGTTCAACACCCATCGGGGAAGGAAGCCGTCATGAAAACCTGGATCAAGCGCACCCTCATTGGCCTGACCGCCACCACCGTCGTGCTCGGGGGCCTCACCGCCTGTGGCTCCCGCGGTGAGCATGCCCGCGGCGGCTGGAGCGACGTGCGCATCACCGAGGTGCGCGGCAAGGCCATTGAGAAGATCGGCAGCCGGCTCGACCTCAACACCGAGCAGAAGGCCAAGCTGGGTACGCTGGCCGACCAGATGCTCGCCTCGCGCAAGGCGCTGCGCGGTGAAAGTGACCCGCGTGCCGAGATGCAGGCGCTGATCGCTGGCGAGCGCTTCGACCGCAGCAAGGCGCAGCAGCTGCTCGACCAGAAGCTGCAGGCCGCGCAGGGCAACGGCCCTCAGGTGCTGGCCGCCTTCGGCGACTTCTACGACAGCCTGAACCCCGAGCAGCAACGCCAGGTGCGCGAGCGCCTGGGCAAGCGCGGTCACGGCTGGTGGGGCCGCGGCTGAGCGGGGCGCGGCATGGCACATGCGCTGCATCACCTGCACGAGCTGGCTCGCCAGGGCCAGGCTCATGGCGCGGCCTGGCTGGCTGGCAGCGACGACCCGCATGCGGAGCTGCTCACCCTGTTCTGGGGGCCACGCTTCGACCGTGAACACGCGCTGCGGCTGTGGGCCGGTTTTTCACGGCAGCAGCCGGTGGCGGCGCAGCCCCTGCTGCCGGTGCTGCTGGCCGCGGGCGAACGCTTCGACGCGCTGGAGCGTGGAGCGCAACAACACCTGCGCCGCCTGATCCTGCGCCACCGCGCCCTGCGTGCGGACCTCCACTGAGCGCGTGCTGCCAGAATCCCGTCCATGCACCGCATCCTGCTCATCGACGACGACTTGAACCTCGGGCCGCCGCTGGCCACCTACTTCCAGCGTTTCGACCTGCAGCTGGAACATGCCACGCGGCCGAGTGAAGGGCTGGCACGCCTGCGTGCGGGTGGTTTCGACGCCGCCATTCTCGACGTGATGCTGCCCGAAATGGATGGCTTCGAGCTGTGCCGGCTCATCCGCAAGGACAGTGCCATCCCCATCGTCATGCTCACCGCGCGCGGCGACGTGATGGACCGTGTGGTGGGGCTGGAACTGGGCGCAGACCACTACCTGCCCAAGCCCTTCGAGCCACGCGAACTGGTGGCCTGCCTGCAGACCGTGCTGCGCCGGGTGAAGCCGGGCAATGGCCGAGCGGCGGTGTTGAGCGCAGCGCCGGTGCTGTCTTTCGACGGCCTGGTGATCGACACGGCACGCCGCAGCGTTCAGCGTCAGGGTGAAGAACTGGAACTGACCGGAACCGAGTACGAGTTGCTGGTGCTGCTGGCGCAGGAGCCCGGGCGGGTGTTCAGCCGAGACGACATCCTCAACCACATCCGCGGCCACGAGGCCGACCTTTACACCCGCGCGGTGGACATCGTGGTGAGCCGCCTGCGCAAGAAGCTCGAACCGCTGGACTGCATCAAGACACTGCGCAACGCCGGCTATTCGCTGGCCTTGCGCCGTGCCACCCCATGAGCCCGGATCCGACCGGCTGGGTGCAGCGCACCCGCCAGGCGCTGCGATGCTCGCTCAAGCTGCGCCTGGTGCTGGTGTTCATCGTGCTGGCGCTGGCGATGGCGGGCACTTTCATCGTGGGCGCGCAAAAGGCGTTTTCGGTGGGCTGGCGCGAGGCGGCCCGCCCGCTGCTGATGGACTACACCACGCGGCTGGCCGCCGAGGTGGCCGGCAGCAACGGCCCGCCCAGCGTGGAGCGGGCCCTGGCCATCACCCAGCGCTTGCCGCTGACGGTGCACATCAGCGGCCCCGCCGTGAACTGGTCGTCACACCCCCGGCAGGAGCGGGATGGCTGGCAGCGCGACCGTCGTGACCGCCAGCACTGGGCCGATGAGCCCGAGTGGACTGCGCTGCTGCAGCGCGCGACAGCGGACGGACACCGCATCGAATTCGGCCTGAACGACGCGCTCTTCGAGCGCCGTCCGCGCATGTTCGCCTTCACGCTCGGCGCGTTGCTGGTGCTCACGCTGCTGGCTTACCTGTACGTGCGCCGCTTGCTGCGCCCGCTGGAAGACATACGGGCGGGCGCCTTGCGTTTTGGCGCCGGCGAGTTTGGTCAGCCGATTCCGGTGCGTTGCGAGAACGGGCCGGACGAACTCGGACAGCTCGCCGTGACCATCAACACCATGGGGCAAGACATTCACCAGATGCTGGAGGCTAAACGCTCGCTGCTGCTCGCCATCAGCCACGAACTGCGCAGCCCGCTCACCCGCGCCCGCCTGAACACCGAACTGCTGCCCGAGCAGCCCGACACCCAACCGCAGCGCGAAGCCCTGCTGCGCGACCTGCAGGAAATGGCCGCGCTCATCAGCGACCTGCTCGAGAGCGAGCGCCTGGCCAGCCGCCATGCCGCACTGCTGCGCGAACCCGTCCCCCTGCGAGAACTCGCGCAGGAGGTGATTCAGGAGCTGATGCCGCGCCACCCGAATGCTGCCCCGCCCACGCTCCTGGTCGATGCCGGGCTGCCCGTGCTGCAGCTGGACTCCGCGCGCATCCGCCTGCTGCTGCGCAACCTGCTCGACAACGCCTTGCGTCACAGCGGCGATGCGGCGCAGCCGGTGGAATTGCACCTGCGTTGCACCGCCGCTGCCGGGGAAGAAGGGCCCGGTGTCGAGATCTGTGTGCGCGATCACGGCCCCGGTGTGCCCGAGGAACAGCTCGCCCATCTCGCCGAACCTTTCTATCGCGCCGACTCGGCCCGCACCCGGAGCGCCGGCGGCGTGGGCCTTGGCCTGCACCTGTGCCAGCTGGTGGCCACGGCCCATGGGGGCGGCTTTTCGGTGCGCAACGTGCACCCCGGGCTGGCGGTGACGGTGACGCTGCCGGGTCACGTGGCGGCGTGAGGCACCGCGCCCGGACCTCCCGGCGCTTGATGTGGGTCACAAACATCGACCCTTACCTGTGCCATGCTGGGCGCATGAGCACGACCCACCGTCATCAGCCGCTGCCCGGCTTCGCCACTGCCCCCACACGCTTCCTGTTTTTCACCGGCAAGGGTGGGGTGGGCAAGACATCGCTGTCCACCGCCACGGCCATTGCCTTGGCCGACACCGGTCGGCGCGTGCTGCTGGTCAGCACCGACGCCGCTTCCAACCTCGACGAGATGCTGGGCATCACGCTCTCGAACCAGCCCGTGGCCGTGCCCGATGTGCCGGGTCTTGCGGTGATCAACATCGACCCGGACGCTGCTGCCGAAGCCTACCGCCTGCGCGTGCTCGCCCAGCTTGACGCCGATGCAACCGATGACGAACGCAAGACGGTGCGCGAACAGCTCTCAGGCGCCTGCACCACCGAAATTGCTGCGTTCGATGAATTCGCGTCACTGCTGGCGGGCGAAGGCAGTGCCATCGCGGCGGGTGCTGCATACGACCACGTGGTGTTCGATACCGCGCCCACCGGCCACACGCTGCGCCTGCTGAGCCTGCCCAAAGCCTGGAGCGGTTTCCTCGCCGGCAACGACCGCGGTGCTTCGTGTCTCGGGCCGCATTCCGGTCTGAAGATGCAAGAAGCCCGTTTCAACGCCGCGCTTCAGGCCCTCAGCAACCCCGCGCTCACCACCGTGGTGCTCGTCACCCGCCCGGACCCTCGGCCCATGCGCGAGGCGGCGCGCACCTCTGAAGAGCTGCGGCACCTGGGCCTGGCCAACCAGCGGCTGGCCATCAACGGTGTGTTCCATGCCAGCGTGCCCGACGACCCGGTGGCCAGGGCCATCGAAGCCATGGGCCGGGACGCCATGGATCAGCTGCCCGACGCGCTGGCCGCGCTTCCTCGCGACGAAGTGCCTCTGCGTGCCTTCGATACCGTGGGCTTGTCGGCCCTGCGAGCGCTGCTCGGTGGCCCCGGATCGTCGTGCGACCTGTCCGTCCCCGGCTCAACGCTCCCACACGCCGATCGCCCAGAGCCTGTCGAAGGGCTCTCTCCATCGTTGGCCACGGCCCACGAAAGGACCTCCGAGTCCCTGAGCCGAATGGCCGACGAACTCGCGGCGGCGGGCCACGGCCTCATCATGGTCATGGGCAAAGGCGGTGTCGGCAAGACCACCATCGCCGCTGCACTCGCCGTGGGCCTGGTGCAGCGCGGCCACAGCGTGCACCTCACCACCACCGATCCTGCGGCCCACGTGGCCGAGGCCCTCAGCGGCAGCCTGCCCGGCCTGAAGGTCGGCCGCATCGACCCCAAGGCAGAAACCGAGGCCTACATCAGCAAGATGATGGCCGCGCGCGGCAAGGATCTGGACGAACAGGGCAGGGCGCTGCTGCTGGAAGACCTGCAGTCCCCCTGCACCGAAGAAGTGGCCGTGTTCCACGCCTTCAGCCGGGTGGTGAACGAGGCGCGCAGCGCTTTCGTCGTGCTCGACACCGCGCCCACCGGGCACAGCCTGCTGCTGATGGACGCCACGGGCGCCTACCATCGGCAGATGACGCAGCAATACGAAGGGCAGACGGCCCGCAAGGGCCTGCACATCATCACGCCGCTGATGCGACTGCAGGACGCGTCGATGACGCGCGTGGTGATCGTCACCCTGCCAGAAGTGACCCCGGTGAGCCAGGCCGCGGCCTTGCAGGACGACCTTCGCCGGGCGCACGTGGAGCCCTGGGCCTGGGTGATCAACAAGAGCCTGGCCGCTGCGGGCACGACCGACCCGCTGCTGCAGGCCCGGTTGGCCGGCGAAGCGCACCAGACGGCCCGCGTGACGGGCGGCCTGGCCCGGCGAACCTTCGTCCTGCCG
This sequence comes from Hydrogenophaga sp., assembly GCA_030682835.1. Taxonomy (GTDB): domain Bacteria; phylum Pseudomonadota; class Gammaproteobacteria; order Burkholderiales; family Burkholderiaceae_C; genus Hydrogenophaga. The sequence goes on along the minus strand of JAUXNG010000099.1, from coordinate 1,189 downwards.
TGGCTGCCCGAGCCACCGGTCGGGGTGGCGGCGCTGGGTGCGCTGGTGTCCGGGCCCGATCCGGGTTGAGGTCGCCCACGGTGTAGCCACTCCAGACAACCGCCCATGAAAAAGGGAGTCCGAAGACTCCCTTGTGCACTTGCCTGGCCGAATCGGCCAGCGTGTCTTACATCGTGTCGATGAAGCTGCGCAGCTTGTCCGAGCGGCTCGGGTGCTTGAGCTTGCGCACCGCCTTGCTCTCGATCTGACGGATGCGCTCGCGCGTCACGTCGAACTGCTTGCCCACTTCTTCCAGCGTGTGGTCGGTCGACATCTCGATACCGAAACGCATGCGCAGCACCTTGGCTTCGCGCGGCGTCAGGCTGTCCAGGATCTCCTTGACCACTTCGCGCAGACCGGCCTGCATCGCCGCCTCGATGGGCGCGGTGTTGGCCTGGTCTTCGATGAAATCGCCCAGGTGCGAATCGTCGTCGTCGCCGATGGGCGTTTCCATCGAGATCGGCTCTTTCGCGATCTTCATGATCTTGCGGATCTTGTCCTCGGGCATCTCCATCTTCTCGGCCAGGATGGACGCATCAGGTTCAAAGCCGTGCTCCTGCAAGTGCTGGCGGCTGATGCGGTTCATCTTGTTGATGGTCTCGATCATGTGCACCGGGATGCGGATCGTGCGCGCCTGGTCGGCGATCGAGCGCGTGATCGCCTGGCGGATCCACCACGTCGCGTACGTGGAGAACTTGTAGCCGCGGCGATATTCGAACTTGTCCACCGCCTTCATCAGGCCGATGTTGCCCTCCTGGATCAGGTCCAGGAACTGCAGGCCGCGGTTGGTGTACTTCTTGGCAATGGAGATCACCAGGCGCAGGTTGGCCTCGATCATTTCCTTCTTGGCCTCACGGGACGACGCTTCGCCCTCGTTCATGCGCTTGTTGATTTCCTTCAACTGCGGCAGCGGCACGACCACGCGCGACTGGATGTCGGCAAGTTTTTGCTGCAGTTCCTGGATGGGCGGGATGTTGCGGGCAATGATCACAGACCAGGGCTTGCCGGCGGCGGCCTGCTTTTCGACCCATTTCTGGTTGAGCAGGTTGGACGGGAAATCCTTGATAAAGACGTCCTGCGGCATGCCGCACTTGTCCACGATGATGCGGCGCAGTTCGCGCTCTTTCTTGCGCACGTCGTCGACCTGGCC
>JAUXNG010000089.1 GCA_030682835.1 Hydrogenophaga sp. | reverse complement strand
CACGAACACGTGGCGAGGATCGCCCTGCAGCCTGGCCAGATTTTCCAGATTGCCTGCGTAGGTAAGTTTGTCGAGGTTGACGACGGGCTCGTTATGCTGCGCGAGCCAATCCAGAACGAAATTGGCGCCGATGAAGCCGGCACATCCTGTCGCGATGATCATTTGCTATGGGAAGTAAAACTAATAAAAAATAATCCGGCAAGTCAAAGTGATCTGGCTGCAACCGTTTACGAACGGAGCCGACAAGACACCCCGTCTTCTCGTCAGTCTTAGCTTTGTCGCCTATACCAATTTTCAAATAGTTGTCTGGAATAAATTTACTGCTGAGGGAGCAATTTAATAAATCGCCCGTATTCCCATTTGCCTGTTGGTTTTTAGCAGATGCATAGACTACCATTTCTTCATTCGTTGTATAAGCTCTCGGTCTTTTGTCTTCTGGACCAGTGAAGGCTCATGTCGTTCCCATTGTAAGTGGCGGATGATCTTTTCATCCACCCGTTCGAATCAAAATAGTTCCATGCAACGACGCTAGGAATCACTATGTACTCGTCTTTCGACAGTTTGAACAGTTCTCTTTTCCATACATTGATGCCGGTAACGTTAATAACCCCCCCCTCTGTTCTTCTTGCAAGTACATTTCCCGTTATTGCTGCCGCCACTTTGCTGCAAAAAGGGCTGCCCTGCTGGTCGTGCAAGAATGCATTGCATAAGATTCCGTTGTAATTTTTTATAGTCGGTGGGTGTTCAAGAATGACAGGTGATGAACTTCCTATAATCTCATCTAGAAAAGGGCGAGATGGTTCATTTTTCAGGTCTGAATAGACGCCGCCATATTTTGCAATAATAGCAACTCGCATGAGATCTGACTTCATCGCCTCGAATCGACAATTTTTAAAGGCTTGAAGCAAGTTGGGTTGGTCTTCGAAGTCCCGAAGAATTTTTGCATGATCCCATAAAATCGCTGCATAATTAGGATGAAGCTCTAAAAACCGGTCGATGTTTCTTTTTGCAAAATCCGGAATTGAATCGATTGATTTGTCTTCAAGGGGATCGAGCCATATAAAGTGAATCATTTTCATAAGAAATTCAGACTTTAAAAATAAGACAAAAAAAGGAAGTGTGTCAACCGATTCCGCAGGTGGTATTGCGCTTTCGTGCCATTAACGGGGTCTATCTAAATTAATAGCTGGTCGATGTGTGGACGAAGTCGCGCCTGCCAACTATTTTCCACCAGGTAAATATTATCTATCACCGATCTGTCACGATTCGTACCTAGCAAAACTCGAACAGATTTTATAAACTCCTTGTGAGTTAAACTCATATGTACGAGCCTACTCTCAGAAGCGATGTTCGCAATCTCGGTTGACACTACGGGGACGTTGAAGGATAGATAAACATAAACCTTTAAAGGATTCATGTTTTGAGTCAACGCTGTATTTAGGTGCGGAACCAATCCAACATCGAACCTAGAGACCCAAGCGCCAGCCTCTTTGTAAGGTACGACACCCGGCATCAGTACATTCGGATGTCTGTTAAGGTTTAATACGTTGGGATTGGCATGCGTGGAGCCAATCAGCGCAATCTGACAATCTTTGAATTCAGTTGCTAACTTATCGAGTAACTCAATATCAATTTTTGACTCAAGATTGCCTATATAGCCGATCGTTTTACCGGACCAGTTGCGAAACTTTTCAAACTCCTTCGACTCCTTGGGAGTCACCGCAGGAGGACTTGTGTCACAGCCATTCGGAACTAAGCGTATGTGAGAAAAAAACTGACGCATAGATTCACGGACTGGGTCACAATTTGTGAAGGCCATATCGGCGAGGGCCAGCGTTTCGCGATAATTGTCAGTTAGCTTTCGTTTTTCGTTGTCGGATATGCCTGGCCAAGCCCGGTGATCGTCTACCACATCAACAACGACTTTTTTGGGTTGAAAGTGTTGAATCAAGGCTGGTGCCGAGTAATTTTTTGGATAGATCCAGAAAATTGATTCTTTGGCCGCAACACCTTCTCGCATCAGCACATCATTCACATAGGGAAAGTATCCTTCGTGCAAATGGGGTTTTTGGGTGTCTGTTTCTTTGTTTCGATATTTTCCAGGTGGGAAAACAAACACGTTATAAGAGATCTTTTCTGAATCTTGGGTGCCTAGCATTTTTTCGTAGGTGCCCACGTAGATCCAGCGGTGCTGATTTACCCCGGTGCCTGCTTGTTGGCGCTGAATCAAGTCGAATTCAGACATCGGTGCATCAAATACAATAACCTTGCGCACGTCCGGTCGCGAAGCAAGGTACTTAATCACCATGTCGTGGCGGCGCCCGTACAGACCGGTATCATTTTGTTTCCAGAATAATACAACGTCGATGCCAGGTTGGCGTGGTTTTGGGGTTGGTGCAAGCGGCAGTCCAAGCACATGGCGGCTGACTTCCATGAGTCTGGTGGTGCTGGGACCTTTATTCTGCGTTTTACGAGTCAGGCTCCGTTGAATTAACTCGTGCATTTGCGCTGCTGCTGCAGCGTAGCTGTAACGGTCGAGAAACTTGCGGCGCACGTCTACTTGCCACTGCTTGACTTGTTCTGGGTTGCCACCCAAGCGCTCTAATGCTGCCGGGATGTCATGGGCGCTAACAAGTTCAGCCACTTTGTCGTTGACGAGTTGAAGTAGGGGCGGGGTGTTGCTAACCAGAAGTGGAATACCCATGGCCACCGCGTCAATGGCCTTGGCAGGAAGTTGAAATTTTGAAATGGCGTGCCCTTCGTCCTGTGGAAGGCATACCACATCTGCCATGGCCAGGATTTCTGGGATGGCAGCGAATGGTTGGTTGGGTAAATAGATCACGCGTCCAGGCGCCATTTGGTCTAATTTGGCAGTCACGCCCGGATCTGGTGCTGTACCTACAACGAGTAGCCGGAAGTTTGGGTCGGTGATTTGGCTTACGGCGCGGGCAAGCGTGTCTACCCCTTTATGAACACGTGGTGTTCCGAAGAACAATACAATCTTTGCGTCGATCGGTACGCCGTGGCGGTGTCGTATGTCTTTTTTATTGTACTGGGCGGGGTCAAAGGTGTTTTCATCGCGAACGTGGGGAACGATGGTGCCACCGAATGCTTGTTGTAGCGCAACGTTGGAAACAATAATTTCGTCAGCGTTCTGACAAAAACTTTGGGTGAGGCGCGTCCACAATTCACCATAAGGCTCTTTGTTTTTTGATAACGCTCCCGAAGGCATGGTCGCTAGTGCATCTAGACTCAACTCGCTCTGGTTCTTGAAAAAAGAAAGTTCATGATCGTCAATGTCAATGATGAGTGGGCATCCCCACTTCTCTTTGATCATCATGCCCAGTGCAACTGACGGTAGGCGTGGCTTACAGGCAATCACGACATCTGGTTTGATGCGCGATGCGATGTTCTGAAGGCTCTCGTAAAACTCCGGAAGATTGGAGCCAGGCAAGGTAATGACAGGGCGCTGACCTTCCCGAACCGGTTCCCAGACGGCATCCCCGTACAGGCGAAACTGAAACCCGACTAGCAGTGAGTGCCTGACGATTCGCTGTACAACCTCCGCGAGCATGTAGGACCGCCCTAAAGGGTTATGGCCGACATCCCAGGTAATTATCAGTACTGTAAGGGGTAGTTTTGTGATCGGCGCGTTAGCGCGGGGGCTAGCCAGCAAAGGCGGCAGGGTTTTTGGAACTGTCGGTGCTGGGGATACAACCTCTGGAGCGACGGGAGCCATGCCATCTGTTTTTGCATAGGTGAAGGAGTCCGGAACTCCACCCAATGCTGCCAGCTTGTTTTGCGCAAGCTGGATGTTGCTATTTATAGTTTTCGCGAGGCCTGGTGTGATATCCCTTGCACTCAGGTAGAGTTGGATGGCGAGAGTGTAATTCTTTTCACGAAGGGCGCGGTTCCCAAGCGAAAGAGCCGAGTTGTGGTTAGATGTCGATGCGGTAGTCATCAGATTTATCAAGAGATTTGGAAGTCAACTAACGTGACCTTCGACGAAAGGACATGCTTTAAGCTGTCCGCATTCGGTTGGGCATTGTGTTGAAACAAAACGGTCAGTATTTTGCAGCTTGACCAACGCGTTCGATCAATGACTGGTTCAGCAAAACCAAGGTCTTCAGGCCAGATTTCAACCGATGCACCAATGTTGGTTGTTTCGTTTGCGTCGCGATTTTGGTATTGACGCTTGCCGTCGCCTAGCCGTGCGATGCTCATTCGGTTTTTCGTAAGGTCGCCTCTATAGACTGCATATACAACATCGTTGTGATCAATCAGTATTTCTGGACGGCCAATGGGCAGTTGTAGTGTTCCTGCACCTTTGAGAGCAAAAGGAGTAGTCCTTTTAGAGATGTACTGATGAAGCCAAACTTCTCCGTTAAACCAAAGGTGCTGGTACTGGGGGACTCCGTGGTTGTCGTCCGCGTAGAAGACCACATGTGGCCGGTTGTGGCTGTCGAGCGCCATGCCCGTTTGGTTAATGAGGTTGCTGCCGGGCGACACTGGCCATATCGTTTCAGCGTTCACCTGGGTCATGGGCAGCTTGCAGGGCAGCCCTCGCGATGTGAACCAGGTCAGGCCGTTGTCGGGTGACCAGGCGTAGCCGATGTTGACGTTGTTGACGAGTTGTTGTTCGCCTATGGTGTCGGTGCGCCACACAAATGAGAGGTGCAACGAACCGTCTGAGCCTATGGCAGGGTGGTTCCAATAAGCGTTGCTGGTCCAGGGCTTTTGGTCTGCACCGCTCAATATGGGTGTAGGCCGGTCTGTCCAGCTTTGGGTTTGTTCGTCATAGGTTTTTAGGCGGGCGCTGCCTCTGTTGTGTCCGCCGTCACGGTACAGCATGGTGAGCGGGTGGCCTGCGCGGGGCAATATGAAGGTGGGGTAGGTCACCCGGTCTTCGTTGGCGCCGGTCATGCCGAGCTCGTCCGTCCATTCGGCAATGGCGTTGGGCTGGCTGCTGCGCCGGTAGCGCAGTTTGGTGGCGTGGTGGTCGTAAGAAATGTGCAAACGCCCGGCACGGTCGATGCCTAGGCTGATGCTGTTGTGGGCGTCGCGCAGGTTGTATTGGCCGGCTATGTCGTGGGTGGCTATGTGGTTGGTGGCCAATGTGCGGCGCACCACGCGCAGGGTGGTTTCGTCCACATAAAACGCGGTGTATTGGTAGCCGCCCCAGGTCAATATGCCGTGGTGCCGAAATATGACGGTGTTCACGGTGTTGCTGGACCACGCTTGCCCCAGGTCAAACGCTGCGAGTTGCTGCACCTTCAGGCCGGGCGCTTGTGGGTGGGTGCCTTCGGGTGCAGCTGCTTGGGGCGGGCGCAAGGCGCTTTCGGCTTGTGCAAGCTGCTCGCGGGCGCGTGCTTGGGCAATCAGCGGTGAGTCGTTTCGAAAAGGGGAAGCCTCAATCGCCCGGGCAAAGTGTGCTTTGGCTTGGGCTGTGTGCCCGTTTAAAGCTGCGGTGCGGCCGAGTGTGTTGTACACGCCAGAAACCAGCAGGCGGGCAGCGGTGCCTGTGTCGCACCCGGCAGCCAGCGCCGCTTGGATGAGGTTACGGCCGGTTTCTGTGTGGCCCAGCTGAAGGTGACCCGCTGCAGACAGCAGCAACAGCATGGCGCCATGGGGGTGGTTTTTCAGCGCCTCTGGGTGCATTTGGGCCAGCGAAGACCAGTCGCCAAACTGCCATTGGGTGCGGGCGGTGGCCAGCAGGCCGTCGTCGGCAATAGGCACGGTGGCTGTGGCTTCGGTGATGGGTTTGGCGCTTTTGTCCGCCGCTGGTTGTGGGCTCACTGGGTTTGCTCCCTCAGGAACAGTTCTTTCAGCAGCCCAATTTGCGCCTCGGCCTTGCCAACTTCTGCTTGCAGCAAACCATTGAGGTGATCGGTCTCGGCGCTGTGCGCCTGTAGCTGTTGCAGGCGCTGTTCGTGAGCCTGGATCTGCGCCATGCGATCCGCTAAAAGTTTGTCGGCGGCTGCTTTGGCTTGCGTGAGCTGCTGCACCTGGGCGGCACGCTCTTCGGCTTGTTTGGCGGCTGCTGCCGTGGCGGTGGTGGCTGTTGTCTGTGCTTCTGCAGCCGTTTTTGCCTGTTGTGTTGCCTGGGCTGCAGCGGCCGCTTTGGCATTTTCTGCCTCTTGGGCTGCGGCCTGGGCTTTTTCGGTGGCTTGCTTCAGCTGGGCTTGCAGTTGGTCCAGCTGCGCTTGGCGCTCGGCGGCCAGTTGGTCGGCGGCGGCTTTGGCTTGGGTGAGCTGCTGCACTTGGGCGGCTTGCTCTTCGGCTTGTTTGGCGGCTGCTGCCGTGGCTGCGGTGGCTGCGCTGGTGGCCATGGCGGCTGCGGCGGCAGCCGCTTTGGCTTTTTCGGCTTCCTGGGTGGCGGCTTGGGCTTGCTCGGTGGCTTGCTTTAGCTGGGTTTGCAGTTGGTCCAGCTGCGCTTGGCGCTCGGTGGCCAGTTGGTCGGCGGCGGCTTTGGCCTGGGTGAGTTGCTGCACTTGGGCGGCGTGCTCTTCGGCTTGTTTGGCGGCTGCTGCCGTGGCGGCGGTGGCTGCTGCTGTGGCCGTAGCAGCTGCGGCGGCTGCTTTGGCTTTCTCGGCGGCTTGGTCGGCATCGACTTGGGCTTTTTCGGCGGCTGCTTGATTTTGTGCCAGGGTTTGGGTTTGTTGGGCCAGTTGCTGCTGCAGTTGCTGGGCCAATGCGGCGGTGTCGCGAACGAACAGGGCGTGGCCTATGTCAGGGTGGCGGCTTGTTTCTATGGCCAGGCAGCGAAAGCCGAGGGCTTGCAGGGCGGGGTGCAGTGCGTTAGCGCTGGCGGACTGGGTGAGTTCGTTGTTGTGTGTGTAACTAATGCTGTCACCGTTGCCGTGGCCTGTGTCTTGGGTGCTGCCGAGCAGCACGCGCAGGGCGATCACGTCGAAGGCGGCGAGCTGTTGGACGGCGCCCTGAAGGATGGGGAGTGCGGGCAGGCAGTCCACCAGGAGCCAGTTGGCGGGGTACTCGGTGTCTTGTTGCAGTTCGGCCAGGGTGATGGCTTGGCGGGTTTGCTGGTGGGTGGTTTTCAGGTTGGGCCAGAGGCTGCGCAAGCTCTCTGGCTCTAGCAGGCCGCTTTCTGGCTGCAGGCTGGCTGTGTAAAACGGTGTGTGTGAGCTTTCGCGTCCCACCATGCCCGCAAGCACTTTCCAGCTGGGTTGGGCTTGTGCCACCAGTTTGAGCCTGGCAGCGGTGGTTTCGTCTGCTTCTATGAGTGTGACGTTGCGGTGGCCGGATGCCATGAGGTGTTGCACCCACGGGCTGGTGCCTCCACCGGCGCCTACCAGTAGCACTCCGTTGGGGGGGTAAAGCTGTTGCAGCAGGCCCAGCCATGGCAGCAGGGCTTGTTGTACTGGCGGGGTTGGGTCGTGGCGCTCGCTCGTTTCGAGTGGTGCAGTGTGTTGCATAGCAGGGCGGGTGTTATCCGGTTCGGTGGCGCAGCCATTCTTGGCGGGCTTTGTTCAGGGCAAAGGGCAAGGCGGGCCAACGCAAGGGGTTTTTGCCGTGTTTGATGAGTGCAGCGCCTAGGCGGTATGAAAGGTGTTGTTTCATGCGCTCGGCCTCGTAGGCGTCGCGGTATTTTTCAATGGGTAGCTGTTTGCTTGCTTTTCGCTCTGGCAGCTCACGTTTGTATTCGCGGACCACCCCTAGCAGTGCAAATGGCATGCCCAGCCAACCACCCAGGCTGTGGCTGCGCTCAATCATCTTGCTGCCCAGCCGGTAGCTCAGTTGCTGTTGTACGCGCTCTGCCGCGCCGTAGGGCGCCGGTGGTGCGGCGGGTTTGGCTGGTGCTGCCGGTTTGGCTTTCAGGCGCTGGTTTTCCAGGTAATAGCGTTCAAGCTCTTCCTGCACCTGGTGCAACTGGACCAGCAGCAGGTCGTTTTCTTGCTGCAGTTCGGTGCTTGGGGCTGTGGCGGCCTGGGCGGCAAGCTTTAAGGTGAGTGCTTTGGCATTTTCTTGCTCCTTCATGAGCTGGGCCGCCGCTGCCTGGGCGGCAGCGGCTGCGGCCGTTTTTGTTGTTTCTGCTTCGGCCCTGGTTTTGGTCAACGCTGCCTCTGCGGTAGCTTTTGCCTCCTCGGCTTCGGTTTGCGCTTGAGTCAGTATTTGCAGTTGACGCTGACTTTCTTGGCCTAGCAGGTAAAGCTTTTCAAGCTCTTCCTGCACCTGGTGCAACTGGGCAAGCAACAGGTCGTTTTCCCGCTGCCCTTCTGTTTGGCCGCTCTGGCTAGCCAGGAGATCCTGGCGAAGTTGACTTTGCTCTAGTTCCAGCGTCCGAACGCGGCTTTGCGCGGCCTCCATATGCCGAATGCTGGTTTGCTGATGCTGCTGTTGCTCCAGAAGGTTTTGCAGTGCTTCCAACGCCAGGGTTGCGGGAGCTGGCTGCAGGCTGGTGCTGACGGGTGCTGCATGGGGCAGTGAGGCCACTGCCTGAAGCTCTTGGTAAAGGGTCAGCGCTTGCGGCTGCGCATCCACAATGTGCTGTGCCAGGTAACGGCGCAGGGCGGCGTGGGTATCTGTGGTTACTGCGGCCGCTGGGGCGGGCTCGGTTTGCCCTTCAGTACCCAGCGGTGCGCCAATGCGCAGTTGTACCTGCTGCAGGTAGTCAGCGGCGCTCTCGCGGACTTGGGCTGCGTGTACCAGCATGCAGCGCTGTGGGTTGCGGTGGTAGAAATACAGCAGCGCTTCGTTGTAGGCCTGCCAGTTGTCGACGGCGGTTTGCACGGCTTCTGGCGTACATGGCCTGGCCGGGTTGTCAAACGCACGGGCAATCAGGTCTTGCGGCGTGTCGTAAACCAGCATAAAAGCGAGCTGTGGGTCGAGGTCTTTCCAGTAGTCCAGCAGATAAACGGCCTGCGGGTCAGACCAGCCCCAGAGCTCGTGGTCGATGTTGCCCAGCAGCAGGTCAAGCGCAAGGCTTTGCCACACGGGGCCAGGCTGCAGGCTGTGTATGGCACCGTGGCTTTGCAGCGCATCAAGCGGCACGATGCGGTGGGCTTTGAGCAGAGTGGCGCCAATGTCCACCGGGCTAAGGCCTTCGCGCTGCGACGGCGCAGCGGCTTGCATGCCACAACGGTTGAGCAGGCTTTCGACGGTTTCAAAACCTGAAAGCGGATGCCCCACCACCACAATTTTGTTGATGGGGAGCTGGGTCGACAGCCCTGTTTGGGTCGTCTGGGCCAGTTGGGTGGGCATGCGTGTGTTCATATGAAGGCAATGTTTAAAGACCAAAAACGACTTTGGCGCTGACGGCAATCTGATAAATGATTTGCGTCATGTCTTTCCAGAATTGGCGTTTCTTTTCGTCCACTTTGGGCAGCACCAGCACCTGGTCGCCGGGGCGAACGGCTGCACTGGTGTGCAGGCGGGTGGCGTCGGTTTGTTCAAAGCTGCCGTCTCGCCGGGCAATCACCACGCGGGCGTTGTCGGCCGTCTGGGTGAAGCCGCCGGCGCTGTTGATGTAGTCGGTAAGGCCCAAGCGGGTTTCAAAGGCCACGGCGTTGGGGAACAGCACTTCGCCGCTGACGAGCACCAGGCCGTCGCGCCTTGGAATGCGCAGCACATCGCCGTTTTCCAGCAGCAGGGTGTCGCGCAGGCCGGCCTGGGCGAGCACCACTTGGCCCAGCGGCTCCACTTGTTTGGCGCGGTCTATCCACTGCAGGCTGAGTTCGGCCTCTTCTTTGCGCAGGCGGGCTTCGTCGCTGCTGCCGCTGCGGGCGGTGAGCAAGGCGGCTTCCAGGCTGCGCAGGCTGGTGGCGAGCATTTCTTTCTGCCGCTGTTTCACGCTCTGGCGAAACAGCTGCACGCTTTGCGGCTCGGCGTCTGGGGTAAGTTGCACGCCTTGCAGCAGAGCGCCCAGGCGGGTGCCGTAGGGCAGCACATATTCCTGGGGGCTGGTGTGTTCGCCTTCCACCCGAACGGTGATGGTGCCGGGCTTTTTGTCGGCGGTGAACTCCAGCTCGTCGCCGTTTTGCAGGGCGACGCTGGCGGCGTTGGCCAACGGGAAGTATTCGGTGTTGCGCTGGGTGCCGGTGTTACGCACCACGCGCACATGGGTGGCCTGGGGCAGGGGCTTTGCAATGCCCGCGAGTGTGGCCACTGTGGGGTTCTGGCCGCTGGGGAATTCAAGGCGCTTGGCGTTTTCTGCCAGGCCGCTCACACGCACGGTGCTTTGGCGCTGGGGCACAAAGACCACGTCGCCGTCAGCCAGCTGCAGCAGGGGCATGGTGCCGCTGAGCAGGAAGTCGTACAGGTTGAAGCTGGCGCGTACGGTGCTGCCGCGTTTGACCTGCACGGCCAGGAAGCTGCCGCGCTCGGTGTCGATGCCTCCGGCCTGGTCGAGGTAGTGCAGCAGGCTGTCCATGCTGGTGCCACCGTAAAGGCCTGGGCGCACCACGTTGCCCCCCACAAACACGCGTACGGGCTGGGCAGCGGCCAGGCTGGCGTAGCTGCTCACGTTCGCACGGAAGGTCCGCCGCACCGCGGCCTCCACGGTGGTTTGCAGGTCGGCATTGCGCACGCCTCGTACGGCGACCGGGCCCACGTGGGGCAGGAAGATGTTGCCCTGCGGGTCAACGGTGAGCGGCGCGTCGAAAGTGAAGGCGCCCCACAGGCGAAGCTGCAGGGTGTCTCCGGTGGCGATGAGGTAGTCAGGGTTGAACTGCGTGGCGCCGCCGCTGGTGAAGGCGCCGGTGAAGAGTTGCGCGCCGTAGACGTCGCTGGCGGCGTTGGCGCGCTGGGCGGCCAGCAGGCCGGGTGCAGCGGGCGGGGCGTTGGCCGCAGCGGAAGCGGCCGCCCCTGGCCCTGCGCTGCGGCTGGTGGGTTGCGCGCTGGGAATGGCAGCAGGAGCAGGCAGGCCAGTAGCGCTACCCGTTTCGGCTGGCGTGGCCAGCTGTGCATGAGCCGCGAAGGGCGCTGCGCCCAAGCACAAAGCCAGGGCAGCGCAGACGCGGAGCCGACTGGCCATGGCGGGTTTGAAGCATGAGGTCATGGTGGCAGGCGATTTGGGGTGGGTTCAGTCTTGGTGGTCGCGCACGATGGCGGTGAGCAGCTGCAGCACGCCGGCAAGCACGAAGACGGTGATCACGAAGACGAGCAGGTTGTAGGCCCGGCGCGGCTGCAAGGCGTATTCAGGCAGGCTGGCGCTTTGCAGCACCGAGACTTTCTTCAGGGTGCGGGTGGCTTCGACCCGGCCGCGTTCCAGCGCGGTCAGGGCGGTGTTGAACACGTCTTGTGCAAACTGGGCTTCGAGCTGCAGCCGTTGGAACTCCTCTACCGTGGCGTTCAGCGTCTGGCCAGTAGGCGAGGTGAGCCGGGCGCGCTCGCTGGCTATCTGCTGCTGCACGGCAGTAATCTGCTGGCTGAGTTCAACCACGTTGGCGCTGCCGGGCTGCAGGTAGCCCAGCAGGCTGTTGCGCCGCGTTTGCAGTTCGGCTAGCTGGCCTTCCAGCCGGTTCACGATGGCTGCCACGTTGGCGGCGCTGGCTTCGGGCGACACGAGGCCTTTGCGGTTCTGGTAGGCCAGGACAGCACCGCGCGTGGCTTGCACGCGGTCTTTCAGGTCGCCCACCTGCTGCTCCAGAAACGTCACCTGTTCCTGGGCCAGGGCTCGGGCCAGTTCGTTCATGGTGGCTTCGCCGTCGGCCACCAGGGTGGCGGCAATGGCCTGAGCCATTTCGGGTGTGAAGGCTTGCGCCTTGACAGACAGCACCCCGGCGTATTCGTCCAGCTCTACGCTCACCCGCGAATGGAAGTGGTCGGCGAACTTTTCCAGGGGGGCGTCTGCATCCCAGAGCCGCGAAAGCCAGTCGCCATTCTCGCTAAAGTGCTGCCGCAATTTCAGCTCTGCTTCTAGCTTGCGCAGCATGTCAAGCGAGAGCATGTGGTCACGCATGAGCAGCTGGTCCGGGCGGTTGCCACCCGCGCCCGATAGCAGGGAACTGAAGTCCATGCTCTGGCCGCTGGCGAGGTCAGAGCGTTGAATGATGATGCGCGCTTCAGACACATAACGGTCGGAGGCGACCAGTGTCCAGTAGGCCGTTGCCAGCAGGCTCAAGGCAAAAGCGGCGCTGAGCAGGGGGTGGCGTCGCCAGCGTGATCGGAGTTTGGTGGGCGTGGGAATGTCTGGCGTCATGCCGGAATGCTTTCTTTATAGGCCTTGATGGCGTCGTCGATCTGGTCAAACCAGTGCGCCTGGCCTTCATGCAGCCAGATGCCTGCGCTGCAAAACTGTTTGAGGGTGCCTTCGCTGTGCGAGACCATGATGAGTCCCGCGCGATTGGTCAGGCTTTTGAATGCGGCTGCCGCCTTCGTGCGAAAGGCCGCGTCTCCGGTGGATGTGACCTCGTCCGAGATGTAGACGTCGAAATCAAACGCGAGCGAGAGTGCGAACTGCAGGCGGGACTTCATGCCGCTGGAATAGGTTTTCACCGGTTCGTCAAAGAACCGGCCAATTTCGGCAAAGGCTTCAATCTGCGCCAGCCGGTCGGCCAGGTCGTCTGCGTGGCCATGCACCCGGCAGACAAACTTGGCGTTTTGCCGGCCGGTGAGCGAGCCCTGAAGCCCACCGCCGAAGCCCATGGGCCAGCTGACTCGGCAGCGCCGTTCGACGTGTCCGCGTGTGGGAAAGTCGGTGCCCCCGATGATGCTCAGCAAGGTGGACTTTCCCGCCCCGTTGCGGCCCACCAGCCCCACGTTGACCTTGGGTGGAATAGTGAAGTTCGCCCCCTTCAACACCCAGGGACCGGGGCCGTGGTCGGTGAGGTAGCGTTTGTGCACATCGCTCACAACGATCATTGGGTGACCAGCTTTCGGGCGAAGCGCGCCTGCAGCAGCAAGCCGAAAAACAGCAGGCCCAGCGCCCATCCATACAAGTAAGGCATGCTGAGTTCGGGTGTGGCGTGGTAGTAGGGCGCAAACCCCAGCCGGAGCGCTTCAAGGCCATGCGCGACCGGGTTGTACATGAGCCATTCGCGGTAGGGGTATGGGATAACGCTGAGCGGGACGATGACGCCTGAGAGAAGGTACATGGGCGTCATGACCATGCCCAGAATGTTGTCCACCTCGGTCACCAGTTCTTTCAGAACCGACACAACCAAGCCAAACCCCACCCCGAGTAGCCAGAGCCCTGCGGTGGCTTCAAGAACGGCCAGAGGATCACTCGGCAATGAAATCAGGCCCAGCAGGCCGGCGGCTGACAGGATGAACACCGACACCATGAGCATGACGAGGCCTTCAAGCACCACGCGCACGAGCACGGTGTCCACGGGTTTGACCTGGCGGTAGGTGAACAGCGTGCGGTTGGCGCCAATGGCGTTCGCACCTTGTGTGCCTGTGCGCCGGAAAAAGAAAAACCCCAGCATGCCCACCATCAGCCACAGGGCGGTGTCGATGCCGCCGACGTGGCGCACGCGGATCACCGTGAAGATGAACACCATGAAGGCCAGGTGCACGGCCGGCTCCAGAAGCAGCCATACCCAGGCAGCTCTTCTGGAGAACAGACGGCTGAGCGCTTCGCGCAGCAACAGCGCGTGCCAGACGGCAAACGTGATGGTGAGGGGCGAACGGGTAGGTTTCATGAGATAGGCTTGCACGGCCGTGCAACGGGTGCAGCTGATTTGCATTTTCCTCGCCTTTGTTACTTTGGCGGCGAAAATTGGTAGAAATACTACTATATTCGTGCGGTAACGAACGCTAAGAATTGTATAGACCGGCTGCCTCATCAAGTGGCATGACTGCCAGACGGTGCAATCTGGGAGGTTTGTTCGGGCTGAAGCATTTTTCAGGCCATCGGAAGGTACGTATCTACCTCTGCAGTTCGGAAACGCTGCATCTTTATGATGGGGTTTTTCATCACTCAGGGACGAACAAGATGCGAATCAGCAAGGCTGTTTTTCCGGTCGGGGGCCTCGGCACCCGGTTTCTGCCAGCCACCAAGGCCATTCCAAAAGAAATGCTGCCCGTGGTGGACAAGCCACTCATTCAGTACGCCGTGGAAGAGGCGTACGCGGCCGGTATCCGGGAGATGATCTTTGTGACGGGCCGGCACAAGCGGGCGATTGAAGACCATTTCGACACCGCTTACGAGCTGGAGTCGGAACTGGAGGCCGCCAACAAGCAGGCTTTGCTGTCGCTGGTGCATGCGATCAAGCCGGACGACATGGACTGCGTATACGTGCGCCAGCCTCGCGCCCTGGGCCTTGGTCACGCGGTGATGTGCGCCGAGCGCCTGGTGGGGGATCAGCCGTTTGCCGTGCTGCTGGCAGACGACCTGATGATCGGTCGCAACCAGAACAATGGCGGGCCCACGGTGCTTCAGCAGATGGTGCAGGCTTACGAACGCAGCCCTGGCACCGTGCTGGCAGTGCAAGACGTGCCGCTGGCGGACACTCGCCGTTATGGCGTGGTGGACGTGCACGGCTCCAGCGATCAGCTGGCCGAGGTGTTCGGCATGGTGGAAAAGCCCGCGCCTGAAAAAGCGCCATCCACCCTGGCGGTGGCGGGGCGCTACATCCTCACGCCGGCTGTGTTCGAGAGCATCCGCCAGCAACCCCGCGGCGCGGGCGGCGAGATCCAGCTGACCGATGGCATTGCCGCGCTGATTGGCCAGGAACGCGTTCAGTCGTTCCGCTACGAGGGGCAGCGCTACGACTGCGGCAGCAAGGAAGGCTTCCTGGAAGCCACGATCGATCTGGCCCTGGCCAACCCGGAACTGAGCGAGACGGTGCGCGCGCACATTCAGCGCCTGACGAGCTGAAGGGCAGGCGCCCTGGGGTAGGCGATGAAGCAGCCCTGCGTGTATCTGCTCGCGAGCGCCCCGAATGGCACGCTGTACGTGGGCGTCACAAGCAACCTGCCCGCGCGTGTGTGGCAGCACAAGAGCGGCGCAGTTCCTGGCTTCACGGGGCGCTACGGTGTGGATCGCCTCGTGTGGTTTGAAATGCACGAAGACATGGAATCAGCGATAGCACGCGAGAAACGGCTGAAGGCGGGCAACCGCCAGCGCAAGCTGAACCTGATCACCGCCACCAACCCCATGTGGCGCGATCTGTACCCTGACATTCTGGGTTAGCGTCGCAACAGAGCCGCTGCGCGGCTGCAGCAAAGAAGGTGGATTGCCGCGTCGCTGCGCTCCTCGCAATGACGGGCTTGGCGGGCGAGCGGTGCGCTGGGTCGGTACCGCACGTGCTTCCGCACCGTCATTGCGAGCGAAGCGCGGCAATCCATGGGGCCGCGCCACGCATCGACAGAGCCGCTGCGCGGCTGCAAGCAAAGAGGGTGGATTGCCGCGTCGCTGCGCTCCTCGTAATGACGGGCTTGGCGTGCGTGCGGTGCGCTGGGTCGGTACCGCACGTGCCTCCGCACCGTCATTGCGAGCGAAGCGCGGCAATCCACCTCACCGCCAAGAACCCTCAGCGCCCCAGTAAGAAAACCGCCGGTGTGTCGAGCGGCAGCGCCGCCTGCAGCCTGCGGTCGTGCTTCCAGTCGCTCACCAGCGCGCTGCGTGTCACCTGCCCCGGCAGGGAGAGCGCGCAGCACACGGCCAGGCGGGTGTGGGGCTGCAGGGTTTGCAGCAGGGCCTGGAGCAGGGCGGTGTTGCGGTAGGGCGTTTCGATGACGATCTGCGTTTGCCCGGACTTGAGGGCGAGGGCCTCGAGTTCGCGAAGGCGGCGGGAGCGTTCGGCGGCCTCCTGCGGCACATAACCCACGAAGGCAAAGCTCTGTCCGTTCAGTCCGCTGGCGGCTAGGGCGAGCATGAGGGAGATGGGGCCGGTGAGTGGGATCACGGTCAGGCCCAGTGTGTGCGCCGCACGCACGACGGAGCTTCCGGGGTCGGCGATGGCGGGCATGCCGGCTTCGCTGACGAGACCGATGTCGTGTCCCTGCAGTGCCGGCGCCAGCAAGGCCCGGGCCTGGGCTTCCACTTCGGCCTGTGGGGTGTGGTCGCCTTTTTTGTTGGCGGAGCGTGGCAATTCGACGATGTCCTGGCTCTGCAGCGGCGCTGCAAGGCCGTGGGTGTGCTCCACCCGTTTCAGGAAGGCCCGGGTGCTTTTGGCGTTTTCGGTGACCCAGTGGGTGAGGCGGGCGGCCACCGCCAGTGTTTCGGTGGGTAGCCACTGGCTGGCGGGCGCCGCCTCGGGCAGCGCCATGCCAAAGTCCAGCGGTGTCGGCACCAGGTACAGCCTGCCGCAGGCGGGGCTGCCGTTCACAGCACCGCCACGCCTGCGGCGCGAATGAGCTGGCAGGTGCGGATGAGAGGCAGGCCGATGAGCGCGGTGGGGTCGTCGTTGTCAACGCGTTCCAGCAGGGCGATGCCCAGGCCTTCGCTCTTGGCGCTGCCGGCGCAGTCGTAAGGTTGCTCGGCGCGCAGGTAACGTTCGATCTCGTCGTCGCTCAGGTCCCGGAACACCACGCGCACGGCGGCGATGTCGCTGCGCTCGAAGCCGCTCTCCAGGCAGACCACGGCCAGTGCGGTCTGGAAGATGACCGTCTGCCCGCGCATGCGCTGCAGCTGTGCCACGGCGCGGTCGTGGGTGCCGGGCTTACCCAGCGGTTCGCCGTGAAGGTCGACCACTTGGTCGCTGCCAATCACCACGGCGCCGGGGTGGCGCTGCGCCACTTCGCGCGCTTTGGCCAGGGCCAGGCGCTGTGCCAGGTCGGCGGGCTTTTCGCCGGCGTGTGGCGTCTCGTCGACTTGCGGGCTTGCCACCTCGAAGGGAAGGCGCAGGCGGCCCAGCAGCTCGCGGCGGTACACCGATGTGGAGCCAAGGACGAGGCGGCGCCCGGGAGGCGTGGCGGGGGAGGTGCTGTGTGCTGACATCGGGGTATTTTCCCTGAGTTCCCTCCCTGGTTCTGAGGCAGCGCCGCCATGCTCAACCGCCGCAACGCCTTTACACTCCCGCCATGAAAGCAAACCCAAAACCGGCATGGAATGCCGAGCGGCTGGACATGCGCGCATTTGCGCTGGCAGGCGGTGAGCTGCAGGCGGACGAGCCGCTCGCGCGTTTCGAGCGCCTGGCCGCAGAAGCCGTGGCGCACGATGGCCTTTCGCCCGATCTGCAGGTGCAGTGGACGGCGCGAGGTGAGATGCGCCCCGCCGCCACCGGCGGCGCTCCGGCCCCGTGGCTGCATCTGGAGGCACAGACCACGGTACCCGTGACGTGCCAGCGCTGCCTCGGGCCCGTGCAGACGGCACTGGTGGTGGACCGGTGGTTCCGCTTCGTGGCGGACGAGGCCACTGCCGCGGCTCTGGACGACGACTGCGAAGAAGACCTGCTGGCGCTGGAGCCGCGGCCCAGTCTGCACGAGCTGCTGGAAGACGAACTGCTGATGGCTCTGCCCCTGGTGCCCATGCACGAGACATGCCCGGTGCCCGTGGTGATGCAGGCAGCAGACCCGGGTGCCCCCGCTGCCGACGACGCCCCGCAGCGGCCAAACCCCTTCGCCGAGCTGGCCCGGCTGAAGAAGTAGGGACCCGACTCGCCGGCCTTCATTTGGCCGGCCTGGCGCTTCGGGCTATAATGCTTGGCTTTGCGCCCGGTCTCGCTTGCACGCAAGTGCCCGCGAGCAGGCGTTGAATGTTTCCACAGTTGGTTGATAGGGCGTTCTGGCGTATGTGCCACTCCCGTTGATGCCACCCCGTTTGACCCAACCGATTTCAGGAGCCCACCATGGCCGTTCAGCAAAACAAAAAGTCCCCCTCCAAGCGCGGCATGCACCGCTCGCACAACGCCTTGAATGTGCCCGGCATCGCTGTCGAGCCCACCACCGGTGAAGTGCACCTGCGCCACCACATCAGCCCCAACGGTTTCTACCGTGGCCGCCAGGTGCTGAAGAACAAGTCCGAAGCCTGAGTTGACGGCTCGCGGCAAGCCTCTTCGCGGTGTCGCGTCAGAGGTTTGCCAGCTTGAACAGGCACAGGCCCGCATGCTGCATGCGGGCTTTTTTCGTTCTTGTGGCACCTCTGGTGCCTGCACGGGGAAGTTGACATGATCACCGTCGCTGTGGATTGCATGGGTGGAGATGTGGGCCCGGCGGTGACCTTGCCCGCTTGCGCCGCCTTTCTGTCCAGCCACCCGACCGCCCAGCTGCTGCTGGTCGGCAAACCCGAAACCTTTGCGCCCTGGCCGCACGTGCTGAACAACGTGCGCTGCTCGATCGTGCCCGCCACCGAGGTGGTGGCCATGGACGACCCGGTGGAAGTGGCGCTGCGCCGCAAGAAAGATTCGTCCATGCGGGTGGCGATCACGCAGGTGAAAGACGGGCTGGCTCAGGCGGTGGTGTCGGCCGGCAACACCGGCGCGTTGATGGCGATTGCCCGCTACGTGCTCAAGACGCTCGAAGGCATCGACCGCCCTGCCATTGCCACCCAGATGCCCAATGCCCGCGGCGGCGCCACCACGGTGCTGGACTTGGGAGCCAACGTGGACTGCACCGCCGAGCACCTTTTGCAGTTCGCCGTGATGGCCTCGGCGCTGGTGGCTGCGGCCACCGGGCGTGATGAGCCGTCGGTGGGCTTGCTCAATGTGGGCGAAGAAGTCATCAAGGGCAGTGAAGTCATCAAAAAAGCGGGTGTTTTGCTGCGAAATGCAGCCAACAACGGCGATCTGAACTTTTACGGCAACGTCGAGGGTGACGATATTTTCAAAGGCACCACCGACATCGTGGTGTGCGACGGTTTCGTGGGCAATGTGGCGTTGAAAGCCAGCGAAGGCCTGGCCACCATGATTGCCGGCTTCATTCGTGAAGAGTTCTCGCGCAACATCCTCACAAAAACAGCGGCTTTGGTGGCTTACCCGGTCCTATCTGCGTTCAAAAAGCGTGTTGACCACCGGCGATACAACGGTGCCGCGCTGCTCGGCTTGCAAGGCCTGGTGTTCAAGAGCCACGGCTCGGCCGACGCGTTCGCTTTTGAGCAGGCGCTGTGCCGGGCTTATGATGCGGCCCACAACCAGCTGCTGGACAACGTGCGCAAGCGCGTTCAGCACGTGGCGCCCATCTCGGCGGCGACGCCCAGCGAGCTGATCAGCATTCCCACCATCTGAGTTCCCTTCACACTGTCACTGCATGACACGCTTCGCCCGCATCACCGGCACTGGCAGCAGCCTGCCGCCCCGGCGCCTCAGCAACGCCGACATGGTTGACCTGCTGGCCCGTCGAGGGGTGGAAACCAGCGACGAGTGGATCGTCGAGCGCACCGGCATCCGTGCCCGTCACTTCGCCGACGAAGGTGTGTACGCCAGCGATCTGGCCGCCGATGCCTGCCGCCAGGCGATGTCGGCCGCCGGTGTGGCCGCGCAAGACGTCGACCTCATCATCGTGGCGACGTCTACCCCCGACATGGTGTTCCCTTCCACCGCCGCGATCCTGCAGCACAAGCTGGGCATCGCTGGCTGCCCCGTGTTTGACGTGCAGGCGGTGTGCAGCGGCTTCATTTACGCGCTCACGGTGGCGCACTCGCTGATCGCCACCGGCACGGCCAGCAAGGCGCTGGTGGTGGGTTCCGAGGTGTTCAGCCGCATCCTGGATTTCAACGACCGCACCACCTGCGTGCTTTTTGGTGACGGCGCCGGAGCAGTCGTGGTGGAAGCCAGCGACAGACCCGGCATTTTGGCCACCGACATCCACGCCGACGGCAAGCACAGCGGGATCCTGTGCGTCCCCGGTCATGTATCGGGCGGCGCGATTCTGGGTGATCCGCTGCTCAAGATGGATGGCCAGGCCGTGTTCAAACTGGCGGTGGGTGTGCTGGAAGACACGGCGCGTGCCACGCTGGCCAAAGCCGGCCGCGAAGCCGCCGATATCGATTGGTTGATCCCGCACCAGGCCAACATCCGCATCATGCAGAGCACGGCGCGCAAGCTGAAGCTGCCCATGGACAAGGTGGTCGTCACCGTCGACCAGCACGGCAACACCTCGGCAGCCTCCATTCCACTGGCGCTGGACGTTGCCGTGCGGGCCGGCCAGGTGAAGCGGGGTGACACCCTCATGCTGGAAGGTGTGGGCGGCGGGTTCACCTGGGGTTCGGTGCTGCTGGACTTCTGAGCACTTGAGGCTGCATGACCGCGCACCTCTGGTGCCTGCTCACGTTTCCCCGGTTTTTCCTTAGAACAAGAAATCCATGAAGAACTTTGCATTTGTCTTTCCCGGCCAAGGCTCGCAAGCCGTGGGCATGCTGGACGCCTGGGGCGATCACCCGGTGCTGCTGGAAACGCTGAAGGAAGCGTCTGACGCGCTGAATGAAGATGTGGGGGCTCTGATCCACAACGGTCCCAAGGAAGCGCTGGCGCTGACCACGAACACGCAGCCGGTGATGCTGGTGGCGGGTGTGGTGGCCTGGCGCATCTGGCGCGCCGAAGGCGGGGCCCTGCCGTCCGTGGTGGCGGGGCATTCGCTGGGTGAATACTCGGCACTGGTGGCGTCGGGCGTGCTCACGCTGGCGCAGGCCGCGCCCCTGGTGCGCTTTCGCGCCGCTGCGATGCAGGAAGCAGTGCCCGTGGGCACTGGTGCCATGGCCGCCATTCTCGGTATGGACGCCGCCCGCGTCATCGCCGGTTGTGCCGAGGCGCAGGCGGCGTTTGGCCCCGGCAGCGCCGAAGTGGTGGAGGCCGTCAATTTCAACGACCCTGCCCAGACGGTGATCGCGGGCAGCAAAGCCGCCGTCGAAAAAGCCTGCGAAATGCTGAAGGCGGCGGGTGCCAAACGCGCGCTGCCGCTGCCGGTGTCGGCACCTTTCCATTCCAGTCTGATGAAGCCGGCGGCGGAGAAGCTCAAAGAGCAGCTGGCCGCCACGGTGCTGGCCGCGCCGCAGATTCCAGTCGTCAACAACATCGACGTGAGTGTGCAGTCGGACCCCGACGCCATCCGCGATGCGCTGGTGCGGCAGGCCTTCGGGCCGGTGCGCTGGGTGGAGTGCGTGCAGGCCATCAAGGCCCGCGGTGTGGGCACACTGGTCGAGTGCGGTCCGGGAAAGGTGCTGGCCGGCATGGTCAAGCGCATCGACCCGGAACTGACCGGTGCGGCACTTTTTGATCCCGCCTCGCTGGCGGACGTCCAGGCCCTGCTGGCCTGAGGAACGGAGGAAACATGTCTGAACAGAAACTGGCGGGCCAGGTGGCCCTCGTCACGGGTGCGTCGCGCGGCATTGGCGCGGCCATCGCTCACGAACTGGCCGCCCGCGGGGTGGTCGTGATCGGCACCGCCACCAGCGATGAGGGCGCCGCCCGCATCGGTGCAGCCCTGCAAGGCGTGAGCGGCGCCGCCGAGGCTTGCCGGGGTGCCCGGCTCGATGTGAACGATGCCCAGGCGGCCGAGGCGCTGATCGACGAGATCGTCAAGGCGCACGGCGGCCTGCAGGTGCTGGTGAACAACGCCGGCATCACGCGCGACATGCTCGCCATGCGTCTGAAGGACGACGACTGGGATGCCGTGCTCGACACCAACCTGAAGGCAGTCTTCCGCATGAGCCGGGCGGTGATCCGCCCCATGATGAAGCAACGCTACGGCCGCATCATCAGCATCACCAGCGTGGTGGGTGCCGCGGGCAACCCGGGCCAGGCCAACTACGCGGCCGCCAAGGCCGGCGTGGCCGGTATGACGCGTGCGCTGGCCCGTGAGCTGGGTAGCCGCCAGATCACGGTCAACTGCGTCGCCCCGGGTTTCATCGACACCGACATGACGGCTTCGCTGCCCGAAGAGCAGCAAAAGGCGCTGCTGGGCCAGATTCCCCTGGGCCACCTGGGCAAACCGGCCGACATTGCCCACGCAGTCGCCTACCTCGCCAGCCCCCAGGCGGGCTACGTGACGGGTCAGGAACTGCACGTCAATGGCGGCATGTTCATGGCCTGACCCTGGCCCTGCAACTGATTTCCCGCGCCGATAAAGCCGCCCGGCGGGCCAGCTTAGGGGCACTTCCCTAGGCCGGCTAAAATGGCGGTCTGTATTTCAACCACCCTCAGAGGGACTTATGAGCGATATCGAAGCACGTGTTAAGAAAATCATTGCCGAGCAACTCGGCGTGGAAGAAGGTCAGGTCACCAGCGAGAAGGCTTTCGTGGCCGACCTGGGCGCCGACTCGCTCGACACGGTGGAGCTGGTGATGGCCCTCGAAGACGAATTCGGTATCGAGATCCCCGACGAAGACGCCGAGAAGATCACCACGGTGCAGAACGCCATCGATTACGCCCTGGCCAACCAGAAGGCCTGAGCCATTCCATGGGCCAACGCACGGTCACCCCAAGAGGGCTGAGCCCCACGGGGTGGCAGCGCATCACACGCAAACAAGAGCGTGAGGGACATTCATGAGCCGACGTCGCGTTGTCGTGACCGGCCTGGGTTGCATCAGCCCCGTGGGCAACACGGTGGCAGACGCCTGGGCCAATCTCCTTGCCGGTCGCTCCGGCATCGACCTGATCACCCGGTTTGACACTTCTGCCTTCTCCTGCAAGATTGCGGGCGAGGTGAAGGGTTTTGACCTGGAGTCGTACATCAGCGCCAAAGAAGCGCGCTCGATGGATCAATTCATTCATTACGGTATTGCCGCTGCCCACCAGGCGGTGGTCGATTCCGGGCTGCCCGTGGGCGAGGCGCTCGACGAAGAGCTGGCCAACCGCATCGGCTGCATCATCGGCTCGGGTATCGGCGGTCTGCCGCTGATCGAGGAAACCCACGCCGAGTATGTGAGCCGTGGTCCGCGCCGCATCTCGCCGTTTTTCGTGCCCGCCTCGATCATCAACATGATCGCGGGCCATGTGTCGATGCGTTTCGGCTTCAAGGGGCCGAACCTCGCTGTCGTGACCGCCTGCACCACCGGGCTTCACTGCATTGGTGAAGCGGCTCGCAAGATCGAGTACGGTGACGCCGACGTGATCGTGGCCGGGGGATCTGAATCCACCGTGTCGCCACTCGGCGTGGGTGGTTTTGCCGCCATGCGGGCACTGTCCACTCGCAACGACGACCCGGCCACCGCGTCCCGCCCCTGGGACAAGGACCGCGACGGATTTGTGCTGGGCGAGGGCGCCGGCGTGATGGTGCTGGAGGAGTACGAGCACGCCAAGGCCCGCGGCGCCAAGATCTATGCCGAGCTCTCGGGTTATGGCATGAGTGCCGACGCCGGGCACATGACCGCACCCAACATGGACGGCCCACGCCGCGCCATGGTGAATGCGATGCGCAACGCGGGCGTGAACCCCGATCAGGTGGATTACCTCAACGCCCACGGTACTTCGACCCCGCTCGGTGACGTGAACGAGACCAACGCCATCAAAGCCGCGCTGGGAGACCACGCCCGCAAGGCGGTGGTGAACTCCACAAAGTCCATGACCGGGCATCTGCTGGGCGGCGCGGGCGGCATCGAAAGCGTGTTCACCGTGCTCGCTGTGCACCACCAGAAGAGCCCGCCGACCATCAACATTTTCAACCAGGACCCCGAATGCGACCTGGACTACTGCGCCAACACGGCGCGCGACATGAAGATCGACGTGGCGGTAAAGAACAACTTTGGCTTTGGTGGCACGAACGGCACGCTGGTGTTCCGTCGCGTCTGACCACCGGTTGACGACAGCGCTTCCCTCGCCAACCCATGCGCAACGCCCCATCGGTGCTGTACCCGGTGGGGCGTTGCCGTTTCTACGCGGGCGCGTTGCTGGTGCTGGGGTGCCTCGCGCTGGGCGTGCTGGTGTCCTGGTGGTGGACGCTGCTGCCGCTTCGAGTGGAGGGCCCGCCAGGCCACGGCGCACGTGTGTCGGCGGGCGCTGCGGGGGCTGCGGCCTGGCTTGGCTGGGCGCTGTTCGCCTGGCGCAGCTGGCACCGCACGCCACAGGGTCTGCTGCAGTGGGATGCACTGGGCGCGGCCCCCTCGGGCGCGGGGGTGTGGCGCTGGTGCAGTGCCGCGCACGAGGACGGCGCACCTCTGCAGCGGGTGGAGCTGGTGCTCGATCTGCAGCAGCGTGCCCTGCTGCGCCTGCGCAACCCCGACGCCATGCACCGATGGGTGTGGGTCGAGGCGGGTCGCGATCCGGCGCGCTGGAGCGACCTGCGCCGGGCGCTGCGCGCGACGCAGGCATGATGGGTGCCATGGAATCCCGCAACACCTTCGCATGCCCGCCTGGGGGTGGGTTATATTTCGCCGCGCATGACACCTGAAGAAGACCACATTTCTCCGCAGCCGCCCGACAGCGACGTCATGCTGGTGCAGCGCACGCTGGCGGGCGAGCAGCGCGCGTTCGAAATGCTGGTGATCAAGTACCAGCGCCGGGTGGAGCGCCTCATCGGCCGCATGGTGCGCGACAGCGACCTGGTGCAGGACATCGCACAGGAAACCTTCATCCGCGCCTACCGCGCGCTGGCCCAGTTCCGGGGTGACGCTCAGTTCTACACCTGGCTCTACCGCATCGCGGTGAACACGGCCAAGAAACAGCTGATGGAACTCAAACGCGATCCGCTGGTCTTCCAGTCGCAGATGAAATCAGCGGACGATGATGAAACTTCCTCGTCCGATCGCGAACTAAATTCGAACGTCGCTGACAACGAGACGCCCGAGGCGGTGCTGGCCAGCAAGGAGATCGCACAAGCGGTCAACGCGGCCATGGATGCACTGCCTGAAGAGTTGCGCATGGCGATTTCCCTGAGGGAGATTGAGGGCTTGAGTTATGAAGAGATTGCCCAGGCACTGGAATGCCCCATCGGAACCGTGCGTTCCCGCATCTTCCGGGCGCGGGAAGCGATCTCTGCACGAATCAAGCCCATGTTGGACCGCCAGACGGGCAAACGCTGGTAGTGCCAGACCGCATGCTTCTTGAGCCTGCCACTACCCGGATTTATGGAACCTGAACAATGAACGCCGCCCAGGAACACACGCTGCATACGCCCGCCACCCCGTCGGGCGAGGCCAATGAGCTGCCCACCTCGGCCCTTTCCGCTCTGGTGGACGGCGAGTTGCACACCGACGACGAATGGGAACAGTGCCTGACCTCGGCCGGCACGGACGACGATGGGTGGACAGCCCAATGGGCCAGCTACCACGTGATTGGCGATGTCCTGCGCGGCTCGCCCAGTGTGCTCGCCGCCCAGGCACCGGCCGATTTCCTGGCCGGGGTGCGCAAGCGGCTGGCGGCTGAAGAGGCCCGTCCGCTGCCCACTGTGGTGCCACAGCCTTTGGCCGTTTTACCGGTGGCGGGTCACGTGCGAGCCCCCGCAGCCAACGACGCCGTGTTTCGCTGGAAGATGGTTGCCGGCTTCGCCTCGCTGGCCGCGGTGATGGCCGTCAGCTGGACACTGCTGGGAACTGCGCCCGGCAGCGCTGGCAACCCCGCCAGCGGTGGTCAGATGGCCTTGCTCGACAACCCGTCGGTTGCCACGCAGCCGCCCGCCGCTGCGCTCACCTCGCCACCCACGCAGGAGGTGCTGGTGAGCACGCCCCAGGGCATGGTGATTCGCGACGCGCAGCTGGAAGAGCGTCTGGCCGAGCACCGCCAGTACGGTGGCATGTCTGCCCTGCAGATGCCGGCCGGTTTCCTGCGCAACGCCACCTACGACGCTCCCGGACGCTGAACGACATGACGCTCGCCTTTGCTGCTGATGCCTTGTTGAACGCCCACACGCGGGTGAACCCGCGTCTGTCGGGCGCTCGGGCCACACGCGACGTTCGCCGCTGGTCAATGGCGGCCCTGCTCGCCCTGGTGACGGGGTTCGTGGCGCCAGCGCACGGGCAGACGAACGCCCCGGCCTCGGCCACCCCCTCGCGTACCGTGAACGACTGGCTCATGCGCATGCATGATGCGTCGCGCCAGCGGGCCTACATGGGCACGCTGGTGGTGTCGGCCGGCTCCAGCATGTCGGCGTCCCGCATCTGGCATGTGTGCGACGGTGTGCAGCAGATGGAGCGGGTGGACACCCTCACCGGCGCGGCGCGCAGCACCATCCGGCGCAACAACGAGGTGATCACCTTCGTGCCCGAGACCCGCACCGCGCTGGTGGAAAAGCGCGATTCGCTGGGCCTGTTCCCGGACCTGCTGCGCACCCCGGCCAACGCCATTCCCGAGTTTTATGGCGTGCGCGAGACCGGGTCGGAACGCGTCGCTGGCCACCTGGCCGACGTGGTGGAGATCGTCCCCCGTGATGCGCTGCGTTTTGGTTACCGCGTCTGGTCCGAAAAGAAGACCGGGCTCGTGGTGAAGCTGCAGACGTTGGGCGAACAGGGCGCCGTGCTGGAACAGCTGGCTTTTTCAGAATTGCAGATGGACGCGCCGGTGAGCATGGAGAAGCTCAGCCGCCAGATGAATGACACCAAAGGCTACGACGTGCAGCGACCATCGCTGCGCAAGACGAGCCTTGAAAAGGAAGGCTGGCAACTCAAGGCCAGTGTGCCGGGCTTTCTGCCCATGAGCTGCCAGGCGCGAGACGTGCTGGCAGCCACCGCGGGCCCGTCGCCCATGCAGTGCGTCTACTCGGATGGTCTGGCCTCGGTCTCGCTGTTCGTCGAGGCATACGACGCGCAGCGCCATGGCGCCGAGAAAACTGCAGTGACGGGTGCCACGCACTCGGTCACCCGGCGCATCGGCAACCACTGGCTGACGGCCATGGGCGAAGTGCCGGCGTCCACCCTCGCGCGCTTCGCGCAGGCGCTGGAACGTGCCCGCTAGGCACAGCCCTTTGCGCCCGGCCGGGCAGCTCCCCGCCAGTTTTTCGTTTGTGTTCCTGCACTTGTGTAAAGGATGACCATGACGTTTCGTCCCCTGAACCGTTCCCTGCATTCCGTGCGTTCGCCACTGATGGCCCTGCTGTGCAGTGGCGCACTGGTGGCTGGTGGCTCGGCCACCCTGCTGGTGGTGCCGACGGCCGCACAGGCGCAGGCCGCAGTCGTGCCGGTTGCGCCCAGCGTCCGCGGCTTGCCCGATTTCACCGATCTGGTGGATATGGTGGGACCTTCGGTGGTCAACATCCGCACGCTGGAGCGGGCCAACGCCAACGCCGAGGCAGGGCCGGGCGCAGATGAGCAGATGCTGGAGTTCTTCCGTCGCTTCGGCATTCCGGTGCCGCCGGGACTGACGCCGCGCGGACCGCGCAGCGACCGTGGCGGCCCTCCGGGCGAGGCCCAGCCGCGTGGCGTGGGCTCGGGCTTTGTGCTGAGCGCCGATGGCCTGATCATGACCAATGCACACGTGGTCGACGGGGCGGACGAGCTGATCGTCACACTGCCCGACAAGCGCGAATTCAAGGCCCGCCTGGTGGGTGCCGACAAGCGGACCGACGTGGCCGTGGTGAAGATCGAGGCGACCGGCCTCACCGCCGTGAAGATCGGTGACGTGAACCGCCTGCGGGTGGGCGAATGGGTGATGGCCATCGGCTCACCGTTCGGCCTGGAAAACACCGTCACCGCCGGTATCGTGAGTGCGAAGAAGCGCGACACAGGCGACTTCCTGCCGTTCATCCAGACCGATGTGGCGATCAACCCCGGAAATTCGGGCGGGCCGCTGATCAATATGCGGGGCGAGGTGGTTGGCATCAACAGCCAGATCTACTCGCGCTCGGGGGGTTTCCAGGGCATTTCGTTCGCCATTCCGATCGACGAGGCGGTGCGCGTGTCGGACCAGATCCGCACATCAGGGCGTGTCACCCGTGGCCGCATTGGCGTGCAGATCGACCAGGTCAGCAAGGAAGTGGCAGAGTCCATCGGGCTGGGGCAGCCCAAGGGCGCGCTGGTGCGGGGTGTCGAGCCCAATTCGCCCGCTGCCAAGGCGGGTGTGGAGCCCGGCGACATCATCCTGAAATTCGACGGCAAGGAGATCGACCGTTCCGTGGATCTCCCTCGCCTGGTCGGCAACACCAAGCCCGGCAACAAGAGCACGATGACCGTGTTCCGCCGCGGCAGCCAACGCGACCTGGCGGTGACCGTGGCCGAGCTGGAGCCTGAACAGCCGCAGCGCCGCGCCGCTGCGCCCGAGACACCCCGGCCGCCAGCGGCCGGTGCGGCTCCCTCGCTCGGCCTCACCCTGGGTGAGCTGACCGCCGCCGAGAAGAAAGAGCTGAATGTGAAGGGTGGCGTGCGCATCGATGGGGCGGAAGGCCCGGCGGCTCGCGCAGGCTTGCGCGAAGGCGACGTGATCGTGGCCGTGGCCAATGTGGAGGTCGCCAGCGTGAAGGATCTGGAAGCCGCCCTGGCCCGTCTGGACAAATCGCGCCCCGTGAACGTGCTCTTCCGCCGCGGCGAGTGGGCGCAGTACGCTGTGATCCGGCCCAGCCGCTGAGCCGCTGGCCCGGCAGCGCGGGGGCTCGAATAACCCACGCGCTGGTCGGGGTATCGACCTTGAAAGTGGCCTTGAAGCCACACCTGTCATGTGCAGACCGGGTACCAAAAAGTGAGTGTTCGCTGACTCACCAGCGCGTTTGTTGACCGAATTCGTTAAAATGCTATCCAACGGACGCTTATTGTGTCGATGCCGACCACCCCTTGTTCAGCATGTGGAAGCCGCCAAGTCCCTTTGGTGGCTCGTGCCGAGAGCGAGGCGGCGGGCAGCGAACATCCTGTGTCCAACCTGTGGATAAATGGGTCGTTGCTGGGTTGCAACGTGCCCTCTCGCGGTGCTTGAGGGTTGGCATTCCGGGCTTTTTGCCTACAATGAAACCCCAACTATCGCAGTTGCCCTTGATTGTTGGTTCCGGGCGCGTCAGACCATGACGCGCCCTTTTTTATGGTTCCTGCCGCCGCTGGCAGATGTGTCTTTTCCTTTTGGCTGAGCTGTTTTCCTCGATGAACCACATCCGCAATTTCTCGATCATCGCCCACATCGACCACGGCAAGTCCACCCTGGCAGATCGCATCATTTCCCTCTGTGGCGGCCTCTCGGACCGGGAGATGAGCGAGCAGGTGCTGGACTCGATGGACATCGAAAAAGAGCGGGGCATCACCATCAAGGCGCAGACCGCTGCGCTCCGGTACAAGGCGCGAGACGGACAGGTCTACAACCTCAATCTGATCGACACCCCCGGCCATGTGGACTTCTCCTACGAAGTCAGTCGCTCGCTCTCGGCCTGCGAAGGCGCGCTGCTGGTGGTGGACGCCAGCCAGGGCGTGGAGGCGCAGACGGTTGCCAACTGCTATACCGCACTCGACCTGGGCGTTGAAGTGGTGCCGGTGCTCAACAAGATGGATCTGCCCAACGCCGACCCGGACAACGCCAAGGCAGAGATCGAGGACGTGATCGGCATCGATGCGACCGACGCCATTCCCTGCTCCGCCAAGAGCGGTATGGGGGTGGAAGACATTCTGGAAGCGGTGGTGGCCCGCATTCCACCGCCCAAGGGCCAGCCCGATGCCCCGCTGCGCGCCATGATCGTGGACAGCTGGTACGACGCCTACGTGGGCGTGGTGATGCTGGTGCGCGTGGTCGACGGTCGCCTGCTCAGAGGCGAGCGCTTCAAGATGATGGCCACCAACACGGTGTACAACGCCGACAACCTCGGCGTGTTCACCCCCGCGACCGAACCGCGCGAAGCACTCAATGCCGGGGAGGTGGGCTTCATCATCGCCGGCATCAAGGAGCTGCAGGCCGCCAAGGTGGGCGACACCATCACGCTGGAAAAGAAGCTGCCGAACAACCTGGGCCCCGCAAGCGAAGCGCTGCCGGGCTTCAAGGAAGTGCAGCCCCAGGTGTTCGCTGGCCTGTACCCGACCGAGGCCAACCAGTACGACGGCCTGCGCGACGCGCTGGAGAAGCTCAAGCTGAACGACGCTGCGCTGATGTACGAGCCCGAGGTGTCGCAGGCGCTGGGCTTCGGCTTTCGCTGCGGCTTCCTGGGCCTGTTGCACATGGAGATCGTGCAGGAGCGCCTCGAACGCGAGTTCGACCAGGACCTGATCACGACCGCGCCGAGCGTGGTTTATCAGGTGGTCAAGCCCGATGGCGAGGTGATCCTGGTGGAAAACCCTTCCAAGATGCCGGACCAGGGCCGCCTCGAAGAAATCCGCGAACCCATCGTCACCGTGCACCTGTACATGCCGCAGGAATACGTGGGCGCGGTGATGACGCTGGCCAATCAGAAGCGCGGCATGCAGCTGAACATGGCCTATCACGGCAAGCAGGTCATGCTCACCTACGACATGCCCCTGGGCGAGATCGTGCTGGACTTCTTTGACAAGCTCAAGTCGGTGAGCCGGGGTTACGCCTCGATGGATTACGAATTCAAGGAATACCGGCCGGCAGACGTGGTGAAGGTCGACATCCTGCTCAACGGCGAGAAGGTGGACGCGCTGTCCATCATCGTGCACCGGTCGCAGTCGCAATACCGGGGCCGTGCGGTGGTGGCCAAGATGCGCGAGATCATCAGCCGCCAGATGTTCGACGTGGCGATTCAGGCGGCCATTGGCGGCAATGTGATCGCACGCGAAACCATCAAGGCCTTGCGCAAAAACGTGCTGGCAAAATGCTACGGCGGCGACATCAGCCGCAAACGCAAACTCCTCGAAAAGCAGAAAGCAGGCAAGAAGCGCATGAAACAGATTGGCTCCGTCGAAGTTCCCCAGGAAGCATTCCTCGCCATCCTGCAGGTGCAAGACTGATGCAGGCCGTCATGAGTGCGATCACCGGCGTGGTGCTGGCGGCCTTCGTGGGTTATGCCGCGGCCTGGTACATGGGGGCCGTCGAAGGCAACTTCGCGCTGCTGCTCATGCTGGCCACGATGGTCACCGGGGTGTACTGGGTGCTGGAAAAGCTGGTCTTTCTTCCGCAGCGGCGCCGCGAAGCCCAGCAACTGCTCGACGAGCACAACAAGCGCAAAGCGGCCCTGCGTCAGCAGGGTTTCAGCCAGATCGAAGGCGACGTGGAGCCCGCCCGCCAGAAGCTGCTGCTGCAGCCGTGGTGGCTGGACTGGACGGCTGGCCTGTTTCCGGTGATCCTAGCCGTGTTCGTGCTGCGGTCCTTTCTGTTCGAGCCCTTCAAGATCCCTTCTGGCTCGATGATTCCGACCCTGCACGTCGGCGACCTGATTCTGGTCAACAAATTCCACTACGGCGTGCGCCTGCCGGTGTTCAACACCAAGCTGGTCGAAAACAACGTACCCGAGCGCGGCGATGTGATGGTGTTCCGCTACCCACCACAGCCGAGCCTGGACTACATCAAGCGGGTCATTGGTGTGCCGGGCGACGAGGTGGCCTACCTCAACAAGCAGCTCACCGTGAACGGCCAGCCCGTGACCCGCACAGCGCTGCCGGCTTTCTTCGACAGTGGCAGCATGCGCTATTCGCAGCAGTTCACCGAAACCCTGGGCGAACGCCGCTACAACACGCTCAATGACGAGGACCGCCCGGCTTTCATTCCGGGTGCCACGGAATTCCCCGATCGCGACAACTGCCGCTATTCCGTCGAAGGTGTGGTGTGCAAGGTTCCCGCGGGCCACTACTTCATGATGGGCGACAATCGCGACAATTCGCTGGATTCACGCTATTGGGGTTTCGTGCCCGAAGCCAATATCGTGGGCAAGGCGTTTTTCATCTGGATGAATTTCGGCGACCTGAGTCGCATCGGCAAGTTCAATTGATTCGCAGCGGCAAGGCTGGAGAAAACGCATGAAAACCCGACAACAACAACGTGGCCTGACCTTCTTCGGCTTGCTCATCGTGGGCATCTTGCTGGCTTTTGCCGGCGTGGTGGTCGCGCAGGTGGTGCCGACCTATATCGAGTACATGGCGGTTCAGAAGGCGGTGGACAAGGCTTCGACCGGCACCACGGTCACCGAAGTGCGCAGCATCTTCGACAAGGCCGCGCAGATCGACGACATCCGCACCATTTCCGGCAAGGATCTGGAAGTGGGCAAGCAAGGCGACCGCGTGGTGGTCTCTTATGCCTACAGCCGCGAAATCCACCTGGCGGGCCCAGCCCATCTGGTGATGAAGTACGCCGGTCGATCCAAGTGATGGTGGACGTGAGCAGGGGGCGTGAGCCCGGCCCCGCGTGGCGCTGAGTCCTGAATTGCAGGCGCTACAAAAGCGCCTGGGCCATCCGTTTTCCAACCCGCGCCTGCTGGAGCGGGCGCTGACGCACCGCAGCTTCACGGCTGACCACAACGAGCGGCTGGAGTTTCTGGGCGACTCGGTCCTGAACCTGGCCGTGTCCGGCCTGCTGTTTGAAAAGCTCGACCGGCTTCCCGAGGGCGACCTTTCCAGGGTGCGCGCCAACCTTGTCAAGCAGGACACCCTGTTTGAACTCGCCAACACGCTGGGCGTGTCCCAGTGCCTGCGACTGGGCGATGGCGAGAAGCGTTCGGGGGGCCAGAAGCGGCCGTCCATCTTGGCTGATGCCCTGGAGGCCATCATTGGAGCGGTCTATCTGGACGCCGGTTTTGAAGTGGCCGCGGCCCTGGTGCGCCAGCTCTACAGTGGCGTCGAACTCAGCGCGCAGATGAGCGCGATGGGCAAAGATCCCAAGACCGAATTGCAGGAGTGGCTGCAGGCGCGCAAAATGAAGCTGCCGGTCTACCGCGTGGTGGCCACGCTGGGCGAAGCCCACAAGCAGACATTCGACGTGGAATGCACCATCACGGAAACCGGACGCAGCGAGCGGGGCATTGGTGCTTCACGCCGTGCCGGTGAACAGGCCGCGGCCGCGGCCATGCTGCAGCAGCTGCTCTCCAGCCCGCCGTCGCGCCGCTCCTGACGCGCCAGCTCTCGCCCCTTCTTCAGGCACCGGCTCCCGGTGCCGCTTGTCAGACATTCAATTCCATGCCCCGCCAACCTGCTTCCCCTCCGTCTTCCTCGCAGCCGCCCGCCGCGCCCTCCAACCCCGAGCTGGACGCCATGCTGGCGCGTGCGCTGGGTCGCCCAGGGGAGCCCCCGGTAGACGACGTCACGCCCGAGACGCAGGAGCCCGCAGCGGCCGAGCCGATCGACCCGGCACAGCAGCACTGCGGCTACGTGGCCATCGTCGGCAAGCCCAACGTGGGCAAGTCGACGCTGCTGAATGCGCTGGTGGGCCAGAAGGTGAGCATCACCTCGCGCAAGGCGCAGACCACGCGTCACCGCATCACCGGCTACCGCACCGTGGGTCCGAACCAGTTCGTGTTCGTGGACACGCCTGGCTTCCAGACGCGACATGGCAACGCGCTCAACCGTGCCCTGAACAAGACCGTGCTGGGTGCGGTGAACGACGTCGACCTCATCGTGTTCGTGGTCGAGGCGGGTCACTTCAACCTGGCCGACGCCAAGGTGCTGGACCTGCTCCCGGCGAACGTACCAGTGATCCTGCTGGCCAACAAGTTCGATCTGGTGCACCGCCGCGGCGACCTGGCGCCCTGGCTGCGCTCCATGCAGGAGCGCCATGCCTTTGCCGAATTCGTGCCGATGTCGGCCAAGAACAGCAAGGACATCCAGCGCCTCTTTGCCATCTGTGAAAAATACCTGCCGCAGCAGCCCTGGATCCACGATCCGGAGGAGCTGACCGACCGCAGCGAGCGCTTCATGGCCAGCGAAATGGTGCGCGAAAAGCTGTTCCGACTGACGGGTGACGAACTGCCCTACACTTCGACGGTGATCATCGACAAGTTTGAGCAGGAGGGCCAGCTCAGGCGCATCGCCGCCACCATCGTGGTGGAACGTGAAGGCCACAAGGGCATGGTCATCGGAGACAAGGGCGAAAAGCTCAAGCGCATCGGCACCGAAGCCCGGCAGGAACTGGAAAAGCTCTGGGACTGCAAGGTGTTCCTGGAACTGTGGGTGAAGGTGCGCTCGGGCTGGGCCGACGACGACGCGCGCGTGCGCTCCTTCGGCTACGAGTGATTCCGAATGGCCACGCGCCGAACGGCTGAAGAACCCGCGTTCGTCCTGCACCGTTACGACTGGAGCGAGTCCAGCCTGATCCTCGAGGTGTTCACCCGCCACCATGGCCGCATCGCTCTGGTGGCCAAAGGTGTCAAGAAGCCCACCTCGCAGTTCCGCCCCGTGCTGCTGCCCTTGCAGCCCTTGCAGCTGAGTTGGGGTGGCGACGCGGAGGTGCGCACGCTGAAGTCGGCGCAGTGGCAGGGCGGCCACGTCATGCCCACGGGGGATGCGCTGCTCTCGGGCAGCTACCTCAACGAGCTGCTGATGCGCCTGCTGGCGCGCGATGATCCGCACGCCGCCTTGTTCGACCATTTCCAGTTCGCCGTGGCTTTGCTGGCCGAGCGGGCAGACGCCCAGCAACTCATCTTGCGGGCGTTCGAGCTGTTGCTGCTGAAAGATGTGGGGCTGCTGCCCGACCTCTCGCACGAGGGCAGCTCTCTGGCGCCGCTGGACCCTGCGGCGGGCTACGTGCTGACCCCCGAGCACGGCCTGCGCGCCGCCCATGACGACGACACCCATGCCCTGAGCGGCGAGCAATGCCTGGGCTTGCAGGCTGCCATGGACGAGGCATCACCCTTCGTGGCCACCATGCGCGCCTGCGCGCCCTGCCTGCCGGCCCTGCGCCCCCAGCTGCGCCACCTGCTGCACTACCATTGCGGCTTGCGCGTGTTCAAGACCCGCCAGCTGATGCTCGATGTGCAGGCCATGCGGCGCCCGGTGGCATCTGCCGGCGTCCCCGAGCCGCGCCCATCGGACCCATTTTCAAACGCCGTCGCACCATGATGACCGAGCAACCCGCACCCGCTGCCCGAACCGCGCTGTCTGTCAACCTGAACAAGGTGGCACTGGTCCGCAACACGCGGCACCTCGGCATTCCATCCGTCACGCGCGCGGCCACGCTGTGTCTGGAAGCCGGCGCGCACGGCATCACTGTGCATCCGCGCCCCGACGAGCGCCACATCCGCGCCCACGACGTGCACGAACTGGCCGCGCTCATGAAGGCCTGGCCCGACCGGGAGTTCAACATCGAAGGCAATCCGTTCCACAACCTCATGGGTTTCGTGCGCGCGGTTCGCCCGCATCAGGTCACCTTCGTGCCCGACAGCGAGGGGCAGTTCACCAGCGACCACGGCTGGCGCTTCCCTGCCGACGCCGAGCGCCTGCGCCCCCTGATCGCCGAAGCGCAGGCGCTGGGTGCACGGGTGAGCCTGTTCATGGACGCCGACGCCGATGCCATGACCGCTGCACGCGCCGTGGGGGCGGACCGGGTCGAGCTCTACACGGAGCCCTACGCCGCGGCCTGGGCCACGCCGCAGCGGGATGCGCAACTGCAGCGGTTTCGCGCCGCCGCGCAGGCTGCACGGGACGCCGGCCTGGGCGTGAATGCCGGCCATGACCTGAACCGCGACAACCTCACCGCCTTTCTGCGTACCGTGCCCGGCGTGAGCGAGGTGTCCATCGGCCACGCGCTCATCGGCGACGCGCTGGAGATGGGCTACCCGGCCACGGTAACGGCCTACCTGGCCTGCATCAACGAAGCTTCCTTGCCCGCATGATCGTCGGCATCGGCACGGACATTTGCGACATCCGCCGCATCGAAGCCACATGGCAACGCCAGGGCGATCGCTTTGTGCGCAAGGTGCTGACCGAGGCCGAATACGCCGTGTGGCTGCAGCGCAGCGCACGCTGGCCGCAACGGGGGCTGCGCTATCTGGCGACGCGTTTTTCGGCCAAGGAAGCCTTCTCCAAGGCCATCGGCCTGGGCATGCGCATGCCCATGAGCTGGCGGCGCTGCGAGATTCTCAACCAGCCCAGCGGTCAGCCGGTGATCGTGCTGCACGGTGAGCTCAAGACCTGGTTCGAAGCGCAGGGCTGGAGGGCTTTCGTGACCGTGACCGATGAAACCGACTACGCGGCCAGCTTCGTGGTGGTCGAACGCGATTAACCTCATTCTTCAGGCAAGCATGCATCCTCACGCACCCCTCATCATCGACGTGGCCGGCCTCACTCTCACCACGGCCGATCGCCAGCGGCTGGCGCACCCGCTCGTGGGCGGCGTCATCCTGTTTGGGCGCAACTGGCAAGACCGCGCCCAGCTCACGCGCCTGTGCCGCCAGATCAAGACCGTGCGGCCCGATCTGCTCATCGCGGTGGACCACGAGGGTGGTCGGGTGCAGCGCTTTCGCACCGATGGCTTCACCCACCTGTCCCCCATGGCCAGCCTGGGCGGTCTGTGGATGCAGGCACCATGTAAGGGCGAGCCCGAGGGTGGCCCGGCTCTGCATGCGGCCAACGCCGCCACGGCCACCGGCTATGTGCTGGGCGCCGAGCTGCGAGCCTGCGGTGTGGATCTGAGCTTTGCGCCGGTGCTCGACCTGGACCACGGCGAAAGCACGGTGATCGGCGACCGTGCCCTTGCCCGCGACCCGCGCGTGGTCACGCTGCTGGCCCAGGCGCTCATGCACGGCCTGCTGCAGAGCGGCATGGCGCACTGCGGCAAGCACTTTCCCGGCCATGGCTTCGTCAAGGCCGATTCCCACCTGGCGATTCCCGTCGACAAGCGTTCGCTGAGTGCCATCCTGGCCGACGACGCGGCGCCCTATGCCTGGCTTTCGGCCAGCCTGCAGGCGGTGATGCCGGCGCATGTGATCTACCCGCGCGTTGACCAGCGGCCAGCCGGCTTTTCGGCGCGCTGGCTGCAGGACGTGTTGCGCCACCGCCTGGGCTTCACCGGGGCGGTGTTCAGCGACGACCTCAGCATGGCCGGTGCGCGGCAGATCGAAGGGCGCGAGGTGAGCTTCACCGAGGCCGCCCTGGCGGCACTCGACGCGGGCTGCGACATGGTGCTGTTGTGCAACCAGTCGGTGGTGGACGGTGGCGCCCCCATTGACGAGGCCATCGACAGCCTGTCGCGCGCGGTGCTGGAAGGGCGTTGGCAACCGTCGGCCGCCAGCGAAGAGCGCCGGCTGGCGCTGTTGCCGTCGAAACCTGCGCTCGACTGGGACCACCTGATGGTGAGCGAGCGCTACATGCAGGCGCTGTCCCTGCTGCCCTGAGCCACGAAACTGGCCGTACCCGGGTCAGACGTCCAGGCCCAGGCGCTCCAGCAGGTCGCTCACCAGCTCCAGGCGCAGCAGCGGGTTGTCGAGCGACATCAGGCGCTGCTTCAGCTCGGCCGGTGCCGGTAGCAACTCGGCCCAGCGGTTCGCCACCCAGCCGCTGTCGTCCCACTGGTAGGGTGGCTGCAGGGGCAGGTCGGCCAGGGCGTCGTCGTCCTGGGTCTGCAGGGTCTGCAGCAGCCGCTGCAGGGCGTTGCGTGCGCTGACGAGGTGTTCGGGAACGGTGACCACCGGTTCGGGAGCTGCCAGCGTCACATCGGCCACCCACAGGCCGTGCGGCAGCTGCTGGCGCCGCGTGATCTCGAAGCGCTGCAAACCACGGCAGCGGATCAGCATGAGCCCGGGTTGCGGGCGTTCCAGGTGATCGATGTGCGCCAGCGTGCCGCAGGCGTGGAAGACTTCGCGGGCGAAGCCGTCGCCGCTGGGCGCTGCGCCCGGGTCTCGCCGGCGCACCTCTGCCCCTTCAGACAGACACACCACACCGAAGGGCGCACCGGCCTTGTGGCAGCGCCCGATCATGTCGAGGTAGCGCACCTCGAAGATGCGCAGGGGTAGCAGCCCGCCCGGAAACAGGACGGTCTGCAGCGGAAACAGGGGCAGCTGCGTCAGCGTGAGCGCGTCAGCGGCGGGCTGGCTGCTCAATCGGCGGCCACCGCGTCTGCGCTCTGGCGCTGCAGCATGGCCAGCACATTGGCCACGGTCGAGCGCAGTTCGCGGCGGTCGCAGATGAAATCCACCGCGCCCTTGGTCTGCAGGAACTCGGCGCGCTGAAAGCCTTCGGGCAGCTTCACGCGCACGGTGTTCTCGATCACCCGGGGACCGGCAAAGCCGATCAGCGCTTTGGGTTCGGCAATCACCACGTCGCCCACGAAAGCAAAGCCGGCTGACACACCGCCCATGGTGGGGTCCGTCAGCACGCTGATGTAGGGCAGGCCCTTCTTGGCCAGGCGGGTCAGCGCGGCATTGGTCTTGGCCATCTGCATCAGCGAGAGCAGGCCTTCCTGCATGCGCGCGCCGCCGGTTGCGGTGAAGCACAAAAAGGGCACTTTCTGGGCAATGGCTTCTTCAACGCCGCGCACAAAACGCTCGCCGACCACCGAGCCCATGGATCCACCCATGAAATCGAATTCGAAGCACACCGCCACCAGGCTGATGCTCTGCACCGCGCCGCCCATGACGATGAGCGCGTCGGTCTCGCCGGTGTTTTCCAGCGCTTCTTTCAGACGCTCGGGGTACTTGCGGCTGTCCTTGAACTTGAGGGCGTCGACCGGCAGCACCTCCTGGGCGATCTGGTAGCGACCTTCCGGGTCCAGAAAAGCGTCGAGCCGGGCGCGGGCGCCGATGCGGTGGTGGTGGCTGCAGTGCGGGCAGACGTTCTGGTTCTTTTCCAGGTCGTTCTTGTAGAGCACCGCGTCGCAGCTGGGGCACTTGATCCACAGGCCCTCGGGCACGCTGCGGCGCTCGGTCGGGTCGGTGTGGGTGATCTTGGGAGGCAGCAGTTTTTCGAGCCAGGACATTGTCAGTTTCTCCTTGCGGGTGCCGGTGGGTTCAAGCCCGGCAAAGTCTGCGGATTAAACCATGCGCGGTGCTCCGCCGGGCAA
The DNA here is from genome assembly GCA_030682835.1 of Hydrogenophaga sp. Taxonomy (GTDB): domain Bacteria; phylum Pseudomonadota; class Gammaproteobacteria; order Burkholderiales; family Burkholderiaceae_C; genus Hydrogenophaga. The sequence goes on along the minus strand of JAUXNG010000089.1, from coordinate 1,758 downwards.
GGCGGGCACCCCGTCGAGCCGGGGTGGGCCCGCCGGTCAGCGTCTGGTCATGCGTCGAGCGCCTGGCGGATCGAGCGCAGGAATTCGGCTGCGATGGGCACCACCTGCTCGCGGGGCGCGTCCTCGATCAGCTGGATGATCTTGCTGCCGATCACCACCGCGTCCGCTGTACGGCCGATGGCACGCGCAGTGTCGGCGTCGCGGATGCCGAAGCCCACGCCCACCGGCACGTTCACATGCGCACGGATGCGGGGCAACATCGCCTCTACCTGCCCCACGTCGAGCGTGCCGGCACCGGTCACGCCCTTGAGCGACACGTAGTACACATAGCCACTGGCCACGCGGGCCACCTGCGCCATGCGCTCGTCGGTGGAAGTGGGGGCCAGCAGGAAGATCAGGTCCATCTGGTGCGCGCGCAGGGCGGCGGCGAAGGCCTCGCACTCTTCCGGCGGGTAATCCACGATCAGCACGCCGTCCACACCGGCCGAGCTGGCGTCGCGCACGAAGGCACCCTCGCCGTGCTTCTGGTCGTAGCGCTCGACCGGGTTGGCGTAGCCCATCAGCACCACGGGTGTGGTGCTGTTGCGCTCGCGGAAGGTCTTCACCATGGCCAGCACCTGCACCAGGCCAATGCCAAAGGCCAGCGCTCGGTCACCGGCCTTCTGGATCACCGGGCCGTCGGCCGACGGGTCGGAGAAGGGCACGCCGAGTTCAATCACGTCGGCCCCGGCCTCGACCATGCCGTGCATCAGCTCGGGCGTGATGTCGGCATAAGGGAAGCCGGCGGTGACGAAGGGAATGAGGGCTTTGCGGTTCTGGGCTTTCAGCGCGCCCAGGGCGGTGTCGATGCGGCTCATTTCGGGAATGCAATGGTGGAGGTATCGGCGCCCCCTTTGACCGATTGGCCACGGCAGCTGGGGCGGCAGTAGAAGTCGGCCTGCGAGAGGTCGGCCACGGTGCCGATGTCCTTGTCGCCTCGGCCCGAGAGGTTGACCAGGATCGACTGATCCGGGCGCATGCTCCTGGCCATCTTCATCGCGTAGGCAATGGCGTGGCTGGACTCCAGCGCGGGAATGATCCCTTCGGTGCGGCAGAGGTAGTGGAAGGCTTCGAGTGCCTCGGCGTCGGTGATGCCCACGTATTCGGCACGGCCGATGTCCTTGAGGAAGGCGTGTTCAGGGCCGACACCCGGGTAGTCCAGGCCGGCGCTCACGCTGTGCGTCTCGGTGACCTGGCCGTTGTCGTCCTGCAGCACATAGGTGCGGTTGCCGTGCAGCACGCCCGGGCTGCCCTTCTGCAGCGAAGCCGAGTGCTTGCCGCTCTCCATGCCTTCGCCCGCAGCTTCCACTCCGATCAGGCGCGTGCCAGCCTGGTTGATGTAGGGGTAGAAGATGCCCATGGCGTTGCTGCCGCCGCCCACGCAGGCCACCACGGCGTCGGGCTGCGGGTTGGCGCAACCAGCCGATGCCAGCATCTCGGGCATCTGCACCAGGCACTCTTCGCCAATCACGCTCTGGAAGTCGCGAACCATCATGGGATAGGGGTGCGGGCCGGCCACGGTGCCGATGATGTAGAAGGTGTTGTCCACGTTGGCCACCCAGTCGCGCATGGCTTCGGTCAGCGCGTCCTTCAGCGTTTTGCTGCCGCTTTCCACCGGCACCACGGTCGCGCCAAGCAGTTTCATGCGGTAGACGTTGGGGCTCTGGCGTTTCACGTCTTCGCTGCCCATGTAGACCACGCATTCCAGGCCGTAACGGG
>JAUXNG010000077.1 GCA_030682835.1 Hydrogenophaga sp. | reverse complement strand
CGCCCAACGTCAATTTCTTCGGTACAGTTTGGCTTCGGCATTGCCCGCTCGTTGATCAAGATTCGACACCTGGATTTTCGGGCACACAAGGGCAATGCCGTACTCGTTTGTGGCTCTACTACGGTGAAATATCCGGGCTAGGCCCAGACGACAGGGCCTGCAACGGTGTGCAGGCCCTATCAGCTATGCCGGGATGGAATGCACCCGCACCGCCGTCACAGCCGCAGCACGAACAGCGTGATGCCCGGGAACGCCACCAGGATCGCGGTGCGGATGAAGTCGCTGGCCACAAAGGGCATGACTGCGCGGTAGGTCTGGGTGATGGGCGTGTCGCGCGCCATCGAGTTGATGACGAACAGGTTCATGCCCACCGGCGGCGTGATCAGCCCCACCTCCACCACGATCAGCACCAGAATGCCGAACCAGATGGCGAATTCCTCGGGCGGCAGGCCGAAGTCCAGCACCGACACGATGGGGAAGAACACGGGGATGGTCAGCAGGATCATGGACAGCGAGTCCATGAAGCAGCCCAGCACCACATACAGCAGCAGCACGGCCACCAGCACCGTCCAGGGGTTCAGGCCCGAGGCCGCCACCATCTGAGCGGCCTCCTGCGGCAGCTGCGACAGCGCCAGAAAGGTGTTGTAGACGCCTGCGCCGAGCACGATCATGAAGATCATGCCGGTGGCCACGGCCGTGCCCAGGATGGCACCAAGGAAGGTCTTGCGCGTGAGGCCGCCGCTGAGCCAGGCCGCCACGCCCGTGCCGAAGGCGCCGATGGCCGCGCCTTCGGTGGGCGTGAACACGCCGGTGTAGATACCGCCCACCACGGCAATGAAAATCAGCATCACCGGCCAGACCTTCGCCGTGGCCAGCCAGCGTTCCTTCATGGGCATTGGGGGCATGGTGCCCATTTCCTGCGGCTTCAGGCGCGCGTACAGGGCGATCACGATCATGTAGCCCACCGCGGCCAGAATGCCGGGCACAAAGGCGGCCAGGAACAGCTTGGCGATGTTCTGCTCGGTCAGGATCGCGTAGATCACCAGCACCACCGACGGCGGAATCAGGATGCCCAGCGTGCCGCCCGCGGCCAGCGCGGCGGTGGAGATGCCGCCGGCATAACCCGCGCGCTTGAGTTCGGGCAGCGCCACCTGGCCCATGGTGGCCGCCGTGGCCAGCGACGAGCCGCAGATGGCGCCAAAACCGGCGCAGGCACCCACGGCGGCCATGGCCACGCCGCCCTTGCGGTGGCCGATCCAGGCCTCTGCAGCCTTGAACAGCGCCTGCGACAGGCCGCCCAGCGCCGCGAACTGGCCCATCAGCAGGAACAGCGGTATGACCGACAGGGAATAGCTGGAGAACGTGCTGTATGTGACCTGCTTGAGCTGGTTGAGGATGGGCACGTGCGTGCCATAGACCATCCACGCGCCAGCCAGACCACACAGCAGCATCGACAGGCCGATCGGGATGCGGACGAAGATCATCAGCAACAGGATCGGGAAGGACCACAGGGCCAGTTCAACGTTGCTCATGCGCAGGCTCCCGGCGGCTGGGAAATCAGGTAAACGGTGGGAAAAGCGATCGTCATGTGATCAGTGTCCGGCGTGGGAGTCGAGGGTCCAGCCCTTGGGGGGTGAGGCCAGCCCCAGTTGGGTCAGCGTCTTGGCGATGTAGGCGGCACAGCCGATCACGGCACCGAGCAGGCAGAAGGCGTACGCCCACCACACCGGCATCTGGAGGATGAAGGTGGTTTCCATGTATTCCTTCTTCTCCAGCATCCCTTCCCAGAGTTTCCAGGTCAGCACAAGCCACACGCCGAGCATCAGCAGGTCGCTCACGGTGTCGATCCCGCGCTTGGCCCAGCCGGGCAGGTGCATGTACAGAAGGTCGACGGTGGCGTGCCCCCCGCGCAGGTAGCACCACGGCAGGAAGAAGAAGATGGCGATGCCCACGCCCACCTCGACCAGTTCGAAATCACCGGGCACGGGCGCCAGACCCAAGCCGATCATCGCGCGGCCGGACACACTGGCCACCACCATGAGCGTGAGTGCGGTTAACACAATGCCGCCGAGAATGGCTGTCCATCTGGCGGTCCGGTAGATCCAGTCGATCATCCTGGGGTCCTTGTCTCGTTGGAATGGCTAAGAAACGTGGGGCTGATTGTCACACTGACGGCCCGCCGCGTCCGGCCGCTGCAGGGTGCGCCGGACTATACGCGAATTTCACTATAGTGAACGAATTTCTCCTATCGAAACGATCGGGTCCTTTTCAGGTCCCATCGACCTCGCTTTGATGCAATCCACGCCTCAGGCCGCTCCACCCGCCCAGCCCAAGCGTGCGGGTACTCAAATAGAAACACGAACTATATTGCATATATTGCCACAGTTGAGCTGTCGCCAACAGCAGAAAAATGCGTTTCTTGCGGCTGAATCCCGGCTGCTTGACGCACCCGAGGCAGCTGCCCGGCCCAACCAAAGGCATTCCGCCCCCCAGGCGTGCCAGGTGGAACGGAGTGCCCCCCTGCCACGCCTGCCCTGCCGGGGCTCTTCCGTTTACTTGCTGTGCTGGCGCACCAGGGCGCGAGCTTCGCTGACCAGGCGGGCGCCGTCGATGTTCTTGCCCTTCATCTCCGCCACCCAGTCGGCTTCCACCGTGGAGGCGGTGCGGCGCCAGCGCTGGGTTTCAGCAGCGTCCAGTGCCACGATGTTGTTACCCGCCTTCACCGCACTCTCGCGACCGATGCGGTCGCCCTCGTCCATGGCACGACCGAACAGCGCGGCGGTTTCCACGCCGCTGTTGTTGTCGATGACCTGCTTCAAGTCCGCGGGCAGCTTGTCGTAGGTGGCGCGGTTCATCGAGAACGCAAAGGTCTGGGAATACAGGCCGTCCTGCCCCGCAAAGGTGGTGTGGTTCTTCACCAGCTCGGTGATCTTGAGCGAAGGCGCGACTTCCCAGGGAATGGTCGTGCCGTCAATCACACCCTTGGACAGGGCCTCGGTCACCGCCGGCACCGGCATGCCCACCGGCGTGGCGCCGAGCTTGGTCAGCATGTTGTTCACCACCCGCGAGCCCCCGCGCACCTTCATGCCGCGCAGGCTTTCCAGCCCGGTCACCGGCTGCTTGGTGTGGAACAGGCCGGGGCCGTGCGTGTGCGCGGCGAGCAGCTTGACCGAGCGGAACTCGTCAGCCGCGTGCTTTTCCACGTATTCGTGGAAAGCGCGTGAGCACTTCAGTGCCCCGCCGCTGCACATGAATGGCAGCTCGAACACCTCGGCCTTGTTGAAGCGCCCGGGCGTGTAGCCCAGCACCGTCCAGGTGATATCGGCCACGCCGTCTCGCGCCTGGTCGAACAGCTGTGGCGGCGAGCCACCCATCGACATCGAATGGAACAGCTGGATCTTGATGCGGCCGCCGGACTCTGCCTCCACCTTCTGCGCCCAGGGCACGATGGCCATGCTGGGGATGACAGCCTGGGACGGCAGGAACTGGTGCAGGCGAAGGGTAACGGTCTGGGCCTGGGCGGGCACGGTGGCCAGCACCGAAAGCGCGGCCACGGATGCCAGCAGGCTGCGGCGGAACAGTTTCATCTTGATCTCCTGAACGGGTGGAAAAGCGGTGGCCTTCACCGGCCCTGCAAAGGCCAGACCCGAGGCCACCAGCGTGGGGCCAGACTGTCCTTGGTTTCGCACCTATTGAAAAGGCGCAAAACGGTCATTCAGTTATTCCCGTTCAGCATGGCACACGCCTTGCACCGCGTAACTTGCGCTCAAAGAAAAAGCCGCCAGTTCTACCCGGCGGCTTTTTCACTTTTGACAGAGCTTATTTGCTGTACTTGTCGATCAGAGCCCGGGCCTCCGCCACGAGCTTGGCGCCGTCGATGTTCTTGCCCTTCATCTCGTTGACCCAGTCGGTCTCGACCGTGGCAGCGGTGCGCCTCCAGCGCTGGGTTTCGGCCACGTCGAGCGCCACGATGTTGTTGCCTGCCTTCTCGGCAATCGCTCGCCCGGCCTTGTCGCCCTCGTCCATGGCGCGGCCGAACATGGCGGCCGTTTCCACCCCGGAGTTGTTGTCGATGACCTTCTTCAGGTCGGCCGGCAGTTTGTCGTAGGACGCGCGGTTCATCGAGAACGCGAAGGTCTGGGTGTATAGACCCTGCTTGCCGGCGAAGGTGGTGTGGTTCTTCACCAGTTCGGTCACCTTCAGCGACGGCGTCACCTCCCAGGGAATGGTGGTGCCATCGATCACGCCCTTGGACAGGGCCTCGGTCACGGCGGGGACCGGCATGCCCACCGGCGTGGCGCCCAGCTTGGTGAGCATGTTGTTGATGACGCGAGAACCCCCGCGCACCTTCATGCCGCGCAGACTCTCCAGCCCGGTCACCGGCGTCTTGGTGTGGAAAAGACCCGGGCCGTGGGTGTGCACCGCGACCAGCTTCACGTCGCGGAATTCGTCCGCGGCGAACTTGTCGACGTATTCCTGGAACGCGCGCGAGGACGCTTCGGCCGAGCCGCTCATGAATGGCAGTTCAAACACCTCGGCTTTGTTGAAGCGCCCAGGCGTGTAGCCCAGCACGGTCCAGGTGAGGTCGACCACGCCATCGCGGGCCTGGTCGAACAGCTGCGGTGGCGCGCCGCCGAGCTGCATGGCGTGGAACAGCTGCACCTTGATCCTGCCCCCGGACTCGGCCTCGACCTTCTGCGCCCACGGGATCAGGGCCTTGGCGGGAATGGTGGCCTGTGGGGGCAGCATCTGGTGCAGGCGCAGCGTCACGACCTGCTGGGCGGCCGCGTGGCCGGTCACCAGGGTAGCAGCCACGGCGCCCAGAGCAGCAAGGGCGGTTCGTCGTTTCAGGAAAGGCATGGTGGTCTCCGTTTTGGTGGGTGGCTTGGGGGAAGCCGGGCGTGGTCACCGTCTGGGGCGGTGTTGAAAAAAGGGCTCCCGGTTGAGGCAGAAGGCACAAGGGTCGGCTGAAGCGGCCTCAGCGGCGGCGGATCAGCTTGAATGAGGGCAGCGCGCCGCGGCTGTCCGGCAGGTGGCGCCCGTCGAGCACCTCCACCAGGTTGCGCCGGGCCAGCCGCGAATGCTCGCGCATGATGGCTTCGGCGCGCGCGCCTTCCCGGGCCTCGATGGCGTCGAGCACCTGGCGGTGCTGGTCCTGCGCCACCACCAGCATGTCGCGGGCGCGCGGCGAATGGATCTGCAGCACCACGAAACCCGACGGCGAGGCAAAGGGCAGGCTCGCCGCGCGCTCCAGCTGCCGGGTGATGGTGGGGCTGTCGGCCAGTTCGTACAGCAGCACATGGAAGCGGCTGTTCAGGGCCACGTAGCGTGAGAACTTCTGCTCATCGAGCGTGGGCGAGGCCAGCAGCTCGTCGATGCCCGCCAGGCATTGCCGGGCCTCGGCCAGCGCCGCCGTCGAAGCACCGCGCTCGGCGGCCAGGCGGGCAAGCAGCCCTTCCAGCGTGCCGCGCAGCTCGATGCCGTCGGCAATGTCGCGCTCGGAGAACGACTGCACCACATAGCCCCCGTTGGGCAGCGCGGCCAGCAGGCCTTCCTGCTCCAGCCGCAGCAGGGCCGCGCGGATGGGCGTGCGGGACATGCCCAGCCGCTCCACAATGGCCAGCTCCGCAATGCGCGTGCCGCCGGGCAGCTCGCCCGAGAGGATCAGCTCCCGCAACTGCAACAGCGCGCGCACCTGGGCACTTTCGCCCAGCACCGGCACGGTGGCGGCAGCGGGCCGGGCATGGACAGCGTCATCGTTCTGCATGGGATGCAATGTATACAGAAACCCGCCATTTCGCCCTGCAAATGGGGCGAATTCAGGGTAATCCACTAGTTTCTGTATCCAGAACGACCTACTGCACGGCCGCTTTCTGACCCCAATCTCGCCGGCAACGCACAAAGAAGGAGACCGCCATGGCGCTCCTGCGCGGTGGCGGGACTCGATCACCGATCGCAGGGAGCGGTCAGGACCGAAGCCACCTGGCCGTCGCCAGTGCGGCGCGCCAGCAAAAACGCGTCAGGCCAGGCCGAGCAGGCGCACAGCGTTGCCCTTGAGGATGCCGGGCATGACCTCGGGCTTGAAGCCGGCGACCTCGAAATCTCTCATCCAGCGTTCGGGCGTGATCAGCGGATAGTCGCTGCCGAAGAGGATGCGGTCTTTCAGCAAGGTGTTGGCGTACTGCACGAGTTGCTTGGGGAAGTACTTCGGGCTCCAGCCGCTCAGGTCGATCCACACGTTGGGCTTGTGCGTGGCCACCGACAGCGCCTCGTCCTGCCAGGGGAAGCTGGGGTGCGCCATGACGATCTGCATGTCGGGGAAATCGATCGCCACGTCGTCCAGGTGCATGGGGTTGCTGTACTCCAGCCGCAGCCCGCCGCCGCAGCGCATGCCCGAGCCGATGCCGCTGTGCCCGGTGTGGAAGATGGCCGGGAGCTTGTGCGCGTTGATCACCTCGTAGATGGGCCAGGCCATCTTGTCGTAGGGGTGGTAGCCCTGCACCGTGGGGTGGAACTTGAAGCCCTTGACCCCTTCCTCTGCGATCAGGCGTTCGGCTTCGCGCGCGCCCATCTTCCCTTTGTGCGGGTCGATGCTGGCGAAGGCAATCATCATGTCGCTGTTCTCGCGTGCGGCCTGCGCGATCTCCTCGTTGGGGATGCGACGGCGGCCCAGCTTGCTCTCACTGTCCACCGTGAACATCACCAGACCGATCTTGCGCTCGCGGTAGTAGGCAATGGTCTCGGCGATGGTGGGCCGCCGGTCGCTGCCGAAGTACTTGTCGGCGGCGCGGTCGTACTCTTCGCCATAGTTGTCAAAGGGGTTGCGACAGCTCACCTCGGCGTGGGTGTGGATGTCGATGGCGATCAGGTTTTCGTGGTCCATGTTGTCTCCTGAGTGGGGGTGGTTCTTAGGGTAAGTCCGGGGGTGAAACACCGGTGTTTCGCTTGATTTGGTTATTATTTATAACAATAATTCGCCTACCAAACAAGCCACACACATCCACCATCATGACGTCTCATCACCCCGACCTGAGCGTTCGCCTGCATGGCGAGCAGCAGGAAGTTGCCGTGGTCACCCTGACCCGCCCCGCCAAGCGCAACGCCCTCAACGATGGCCTGATCCTGGCGCTTCGCGACGCGTTCCAGAACCTGCCCGCCAGCGTGCGTGCCGCCGTGGTCAACGGCCAGGGCGACCACTTCTGCGCGGGCCTCGACCTGTCCGAACTCAGCGAGCGCGACGCGGCCGATGGCGTGTTTCATTCCCGCATGTGGCACGCGGCGCTGGAGTGCGTGGAGAAGGGCAACGTGCCTGTGGTGGCGGCCCTGCATGGGGCGGTGGTCGGTGGTGGCCTCGAGCTGGCCAGCGCCTGCCACATCCGCGTGGCCGACGAGTCCACCTTCTACGCCCTGCCCGAAGGCACGCGCGGCATCTTCGTGGGCGGCGGTGGCGCCGTGCGGGTGCCCAAGCTCATTGGCGCTGCCCGCATGACCGACATGATGCTGACCGGCCGGGTCTACAACGCCGTCGACGGCGAGCGCATCGGACTGGCGCAGTACCTGATGCCCACGGGCACCGCGCTGGACAAAGCCATCGAGCTGGCCACGCGCATCGCGTCCAACGCCCGCATGACCAACTTCGCGCTGATGCACGCCCTGCCCCGCATCGCCGAGCAGCCGGCCGACCACGGTCTGTTCACCGAGGCGCTGATGGCCTCGATTGCGCAAAGCGCCCCCGAAGCCAAAGAGCGCGTGCGCGCCTTCCTGGAAGGCAAAGCCGCGAAGGTCAAGAAGGTCTAACCCCCCGCAGGAAGAGAAGACCCCCCGCGCCGCCTGCGGCGTCACCCCCCTGGAAGGGGGGCGATGCCAGAGGCCCGGCGAAGCCGGTTCCTCGGCATCTCTGGAACGAGACACGCGCGCCGGAAACCGGCAGCGCAGTTCAACAAGAACACGGAGACAAGACATGACCGTAGCGAAATACCGCCCCCTCACCTTCGGTGTCACCCGCGCTGTGCTGCGCGACGGTGAAACCGGCGTGCACTACCTGCGCGCCGACAACGAGCTTCCGCCCTACCCCGGGCGCCTCACCGACCGGCTGGTGCACTGGGCGAAAGAGCGGCCCGAGCAGACGCTGTTTGCCCGCCGCGTGAAGAATGCCGACGGCAGCACCGGCGACTGGCGCCACATCAGCTTCGCCCAGGCGCTGGACGCCGCGCGGCGCATCGGCCAAGGCCTGCTCAACCGCGGTCTGAGCGCGGAACGCCCGGTGCTGATTCTGAGCGAAAACGACCTGGAGCACGCGCTGCTGGCGCTGGGCTGCCTCTACGCCGGCGTGGCCTACTGCCCCACCTCACCGCCCTACTCGCTCATCAGCCAGGACTTCGACAAGCTGCACCATGTGGTGAAGACGCTCACCCCCGGCATGGTGTTCGCCAGCGATGCCAACCGCTACGCCCGTGCCATGCTAGCCACCGTGGGCGATGACGTGGAACTGGTCACGACCGAGGGCACGGTGCCCGGACGGGCCACCACCTCGTTTGCCGCGCTGCTGGCGACGGAGCCCACCCCCGCGGTGGACGCCGCCATGGCCGCCACCGGCCCCGACACCATTGCCAAGTTCCTGTTCACCTCGGGCTCCACCAAGATGCCCAAGGCCGTGATCAACACGCAGCGCATGTGGTGCGCCAACCAGCAGCAGATGGCCGCGTCCATGCCGGTGCTGGCCGAAGAGCCGCTGGTGCTGGTGGACTGGCTGCCCTGGAACCACACCTTCGGCGGCAACCACAACTTCGGCATGGTGGTCTACCACGGCGGCACGCTCTACATTGACGACGGCAAACCCACGCCCGCGCTGATGCACGAGACCCTGCGCAACCTGCGCGAGATCGCGCCCACCGTGTACTTCAACGTGCCCACGGGCTTCGACGCCATTGCCAGCGCCATGAAGACCGACGAGCTGCTGCGCAAGACGCTGCTGTCCCGGGTGCGCATGTTCTTCTACGCCGGCGCCGCGCTGGCGCAGCCCATCTGGGACAGCCTGTTCGAAAGCGCCGAGCGGGAGGTGGGTGAGCGCATCGTGATGGGCACCGGGCTGGGCATGACCGAATCGGGCCCGTTCGGCATCTTCGTCACCAGCCCCGACGTGCGCGCCGGTGACCTTGGCCTGCCCACGCCAGGCATGGAACTGAAACTGGTGGACACCGACGGCAAGACCGAGGTGCGCTACCGCGGCCCCAACATCACGCCGGGTTACTGGCGCCAGCCCGAGGAAACGCGAGACGCGTTCGACGAGGAAGGTTTCTTCAAGACCGGTGACGCCGTGAAGTGGATCGACGAGACCGACATCCACCTCGGTCTGAAGTTCGACGGCCGCATTGCCGAAGACTTCAAGCTCGCCACCGGCACCTTCGTGAGCGTGGGCCCCCTTCGCGCCAAGATCATCGCGGCCGGAGCGCCCTTCATCCAGGACGTGGTGCTCACCGGCATCAACCTGAAAGAAGTGGGCGCCATGGTGTTCCCCACCGCAGCCGTGCGCAAGCTGAGCGGTCTGCCCGCGGAAGCCTCCATGCACGAGGTGCTGGAACACCCGGCCGTGCTGTCGCACTTCCAGACCGTCGTCAACGACCTGGCGGGTGCGGCCACCGGCAGTGCCAACCGCATCGCCCGTCTGTGCCTGCTGGCCGACGCGCCCACCATCGACCGCGGCGAGATCACCGACAAGGGTTCGATCAACCAGCGCGCCGTGCTGGCGCACCGGGCCGACACGGTGGCCAAGCTGCACGCGGATGAGCTGCACCACATCCTCAGGCCTAGATAACCCCCCCGCGCCGCAGGGCTCGGTTCCCCCCGCGCCGCCTGCGGCGTCACCCCCCAGGGGGCGATGCCTGCGGCCTGGCAAAGCCAGTTCCGCGGCATCCTGGGCTCGTGAGCCTTGCTCCGGATAGGTATTGAATTTTTGAGGACTGAATATGGCTGCCAAAGGTTTTTTCAACGCGTTTGACGACGTGCACATCCTGGACGGCGTGCGCACCCCCATGGTGGATTACTGCGGTGCGCTGGGGCACATTTCGCCGACCGATCTGGGCATCAAGGCGGCGCGCGAGGCGCTGAAGCGTGCCGGTGTGCCGGGCGATCACATTGGCTCGGTCGTCACCGGCAACATGGCGCCGGGTGACTTCGACCAGTTCTTTCTGCCGCGCCACATCGGCCTGTACGCGGGGGTGCCGGTGGAGGTGCCGGCGATCATGGCGCAGCGCATCTGCGGCACCGGCTTCGAGCTGTTCCGCCAGGCCGGCGAACACATCCAGGGCGGCGCGTGCGACGCGGCGCTGGTGGTGGGCACGGAGAGCATGACGCGCAACCCCATTGCCGCCTTTGACCACCGCACCGGCTTCAAGCTGGGCAGCCCGGTCGGCTTCAAGGACTACATGTGGGAGGCGCTGAAAGACCCAGCCGCCGGCATCAACATGATCCAGACCGCCGAGAACCTGGCGAAGCAATACGGCATCACCCGCGACGAGGTGGACCAGTTCGCCTCCGACTCGTTCGCCAAGGCCGTGGCCGCGCAGGAAAGCGGCTTCCTGGCCGGTGAGATCGTGCCGGTGATCAGTGAAAAATTCGAGCTGGCCGGCTACAAGTCGCGCGGCATCAAGTTGCAGGGCAAGCTCACCGAGGTGGCGGCTGACACGCACCCGCGCATCTCGCCCACGGAGGTGCTGGCCAAGCTGCGCGCCGTGTTTGACGACGGCGTGCAGACCGGCGGCAACAGCTCGGCGCTGGTGGATGCGGCGGCCGCCTGCGTGGTGGCTTCCGGCGCCTACGCCACGGCGCACGGCAAGCGGCCGCTGGCCCGCGTGGTGGCCTGCGCGGCGGTCGGCGTGCCGCCCGAAATCATGGGCATTGGCCCGGCACCCACCATTCGTCTGCTGCTGGAACGCACCGGCCTCACCCTGGCCGACATCGGCCGCTTCGAAATCAACGAGGCCCAGGGCGCGCAGACCCTGGCCGTGGGCCGCGAACTGGGGCTGGACCTGAGCAAGCTGAACGTGAACGGCGGTGCTATTGCGCTGGGTCACCCGCTGGCCGCCACCGGCGTTCGCCTGACGCTCACGCTGGCGCGCGAACTGCAGCGCAGCGGTCTGCGCTACGGCATTTCCAGCGCCTGCGTCGGTGGTGGCCAAGGTATCGCGCTGCTGATTGAAAACACGCAGGCAGCTTGACGTCCACATCCGTCAGCAGCGCATGAACGACCTGGACCACCTTTCCTCGCTCCTTCCCCCTCTGGGGGAAGGTTGGGATGGGGGCACGCCTGCCGGTTCCTTGTCGGGCATGCCCCCTCCCCAGCCCTCCCCCAGCGGGGGAGGGAGCCATGCAGGAACGGCGTCCCAGACAGCCCATCCCCTTTAAAAGGAAACAACATGAACATTCAAGGACACGCCGCTCTCGTCACCGGTGGTGGCTCGGGCCTCGGTGAAGCCACGGCCCGCGAACTCGCCCGCCTGGGTGCCAAGGTCGCGGTGCTCGACCTGAACCTGGCAAATGCCCAGCGTGTGGCCGCCGACATTGGCGGCGTCGCCGTGGCCTGCGACGTGGCCAATCCCGAGAGCATGCAGGCCGCCATTGACGCGGCCGCGGCGGCCCACGGCCCGGCGCGCATCCTGATGCAGATCGCCGGCATTGGCTCGGCCAAGCGCGTGGTCGGCAAGGACGGCAACGCCGCGCCGCTGGAAGACTTTGCCCGCGTGATCAACGTCAACCTGATCGGCACCTACAACGCAGCGCGCCTGTTCGCGGCGGCCTGCGCGAAGCTGGACCCGATGGAAGACGGCGAGCGCGGCGTGATGGTGTTCACCGCCAGCGTGGCCGCGTTCGACGGCCAGGTGGGTCAGCAAGCCTACAGCGCGTCCAAGGCCGGCGTGGCCGGCATGACGCTGCCGATGGCGCGCGACCTGGCTCAGCACGGCATCCGCGTCTGCACCATCGCGCCTGGCCTGTTCCTCACCCCGCTCATGAAGACCCTGCCGGAGCCAGTGCAGGAATCACTGGCGAAAAGCATCCCCTTTCCGGCACGCTTGGGCAAACCCGAAGAGTTCGCCCAACTGGCCTCGCACATCGTCACCAACGGCCACCTGAACGGCGAAGTGATCCGCCTCGACGGCGCCCTCCGGATGGCCCCCCGCTGAAAGCACCCATGAGCAAAACCGTTGTCTATGAAGTCGAGGTGATGTTCGGCGATTGCGATCCTGCCGGCATCGTGTTCTTTCCCAACTTCAGCAAGTGGATGGACGCGTCCTCGCTGAACTTCTTCGTGCAGTGCGGCGTGCCACCCTGGCGCGAGCTGGTGAAGACGACCGGGATCATCGGCACACCGCTGCTGGAAATCCACACCAGGTTCATGAAGCCCGCCACGTATGGCGAGCGGCTGCAGATCCACACCAGCGTGACCGAGTGGCGCGAGAAGGTGCTGATCCACAAACACGTGGTGATGCGCGGCGACACGGTGCTGTGCGAAGGCACCGAGACCCGCGCCTTCTGCAGGCGCGACCCGGCCAACCCCGACCGTATCAAGGCCATTCCCATCCCCCCCGACATCAAGGCCCGCTGCACCTGAGCCCGCCCTGCGTGTTCCCATGTCCCCGTTCCCGTTCCCGTTCCCGTTCCCGTTCCCATCCACCCCCAGGAGACATCACATGAAAAACTTCAAGACCCTGATCGCCACCGCCGTCACCCTGCTCGCCGCTGGCGCCGCACAGGCCGACATCAACATCGGCGTGAGCCTCGCGCTCACCGGCCCTGGCTCCGGCCTGGGCATTCCCATGCAGAACCAGTTCAAGCTGTTCCCCAAGACCATTGGCGGTGAGAAGGTCAACCTGATCATCCTGGACGACGCCACCGACCCGGGCAAGGGCGCCGCGAATGCCCGCCGCTTTGTCACCGAAGACAAGGTGGACATGATCATCGGTTCGTGCATCACGGCCGTGGCCGCCGCCATGAGCGACATCGCCTCCGAGGCCGGCACGGTGCAGCTCGCCGGCTCGCCGGTGGGTCTGCCACCCGGCAAGGACAAGTGGGTGTTCCGCCTGCCGCAGTCCAACACGGTGATGGGACACGCCGTGGTCGAGCACATGAAGAAGCAGGGCGTCAAGACCATCGGCTTCCTGGGCTACACCGATGCCTATGGCGAGCAGTGGCTGAAAGAGGTTGGCCCGCTGCTGGACAAGGCCGGTATCAAAATCGTCGCCACCGAGCGCTTTGCCCGCAACGACACCAGCGTGACCCCGCAGGCCCTCAAGATCAACGCGGCCAACCCCGACGCGGTGCTGATCGTGGCCTCGGGCAGCGGTGCCGCCATGCCCCACATGGCCATGGTGGACCGTGGCTTCAAAGGCAAGATTTACCAGACCCACGCCGCCGCCACGCAGGATCTGATGCGCGTGGGTGGCAAAGCGGTTGAAGGCGCGTATGTGGTGTCGGGCCCGGCCGTGATCGCCGAGCAGCTGCCCGACAGCCATCCGTCGAAAAAGGTGGCGATCGACTTCGTGCAGAAGTACGAAGCCGCCGTGGGCGCCGGACTTCGCAACCAGTTTGCCGGCCACGCCTACGACGCCCAGATCACGCTGGAAAAGGTGATTCCGGTCGCGCTGCAGAAAGCCAAGCCCGGTACGTCCGAATTCCGTGCCGCCATCCGCGACGCCATGGAAACGATGGGCCGCACCGTGTTCTCGCACGGTGTCATGAACTGGACGGCGGCCGACCACTGGGGCTACACGCTGGAGACCGGCGTGATGCTGAAGGTTGTCGACGGCAAGTTCAAGGTGGAGTGATGCGGAGCACCCCCCTGCGCCGCTGACGCGGCTTCCCCCCTCTCTGGCGCGCCTTCGGCGCTGGGAGGGGGGACGGCATCTCGGGCCGGCGGAGCCGGACCCTTGACGCCGCTGGAGGGAGACACCTCGCGCGTGGCGAGTTCTTCTTGCTCCCTCGCCCCTCTGGGCAGAGGGTTGGGGTGAGGGGCAGGCGCGAAGGGGTACTCCTCTGGAACACCTTGCGCGCTACCGCATGTTTTTTTCAGCCACTTCTTTTCTCGTTAGGCGTTTATGGACTTCTCCATTGCCAGCATTCTGCTGCTGGACGGCCTCACCAACGGGGCCGTGTATGCCCTGCTTGGGCTGGCCACCGTGCTGGTGTTCACCGTCACGCGGGTCATCTTCATTCCCCAGGGTGAATTCGTGGCCTATGGCGCGCTCACTCTGGCCATTTTTCAGACTGGCCAGGTGCCGGGCACCGTGTGGCTGCTGTTGCTGCTGGCTGGCGTGGCCGCGCTCATGGAGCTGTCTGGCCGCTGGCAGCACCACCGCAACGC
>JAUXNG010000067.1 GCA_030682835.1 Hydrogenophaga sp. | reverse complement strand
GGCCCACGCCTTTGCCGCTGTGCCCATGCTCAGCCGCACCCACGGCCAGACCGCCAGCCCCACCACCGTGGGCAAGGAAATCGGCAACGTGGTGATGCGCCTGGCCGCGGCCCGCGAAAAGATCGCCGGCGTGAAGCTCATGGCCAAGATGAACGGCGCCGTGGGCAACTACAACGCCCACCTCTCGGCCTGGCCCGACTTCGACTGGGAAGCGTTCAGCCGCGAAGTGGTGGAAACGCCCGAGCCCCTGGGCCTGGGCCTCACGTTCCAGCCCTACAGCATCCAGATCGAGCCGCACGACTACATGGCCGAGCTGTTCGACGCCGTGGCCCGCGCCAACACCATCCTGATCGACCTCTCGCGCGACATCTGGGGTTACGTGAGCCTGGGTTACTTCAAGCAGCGCCTGAAGGCCGGCGAGATCGGCTCCAGCACCATGCCGCACAAGGTCAACCCGATCGATTTCGAGAACGCCGAAGGCAACCTGGGCATGGCCAACGCCATGCTGCGCCACCTGTCCGAGAAGCTGCCGATCTCTCGCTGGCAGCGCGACCTGACCGACTCCACCGTGCTGCGCAACATGGGCGTGGCACTGGGCTACGCGGTGCTGGCCTACCACTCGCTGGGCGTCGGCCTGAACAAGCTCGAACTGAACGAAGAAGCCCTGGCCGCAGACCTCGATGCGTCCTGGGAAGTGCTGGCCGAGCCCATCCAGACCGTGATGCGCCGCTACGGCGTGGCCGGTGCCTACGAAAAGCTGAAGGAAGTGACCCGCGGCAAGACCGTGACGGCCGAAGCCCTGCACGCGCTGATCCGCAGCCTGGACATTCCCGACAGCGAGAAAGAGCGCCTGCTGGCCATGACGCCCGGCAGCTACGTGGGCATGGCCGCGGAGCTGGCCCGACGCGTCTGACACTTGCCGTTGCGCAACCCAAAAGCCCCGCTTGTCGGGGCTTTGTTGTTTCTGCCCGAACAGTGGCCGCCCAGGCGTGACGGGCTACACAGAATGCGCCTTAAGGTGCACTTGACATAGCTCAACCGGGCGGGCGTCGGGTATGCCTACAGTCACGCCCTTGCCCCCGTCATCGGGGTCTGCTGGCTGCCTCGCCCGGCACGCAGCACTACAACGGAGTAACGAGCATGGCCATTGAGCTGTTCAACCGAGATGGCCACGTGTGCCTGATGTTTGCCCACCTCAGCGACGAGGGTGGGGAAGCCGTACAGGCCAACCAGTTTCTGGTGATCGACCAGGACCAGGGCGCCATCATCGATCCGGGCGGCAACATGGCCTACAACGAACTGCTGCTCACCATCGGCCGCTATTTCCCGCCGAGCAAGCTCACCGAAATTCTGGCCTCGCACGCCGACCCGGACATCATCGCCTCGCTCGACCGCTGGATGACCAGCACCCAGGCCACGCTGTACATCTCCAAGCTGTGGGAGCGGTTTGCGCCGCATTTCTGCAAGCCCGGCAAGACAGCGGGCCGCATCATCGGCATTCCCGACCCCGGCATGCGCATTCCGCTGGGTCGCAGCGAGATCGTGGCCCTGCCGGCGCACTTCATGCACTCGGAAGGCAATTTCCAGTTCTGGGATCCGGTCAGCCGCATCCTGTTTTCGGGCGACCTGGGGGTGTCCATCGGCACCTCGGCCGATGCCTCAAAAACCATCACCAGCCTGGCGCCCCACCTGTCGAAAATGGAGGCCTTTCACCGCCGCTACATGGTGTCGCAGAAGATCCTGCGGCTGTGGGCCAACATGGCACGAACCCTGCCGATCCAGATGATCGTTCCGCAGCATGGTGCCCCCCTGGCAGGCCCCGCGGTGCAGGAATTCATCGACTGGATTGGCGACCTGAGCTGTGGCGTCGATCACTTGACGCAGGCCAACTACACCGTGCCCGCCTGAGGCGGTAGCCCCCACGCTCCACCGCTGCGCGGGTCGATGCCCCCCAAGGGGACTGTTTCGCCTTGGGGCGGCCCGGCGGCGAAACGCGGCCCCCCACGCTCCGTCGCTGCGCGGGTCGCTACCCGACCGCCCGCTCGGCGTAGCGGTTGAAGCGCCAGGCCGTGCCCTCCAGCGTGATGCGGCGCCAGCTGGCCCGTTTCTCGGCGGGTGACATTTCGGTCCAGCGCTGCACCTCTTCAAAGTACCGGCCGCAGCCTTTGCACACTTCGTCGCCCTGGCTGGTGGAGCAGATGGCGATGCAGGGCGTGTCGGGCATGCTGTCGAACCAGGTCATCCAAGCCGCATGGGCCGCGTCGGGCAAGCCGGCTTCGTCCGCTTCTGCTTCGTGCTGGTAAACCATCAGCGCGTACACCGGCGCCAGCGCCTGCAAGGGTGCAGCCAACGCGAGGTCGTCGCTCACGGGTGAGCGCTCGCGCCAGAAGTTGATCGCGGCCTCGATGTCGGTGATGTGAATGGCAGCCATGGGTGGGGAGAGAAGGACGCCGATGATAGCCAGACCCCGACGCGGCGCGGGGCCGCGCTGTGCAATGCCCCCTGCCCGCGCGCAGCGGTCGGCACCACACGCTGCAAAACCGCGGTGCTATGCTGATCGAATGAAACTCATCGCCAAATGGCTGCTCGCGGCCTGTGCCTTGCTGCTAGTGGCCTACCTGTACCCGGGTGTGCAGATCCAGAGCTTTACCTCTGCCCTGATCGCCGCCGCGGTCATGGGCCTGCTCAACACGGTGGTGCGGCCCATCCTGGTGGTGCTCACGCTGCCGGTCACCGTGGTCACGCTCGGGCTTTTCCTGTTCGTCATCAACGCCCTGATGTTCTGGGCCGCGGCGAGCCTGCTCGACGGCTTCGGCGTCAACGGCTTCTGGGCCGCGCTGCTGGGATCGCTGATTTACTCAGTGCTCATGCTGCTCGTGGATACGGCCCTGAGGTCGGTGTTCCGCCGCTGACGGGGCACGTTCCACCAGCCCGGCGATACGGGTTCAGCCGGCTGCACTTTAGTCTTCGCGCAGGGACTCGCGCAGCAGCTCTTCCACCTGGCGCAGGCGGCTGTCCACGATGGCCTGCTCCATCGGGTCGGCGTTGCGCAGGGTCGACGGCAGGGCCTGGGCCGCCTTGAAGCGCTCCACCGCGCCCGCGTAGTCCCGCTGCGCCACCCGCGACTCGGCCTCGGCCCGCACCGCCCGCAGCGTCTGCCCCTGTGCCTGGTTGGCACTCGCCAGCGTCTGCCAGGCCAGCGCGTCGCGCGGATGGTTCACCACCCAGGCCTGCAGCACCGAGGCGGCACGCGGCGCCTCGCCCAGGGCGAGCGAGGCCTGTGCCCCGAGCAGAGTGCCGGCGCGGCTCCCCTTGGCAAGCGCCTGGTCGCGCAGCGCCCCCAGGCGCTGGGCCCGCCCGACTCCATCGGTGCCAGCGGCCGTTGCAGGCGTGGCCAGCGCCATCAACTGCAGCTCGAGCAACAGGTGATCGGCCGCAACGCGTGCGTCACCCGCCAGCTGCCCCTGCAGACCCTGCGCCAGGCTGAGCGCGCGCTCGGGCTGGCCTAAGCGCTGCGCCGCGAAGGCCGCGGCGTAGCGCGCGCCGGGGGTGGCATTCGGCACCTGCCCGCTCTGCAGCTGGGTGCGCAGGCGGTCGGGCGCGTTTTCCGCCAGCACCCGCGCACGCGCCGCCATCAGCGCGTGCAGGGCGGGCGATGGCAGCGATGTCGCCGCTGCCGTGCCGCCGGGTGGCGGCAGGTTCAGGTTAAGACCCCCCGCACTCGTGGGTGCCGAAAGGGCTCCTGGTGGCGCGGCCGTGCTACCGGGCGCGACGCGAACTACCGACGACAGCGGGAGGCGGGCCCGCATGTCGGCGATGCGTTCGCCCGTCAGCGGGTGGCTGCGCAGGTAGGGAAACGCGCCGTCGTCGTTGAAGCGCGCGGCCTGCTGGAGCTTGTCAAACATGCCCACAAAGCCCTGGCCGTCAAAGCCCGCGCCGGTGAGTACCCCAAAGCCGACGCGGTCGGCCTCGCGCTCCATGTCGCGCGAAAAATTCAGCTGCGTCTGCGCCGCCACCGCCTGGCTCCCCGCCAGGGCCGCATTGGCTACGTCGGTGTTGGCCCGCGCCGCCAAGGCACCCAGGATCATCGCGCCCATCACCCACGGCGCCATCTTGTCCTGCCGAGCCATCAGGCGGGCAATGTGGCGCTGCGACACGTGGCTGAGCTCGTGCGCCATCACCGAGGCGAGCTCATCCGGCGTCTCGGTGACGGCGATTAGGCCCAGCTGCACGCCCAGGTAGCCACCGGGCAGGGCAAAGGCGTTCACCTGCCGGTCGCGAGACAGCATCACCTCCCAGGCCAGCCGGTCTTCCAGCTCGGGCGCCACGTCGCCCCGCGCCCGTGCGGCGCCCAGCAAGGGCTGCCAGATCGACTGCAGGTAGTCCCCCAGCACCGGGTCGTCCAAGTAATCGGGGTCGCGGTAGATGTCGCGCGCGATGCGGTCGCCCAGCCGCCGCTCGGCCGCCACCGACATGCCCTGCCCGTCGCCCAGGCTGGGCAGGCCAGACACCGCCGGCGCCGCGTCACGACCCGGCACCGGCTGCGACCATGCCGCGGGCAAGGGCCAGGCAGCCAGCGAGGCGGCCAGCGCGAGCGTGGGCCACTTGGGTGGGCGGCGCCGCAAGGCAGCGGCCTTTATCTGGTGCGCGAAGGGGAGCATGGGCATCGCCGTATGATGCCGGCAACCCTTCAAGGTTTCTGTAAAGCCCGCGCAAAGCCAACCATGACCGCCCCTACCACCCCTTCCGCCGCGCCCGCCCCGGGCACAGAACTCACCCACTTCGACGCCCAGGGCCAGGCCCACATGGTCGACGTCTCCGCCAAGGCCAGCACCCACCGCGTGGCCGTGGCCGAAGGCCGCATCAGCATGGAGCCAGCCACGATCGCGCTGATCCAGAGCGGCACGGCGAAAAAAGGTGACGTGCTGGGCATCGCCCGCATCGCCGGCATACAGGGTGCCAAAAAAACCAGCGACCTGATTCCCCTGTGCCACCCCATCGCCCTCACCCGCGTGGCGGTGGAATTTGAAGTGGACGCTACAGCCAGCACCGTGGGCTGCCGCGCCACGGCCGAGTGCACCGGCCAGACCGGCGTCGAGATGGAAGCCCTGTCAGCTGTGTCGATCGCCCTGCTCACCATCTACGACATGTGCAAGGCGGTAGACCGGGGCATGACGATCAGCGGGGTGCGGTTGATGGAGAAGCGGGGCGGGAAGAGTGGGCATTTTGTGGCGTCTGATTGAACCGGCTTCCCTGCATATCGCCTTCGAAGGCGCTACCTTTTGGCGATATCGTCCTCGATATTCGCCCATTCCTGGATCATGTTTTCGCACTTCGGCTTGGCGAGAATGAAGCACGCTCGGGCCTCCCAGTACTGCGCCTCCTCTAGCCGCCCATTGACCACCAAGGCACCGATGTATTTGCGGAAAGGCAAGGCCGATGGGTTGAAAATGAACAGGTCGTGCCACTGCTGAATGGTTTCCCCGCTCATTCCAGCCTTTGGAACGGTTCGGGACATCTCGATGAACGCAGGCCAATCGGTCAGCACAAGAGTGTCTGCCACCATGGGCTCGTCGCTGATTCCGATGCGCTGCAAGTGAAAGCGAAGCTGTGTAAAGGCCGCCTCGATCTTGAAGTAGTCGGATACCACCACCGCGGAGGTGAGAAGAAGTGCACAGCAGAGCGACATGGCCCCCTTGAACGGAAGACGGCCGATCTTTCTCCAGCCACCCGTTGCACTGGCCACTCCTGCCAGCAAACCCGTGGGCCAAAGGAAATAACCGTAGTGAAGTGGCAACTCGAGCATGGCGTGAACCAACATCACGAACAGCGCAGCGATCACCACCAACTCAGCCGGCGTTCGTGCACGCTTGGCAACGCGCAGAAACCAGATAGCACACATGGCCGTGATGACCATTGCCGTGGGCCAGCCCGCCCACAGCACCAGATCCAGAACAATATTGTGGCTTTGTTTGGCAAAGCTGCCGGCGAACTGCTGAAAGTCCGGATAGACCGCCAGCAATCCGGCATGGGTGAGTCCCCATCCAAACCCTAGCATGGGTCGATGCAGTGATGCACTCAGTGCCATTTCCCACAAGCTCAAACGCACCTCGCCAGCTGATCTCTGGATCAGGCTCGACGCAATGTTCAGGTCAAGTGCTTGCCCCGCAAGAGGCAGCGCCCATAGCGCGGTCAGGTAGCCCAGGTACAGGCCAATCAAGGGCCATTTCAAGTTTGCGGCCAACCTTTTCTGACCAAACAACAGATACCAGCCTGTGAAAAAAGACAAAGTGAGCAGTGCCGTCCGCGACTCGGTGAGTGCCACGCCGAGCAATAAAAAAGCCGCGGCCAGCAAGGCCACCCAACCGCGCGCAATCCACTTTTTGTCGTGGAGCCAGAAGATTCCACACAAGGACCAGAGCATCAAGGACGCCAGCTGATTGGGCTGGCCGAGATTGGCGTAAGGGCGACCGGTGTCCACGAAGGGAAAAATCCAGAAATCGCCGATGTCGGGGTCCATGGCCCAACCGAACCACTGATAGAGCTGTAATCCAACAGAAGCAATGCCTGCCACAACGGCGGCGCCTAAAACCAGGCCCACTGGATCTGAAGGTGATATTCGCGCCCAGCTGTCCCCCATGGCAAACGCCAGCGCGAACCCAGCGAGATACAGAACGCTGATGGTGGCTTGACTCGAAAGTGCGATGAGTCCGAGTCCGTATTGCAGAATCGGGACGGCCACCACTGCTGCGGCCAGTAACGTCGGCCACGAAAGCACCACTTCGAAACGCTGCTTCCGAAGGCCATGGATGACCATCACCATCAAGCCTAAACCCATCCACGCATTGGTATGAAACGTGTTCCAGGGGGCATAGTGGTTGGGCAGCAGCCAGCCTAAAGCCAGCCCCGTGCTCACGAACAAGTAAGTCGAGTCTCGGTTGAGCGCGTGTCGATCCAACTTCATGAAGAGCTCAAATAAAAAAGGCCGCAGATGCGGCCTTTTGGTTCAAGACAAAGAATCAGGAGGCTTTGCAAGAACCCGGCAGGTACTTCGAAGGCATGGGGTTGGTGCCCGCTGGGCCGCAACGCCATTCGGTGATCGTCTTACCGCCATCAGCGTTACCAACCACAGCAGTGCCGTTGATATAGGGCACCAGCTGGATCGAGTTGGCGGTGGCAGAGGTGTTGCCACCCAGAGCGGTGTGGCTACCCACCACCGTGATCACACCGTTGACGCTGGTCGAACCGCTTTGGACCATTTTGGTGTTCGAGATGGTGCAGTCCGAAATGGCGGACTGTGCGTCAACGACCGGAGAACTCTGCAGCGACTCAGTCACCGTCGTGCGGCACGAGGAAGCCGCCAGGATCACTTCCGACACGCGAGCGCGGACGGTGTAGTCTTGGTATGCGGGCAGCGCGACAGCGGCAAGAATGCCGATGATGGCCACCACGATCATCAGTTCGATGAGGGTGAAACCTTTTTGCATGGAACGCTTCATGAGAAAACTCCTTGGAGGACGGGAAAACGGGATGGTTACAGGAGGGGTATCAGCAGGTCCCGTGCCAACCGAAAGGGTCTGTTTTTTACGATCTTTTTCACGCCTCCCTGGTCTCTGCTGACGTTTTTCGACCGCGAAGATAAAAACCAGTGACAAATTTTGTCAGGGCAGGGAAACCAGACATGTTTTGTCACAACACAAACTCGGCCCCAACGTCGAGCCAGCGGATGTCATGACGGGCCGACTCCCCCGGCTCAGCGCCGGCATCGAAATGGCTGATCTCCACCATGATGGTGCTGGTTTCGGCCGGCTTGGTGTGGGTGATGTAGATGGGATAGGCGTCCGCCCCCTGGGTGGGCTTGACCTGGGCCAGTTCTTGCGCAAGGGTGGCGGGTGAAAGGTGCAGGCTGCGGCGAGCCAGGTCTTTTTCTCGGTCGCTGAAGGCGGTCTCGATGATGAGCATGGCCACGGGCAGCTGATTGACGCGTTCCCAGAAGGCCGGGTTGCGCTCGGTGTCGCCGCTGAACACCCAGTAGCCGCTGGGCGAGGCGGCTGCAAAGCCCACGGCAGGCACGGTGTGCACGGCCGGCAGCACTTCCACGGCCTGCCGTCCGACCCGCAGCACCTCGCCCACGGCCATGGGCACGAAACGCATCAATGGTGTACTGGCGTTGGGGATGGTGGAGAAGTCGGGCCAGATGAGGTTGTTGAAGATGTGTGCCTGCAGGGCGGCGATGGTGGCGTGCAGGGCGTGCACCTGCACCGGGCCTGCGCCCTGGGCGAGGCGGCGGGCGGCGACAGCGTCGAGCATGAGCGGCAGGGCGGCCACGTGGTCGAGGTGGGAATGGGTCAGCAGCACGTGGTTGATGCTGGCCATTTCGTCCAGGCTGAGGTCGCCCACGCCGGTGCCAGCGTCGATGAGGACGTCGTCATCGAGCAGAAAAGACGTGGTGCGGCAGCCCCGTGCGATGGCACCGGAGCAGCCCAGGACGCGTACCCTCATGGAAGTGGACCTTGTGCGCCGGCGCGGCCGGCTATTTGGTTTCGTGCGAAGTGGCCCCATCCCACATGGGGCCGGGCGGCGATTGACGCATGGAGGCTACCCGCTGGGCATAGAGCCGGTAAAGGACTTTTTTCTCGTTCTGCCGCTGCAAGTTGAGCAGGTGCACGTCGCACGCGTCCCAGTCTTGCCGGCGCCAGGCCTGCAGCGCCTGGTCCCAGAGCCGGAGTTCCGCGCGCTGCTGCTCGCTCAGCGCGCCCGCTGGCCCGAGCGGGGTGTGGATGGTGACGACGCTGGCCTTGCCTTTGACGCGCACCCGGTCGAGTTCCTGCCACTCGAAGCCGGGCGCCTGCTCGCGGGTGAGGTCGCTGGCGACGATGTCGACCCCGTACACGCGCGCCAGCCCTTCCAGCCGCGCCCCTAGGTTGACCGCGTCGCCCACCACGGTGTAGCTGCGACGCACATCGGAACCCATGTCGCCCACGCACATGGGACCGGTGCTCAGGCCGATGCCGATGCCGATGGCGGGCAGCCCCTGGAGGGCGTGTTCGCGGTTGATGTCGGCAAGTGCGGCGGTCATGTCCAGCGCGGTCTGCACGGCCTCGCGAGAGTGGTCGGCACTGGGCACCGGGGCGCCCCAGAAGGCCATGACGCAGTCGCCCATGTATTTGTCGATGGTGCCACGCTGCAGGCGGATGGCCTGGGTGAGCCGGCTGAACACGCGGTTGAGCAGGGCCTGCAGCTGGGTGGGCTCCATGGTTTCGGACAGCTGGGTGAAGCCCCGCATGTCGCAGAACATGACGGTGAGTTCGCGGGTGGCCGCGGTCATGCTGTAGCGGTCGGGGTCTTTGACCATTTCGTCGACCAGCTCGGGCGGCACGTAGGTGCCGAACAGCTGCGCCAGTTCGCGCTTGGACCGGCTTTCCACCAGGTAGCCATAGCTCATGTTGAGGGCGAAGGCCAGCGCGGCCATGACGAGGGTGGTGGCCAGCGGCAGCACCAGACCGTGGCCGAGGTAGAGCCAGGTGTTGAGCGCCACCACGCTGGCCACCACCGCCAGGCTGAGGGCCACAGCACGCCCGGCGCTGAGCACGGGCAGGGCCAGTGCGAGCAGGAGGCCAGCCACCACCAGCACCACCAGTTCGTAGCCGAGGGCGTAGTCGGGCTGGGACACCAGCTCGCCGTCCAGCAGGCTGGCGAGCAGGTTGGCATGGGTTTCGACGCCCGGGTAGGTTTCGCCCACGGGCGTGACGCGCAGGTCAAGCAGGCCCGGGGCGGTGGTGCCCACCAGCACGATCTTGTGCTGAAGCTGCCCCGGGGCCAGGCGGCCGGCCAGCACGTCTGCCGCGGACACATAGGTGAAGGAGCCACCGCGCGGCCCGCCGGGTCCGCGGAAGGGAATGAGGGCGGCCACCCGCTCGTCGACCGGGATGGCCAGCGACGAACCGGCCTGCGCCAGGCGCACGCTCTCCAGTGCCTGGTAGTTCGGCGACAGGAAGCGCTCGGACGGAAAGCCCGGCTCGACGCGGGGCAAGCTGAGCACGCGGCGAAACATCGCCAAGGCCAGGGACTCGTAGTACCGGCCTTCGTACTCGGCCAGCAGCGGCAGGGAGCGCACCACACCGTCGCTGCTGGTGATGGCGTTGAAGAAGCCGGCCTGCGGCGCGGCGACAGCGAGCGGCGGCAGGTTGGCACCATAGCCGTTCCAGCGCGTGGCCAGGATTGGGCGCCCGCCCAGCGCGTCCGCCTCCATCACCGCGGCGGGCAGCTGACCGCTGGTGCGCCCTTCGCGGTCACTGGTGAAGTAATAGCCCAGCACCACGGGGCGGCCGCGCAGGGCTTGCGCCAGCCGGGCGTCGTAATCCAGCTCAGGTTCAAGCGCGCGCAGCTGGTCAATGAAACTAGCCTGGTCGGCCAGCGGACCACGCCCAAGCGCCTGCAGCTGGCGCAGGCCGGAGCTGTCGTCGGCTTCGGCAAACACGGTGTCAAAGCCCAGCAGGGCAATCTGCTGATCGTCGAACAGGGTGTCGACCAGGCGGGCCATGTGGTGGCGCGACCAGGGCCAGCGGCCCAACTCGGCCAGGCTTTTCTCGTCGATGTCGACGATGACGATGCGTTCGTCCAGTGTGCCGGGCAGGGTGGCACGCAGGCGGGCGTCGTAAATGATGTGGTCCAGCCGCTGCAACACACCCATGGGCATGACACCAATGGCATGCAGGATGGCAAGAACCAGGGGAATCAGCGTGACGGCGATGCGCGCGCCGTGTCGGCTCAGCAGCTGCATGCGTGCCGTGCTCGCGGAAGACGGTGGCAGCGGGGCCTGAACCGGCCCCGGCGCGTCACTGCTGGATGAACTGCATCTGCGTGCCGGCCAGCTCGATCAGGTCGCCGTGGCGCAGGTTGATGGCTTCGGTGCCGATGGCGCTGCCGTTGACGGTGGGCTTGGCCGTGCCTTCAACCAGGGCCACCACGTAGCCGTGCGGTCGGCGGGTGATGGCGGCCACGGCCACACCGGGTTTGCCAATGGTGGTGACCACCTTCACCAGGGGCACCTCGCGGCCTGCGGCAGCACCCGACATCACCTTGATGGCGGCATTGCCCACCGGGGCGGCAGCGGCCTCGGGCGACTGCACCACGGCACCCGAGTTGATGACCATGGTTTTTTCGTAGCTCTCGGGGGCGCCGTCGTGCGCGAACTTGATCTTGTACTTGCCGATCTCGACCGTGTCGCCGTTCTGCAGCTGCTGCTTCTTGATCGCCTTGCCGTTGACGTAGGTGCCGTTGGTGCTGTTGAGGTCTTCCAGAAAAACGTCGGCGCCCGACATCTGCATCACTGCGTGCTCGCCACTGACGGCGAGGTTGTCGATCACGATGTCGTTGTAGGGACGGCGGCCGAGTGTGGTCCGGTCTTTGGTCAGCTGCACTTCCTTGATGACAACCCCGTCGATGGAAACGATCATTTTCGGCATGGCCGACTCCTGTGGAACCTGATATTTAATTCTGATAGCCTGATTACTGTCCTAGCATGCGCGACAGCAACCCCCTGCGCAATGGCCTGGAGCGAGCATACGCCAGTATCACCGAAATATTATCGCGCCCCCCGGCGTCATTGGCAGCATCTACCAGAGACCGTGCTTTTTCCTCCAGAGTGCCGGCCACCGTCAGCATGGCGGCGATTCGCTCGTCCGGCACCATGTCGCTCAGGCCGTCCGAGCACATGAGATAGAGGTCGCCATCTTCGGCGCGGTATTCATTCACTTCCAGCAGCACGGTGTCTTCGACGCCGAGCGCGCGCGTGACCAGGTTCTTGTGGGTGGCGTACTTGGCCTGCTCGACCGAGATCAGGCCCGCGTCGATCTGCTCCTGCAGTAGCGAATGGTCGCGGGTGAGCTGGACGAAACTGCCCCCCCGCAGGCGGTAGCAGCGTGAATCGCCCACATGGCCGATCAGGGCGCGCGAGCCCTGGAACACACCCATCACCAGCGTGGTACCCATACCGGCGTATTGCGGATTGGAGTTGGCGGCGTTGAAGATGGAACGGTTGGCGTTGTCGATGCAGATTTCCATCGCCCGCTTGATCTCGCGCGCACTCGCCTCGATGCCGCCTTCCGACATCCAGCGCCCCAGCTCGGTCTTGATGAAGGTGGTGGCCATGGCGCTGGCCACTTCGCCCGCGTTGTAGCCGCCCATGCCGTCGGCGAGCACAGCCACCTGGTTCTCGGCGTCGAGGGACACGGAGTCCTCGTTGTTGTCCCGCACGAGGCCGGGGTCCGTCAGGCAGAAATACTCAAAGATCATGTGTTTGCTTCTTGGCCGGGCGCCGGCGGGGCGCCCCGGTCGTGGTGGGATGCCACGGCTGATGTTGCCACTGTAGTGGCAAACGCGAGGCGGTCGACATCACCGGGCGTCGGCTGCGACTGCACGTGCGTCGCCTCGAATAGGTCGGCGCCCGCCGATGGGGCGGTTGCCCCGGACGGCGGCTGCAGCGTGGGTGATGGGGCCGCCAGCCATGCCGCGCAGGCTGCGGCCAGGTCTTGTGCCAGCTCACGGCCATCGGGGTAGCGGTCGGCCGCAGGCTTGGCGAGCAGGCGCGCCAGAATATCAGCGACCAGATTGGGCAGCTCGGGGCGCAAGCTGCGCACGTCGGGCGCGGCCTGGTTGGCGATCTGGAACATCAGCGATGCCATCGAATCGCCCCTCAGGGGCAGGCTGCCGGTCAGCAGCTGGAACAGCATGACGCCCAGCGAATACAGATCAGATCGACCGTCCACATGCTGGCCCGCCAGCTGCTCGGGCGACATGAAGCTGGGCGTGCCCAGCACCATCCCGGTCTTGGTACGGCTGGCGTCGGTGATGCGGGCGATGCCGAAGTCCGTCACCTTCACCGCGCCTGAGGCCGGGTCGTACATGATGTTGGCGGGCTTGATGTCGCGGTGCACCACCTGCTGGCGGTGCGCGTAGTCCAGCGCCAGTGCCACCTGTTCACCGATGCGCAGCACCGTGTCCACAGGCAGCAACTGGCCTGGGCGGGTATGGGGCATCAGGTCCTGACCGCGCAGAAACTCCATGGCGATGAAGGCCAGGTCGTGCTCTTCCCCAGCGTCGAAGATGGTGACGATGTTGGGGTGCTGCAGGCGCCCAGCCGTTTCAGCCTCGCGGAAGAAGCGGGCGCGTGCGTCCTGGAGCTCCGCGCCCTCGAACTCCGCGCTCAGCGCCAAGGTCTTGATGGCCACGACACGGCCGATCTTGGGGTCGCGCCCCTGGTAGACCACGCCCATGGCCCCCTTGCCCAGTTCTTTCTCGACCTGGTAGCGGCCCAGCATGGGCTGCTCCACGCCGCCCCCGGCCAGCAGCAGCGTGCCACCAGGCTGCCCCGCCCCGCCACCGAGCATGACCGTTTCGGACAGCTGGCGCGCTCGCCCCAGGCGCTGTGCCACATCGGCGTCAGTGCCATCGAGTCCCGCGAGGTGCTCGTACACCGCCTGGGCCTTGTTGAACTGGCGCTTGCGCTCAAAGTCGAGCGCAAGGTGCTTGAGGTTGTCGGCCAGCGCCTCGCTGTGCGGCACGCGCCTGAACCGGTCGAACGCCATGTCGAGCTGCCCCTGACCCTGAAGTGCCAGGCCCATCATGCGATTCGTCTCCGCCGATTCCTCGTCGCTGCGGGTCTTGCCCGCTTCGGTGACGAGGAAGCGGCGCGTGGTCAGCGCCAGATGGCCCGCCAGCAGCAAGGTGACGGGGAACACCAGCTGCAGCCAGATGTGGGCACGCGTGAGCAACAGGTACTCGGTGACCAGCAAGCCCGCAAACAGGGCCGCCGTCACCCAGGCGGCCCACCGGGCCGAGAGCCGCGCAATACCGGCCAGTACGTACAGAACCACCGCCGCCAGCACCACCAGCACGGCCAGACCACTCCAGTCGGGCTGGGCGAAGAAGTGGCCGTTCAGGATGCTGGAGGTGGTGTGGGCCACGATGGCGGCGGGCGACAGGGCGGCCCCCGCCGGGGTGCTGAACAGCGTGCCCACCCCCGCGGCGGTGGCGCCGATGATGACGATGCGGTCGGCGTACTTGGATGCGGGTATGCGGCCGGAGAGCACGTCGTAGAAAGAATCGACCGGGAAGGCGGGCCGGCCATCGCGATCGGCATAGAACTGCGGCAGCACGGTGCTGGCGTCGTCCGCCGGAATCCGCGTGCGCCCGAGCAGCACGCCGCCATCGGCCGGCACCCGGATGTCGGACATGCCGAGATTCAGGCTGTGCGCCGCCACCGCCAGGCCCATGGACGGCACGGCATGGCCATCGAAGTTCACGAACAGCGCCTCCTGGCGCACCACGCCGTCCCGGTCGGACAGCTGGTTGAGATGCGCCACCGCCACCGCCGAGCCGCCGATGGCTGGGACAGGCTGCTGCGACTGCAGCGCCGGCAAACCGGTCGACCCCTGGAGTGCACCGCGGCGAGCGAAATCGGGCAAGGCGGCGTCGGGCCGCCCCACCGGCTCACCCAGCGTAAACACAGAGGGCAGCACCACATTGCCCGCCCGCTCAAGACTGGCCACGAGTCGACCATCTGAGTCGAGCCCGCGCTCGGCCTGGTCGATGAAGCCCAGCAGGCGCTCGCGCGCAGGCGGTGCCAGGTCGGCGAGGGCCTCCTCGGTCGGCTGCTCGATCAGGGTGCGCAGTTCTCGCAGGCTGTCGAGCCCCCGCGCGGTCTGCGGCTCAAAAAAGAAGGCCGTGTGCGCAATGGTCTTGGCTTGGGCTCCCGCCAGCTGGTCGATCAGCTGCGCATGCACCTCACGCGGCCACGGCCAGCGCCCGATGTTGGCGATGCTCTGGTCATCAATGGCTATGACGGCGATGCGCTCGTTGGGCAGGCGCTCGGTCTGCACGCTTGCGAAATCAAAGAACCGCCGCTCCAGACCGCTGGTGATGTCGGTCGCCAAGTGCAGGAAGGACACCGCGACGACAGCCAGAAGTCCCACAAAGACGTCCGAGCGCCAGGGCGAAGGCGCGCCGCCGGGCTTTCTGCTGTTGCGTCTGAAGGACAAAAGGCACCTGAGGTGGAACGCGTTTCACGCGCAAACGGGGATCACGACTCACAGCGGTGGAGGTGATTCGAAGGAAGCGTTGCATTTTGTTGCAGACGGGCAGGCGTGGCAAGCGCTTCCAACCGTCTGTGCTGGCTTCTCGCACGAAGCGGGCACAAAAAAGGCAACGCTCGCGTTGCCTTTTTTGGATGCGCCGGGAACCGCTTACAGCATGGCTTTCAGCAGCTTGGCCATTTCCGACGGGTTGCGCGTGACCTTGAAGCCACAGGCTTCCATCACCTGCAGCTTGGCGTCTGCCGTGTCGGCACCACCGGAAATCAGGGCACCTGCGTGGCCCATGCGCTTGCCGGCGGGCGCGGTCACGCCAGCGATGAAGCCGACGATGGGCTTCTTCATGTTGTCCTTGCACCACATGGCGGCTTCGGCTTCATCGGGGCCGCCGATCTCGCCGATCATGATGACGGCGTCGGTGTCGGGATCGTCGTTGAAGGCGCGCATCACGTCGATGTGCTTCAGGCCGTTGATGGGGTCGCCACCAATGCCCACGGCGCTCGACTGGCCCAGACCGATTTCGGTCAGCTGTGCCACGGCTTCATAGGTCAGCGTGCCGGAACGGGACACGACGCCGATGCGGCCTTTGCGGTGGATGTGACCAGGCATGATGCCGATCTTGATCTCGTCGGGCGTGATCAGGCCGGGGCAGTTGGGGCCCAGCAGCAGGGTCTTCTTTCCGCCGGCGGCTTCCTTGGCCTTCATGCGGTTGCGCACTTCCAGCATGTCCTTGACTGGAATGCCTTCGGTGATGCAGATCGCCAGGTCCAGGTCGGCCTCAACGGCTTCCCAGATGGCGGCAGCTGCGCCTGCTGGCGGCACGTAGATCACCGAAACGGTAGCGCCGGTCTCCGACGCGGCTTCCTTGACCGAGCTGTAGATCGGGATGTTGAAGATCGACTCGCCGGCCTTCTTCGGGTTCACGCCGGCCACGAAGCAGTTCTTACCGTTCGCGTATTCCTGGCACTTTTCCGTGTGGAACTGACCGGTCTTGCCGGTGATGCCCTGGGTGATGACCTTGGTGTCTTTGTTGATGTAGATCGACATGGTGTTTCCTTAGGCGGCGTTGACAGCGGCAACCACTTTTTGGGCGGCTTCGGCCATGGTGTCGGCGCTGATGATGGGCAGACCGGACTCGGCCAGCATCTTCTTGCCCATCTCTTCGTTGGTGCCCTTCATGCGCACGACCAGCGGCACGGACAGGTTCACGGCCTTGCAGGCGGTGATCACGCCGGTGGCGATTGTGTCGCACTTCATGATGCCGCCGAAGTTGTTGACCAGGATCGCCTTGACCTTGTCGTTCTTCAGCATGATCTTGAAGGCTTCGGTGACCTTCTCGGGGGTGGCACCGCCGCCCACGTCCAGGAAGTTGGCCGGCTCGGCGCCGAACAGCTTGATGGTGTCCATGGTGGCCATGGCCAGACCGGCACCGTTCACCAGGCAGCCGATGTTGCCGTCGAGGCTGATGTAGGCCAGATCGAACTTCGAAGCTTCGATTTCAGCCGGATCTTCTTCGTCCAGGTCGCGGTAGGCCACGATCTCGGGGTGGCGGAACAGCGCGTTGGCATCGAAGTTGAACTTCGCGTCCAGAGCCATCAGGTTGCCCTTGGAGTCGCAGTTCAGGGGGTTGATCTCCACCAGCGACGCGTCGGTGTCCATGTAGCACTTGTAGAGCTTGGCGAAGATGTCGACCGCCTGGTCGACCGAAGCGCCGGTCAGGCCGATGGCGGCCGCAACCTTCTGGCTCTGCTCGGTGGTGATGCCGGTCAGGGGATCGATCATCTCGGTGATGATCTTCTCGGGCGTGGCGTGGGCCACCTCCTCGATGTCCATGCCGCCTTCGCTTGACGCGATCAGGGCCACTTTCTGGGTGGCGCGGTCGGTGACGAGGGACACATACAGCTCGTTCTTGATGTCGGCGCCGTCTTCAATATAGAGGCGACGGACCTTCTGACCTTCGGGGCCGGTCTGGTGCGTCTTGAGCTGCATGCCCAGGATGTCACCGGCGCGTGCCTTGACGTCGTCGATCGACTTTGCCACCTTCACGCCACCGCCCTTGCCACGGCCACCGGCGTGGATCTGAGCCTTCACGACCCACACAGGGCCGCCCAGCTTCTGGGCAGCTTCCACCGCTTCTTGCACGGTGAACGCTGCAATGCCGCGCGGCACTGGCACACCAAATTGACGCAAGATTTCCTTGCCTTGGTACTCGTGGATCTTCATGAGGGCTCTCTCAGGAATGGAAAAAAGGACCGGCAGCCAGCCGGCGGGGTGACCGATGGGTGGGTGCTGCGGACAGCAACCGGGAACTGTATCATGCTGCAGCGCACCAACGCACGCGTCGCCGCGCGATGTAATACATAATTATATTGGTGCATCTCTGAACCCAAACTGACAAGGCAAGCGCGATGTTCAAGGTCTTTATCGATGGCGAAGCGGGTACCACCGGGCTGCAGATCCGCGACCGGCTGGCCGCCATGCCGCAGATCGAAGTGGTCAGCATCGCGCCCGAACGGCGCAAGGACCCGGCCGCCAAGCGCGAGCTGATGGCGCAGGTGGATGTGGTCATTCTGTGCCTGCACGACGACGCGGCCATCGAGTCGGTGGCCATGATCGACAGCCTGGATGGCCACCAGCCCCGCATCATCGACGCGTCCACCGCACACCGTTGCGCGCCCGACTGGGTGTTTGGCTTCCCCGAACTGTGCGCCGGCCAGCGCGAGGCGGTGGTGAACGCCCGCCGCGTGGCCAACCCGGGCTGCTACGCCACCGGCGCGATTGCGCTGATCCGTCCGCTGGTGGATGCGGGCCTGCTGCCGCCCGACCACCCGCTGTCACTGCCTTCGGTGAGCGGCTACTCGGGCGGCGGCCGCACCATGATCGAGGCGTATGAAAAAGGCGAGGCGCCGCTGTTCGAGACCTATGCCCTGGGCCTGGAGCACAAGCACCTGCCCGAGATCATGCGCTACACCGGCCTCTCACGCCGCCCGGTGTTCGTGCCCTCGGTGGGCAATTTCCGCCAGGGCATGCTGGTGCAGCTGCCGCTGCACCTGGATCTGCTGCCGGGTCAGCCCAGCGCGGCCGACCTGCAAGACGCGCTGACCCGCCACTACGCCGAAAGCCGGGCCGCCGGCGGCTGCGTGCACGTGGAACCGCCCATCGAGAGCGGCAAGCTCGACGCCACGGCGCTCAACGACACCAACCTGCTGGAGCTGCGGGTGTTCGGCAATGGCGCCCGTAACCACGCGGTGCTGTTCGCCCGTCTGGACAACCTGGGCAAGGGCGCCAGCGGCGCGGCGGTGCAGAACTTGCAGCTGATGCTCGGGGTTTAGGCTCCCCCCTGCGCCGCTGCGCGGCTTCCCCCCTGAGGGGGACAACGCCTGTGGCCCGGCGAAGGTTCTATGCTTTGTGTCAAGCGCAGGCGGTCACCCGCGAGGGGTCAAAGGGCTTGCCCGTGCGCCACACCGCAAAGGCAATGTGCAACAGCTTGCGCGCCAAAACCACCAAAGCCTCCGTCGTTTGGAG
>JAUXNG010000005.1 GCA_030682835.1 Hydrogenophaga sp. | reverse complement strand
CCAGATCTCGATGAAGCGGTCGCCGTCTTCGTCGGGGCTACCCGGGGGGCCGCCGGCGATGTGGTCGCCGTGGTCGTAGAAGATCTCGGAGCAAGGGCCGCAAGGGCCGGTGTCGGCCATCATCCAGAAGTTGTCGCTCTTGTAGCGGCCGCCCTTGTTGTCGCCGATGCGGATCACGCGCTCAGGCGGCAGGCCGATTTCTTTGGTCCAGATGTCGTAGGCCTCGTCGTCTTCCTCGTAGACGGTGGCCAGCAGCCGCTCTTTGGGCAACTGGTAGACCTCGGTCAGCAGTTCCCAGGCCCACTTCAGGCTCTCACGCTTGAAGTAGTCGCCAAAGGACCAGTTGCCCAGCATCTCGAAGAAGGTGTGGTGACGCGCGGTGTAGCCCACGTTCTCCAGGTCGTTGTGCTTGCCACCGGCGCGCAGGCAGGCCTGCACCGAGGCCGCGCGCACGTAGGGGCGCTTGTCGGTGCCCAGGAACACGTCCTTGAACTGGACCATGCCCGAGTTGGTGAACATGAGCGTGGGGTCGTTGCCGGGCACCAGCGGGCTGGACGCCACCACGGTGTGGCCCTTGGAAGCAAAGAAGTCCAGGAAGGTCTGGCGGATGTCGGCAACGGAGGCTGGGCGGGTCATGGTGCGTTCAGTGGGAAGGTCTGACGGGTGGGGCTGCCAGGTCGCGCGACCCGGCAAAGTCTTCTATTTTCGCAAACTGGCGGCCCTGCCGGGCCGACAGGGCCGAGACGACGCAAAAAAGCGTCGCCAAATGGCCGCACACCCGGCTCAGCCGGTGCGGCCATGGCCGTCCAGAAACGCCAGCACGGCGGGCTGCTCGGTGAAGGCCACATTGAAACGGAACCAGGGGCTGGGCTGCAGGTCGGGGGTGAACAGGTGGCCGGGGCCCAGCAGGATGTCCTGCTCGGCCGCCTTGTAGGCCAGCTCGGTGGCGTTCTGGATGTCGGGGTGGCGCGCCCAGAGGAACATGCCGGCCTTGGGCTCGCAGAACAGCTCGAAGCCGATGTTCTCCAGCTGCTGGGCCACGCGCTGGTGCGCCTGCGCCAGGCGTTCGCGCAGGCTGCGCAGGTGCTTGCGCCAGCGCCCGTCCACCAGAGCGCCGTAGGCCAGCCGCTCGCTGAACTCGGACGAGGTGAGGCCCGAGATCATCTTGAGCTGGGCAAAGTCTTCCAGCAGGTCGGGCGGCGCGGCCATGAAGCCCACCCGGATGTTGGGCGAGATGGTCTTGGAGAAGCTGCTGATGTAGACCACGCGCTGCAGCTGGTCCAGGCTGGCCAGCGACGGGCGGGGCTCCGGGTCCAGGTCGGCGTAGATGTCGTTTTCGACCACGGTGATCTGGTGCTGCTCGGCCAGTTGCACCACGCGGTGCAGGTGCGCGAGGTTGGCCACCGATCCGGTGGGGCTCTGCAGGCGCGGCTGGGTGAAGAACACCTTGGGCCGGTGCTCGACCACCAGCGCTTCCAGCGCCGCCAGGTCGTATCCGGCCGGCGTGCGGGGCACGCCGATGAGCCGGGCGCCCAGGAAGCGCAGCGAAAACAGCAGGTTCGGGTAGCCGGGGTCGTCCACCAGCACGGCGTCGCCCGGGCGCACCAGCCGCCGCGCCACCAGGTCCATGGCCTGGCTGGAGCCCTGGGTGAGCAGCACCTGCTCGGCGCTGACGGCGATCTCCTGCTCGGCCAGCAGATCGCGCACCAGGTGGCGAAGCGAACCGAAACCCTTGGGCTCGCCGTAGCCGCCCAGGTCCACGTTGTCGGCGGCCAGGGTGCGCAGGCTGCGGCGCAGGCCCTCTTCAAACAGCCAGTCGCCCGGCAGCCACCCGCAGCCCGGCTTCATGCGCAGCGCCCGGTTTTCGAACACGCGGCGCAGGTACCACATGGAATCGAAGCTGTAGTTGCTGGCCTCCCCAGCGCCGGCTCCGGTGGCCGTTCCCGGCGCCGCCTCGGCGACGCCTTCGCGCTTGCGCACAAAGAAACCCGAGTGGGGGCGCGAGGCAAACAGGCCGAGTGCCACCAGCCGGTCGTAGGCGTCTACCACGGTGTACACACTCACGCCATGCGCATGGGCGAACTGGCGGATGGACGGCGCCTTGGCGCCCGGGCGCAGGTTGCCGCTCTGGATGAGGACCCGGAATCCCTCGACGATCTGCACCACCAGGGGCGTGGCGCTTTTGGGGTTCAGGGTGAACATGGTGGCCTATCAGGGTTTGTCTGTATTGGTCGGCGGTCCTGCACAGTACATCGAGGAATGGCAACTGTCTGTATATGTTAGCGGCGCCCCCCCCGCCCTACATTTCACGCCAGTCCGAGATTTGTTCACCTTCTGGAGCTCACCATGCAACGCGATTCCCAAGCCACCAACGCCATGCTCATGGCCCGCCGCAATGCTGCCATTCCCCGCGGCGTGGGCCACAGCCACGCCATCTTCATCAAGCGTGGCGAGAACGCCGAGATCTGGGACGTGGAAGGGCGCCGCTTCATCGACTTCGCCGGCGGTATCGCGGTGCTCAACACCGGCCACCGCCACCCGGCCATCATTGACGCCGTGAAGGCCCAGCTCGACAAGTACACCCACACCTGCTTCCAGGTGCTGGCCTACGAGCCCTATGTCGAGCTGGCCGAGCGCCTGAACGCCAAGGCCCCCGGTGACTTCGCCAAGAAGACGCTGTTCCTCACCACCGGCGCCGAGGCGGTGGAAAACGCCGTCAAGATCGCCCGTGCCCACACCGGCCGCTCGGGCGTGATCGCCTTCACCGGCGGCTACCACGGCCGCACCCTGCTCACCCTGGGCATGACCGGCAAGGTGGCACCCTACAAGACCGGCTTCGGCCCCTTCCCGGCCGAGGTGTTCCACGCCCGCTTCCCCAGCGC
The DNA here is from genome assembly GCA_030682835.1 of Hydrogenophaga sp. Taxonomy (GTDB): domain Bacteria; phylum Pseudomonadota; class Gammaproteobacteria; order Burkholderiales; family Burkholderiaceae_C; genus Hydrogenophaga. The sequence goes on along the minus strand of JAUXNG010000005.1, from coordinate 114,210 downwards.
GCTACACGGCGTGAGCGTGGACGATGCCATCGCTTCCGTGGAGTTGATCTTCAAGAACGACATCGAGGCCAGCCGCGTCGCGGCCATCATCATCGAGCCGGTGCAGGGCGAAGGCGGTTTCAACGTGGCGCCGCCCGAGCTGCTGCAGCGCCTGCGTACGCTGTGCGACCAGCACGGCATTCTGCTGATCTGTGACGAGGTGCAGACCGGCGCCGGCCGCACCGGCACCTGGTTCGCCGTGGAGCAGAGCGGCGTGGCGCCCGACATGATCACCATGGCCAAGTCCATGGCGGGTGGCTTCCCGATCTCGGCGGTGGTGGGCCGCGCCGAGGTGATGGACGCACCAGCTGCGGGAGGCCTGGGCGGTACTTACGCCGGCAGCCCCATGGCCTGCGCCGCTGCGCTCGCCGTGCTGGACGTGTTCGAGAAAGAAAACCTGCTCCAGCGCAGCCGCGATGTGGGCGCGCGCATCACCAGCAGCCTGAAAGCGCTTGCACAGCGCCACAGCTGCATCGCCGAGGTGCGCGGTCTGGGCGCCATGGTGGCCATGGAGCTGTGCAAAAACGGCGACCCGCACCAGCCCGATGCCGACCTGACCAAGGCCTTGGCTGCCGAGGCCGCCAAGCGTGGCCTGGTGATCCTGACCTGCGGAACCTACGGCAACGTGGTGCGCATTCTGGTGCCACTGACCGCCAGCGACGCGCTGCTGGACGAGGGCCTGGGCATCATCTCTGCCTCACTCGATGCTCTGAAGCAGGCATGAGCGACGACGTTCCTCGCCCGCTCGCGGGTGTGAAAGTTCTGGACCTCTCCCGCGTGCTGGCCGGCCCCTGGGCCGGACAGCTGCTGGCCGACTACGGCGCCGAGGTGCTGAAAGTGGAGCGGCCCGGCGCCGGCGATGACACCCGGAGCTGGGGCCCGCCCTGGTGGGGCGAAGGGGCCGAGCGCGTGGCCGCCTACTTCGTCTGCGCCAACCGGGGCAAGCGCTCGGTGGCGATCGACCTGTCCAGCCCCAAGGGCGTGCAACAAGTGCGCGAACTCGCCCGTGAGGCCGACGTGCTGATCGAGAACTACAAGGTCGGGCAGCTGGCCAAGTACGGCCTGGACGCCACCAGCCTGCAGGCCATCAACCCCGGTCTGATCTATTGCTCGATCACCGGCTACGGCCAGACGGGCCCGCTCTCACACCGCGCCGGCTACGACTTCGCGATCCAGGCCGAGGCCGGCCTGATGAGCATCACCGGCGAGCGCGGCGCCGAGCCCCAGAAGGTGGGCGTGGCCGTGACCGACCTCATGACCGGCGTCTACGCCACCACGGCCATTCTCGCGGCCCTGCACGAGCGGGCGCGCACCGGGCACGGGCGCCACATCGATGCCGCGCTGTTCGACGTGCAGGTGGCCATGCTGGCCAACCAGGGCGCCAACCAGCTCATCGGCAACAAGACGCCGACCCGCATGGGCAACGCCCACCCCAACATCGTGCCCTACCAGGTGTTCCCCACGCGCGACGGCCACATGGTGCTGGCAGTGGGCAACGACGGCCAGTTTGCGCGCTTCTGCGATGCGGCAGGTCAGCCCGCCGTGTCACGCGACGTGCGCTTCAGCACCAACCCGGTGCGCGTCGAAAACCGGCAGACCCTGGTGCCCATGATCACCGGCTGGACGATGCAGCGCGACACCGCCGAATGGGTCAGCCTGCTGGACCACGCGGGCGTGCCCTGCGCCCCCATTCTGGACATCGCGCAGGTGATGGAGCACCCGCACGTGCTGGCGCGCGGCATGCGCCTGGACGCCCAGGGCAGCAACACGCCACCCATGGTGGCCAACCCCATGATGTTCGACGGCCAGCGCCCCACCGCCGAGCTGCCACCGCCCGCGCTGGACGAGCACCCGGCACGGTGGTTGCATGCAGCGCCCTGATCCTGTCTGACAGTTCCCGCCCGACGTTCCCTGTTCGCACTGCCCTGCCCCATGACCCACAGCAATCCCCTCGTGACGTTCACCGGTGTCCAGAAGACCTACGACGGCCACACGCTCGTCGTGCGTGATCTCAACCTGGAGATCCATAAGGGCGAATTCCTCTCGCTGCTCGGCCCCTCGGGCTCGGGCAAGACCACCACACTGATGATGCTGGCCGGCTTCGAGTCGCCCACCGCAGGCGAGATCAGCCTGAACGGCGTGCCCATCACCCGCACGCCGCCACACAAGCGCAACTTCGGCATGGTGTTCCAGAACTACGCACTGTTCCCGCACATGACGGTGGCGGACAACATCGCCTACCCGCTCACGGTGCGCAAGCTCGGCAAGAGCGATCGCGAAGCCAAGGTCAAACGCGCGCTGGACATGGTGCAGATGGGCCACATGGGTGCACGCTTCCCGGGCCAGCTCTCGGGCGGCCAGCAACAGCGCGTGGCGCTGGCGCGCGCGCTGGTGTTCGACCCCCAGTTGGTGCTGATGGACGAACCGCTGGGCGCACTCGACAAGCAGCTGCGCGAGCACATGCAGATCGAGCTAAAGGCGCTGCACCGCCGCCTGGGCGTGACCTTCGTCTAAGTGACGCACGACCAGTCGGAAGCGCTCACCATGTCGGACCGCGTGGCCGTGTTCAGCGAAGGCGTGATCCAGCAGATCGACCAGGTCGACCGGCTCTACGAAACCCCGGCCAACCGCTTCGTGGCCAGCTTCGTGGGCGACAACTCGGTGTTCGACGCCACCGTGACACACACCCAGGGCGAACACTGCCAGGTGCAGTTGCAGGACGGCACGCGACTGAGCGGGATCAACGTGAACCGCGCCCAGCCCGGCGAAGCCGTGCAGTGCAGCGTGCGCCCCGAGCGCATCGGCGTGATCGGTACCGAGCCTGAGGAAACGCACATCAACCAGCTCAGCGCCACCATCAGCGACGTGATCTATTTCGGCGACCACCTGCGCCTGCGCTGCCAAGTACCCAGCCAGCCCGAGATGAGCGTGAAGGTGCCGCTGGAGCACCTGGGCCAGATCACCGCTGGGCAGTCCATACGACTGGCTGTACCGCCCGAGCACCTGCGCATGTACCGCTGATTCCCCCTTGCTTCCCGTTCCCCCGTTCCTCAACCCCCTGGAGATCCGTCTCATGAAACTGAAACCCGTCTTGATGGCCGCGGCCGTCCTGTTCGCCCTGCCCGCCATGGCCCAGAGCCAGCTCACCGTGGTGAACTTCGGCGGCGCCAACGGTGCCGCGCAGAAAAAGGCCTACGTCGAGCCCTTCGAGAAGGCCGGCGGCGCCAAGGTCACGATGGTGGAATACAACGGCGAACAAGCCAAGATCAAAGCCATGGTCGAGGCCAAGAAGGTGACCTGGGACGTGGTCGAGGTGGAGAGCCCGGACCTGAGCCGCGGCTGCGACGAGGGCCTGTTCGAGAAGATGGACTGGGCCAAGGTCGGCAACAAGGCCGACTTCCAGAAGGCCGCCGTGCACGAGTGCGGCGTGGGCACCTTCGTGTGGTCCACCGTGATGGCCTATGACGGCGACAAGCTCAAGACCGCCCCCACCACCTGGGCCGATTTCTGGGACGTGAAGAAATTCCCTGGCAAGCGCGGCCTGCGCAAGGGCGCCCGCTACAACCTCGAATTCGCGCTGATGGCCGACGGCGTGAAGCCCGCCGACGTGTACAAGGTGCTGGCCACCAAGGACGGCGCCGAGCGCGCGTTCAAGAAGCTGACCGAGCTCAAGCCGAACATCCAGTGGTGGGAAGCCGGCGCGCAGCCGCCGCAGTTCCTGGTGGCGGGCGACGTGACCATGACCACCGCCTACAACGGCCGCATTGACGCCGCCCAGCGCGAAGGCAAGAACCTGAAGATCACCTGGACCGGCGGCATCTACGACCTGGACTACTGGGTCATGCCCAAGGGCACGCCCAACAAGGAAGCGGCCCTGAAGTTCATCGCCATGGCCAGCTCGCCCGACGCGCAGGCCGAGTACGCCCGCAACATCAGCTATGGCCCGACCAACAACAAGGCGCTGACCAAGCTCGACCCCAAGGTGCTGGCCATGCTCCCGACCTCGCCAGCCAACAGCAAGGACGCGCTGCAGTTCGGCATCGGCTTCTGGGCTGATCAGGGCGAGGCTCTGGAGAAGCGCTTCTCGGCCTGGGCAGCGCAATGATGGACGCCAGCGGAACCGCTCCGGGACCACTGCCAGGCGTGCGCCTGCAGCAGCCCCCCGCCGGAAACAGCCTGGGTGATTCGGGCCTGGCCCGCCAGCTGCACCGCGCCGACCGGCGCAAGAAGCTGCGCGCCCTGGCGCTGACGCTGCCGCTGCTGGTCTTTCTGGTGGTGTTTTTTCTGGTTCCGCTGGCTTCACTGCTGGTGCGCGCAGTCGAGAACCCCGAGGTCGCCAACGTCCTGCCCCGAACCGGGCAGGTGCTCGCGGACTGGGATCGCGACAGCGCCCCGCCTGCAGCCGCCTATGGCGCGCTGCTGGCCGACTTCTCGGCCATTGAAGAAACGGCGCAGGCCGGCATCCTGGCGCGCCGTCTCAACAGCGAGGTGGCCGGGGGCCGCTCGCTGGTGATGGGCACCTACCGCGCCCTGCCGCTGGGCGAGAACCTAAGCCCCGAAGAAGCACGCGCCAGGCTAATCGAGCACGACGCCCGCTGGGAAGACATTGAATACTGGCAAGCCATTGCCAAGAACAGTTCACGCTGGACGCCGGACTACCTGCTCACCGCAGTGGATCTCAAGCGCACCCCGCAGGGAGACATCGTGAAGGTGGATCCGGGCGAGGCCGCGTTCAGCGACATCCTGGCGCGCACGTTTCAGATGAGCGCCATCGTCACCTTCTTCTGCCTGATGCTGGCCTATCCGCTGGCCTACTGGCTGTCCACGCTGCCCGCGCGCAAAGCCAACGTGATGCTGATCCTGGTGCTGCTGCCGTTCTGGACCTCGGTGCTGGTGCGCATCGCCGCCTGGATCGTGCTGCTGCAGAACAACGGGCTGGTCAACCGCTTCATCATGTGGCTGGGCGTGAGCGACACCCCGATCCCGCTGCTGTTCAACCGCGTGGGCGTGATCATCGCCATGGTGCACATCCTGCTGCCCTTCGCCATCCTGCCGCTGTACAGCGTGATGAAGTCGGTGCCGCCGAACTACCTGCGCGCCGCCGTGTCGCTGGGCAGCGCGCCTTTTGCGGCCTTCCTGCGCGTCTACCTGCCGCAGACCTATCCCGGCGTCGCCGCGGGTGGCCTGCTGGTGTTCATCACCAGCATTGGCTACTACGTGACCCCGGCGCTGCTGGGCGGCCCGGGTGACCAGATGCTGAGCTACTACGTGGCCCGCTACACCAACGTCGAGGTCAACTGGGGCATGGCCTGCGCGCTGGGCGGCGTGCTGCTGACCACCACGCTGATCCTCTACGCGCTCTACCGCAAGGTGTCCAAATCCGAACTGAGCCTGGGCTGAGGCTGTGAACCCCCACGCTCGTCATTTCATGTACTCGCTGCCCCCCAAGGGGGCACGAACAACCCTTGGGGCGGCCCGGCGGGTCGTTCATCCATGATCAAACTGCCTGACTTCCCCGCCTACTACACCCTGCTCGACAAGCTCGGCTGGTTCGCCCTGCGCGGCGGCGGGCTGGCCGTGCTGGCCTTCCTGCTGTTGCCGGTGCTGGTGATCATTCCGCTGTCGTTCAGCGACTCATCGTTCCTGGCCTATCCCATCGAGGGCTGGTCGCTGCGCTGGTACGAGGAAATGTTCGCCTCCGACGACTGGGCGCGCGCCGCCAAAAACAGCTTCATCGTCGCGCCCCTGGCCACGCTGCTGGCCACCACGCTGGGCACGCTGGCGGCCATGGGCCTGGCCAACGCGAAATTCGCCGGCAAAGGCTTCATCACCGGCCTGCTGATCTCACCCATGGTGGTGCCCATCGTCGTGGTCGGCGTGAGCGCCTACCTGTACTTCGCCCGCTGGGGCCTGAACGACACCTACCTTGGGCTGGTGATCGTGCACGCCGCGCTGGGAGCGCCCTTCGTGGTGACCACCGTGCTGGCCACGCTGCAAAGCTTCAACCACAACCTGGTCAAGGCCAGTCTGAGCCTGGGCGCCAGCCCGCTGGAAACCTTCTTCCGTGTCACCTTGCCGGTGATCGCGCCGGGCGTGATCTCGGGCGCGCTGTTTGCCTTTGCCACCTCATTCGACGAGGTGGTGGTCACGCTCTTCCTGGCGGGACCGGAACAGGTGACGCTGCCGCGCCAGATGTTCACCGGCATCCGGGAAAACATTTCGCCCACCATCGCCGCCGTGGCGACCTTGCTGACCCTCTTCACCACCGCCCTCATGCTCACGCTGGAATGGCTGCGCGGGCGCCGCAAGTAAATGAACACTTCCTTCAACCAGCCCTTGGGCGGCATCGCGAGCATGATGCGCCTGCCTGTGGCCACCAGTGCCCAGGGGCTGAACGCCGGCTTCGTCGGCGTGCCACTGGACATCGGCACCAGCCATCGCCCGGGCGCGCGCTTCGGGCCGCGGCAGATACGCGCCGAGTCCTGCCTGATCCGCCCCTACAACATGGCCACCGGCGCCGCACCCTTTGACGCGCTGCAGGTGGCCGACCTGGGCGATGTGCCCATCAACACCTATCACCTGCCGAAGTCGGTGGACATCATCGAAGCCCACTACCGACCGATCATTGAAGCCGGCTGCATACCGCTGACGCTCGGCGGCGACCACACCATTGCCCTGCCCATCCTGCGCGCCATGAAGGCGCGGCACGGTCCGGTGGCGCTGATCCATGTGGACGCCCACGCCGACGTGAACCCCGACATGTTTGGCGAGCGCATCGCCCACGGCACGCCGTTCCGCCGCGCGGTGGAAGAAGGCCTGCTGATCGGTGACAAGGTCTGGCAGATCGGCCTGCGCGGCAGCGGCTACTCGGCCGAAGACTTCGACTGGCCTCGGCAGCAGGGCTTCACCCTCGTGCCGGCGCACGAGGTCTGGTGGACCAGCCTGGCGCCCCTGATGACCCAGATCCGCGAGCGCATCGGCCCCGACACGCCCACCTACCTCAGCTTCGACATCGACGGCATCGACCCGGCCTACGCCGGCGGCACCGGCACGCCCGAGATCGGCGGCCTGAACGTACCGCAGGCGCTGGAGATCGTGCGTGGCTGCCGCGGCCTGAATCTGGTCGGTTGCGACCTCGTCGAGGTCTCCCCGGCCTACGACACCAGCGGCAACACCGCCCTGCTCGGCGCGAACCTGCTGTTTGAAATGCTCTGCGTGCTGCCCGGCGTGCAATACCGGTGACGCCTCGGCGGCGCGCTTCGCGCTAACCTTTCCCTTTTTGAGACAACGAGCGAGACACCCATGGACATGAAGACCTCTCCCCTGAGCCTGCTGAAAGACCCGACTCTGCTCAAGACCGACGCGCTGGTCAATGGCCAGTGGGTGGCCGGCAGCAGCCGCTTCGACGTGCACGACCCCGCCACCGGCCTGAAGCTGGCCGACGTGGCCAACCTCGGCCCCGCCGATGCCGAGGCGGCCATCGCCGCTGCCAACGCTGCCTGGCCGGCCTGGCGCAGCAAGACCGCCAAGGAGCGCAGCATCATCCTGCGCAAATGGTTCGACCTGCTCATGGCCAACCAGGACGACCTGGGCCGCATCATGACCGCCGAGCAGGGCAAGCCCCTGCCCGAGGCCAAGGGCGAGGTGGCCTATGGCGCCAGCTTCGTCGAGTGGTTCGCCGAAGAGGCTAAGCGCGTCAATGGCGAGACGCTGCCGCAGTTCGACAACAGCCGCCGCCTGATGGTGCTCAAGCAGCCCATCGGCGTGTGCGCCGCCATCACGCCTTGGAACTTCCCGCTGGCCATGATCACGCGCAAGGTTGCGCCAGCTCTGGCAGCCGGCTGCACGGTCATCATCAAGCCCGCCGAGCTGACGCCGCTGACCGCGCTGGCCGCGGCCGAGCTGGCCATTCGCGCCGGCATTCCGGCCGGCGTGCTCAACATGATCACCGCCGACGCCGACCAGTCGATCGCGGTGGGCAAGGTGCTGTGCGCCAGCGACGTGGTGCGCCACATCAGCTTCACCGGCTCCACCGAAGTGGGCCGCATCCTGATGGCGCAGAGCGCGCCCACGGTGAAGAAAATGTCGCTCGAACTCGGCGGCAACGCGCCCTTCATCGTCTTCAACGACGCCGACATCGACTCGGCCGTGGAAGGCGCCTTCGCCAGCAAGTACCGCAACGCCGGCCAGACCTGCGTGTGCTCCAACCGCCTGTACGTGCAGAGCGGCGTGTACGACGAATTCGTCGAGAAGTTTGCCGCCAAGGTGAAGACCGCCAAGGTCGGCAACGGCTTTGAAGACGGCGTGAACCAGGGCCCGCTGATCGAAGAGGCAGCGCTGGTGAAGGTGCAGCGCCACGTGGACGACGCCGTGGCCAAGGGCGCGCGCGTGATGGCCGGCGGCAAGCGCCTGGGCGGCCAGTTCTTCGAACCCACCGTGGTGGCCGACGCCACCGCCGACATGCTGTGCGCGAAAGAAGAAACCTTCGGCCCCTTCGCGCCGGTGTTCAAGTTTGAGACTGAGCAGGAAGCCATCGACGCGGCCAACAACACCGAATTCGGCCTGGCCAGCTACTTCTACAGCCGCGACATCGGCCGCATCTACCGCGTCGCTGAGGCGCTGGAATACGGCATGGTCGGCATCAACGTCGGCATCCTGGCCACCGAACACGTCCCCTTTGGCGGCGTGAAGCAGTCGGGCCTGGGCCGTGAAGGTTCGCACCACGGCATGGACGACTATGTCGAGATCAAGTACCTCTGCCTGGGCGACATCCAGAAGTGAAGCCCCACCGAGCGGGCGTGGCAGAACGCCGTGCCCGCTCGGTTATCATTCCGCCCTGTGCGGGTGTAGTTCAATGGTAGAACGGCAGCTTCCCAAGCTTCATACGAGGGTTCGATTCCCTTCACCCGCTCCAATCTCCCAGCAGCGTCCCTGCGCCCGGACCTGTTACCGCCCCTACCCGCGAATTCACCACCGGAAACGGGGGCCTTGCGCAGACACTTCTGCACTGCGCACCTGGTCTGACCACAATGAACTGCCAGCATCTTCTGGCCATCCATTGAGGTTGATCTCATGAAAAATGTTCTGCTGCTCTCTTGTGCCCTGGTGTTCTCGGGCGCCGCGCTCGCACACGGTTGCCCCGGCGAGATGAAGGCCATCGACGCCAAGCTGCTGACCAAGCCTGCGCTGAGCACGGCTGATCAAGAAAAAGTCACCACCCTGCGCGCCGACGGTGAGCGGCTTCACAAGGCGGGTGACCACAGCGCTTCGATGAAGGCGCTGGCCGACGCCAAAAAGGTGCTGGGGCTCTAAAACCTGAAGCGCGGGGTGCGCAAGCGGCGGCCCGCCCGCCTTTCTGACACACCTCTGGCGGTGTGCTGGCTTCGGCGGCTCAGCGGGCGCTCCACAGCACCGCCACCCCCAGTGCCAGGAAGATTAGCGCAGCCACCCGGTGCACCGCCTGGATGGGTACGCGACGTGTGATCGCCTCGCCGAAGAACACCACGGGCGCATTGGCCAGCATCATGCCCAGTGTGGTGCCGGCCACCACGGCCAGCAGCGGCTCGTATTGAGCCCCGAGGGCGACGGTGGCGATCTGGGTCTTGTCGCCCATCTCGGCCAGAAAGAACGTCCAGGTGGTGAGCAGGAAAACACCCATGCGCCGGCGCGGCACGGCATCGGCCTCGTCCAGTTTGTCGGGAATGAGCACCCAGACCGCCATGGCCAGAAAAGAGGCGCCCAGCACCCAGCGCATCACGTCCGGGCCGACGGTGGCCATGACCCAGGCGCCGACGGCGCCGGCCAGCGCATGGTTGAGCAGGGTGGCGAGCAGGATGCCCCAGACGATGGGCCACGGGCGCTTGAAACGGGCGGCCAGCACCAGCGAAAGTAACTGGGTCTTGTCGCCCATCTCGGCCAGGGCGACGATGCCGGTGGACAGCAGAAAGGCTTCCAAGAAAACGCTCCAGTTAACGCATGAAACGACAACGCCCGCACGGTGATGTGCGGGCGTTGTCGGGCTGCGCGAAGTTTACCCGGACCGCACGCCGATTCCGGCGCGCTGCACGAACGAGTAGCGTGGCGTCTTCAGTAGACCAGCGGGACGCCGGTCTTGGACTGCAGGAACTCGCGGCTCACGTCGGGCGCCAGCTCGACCACCTTCAAGCCTTCGGGCGTCACGTCCATCACGGCCAGGTCGGTGACGATGCGGTTGACCACGGCCTTGCCGGTGAGCGGCAGGGTGCACTCGGGCAGGATCTTCAGGTCTTCGGTACCGTCTTTCTTGCGTGCCACGTGCTCCATGAGCACGATCACGCGCTTGACGCCGGCCACCAGGTCCATGGCGCCACCCATGCCCTTGACCATCTTGCCGGGGATCATCCAGTTGGCCAGATCGCCCTTGTCGGTCACCTGCATGGCGCCCAGGATGGACAGGTTGATCTTGCCGCCACGGATCATGGCGAAGGACTGGTCGGAGCCGAAGATGGCCGAGCCCTTGAGGGTGGTCACGGTCTGCTTGCCGGCGTTGATCAGGTCGGCGTCCACCTCGTCCTCGTAGGGAAAGGGGCCGATGCCGAGCATGCCATTCTCGCTCTGCAGCCACACCTCGACATGGTCGGGCACATGGTTGGCCACCAGCGTGGGGATGCCGATCCCGAGGTTGACGTAGAAACCGTCCTGCAGTTCGGAGGCCGCTTTGGCGGCCATTTGGTCTTGGGTCCAGGGCATGTCTTGTCCTTTCATGTTGGGGACAGAGCTGAAGGTCTGTCCCGCAAACGGATTGTTATTTGCGATCGCGCACGGTGCGCTTCTCGATGCGCTTTTCGGGCGTGGGGTTGTGCACGATGCGGTGCACGTAGATGCCGGGCAGGTGCACATCGTCCGGGGCGATCTCGCCGGTGGCCACGATGCGCTCCACTTCCACGATGCAGATCTTGCCGGCGGTGGCGGCGGCCGGGTTGAAGTTGCGGGCCGTCAGGTTGAAGCGCAGGTTGCCCGAGCGGTCGGCCACGTCGGCCTTGATCAGCGACACCTCGGGTACCAGCGAGCGCTCCATCACATAGGTTTCGCCGTCGAACTCGCGCAGTTCCTTGCCCTCGGCCACCAGGGTACCCACGCCGGTCTTGGTGAAGAAGGCGGGGATGCCGGCGCCACCGGCGCGCAGCTTCTCGGCCAGCGTGCCCTGCGGCGTGAATTCCAGTTCCAGTTCGCCGGCCAGGTACTGGCGCTCGAACTCCTTGTTTTCGCCCACGTAGGACGAGATCATTTTCTTGATCTGGCGCGTCTGCAGCAGCTTGCCCAGACCAAAGTCGTCCACGCCCGCGTTGTTGGAAATGGCGGTCAGGTTCTTCACGCCCGAATCGCGCAGCGCATCGATCAGGGCTTCCGGAATGCCACAGAGGCCGAAACCTCCCACGGCGATGAGCTGGCCGTCAGCGACCACGCCCTTGAGGGCTTCGGCAGCGCTCGGGTAAATCTTGTTCACGTCTGTTGCTCCTGAGGTTGAACCGTGGAAATCGCTACGATACTACGTAACCACATACGTAGTTTGACCTAGTGGGTAACCCGAATGACGCGCGCACAGCCCCCCAGCACCGATCTCCTAACGGACCCCTCCGCCGTGGCGAGCCCGGTGGACTACCGCCTGGCCTTCGACCTGGCGCCGATCGGCCTTGCCCTCTCGCGCCAGCGCACCATGGTGGACTGCAACCAGGCGCTGTGCGACATGTTCGGCGCCAGCCGCGACCAGATGGTGGGGCAGAGTTTCCAGATCCTCTACCCCAGCCCGGACGAGTTCGAGCGCATGGGCAAGCGCATGACGCCGATTCTGGGCAAGAACGGCACCTACGCCGACGACCGCATCATGAAGCGCGTGGACGGCCGCCTCAAGGGCGAGCCCTTCTGGTGCCACGTGACCGGGCGCGCCCTGCGGCGGGAGGCGCCGCACGAGGCCGGCATCTGGAGTTTCGAGGACCTGAGTTCGCGCCGCGCGGTGCGGGCCGGGTTGACGCCGCGGGAGCGCGAGGTGGCCGCGTTTCTGATGGACGGCCTCACCAGCAAGGGCATTGGCAAGGCGCTAGGCATCAGCCCGCGCACGGTAGAGATTCACCGCGCGCGCCTGATCCGTAAGTACCAGGCCAGCAGCTCGGTGGACCTGGTCAACAAGCTCATTGCGGGCTGAGCACAGCCCCGCGGTGCAGCGACATCACTGCGGCTGGAAGCCGCTGTCCTTGATGATCTTGGCCCACACGCCGGCGTAGCGGCGCTCGCGCGCGGCCAGCTGCTCGGACGTCATGTAGGCCACCGTGAGGCCCATGGCCGTGAGCTTGTCGCGCACATCGGGCTGGGCAATGGCCTTCTGGATCGCACCGCCGATGCGGTCGAGCGTGGCCTTGGCCGTGCCGGCGGGCGCGAACACGCCGTAGTACGGAATCTCTTCAAAGCCGGTCATGCCCAGCTCGGCGAACGTGGGCACCTCGGGCATGGCCGCCTGGCGCTGCGTGCCCATGACCGCCACCACGCGCAGCTTGCCCGCCTTGTGGTTCTCGATGAAGTCGGGGATGGACGCCACGCCGGCGGCGATCTGGTTGCCCAGCATGTCGGTCATCATGGGTGCGCTGCCGCGGTAGGGTGCGGCCACCAGGTCGAGCTGGTTCTTCTGCGCGATCACCTGCACCAGGAACTGCGGCACCGAGCCCGGCGCCGGAATGCCCACCGCCCCCTTGCCACCGCCTTGCTGGCGCACCCAGTCGGCATAGCCCTTGAGCGTGGTCGCGGGCGTGCCACTGGAGAGCGCGAATGCGTTCACGAAGGTGGCAAAGCCCGCCACGGGCACGAAGTCGCGCGCGGGGTCGAAGCCCGGGTTCTTCGTCACCATGGGCAGGATGGTGATGCTGTGGTCGTGGCTGAGGAACAGCGTATGGCCGTCGGGCGCTGCCGCCCTCAGGGTCTGCGCCGCAATCTGGCCACCTGCGCCCGGCTTGTTCTCCACCACCACCGGGCCGCCCAGCTCGGCCTGCAGGCGCTCGGAGAGGATGCGCGCGATGGCGTCGGTGCCACCGCCCGCGGGGAAGCCCACCATCAGCTTGGTGGCCTGCCCCTGGGCGACGGCCCAGGTGCTGCCCAGCGCGAGGCCGATGGCTAGTGCGCTGCGCAGGCTGTGCTGGAGGAAGGTGCGGCGAATGCTTGGCATGGTGAAGTCCCGTCAAAAGAAAAAAGAAAAGTTGTTCAGGCGGCCGGAGGCTCCACCACCTCGGCAGCGGTGCGGAAGGCTTCCACTGCGGTGGGAATGCCGCAATACACGGCGGCGTGTAGCAGCACCTCCTGGATTTCCTGCGCAGTGGCGCCGTTGTTCAAAGCGCCGCGCACATGGCCCTTGAGCTCATGCTGCTTGCCCAGCGCCGTGAGCATGGCCACGGTGATCAGGCTGCGCGTCTTGCGGTCCAGGCCGTCGCGTTGCCAGACGTCGCCCCAGGCTGCACGTGAAATGTGATCCTGGATCGGCTGGGTGAAGGGCGTGGCGCTGGCCAGCGCACGGTCCACGAAGGGGTCGCCCATGACCTCGCGCCGGGTGGCGAGGCCGCGTTGGTATTGCTCGTCTTGCACCTTGGTTCCTTGGCTGGGCCGCTGCCGCGGCCGGAATGGGATCGATCAGCAGATTCGTGAAGGATAAACTTGTCCGCACCCTTCCCATTTGACCGGAGACAAGCCCATGAGCCGCTACCCGCACCCCGACCTGAACGCGCTGCCCGATGACATCAAGGCCCAGGTGCTGGCGGTGCAGGAAAAGGCCGGGTTCATCCCCAACGTCTTCCTGGGCCTGGCACGGCGCCCGGCCGAGTGGCGCGCGTTCTTCGCCTACCACGACGCGCTGATGCTCAAGGAAGATTCCGGCCTCACCAAGGGCGACCGGGAAATGATCGTCACCACCACCAGCGCGGCCAACCAGTGCCTGTACTGCGTGGTGGCGCACGGCGCGATCCTGCGCATCTACGAGAAGAAGCCGCTGGTGGCCGACCAGGTGGCAGTCAACTACCGCAAGGCCGACATCACGCCGCGCCAGCGCGCCATGCTCGACTTCGCGATGAAGGTCTGCCAGGCCTCGCACACCATCGAAGACGCCGACTTCGAGGCCCTGCACGCCCACGGCTTCACCGACGAAGACGCCTGGGACATCGCCGCGATCACCGCCTTCTTCGGCCTGTCCAACCGCATGGCCAGCTTCAGCGGCATGGCCCCCAACCCCGAGTTCTATCTGATGGGCCGCACGCCCAGGGTGAAGAGCTGAACAGGCACTGTTATTCGAGCTGCGCGCGCATGGCCTCGGGCATGGGCGCTGATTTTTGCAAGGGGAAGTTGACCCACACCGTGGTGGCGCCGCCAGCGGCGTAAATGGTCTCAGGCTCGTCGCTGCGGGCCAGCGTGCACCAGCTCTCGAAGCTGCTGCGGCCCGGGTCGCTCACGTACAGGGTGGCCAGCACCTCGCCCGGGTACTCGAGCTGTTTGTAGAAGTTGCAGAACGCGTTGACGATCACCGGGCCCTCGCCCTTGGGGTCGGGTTCGCAGCCGATGGAGCGCATCCACTCGATGCGGATGACCTCCAGGTAGCGGAAGTACACCGTGTTGTTCACGTGCCCCATGGCGTCCATGTCGCCCCAGCGGATCGGCATCGTCATGCTGAACACGCGTTTTTTCTGCTCGGGAATCTCAAGTTTCATGGGTTCAGGTCCTGTTCAGAAAAAGTTCAGCGGTGCGCCCGGATCGACGCCAGGATGCCCAGCAGGAACAGCCCGCAGGCCGCCACCTGCAACGGAGCGGGCCAGGTGGCGTCCCACAGAAAAGCGTAGGCCAGGCCGAACACGGTTTCGCTCACGATCAGCTGGCCGGCCAGGCTCGGGCTCAGGCGGCGGCTGGCCATGTTCCAGAGGACGGCGGCCACCCAGGCCGAGCCGATGCCGGTGACCACGCACACGAGCACGAAGGTGGCAAAGCCCGAGCGTGCGCTCAGCTCGGCCCAGCCGGTGCCCCAGCCCGCCCACAGCAGCAGCGCACCCAGCGCGGCCGCCACACCCAGCCAGTTGGCCCAGTCGGTCGAATTCACTTCGGGGTGACGCCGCAGCCAGGCCGCGTTGAGCAGCCCGAAGGCCGTCCAGCTGGCCATGGCAGCCACCGCGTACAGCACGCCACGCAGCAGGTGGCCCCCGCTGGCCGTGGCAGCGGCTGGATCCACGCCGTGGCCGGTGGCCCGCATCATCAGCAACATGCCCAGGGCCGTGAGCACCAGACCCGGCACCAGGGCACGCCATCGCAGGCCCTTGGGCTTGCCCAGCACCATCACCCACAGCGGAATGGTGCCGATGATGAGCACCGGCAAGGGGGCGCCGGCGTCCTGGATCGACAGCACCAGCAGCAGGTAATAGCCCGTGTAGCCCAGCACGCTCAGGCCCAGCGCGGCCAGCGCCTGGCGCGGGGTGGGCAGGTTCCACCGGGCCAGGCGCCGGTGCGCGGCGGGCTGGAACAGCCCCGCCATGGGGCGCGTGGCGAGCAGCACCAGCGCAAACAGCCCGCAGGCCAGGAAGCGGCCCACCGTGTAGTCGACCGAGTCGAAACCGGCCACCATCAGCGGCGCGATGAAGGTCATGCCCCAGAAGGCCCCGGCGCCGAGCCCGGCCAGGATGCCGGCGAGCATGCCGGCGGGCCACGCCGCGGAGCGGGCCAGATACGCGGTGCTCAAGTGTTCAGACCCCGAACCCGTCGTCGGCCGCGATCACCGCGCCGTTGACGAAATGGCTCTCGTTGGAACACAGCAGCATCAGCACCGCGTCGAGGTCGGCGGGCTGGCCCACCCGCTTGCGCGGCAGCATGTTGATGAGCTTCTGGCCCTGCTCCGTCTGCCAGTGGCTGTGGTTGATTTCGGTGTCGATGTAGCCCGGGCAGATGGCATTCACGTTGATGCCGTACTTGCCCCACTCCACCGCCATCGCCTTGGTCATGTGCACCACGGCCGCCTTGCTCATGCAGTACACACCGATCTGCGGCAGCACCTTCAGCCCGGCCATGGACGCGATGTTGACGATGCGCCCGCCCACATAGGTGCCGGGTGCCGCGCCCTTGGCACGCGCCAGCATGCGCTTGGCCACTTCCTGCGCCACGAAGAAGGCACCCCGGGTGTTGGTGTCGAAGACGAAGTCGTAGTCCTCTTCCGTCACGTCCTGCAGGCGCTGCGTGGTGCTCACGCCCGAGTTGTTGACCAGGATGTCGATGGCACCCACCTCGGTCTCGGCGTGGGCCACGGCGGCCTTGATGGACGCGATGTCGGTCACGTCCAGCGCCACCACATGCGCGTCGCCACCCTCGGCTTCGATGTGGGCACGCAAGGCCATCAGGCGGTCGGTGCGGCGGCTGGCCAGCACCACGGCGGCACCCGCCTTGGCCAGGGTCTTGGCAAACTGCTCACCCAGGCCGCCCGAGGCGCCGGTGATAAGGGCCACGCGGCCCGAGAGGTCGAGGCTGTAAGACATGAGTTCGGCTCCTGCAAAACGGGGGACATTAGGGTGGCCACCCCAAGTGACAGGATTGTGCGGCATCGCCCACTAAAATCCGTCCCAATCACGACACCGCCCCTCCCATGCCCCGCTGACAAAGCCCTTGTAGGCGCGCGGCATGCCGGTCGCCCACACACCCATTCAGAGGACCCCCCCATGAGCCCCGAAGAAATCCTGAGCACCTACGGCCCGCGTGAAGCCATGGAATACGACGTGGTGATCGTCGGCGGCGGCCCGGCCGGCCTGTCCACCGCCATCCGCCTGAAGCAGCTGGCGGCAGAGAAGGGCAGCGAGATCAACGTCTGCTTGCTGGAGAAAGGCTCCGAACCCGGGGCCCACATCCTCTCCGGCGCCGTCATGGACCCGATCGCCCTGAACGAACTCTTTCCCGACTGGAAAGAACTCGGCGCGCCCCTGAACCAGCCCGTGACCGGTGACGACCTGCTGGTGCTCTCGGAGACCGGCGAGCAGCGCACGCCCGACTGGCTGATCCCGCGCAACTTCCACAACGACGGCTGCTACGTCATCAGCCTGGGGGCGGTCAGCAAGTGGCTGGGCGAGCAGGCCGAGGCGCTGGGCGTGGAGATCTTCCCCGGCTTTGCCGCCGCCGAGATCCTTTACAACGACGACGGATCGGTCAAAGGCGTGGCCACCGGCAACCTGGGCGTGGGCAAGGACGGCGAGCCCATGGACAGCTTCCAGATCGGCATGGAGCTGCACGCCAAATACACCGTGTTCGCCGAAGGCGCCCGCGGCCACCTGGGCAAGCAGCTGCTGGCGCGCTTCAAGCTCGACGAAGGCAAAGACGCGCAGACCTTTGCCATCGGCATCAAGGAGCTGTGGGAAATCCCGGCCGAGAAGGCCAAACCCGGCCTGGTGGTGCACACCGCCGGCTGGCCCCTCAATGACGACGCTTTCGGTGGCGGCTTCCTCTACCACCTGGAAGGCAACAAGGTCACGCTGGGTTATGTGATCGGCCTGGACTACGCCAACCCCTGGATGAGCCCGTTCGAGGAGATGCAGCGCTGGAAGACCCACCCGTCGATCCGCGCCCACATCGAGGGCGGCAAGCGACTGAGCTACGGCGCGCGCGCACTGAACAACGGTACGCCGCAGGCCCTGCCCAAGACGGTGTTCCCCGGCGGCGCGCTGGTGGGCTGCGACGCCGGCTTTCTGAACGCCGCGCGCATCAAGGGCAGCCACGCGGCCATCAAGAGCGGCATGCTCTGCGCCGAGGCGGCGTTCGAGGCGGTGGCCGCCGGGCGCAGCGGCGACGAGCTCACGGCGTTCGAAGAACGCTTCAAGGCCAGCTGGCTGCATGAAGAGCTGTGGACCTACCGCAACTTCAAGAACTGGTTCAAGAAGAGCCCGCTCATGGGCAAGCTCATGACGGGCGTGGAGCACTGGTTCCTGCCCAAGATCGGCGTGAAAAGCCCGCCCTGGACCATCAACAACATGGTCAAGGACCACACCAAGCTGCGCCCGGCCGCGGAGATGCCGCAGATCAGCTACCCCAAGCCCGACGGCAAACTGACGTTTGACAAGCTCTCCAGCGTGTTCGTCTCCAACACCAACCACGAAGAGCACCAGCCGGCCCACCTGACGCTGAAAGACGCCAGCGTGCCGGTGAACATCAACCTGGCGCAGTACGCCGGCCCCGAGAGCCGCTACTGCCCGGCCGGGGTGTACGAGTTCGTGAAGACCGAGACCGGCGGCGACCGCCTGCAGATCAACGCGCAGAACTGCGTGCACTGCAAGACCTGCGACATCAAGGACCCGACGCAGAACATCGTCTGGGTCACGCCCGAAGGCGGCGGCGGGCCGAACTACGCGGGCATGTGAAGACCACGCAGCTGCACCCTGCGCTGGTGCAGCACCTGCATCGGCTGGCCAGCGGCCCGCGCCGGCTGCTGGGCGTGGTGGGGCCGCCGGGATCGGGCAAATCCACCCTGGCAGCCCTCATGACCGATTGCCTGGGCGTGCAGGCTCAGGTGGTGCCCATGGACGGCTTTCACCTCGCGCAGGTGGAACTGGAACGGCTGGGCCGCACCGCGCGCAAGGGCGCGCCCGACACCTTTGATGCGGCCGGCTACGCCGCGCTGCTGCGTCGCCTGCGCGATCAACAGGCGGATGAAGTGGTGTACGCGCCGGACTTCCGCCGCGACATCGAAGAACCGGTGGCGGGCGCCCTGCCCGTGCATTCGCACACGCCGCTGCTCATCGCCGAGGGCAACTACCTCCTGCTCGACACCGATGCCTGGGCGCCGGTGGCCGCCCTGCTGGATGAGGTGTGGTACCTCCACGTGGACCCGGCCCTGCGGCTGCAGCGGCTGGCCGAGCGGCACCAGCGCTTCGGCCGCAGCCGTGAGCAGGCACTGACCTGGATCGCCAGCACCGACGAGCCGAACGCCCGGCACATCGAGGCGACGCAGCACCGCGCCACCCGGCAGATGGCCTGGAACGACACGACCCGACAGTACGAGCCCGTGTCGGAAAAGTGGCATTGAAAGTCGGGCATGGGCAAGCCCTGATTTAGAATCTGCGGCTGTCAGGAGAGAAACCCGGGTGCTCGCGCCCACGGGTTCGCCGAAGGCGCAGGCGGTTTGTCCAGTGGACAGGCCCTGAACGCTCAGGCAAAAGGACTGGCAACCACCGCCTTCAACGGCGGTGTCCCTCACTGGAGAGAGACCGCCGCCGACACGGTTCGGGCGGTCCACCGAAGGAGCAAGCACGGCATCGCCCGCGTGAATCTCTCAGGTAAAGCGGACAGTGGGGCAGCACACGGATGAACCGTGTCAGCCCGCCCGGGCCTGCCCCCTCTTCTGAAAGTCCGCCATGTCCGACCCCGCCGCCATTTCCGCCAACGCCGACCTGCTTCAGACCCCGCTGCACGCGCTGCACCTGGAACTCGGTGCCCGCATGGTCCCGTTCGCGGGCTACACCATGCCGGTGCAATACCCGGCCGGGTTGATGGCCGAGCACCACCACACCCGCTCGGCCGCCGGCCTGTTCGACGTGTCCCACATGGGCCAGCTCACGCTGTCGGGCCCCGATGCGGCCGCCGCGTTCGAGAGCCTGATGCCGGTCGACGTGTTGGGCCTGGGCGTGAACAAACAGCGCTACGGCCTGCTGCTCACCGACGGCGGCGGCATCATCGACGACCTGATGTTCGTGAACCGCGGCCATGACCTGTTCGTCATCGTCAACGGCGCCTGCAAGCACGGTGACCTGGCGCACATCGTCGAGCGCATCGGTGGCCGCTGCACCGTCACCCCGCAGTTCGACCGCGCGCTGCTGGCGCTGCAGGGTCCGCAAGCCGTCACCGCCCTCGCCCGCCTGCTGCCCGGTGTGGAGCAGCTGGTGTTCATGACCGGCCTGGCGGCCGACTGGAACGGCGCCGACGTGTACGTGACGCGCAGCGGCTACACCGGCGAAGACGGTTTCGAGATTTCCCTTCCCGCCGCCAGTGCCGAGGCGTTTGCCCGGGCCCTGCTGGCCCAGCCCGAGGTGAAGCCGGTGGGCCTGGGTGCCCGCAATTCGCTGCGCCTGGAAGCCGGGCTCTGCCTATACGGCAACGACATCGACGTGACCACCACCCCGGTCGAAGCCGGCCTGAACTGGGCCATGCAGAAGGTGCGCCGCACTGGTGGCGAGCGCGCTGGCGGCTTCGCCGGCGCCGACACCGTGCTCGGCCAGCTCGACGGCACCGCGCCGCTGCTGAAGAAGCGCGTGGGCCTGGTGGCGCTGGAACGCATCCCCGTGCGCGAGCACACCGAACTGCAGAGCCTGGACGGCGAGACCATTGGCGAAGTGACCAGCGGCCTGCTCGGCCCCTCGGCCGACAAGCCGGTGGCCATGGGCTATGTGAAACCCGAGTTCGCCGCGGTCGGCACGCGTATCCAGGCCTTGGTGCGCGGCAAAGCGGTTCCGATGGAAGTGGCGCGGATGCCTTTCGTGCCCAACCGCTATCACCGCGGATAAAGTCCCATCCGTCTGGGCTGACATCCGCGCCTCCTGAGCCTGTCGAAGGATCGAAGCCCTCACACCCGTACAGCCGCATCGCAGCCCGTCAACAGGCTCAGGGCGAACGGCATTAACCGCTTTCTGAAGGAAACACAGCATGACCACCAAGTACACCGAAGACCACGAATGGATCACCGTTGACGGCGACATCGCCACCGTCGGCATCACCGCGCACGCGCAGGACGCGCTGGGCGACGTGGTGTTTGTGGACCTGCCCGAAGTGGGCAAGTCCTTCGACCAGAAAGAAGTGGCCGGCGTGGTCGAGTCTGTGAAGGCCGCGGCCGATGTCTACATGCCCATCAGCGGCGAGGTCACGGAAGTGAACGAAGCCCTGCGCGCCGACCCCTCGCTGGCCAACAGCGACCCGCTGAATGCCGGGTGGTTCTTCAAAGTGAAGCTGTCGGCACCCGAGCAGGTCGATGCCCTGCTGGACGCCAGCGCCTACGAAGCCTTCTCGGCAAAAGGCTGACCCAGCCTTCTCCGCCTGCGCGCGCCGATGCCCGGCGTGTGCAGGCTCTCCGTTCGGGCTGAGCCTGTCGAAGCCCTCGCCAGTCATCGCTGTTCGCTGCCCTTCGACAGGCTCAGGGCGAACAGTCTGGAAATGCCCGCCATGCTGATGCCCTCCGTCAAACCCCTCGGCGAACTCGAAAACCCCAGCGAGTTCATTGCCCGCCACATCGGCATCAGCGAAGCCGACGAAACCCTCATGCTGTCCGTGATTGGCGAGGCCTCGCGTCGCGCGCTGATCGACAGCATCGTGCCGCGCAGCATCGCGCGCAGCCAGGGCATGCAGCTGCCACCAGCGGTGACAGAAGCCGCCGCACTGGCCGAGCTGAAGGCGCTGGCACAGCAAAACCAGCTGCTCAAGAGCTTCATCGGGCAGGGCTACTACGGCACCCACACACCGGGCGTGATCCTGCGCAACATCCTGGAAAACCCCGCCTGGTACACCGCCTACACGCCCTACCAGGCCGAGATTTCGCAGGGCCGCATGGAAGCGCTGGTGAACTTCCAGACCATGGTGACCGACCTGACCGGCATGGACATCGCCAACGCCTCGATGCTGGACGAGGCCACCGCTGCGGCCGAGGCCATGACGCTGGCCATGCGCACGGTCAAGAGCAAGAGCCGCGTGTTCATCGTCTCGCGCGCCTGCCACCCTCAGACCGTCGAGGTGATTCAGACACGTGCCCGGCCGCTGGGCATCGAGGTGGTGGTGCCGCCCAGCGCCGACGCCTTCACCGCCGCCCTGAACGGTGAGCACTTCGCCGCGCTGGTGCAGTACCCGGCCAGCACCGGCCTGGTGGAAGACCTGAGCGGCTATGCCGCGCAAACGCACGCACAGTCAGGCGCCCTCATCGTCGCGGCCGACCTGCTGGCCTTGACCCTGCTGAAGGCCCCGGGCGAGATGGGCGCCGACATCGTGGTCGGCACCACGCAGCGATTCGGCATGCCCATGGGTGCCGGCGGCCCGCACGCCGCCTACATGGCCTGCCGCGACGCGTTCAAGCGCTCGCTGCCCGGCCGTCTGGTGGGCGTGAGCGTGGACGCGCACGGCAACACCGCCTACCGCCTGGCGCTGCAGACGCGCGAGCAGCACATCCGCCGCGAAAAAGCCACCAGCAACATCTGCACCGCGCAGGTGCTGCCGGCCGTGGTGGCCAGCATGTACGCCGTGTACCACGGCCCGCAGGGCCTGAAACGCATCGCCCAGCGCGTGGCCGCGTACACCGCCATCCTGGCGCGCGGCCTGCAGGACATGGGCCACAAGCTCCGCAAGGACACCGCCTTCGACACGATCTGGGTGCTGACCAAGGACGCCACCCCGGCGCTGCTGCAGCGCGCCCGCGATGCCGGCATGAACCTGCGCCAGTCCTGCGACCAGAGCATCACCATCTCGCTGGACGAGACCACGACGCGCGAGGACATTGCCGCCCTGTGGCGCGTGTTCGCCACCAGCGGCCAGCCCCTGCCCGGCTTCGACGCCTTCGAGAAGGGCATCGAGCCGCTGATTCCCGCCGAGCTGCGGCGCACCAGCGACTTCATGACGCACCCGGTATTCAACACTCACCACAGCGAGACCGGCATGCTGCGCTACATCCGCGCTTTGTCGGACAAGGACCTGGCGCTGGACCGCAGCATGATCCCGCTGGGCAGCTGCACCATGAAGCTCAACGCCACCAGCGAGATGATCCCCATCACCTGGCCGGAGTTCGCCCACGTGCACCCGTTCGCACCGGCCGAGCAGCTGCGCGGCTACCAGCAGCTGGACCAGCAGCTGCGCGACTGGCTGTGCCAGGCCACGGGTTACGCCGGCATCAGCCTGCAGCCGAACGCGGGTTCGCAGGGTGAATACGCCGGCTTGCTGGCCATTCAGGGCTACCACGCCTCGCGCGGCGAGAGCCACCGCAACATCTGCCTGATTCCCTCCTCCGCCCACGGCACCAACCCAGCCTCGGCCCAGATGGTCGGCATGACGGTGGTGGTGACCAAGTGCGACGAGAACGGCAACGTCGACATGGCCGACCTGCAGGCCAAGTGCGAGCAGCACAGCGCGAATCTGGCCGCTGTGATGATCACCTACCCCAGCACGCACGGTGTGTTCGAGACCACCGTGAAGGAACTGTGTGCGCTCGTGCACCAGCACGGCGGTCGCGTCTATGTGGACGGCGCCAACATGAACGCGCTGGTGGGCGTGGCAGCACCCGGCGAGTTCGGCGGCGACGTGAGCCACCTGAACCTGCACAAGACCTTCTGTATCCCGCACGGCGGTGGCGGCCCGGGCGTCGGCCCGGTGTGCGTGGTGGCCGATCTTGTGCCCTTCCTGCCCGGCCACAAGACCGGCGGCATTGAAGGCGGCGTGGGTGCCGTCAGCGCGGCGCCACTCGGCAACGCGGCGGTGCTGCCGATCAGCTGGATGTACATCCGCATGATGGGCGCCGATGGACTGAAGCACGCCACCGAAGCGGCGATCCTCAGCGCCAACTACATCAGCAAGCGCTTGGCCGACCACTACCCGACGCTCTACGCCTCGGCCAATGGCCATGTGGCGCACGAGTGCATCCTGGACCTGCGCCAGCTGAAGGAAACCAGCGGCGTGATGGCCGAAGACGTGGCCAAGCGGCTGATGGACTACGGCTTCCACGCGCCCACGCTGAGCTTCCCGGTGGCCAACACGCTGATGGTGGAGCCCACCGAGAGCGAGACGCTGGAGGAGCTGGACCGTTTCATCGACGCGATGATCGCCATCCGCAACGAGATCCGCCGCATCGAACAAGGCGAGTGGCCGCAGGACGACAACCCGCTGAAGAACGCCCCGCACACCGCCGCCAGCGTGCTCACCAGCGAGTGGACCCACCCCTACTCCCGCGAGCTCGCTGCCGCGTCCTGCGGCCCGGCGCTCAACACCAAGTTCTGGCCTTCGGTGGGCCGAGTCGACAACGTGTACGGCGACCGCAACCTGTTCTGCAGCTGCGTGCCGGTGAGCGAACTCGCCTGATCGGCTGAACCGGCCAGCCGAACCATCAAGGGCGCCGCTGGCGCCCTTTTTTGCTGGCTCCGATGGCGCTCTTTCTCATGGCGCCATGACCCCGTCGTGAAGGCCCGCTACCCACATCGGCAGCTGCTCGCGCAGCAGCCGCAGGGCCGGCGCTTCCTGGCGCCGAGCCAGGGTGACCAGGCCGAAGCGTGCGGTGGCATTCAGTGACGGGTTCATGTCCAGCGGCACCAGACCGGGCGCCGCCGCCTCGGCCGTCAGCACGATGGCCAGGCTGCGCCGCGCCGCCTCGACGATGCTCTGCGTCTCGTCACAGCGCAGGGTCACCATGTCGTCGGGGTTGGCCTGCGGACCGTAGCGCCCGATCAGGATGCGCGCCACCTCGTCACTCAGCGGAGTTGACGCGACCGGGTAGGCCCGCACCTCGTCAAGGGTGACAGCCCGGCCCAGCTGGACGAGCGGGTGGTCGGGGCGCACCAGAAAGCCGGCCGCCAGCTCGAATGCCTGGGAGAACTGCAGGTCAGCCGAGGGCCGCACCGAGCGCACGTCGACCACGGCTGCGTCCAGCAACTGTTCGCGCAGGGCGTCAATCAGCACGGCCGTGTTGCCGCGCGATATCTGCAGCTGCAGTTTCGGGTGGTGCTCGGCCATGTGCAGCATGAGCGGCATCGACAGCAGCGCCCCCGGGCCAGAGCTCAGTCCCACACGCAGGCTGCCGATCAGGCCCGCATGCAGTCCTTTGCCGGTTTGCTTGAGCGCTTCGGCGTCGGCCACCAGGCGGCGCGCGCGCTGCACCGCCTCCTGGCCGAAGGGCGTGAGGGCGATGCGCCGGCCCAGCCGGTCGAACAGGCGCCCGCCCAGTTCGTCTTCCAGCGCCTGAATGCTGCGCATGAGCGCGGGCTGCGTGAGGAACAGCGCCTTGCAGGCCTGCACAAAACTGCCCGCTTCGGCCAGCACCACAAGGTGCCTGAGCTGTACAAGGGTCATCCCGGATCTCCTGCCGAATGCATGGATTCTTGCTGATCAATGCATTGGACTTTAAATCAGGCGCTTCCTAACATGCAACAAAGTTCATGTTCAGGAGACACCGGATGGATCGACTCAGTGACGCAGCGGTACAGGCCTTCACCCGCCTGCGCCGCGACATCCACCAGCACCCCGAGCTGGCGTTCAACGAGCGCCGCACCGCCGCGCTGGTGGCGGCCCAGCTCGGTGCCTGGGGCTATGCCGTCACCACCGGTCTGGGCGGCACCGGGGTGGTGGGCCAGCTCAAGCGCGGCACCTCAACGCGTTCCATCGGCCTGCGGGCGGACATGGATGCTCTGCCCATTGCAGAGGCCACCGGCGCGGCCTGGGCCAGCTGCCACCACGGCGTGATGCACGCCTGCGGCCACGACGGCCACACCGCCATGCTGCTGGCCGCCGCGCAGCACCTGGCCCAGGTGGGTCGCTTCGACGGCACGCTGAACCTGATCTTCCAGCCGGCGGAAGAAGGCGGCGCCGGGGCGCTCAAGATGATGGAAGACGGCCTCTTTGAGCGCTTCCCCTGCGACGCCATCTTTGCCATGCACAACATGCCGGGCTACTCGCAGGGCCAGCTGGTATTTCGCAGCGGGCCGACCATGGCCTCGTCGGACTACGCCACCGTCACGCTGCACGGCTTTGGGGGCCACGGCGCCATGCCGCACAAAGCCACCGACCCGGTGGTGGCCGCGGCCTCCATCGTCATGGCCCTGCAGACCCTGGTGTCGCGCAATGTGGACCCCCAGTGCGCGGCCGTGGTCACTGTGGGCGCGATCCACGCCGGCCAGGCCAACAACGTGATCCCGGCCGATGCACGGCTGGAAATCAGCGTGCGCGCGCTGGACCCGCAGGTGCGCCGCGACCTGCAGCAGCGCCTGCACGAGGTGATCCGCCTGCAGGCCGAGAGCTTCGGCGTGCGCGCCGAGATCGACTGGCGCCCCGGCTACGCGGTGCTGGTGAACGACGCCGTGCAGACCCAGCGCGCCCTGCAGGTAGCGGTGAAACACTTCCCGGCCCATCAGGTGGTGCCGCAGGGCCCGCAGCTCACCGGCAGCGAAGACTTCGCTTTCATGCTCGAAAAAGTCCCGGGCAGCTACCTGTTCATCGGCAATGGCAGCGGCGGCGAGCCCGGCGCCTGCATGGTGCACAACCCGGCCTACGACTTCAACGACGACAACATCGGCCCCGGCGCGAGCTACTGGATCGCGCTGGTGCAAGAGCTGCTTTCCCCCGCCCCCTGAACCTTCCCCCCACCACAACGGGACCCACCCGAGGAGACAAACCCATGAACGCACGCATCCGCATCCAGACGCTTGTCGCAGGTGCCAGCCTCGCCGCCATCGGCCTGATGACCACCGCCACGGTCACCACCGCCCACGCGCAGACCTTCCCCGCCAAGCCCATCACCATGGTCGTGCCCTACCCGGCGGGCGGCCCTTCGGACCACATTGCCCGGCAGGTACAAACGCTGGCCAGTCAGAACGTGGGGCAGAACATCATTGTGGAAAACATCGGGGGCGCCAGCGGCACGATCGGTGTGACCCGGGCCTTGTCCGCACCCGCCGACGGGCACACCGTCATCCTGGGGTCGCCCATGGAGCTGATCCTCTCGCCTCTCGCGGTGCAGGGTGCGCGCTACAAGACCGAGGACATGAAGCTGGTCGCCTACCTCTCGTCCACCAGCACCATCCTGGCCGTGCGCAGCAACCTGGGCGTCAACAGCGTGAGCGAACTGATTGCCCTGGCCAAGAAATCCACCGGCAGGCCCCTGTCGTATGGCAGCGTGGGCGTCGGCTCGCTCTACCACCTCATCGGTGAAAAGCTGTCGCAAGACGCGCGCATCCCGCTCACCCATGTGCCGTACCGGGGCATCGCGCCGGTCCTGACCGACCTGATGGGCGGGCAGATCGACATGGCCTTCCTGCCCATGGCCGGCAGCATCATGCAGACCATCAACGAAGGCAAGGTCCGCGGCCTGGGCGTGACCGCCAGGCAGACCCACCCCCTGTTCAGCCAGTACCCGGCCCTGGCCACCATGCCGGGTCTGGAAGCCCTGGAATTCGAGGTATGGGCTGGCGTTCAGGTCCACAAGGACACCCCCGATGCCGTGGTTCAGCGCCTGAGCCAAGCCTTCTACACGGCCTTGCAGAACCCCGATGTCCGCAAGTCCATCGAAGCCACCGGCAACAACGTCATGAGCCCGCGCAACCCCGCCGAACTGGCCAAGCTGTTCAAGCAGGAGACCGAGCGCTACCGCGCCATCGCCAAGAGCATCGACTTGCAAGCCCAGGCAGCTCAGTGAATTCAGGTCAACCATTGACGTTCGCGTGGATGCCCTGAAGCAAAGCACTTAAACTCACACCCGTCGATCGGGAGAGACCGGACCACCCACCGAGGGAGGAGCCGGCGCCGAAGGAGCAACCGCCCCGGAAACTCTCAGGCAAAAGGACCGATCAACACGCATCAAAACTCTGAAGAGTGGCCGGGATTCGTCTCCCGGCCCACCGCAGGAGCAAGCCATTCCCCACGGGATGGTGAATCTCTCAGGTTCCAAACAGAGGGGGTCATGTGTCCGCACACGGTGTGCGGGCCGTGCCCTTCCTTGTTTGACGACTTGCAGAAAAAGAGATTCACATGGCACACCTCATCGTCATCGGCGGCGGTATCACCGGCGTCACCAGCGCGTATTCCCTCGCCCGCCAGGGCCACCGGATCACCCTGATCGAGAAGCACCGCTACGCGGGCATGGAAACCAGCCACGCCAACGGTGGCCAGCTCTCGGCTTCCAACGCCGAGGTGTGGACGCACCCGTCCACCCTCATGAAGGGCATCAAGTGGATGCTCAAGGCCGACGCACCGCTGCTGGTGAACCCCAAGCCCAGCTGGCACAAGCTGAGCTGGTTCGCCGAGTTCATGGCCAACATCCCGAAGTACCGCGACAACACCGTGGCCACGGCCCGCCTGGCGGTGGCCGCGCGCGAGCACCTGTTTGGCTGGGCCGCGCAAGAGGGCATCGACTTCGACCTGAAGGAAAAGGGCATTCTGCACATCTACCGCGACAAGGCCGGCTTTGACCACGCGGGCAAGGTGTCCGGACTGCTGGCCGAAGGCGGCCTGCCCCGCCGGGCGGTGACGCCCGACGAAATGCGCGCCATCGAGCCCACGCTGAACGGCCAGTACTACGGCGGCTACTTCACCGAGAGCGACAGCACGGGCGACATCCACAAGTTCACCCACGGCCTCAGCCTGGCCTGCGAACGCTTGGGCGTAAAGCTGCTGACCGGCCAGGCCGTGACGCGCGTGGAAAGCGACGGGCAGCTCGCACTGGTGACGCTGGCCAGCGGCGAGGTGCTGACCGCCGACGCCGTGGTGGTGAGCGCCGGCGTGCACAGCCGCGCGCTGGGTGCGCAGCTGGGCGACCGCCTCAACGTGTACCCGGTGAAAGGCTATTCCATCACCGTGATGCTGAACGACGAGCAGAGCCAGGCCGCCGCGCCGCACGTGAGCCTGCTGGACGACGAAACGAAGCTCGTCACCAGCCGCCTGGGTGCCGACCGTTTCCGCGTCGCCGGCACGGCCGAGTTCAACGGCTTCAACCTCGACATCCGCGCCGACCGCATCCGCCCGCTAGTGAACTGGGTGAATCAATGCTTCCCCGGCGTGAGCACGCGCCGCGTGGAACCCTGGGCCGGCCTGCGGCCCATGATGCCGAGCATGCTGCCGCGCGTGGGCGCCGGCAGAAAAGCCAACGTGTTCTACAACACCGGCCACGGCCACCTCGGGTGGACGCTGTCGGCCATCACGGCCCACCAGCTCGCCAGCCATGTGGCACAGTGGGAACAACAGCGGCGCCACGTGCGCGTGCCCATGCCGGCGCCCGCTGTCTGACACCTCAGGAGGCACCATGGCCGTTTCCGCCTTTGACCTGTTCAAGATCGGCATCGGTCCCAGCAGTTCGCACACGGTAGGGCCCATGCGGGCGGCCCGGCTGTTCGTGACCGGGCTGCAGGCCCAGGGCCTGCTGGCCCGCGTGGCGCGGGTGCAATGCGACCTGCACGGCTCGCTGGGCGCCACCGGCAAGGGACACGGCAGCGACAAGGCGGTGCTGCTGGGCCTGTGCGGCTTCGAGCCGGACACCGTGCCCATCGACGCGGTGGACGCCACCGTGGCGGCCATCCGGCATCAGGGGCGCATCGAGCTGATGGGCGAACACGCTGTTCCCTGGAACGAACGCGAAGACCTGTCGTTCTCCCGCCAGCCCCTGCCCTTTCACGCCAATGGCATGCGCCTCTCCGCATGGGACGCGGCGGGCGACGTGCTGGCCGAGCGCACCTACTACTCGGTGGGTGGCGGCTTCGTGGTGAGCGAAAACGTGGCGGCCGATGGCGAACGTCAGAAAGCCATTGCGCCCGACACCACGCAGCTGCCCATTCCCTTCCGTTCGGGCGACGAGCTGCTGCAGCGCTGCCGCGAACACGGCCTGAGCATTGCCGGCGTGATGCGCGCGAACGAAGCACACTGGCGCACCGCTGACGAGGTGCACGCCGGGCTGCTGCGCATCTGGGACGTGATGCAGGCCTGTGTGCAGCGCGGCTGCGCGGCCGAGGGCCTGCTGCCTGGCGCCTTCAAGGTGAAACGGCGCGCGCCGCAACTGTTCCGCGACCTCACCGCCAACCCCGAGAAGGCGCTGACGGACCCGCTGGCTGTGCTCGACTGGGTGAACCTCTACGCGCTCGCGGTGAACGAGGAAAACGCAGCCGGTGGCCGCGTGGTGACCGCTCCCACCAACGGCGCCGCCGGCATCGTGCCGGCGGTGCTGCATTACTACCGGCGCTTCGTGCCGGGTGCGACCGACGAGGGCGTGGTCGACTTCCTGCTCACGGCCGCCGCCATCGGCATCCTCTACAAAGAGAATGCCAGCCTCAGCGGCGCCGAAGTGGGCTGCCAGGGCGAGGTGGGCGTGGCCTGCTCCATGGCGGCGGGCGCACTGTGCGCCGTGCTCGGCGGCACGCCCGAACAGGTGGAAAACGCGGCCGAGATCGGCATGGAACACCACCTGGGCCTCACCTGCGACCCCGTGGGCGGCCTGGTGCAGATTCCCTGCATCGAGCGCAACGCCATTGCGTCGGTAAAGGCCATCAACGCCGCCCGCATGGCGCTGCGCGGCGACGGCACACATTTTGTGAGCCTCGACCAGGTCATCAAGACCATGCGCGAGACCGGCGCCGACATGAAGACCAAATACAAGGAAACCTCGCGCGGCGGGCTGGCGGTGAACATCGTTGAGTGTTGACCCCCCCCGCGCCGCGCTGTGCGCGTCACCCCCCAAAAGGGGGCGACGCCTGCGGCCGGGCGGAGCCCGTTCAGCGGCATCTCTGGGTAGGGGCATGCACGCCGGTGAGTGAGTGGCTCAACCGCCGCAGTGCCGGGGCGGCCTGCCTGTTCTGGCAGACCCGTCCAACCGCCCAAGCCGACCCACCCACCCGTTCGGGCTGAGCCTTTCGAAGCCTTCACCCCACCCTCCGCGTGAGCCCTTCGACAAGCTCAGGGCGAACGGGGAAACAACCCATCCAACCGTTCCAGCCACTCCAGCACTCCAGCAGTCCAGCCGACTCAAACTTCCCTTCAGCCCAAACCACGTATCCATCAAACCGACCCACACCCCCGTTCGGGCTGAGCCCGTCGAAGCCCTTTCACCATCCCCGCCACCCCGCATCCACCTGTTGCGCTCCGGGGCAATCGGCTAAGCTTCTCCGCTTCCTTCAAGCCCCCGCCCGCATGACCACCGATGTCCGCGTGCTGAGCCTCATCCCGCCGATGACGCAGCTCAACACGCCCTACCCGTCCACCGCCTACCTCACGGGCTTCCTGCGCTCGCGTGGCATCACCGCGGCGCAGGCCGATCTGGCGCTGGCGCTGGTGCTCAAGCTGTTCACGCCCGGCGGCCTGCAGCAGGTGCGCGAGCGGGCGCTCGCGCTGCCCGAGGCCGAACGCAGCGCCAGCGTGCACAGCTTCCTGGACCAGGTTGACGCTTACCGCAGCACCATCGGCCCCGTCATCGCCCACCTGCAGGGGCGCGACTCGACGCTGGCCTACCGCATCGCCGCGCGCGGCCTGCTACCCGAAGGCCCGCGCTTCGCCGCGCTGGACGCGTATGTGGACGACGGCAGCGGCGACCCGCTGGCCTGGGCCTTCGGCGCGCTGGGCGTGCAGGACAAGGCGCGCCACCTCTGCACCCTGTACCTGAACGACCTGGCTGACGTGCTGCGCGACGCGGTGGACGAACGCTTCGAGTTCGTGCGCTATGCCGAGTCGCTGGCCAGCAGCCAGCCCAGCTTCGACCCGCTGGCCGCTGCCCTGGCCGCGCCGCCCACGCTGGTGGACGAGCTGCTGCAGCAACTCACCCTGGCGGCCATCGAGCAGCACCAGCCCACCCTGGTCTTGTTATCGGTGCCGTTTCCCGGTTCTGTCTACGCCGCCTTTCGCATCGCCCAGACGCTCAAGGCCCACCACCCGGCTATTCACCTGGCGCTGGGCGGCGGCTTCGTGAACACCGAGCTGCGCGAGCTGAGCGACCCGCGCGTGTTCGACTTTGTGGATTACGTGACGCTGGACGCCGGCGAGCGCCCGCTGCTCTCGCTCATCGAGCACCTGCAGGGGCGGCGCGGGCAGCAGCGCTTGCAGAGGACGTTTGTGCTGGAGCGGGGAGGCCCCCACCCCAACCCGCCCCCAGAGGGGGAGGGAGTGAATGCGGGAACCGTGCGCTACATCAATCTGGCTGAGCCAGACGTTCCCTTTGAAGACGTGGGCACCGCCACCTGGGACGGCCTGCCGCTGGACCGCTACCTGAGCCTGCTCGACATGCTCAACCCCATGCACCGCCTGTGGAGCGACGGGCGCTGGAACAAGCTCACGGTGGCGCACGGCTGCTACTGGAAGAAGTGCAGCTTCTGCGACGTGAGCCTGGACTACATCGGCCGCTACGAAACGGCCACCGCCGAGAAGCTGGCCGACCGCATCGAACAGATCGTGAACGAGACCGGGCAGACCGGCTTTCACTTCGTGGACGAAGCCGCACCACCCAAGGCCCTGAAGGCGCTGGCCGAGGAGCTGATCCGCCGCCAGCTCAATATCTCGTGGTGGGGCAACATCCGGTTCGAGAAAACCTTCACCCCCGAACTGGCCGAGCTGCTGGCGCAAAGCGGCTGCATCGCCATGAGCGGCGGCCTGGAAGTGGCCAGCGACCGCCTGCTCACGCTGATGAAGAAGGGCGTGAGCGTGGAACAGGTGGCGCGCGTCACCAAGGGATTCTCAGACGCCGGCATTCTGGTGCATGCCTACCTGATGTACGGCTTCCCCACGCAGACGCTACAGGACACGGTGGACGCGCTCGAATACGTGCGCCAGCTGTTCGAGAACGGCTGCATCCAGAGCGGTTTCTTCCACCGGTTCAGCTGCACCGTGCACTCACCCGTGGGCATGGACCCGAAGGCCTACGGCATCGAACTCATCCCGCTGCCGCCGGTGAGCTTTGCCAAGAACGACATCGGCTTCATCGACCCGACCGGCACCGACCACGACGCGCTCGGTCAGGGCCTGCGCAAGGCGATCTACAACTACATGCACGGCCTGTGCGTGGAAGACGACGTGCGCCGCTGGTTCGATCACCTGCCGCAGCAGGTGCCACGCCCCACCGTGAAGCGCCACAAGATCGCTCGCGCACTGGGCTGATCCGTGCAGGCAGCACAACCGTGCGCGCCGCTGTGGAATGGGGTTTGCGGTAGAACCCCGCCATGCCATCTGACTTCAAGGGCAACAAGGCCCACCTGCCCAGCAAACCCTGCACGGTCTGCGGCCGGCCCATGAGCTGGCGCAAGGCCTGGGCGAAGAACTGGGACGAGGTGAAGGTCTGCTCCGAGGCCTGCCGCCGCCAGAAGAAAAGCCGCCCCTCCGATGCGTGAACCGATGCCCGCTCCGATGCGCAACCCCCTGCCCGCCGCCCCCATCCGCCGCCTGGTGGTCGTGCTGGGCGACCAGCTCGACGCCGCCTCTTCCGCTCTGCAAGACCTCGACCCCGAGCAGGACGTGGCGTGGATGGCCGAGGTGACCGAGGAATCCACCCATGTGTGGTCGGCACAGCAACGCATCGCCCTTTTCCTAAGCGCCATGCGGCACTTCGCGGCTGAGCTGCAAACGCGCGGCCTGCCGGTGCACTACACGCGGCTGGACGACGATGCCAACACCGGCACGCTGGCCGGCGAACTGCAGCGCGCCATAGCGGCCTTGCGGCCCCAGCAGCTGGTGCTGACCGCCCCCGGCGACTGGCGCGTGCTGCAGGCCCTGCGGGGCGTGGCGGCTGATACGGGTCTGGAACTTGAGCTGCGCGACGACATGCACTTCTTCAGCACGGTGCGCGATTTCGCGGCCCACGCCAAAGGACGCAAGCAGCTGCGCCTGGAGTACTGGTACCGCGAACTGCGGCAGAAACACGGCGTGCTGATGGAGGGCAAACAGCCCGTGGGTGGCCAGTGGAACTTCGACGCCGACAACCGCGAGAACTTTGGCAAAGCGGGGCCGCAGAACGTGCCGCCGCCGCACCGCGTACCGCCCGACGCCATCACCCGCGAAGTCATCGCGCTGGTGCACGAGCGCTTCGCCAGCCACCCCGGTTCGCTGGACAGCTTTGCCTGGCCAGTGACACGGGCCGACGCCCTGCAGGCGCTCGACGCCTTCATCGCCCAGCGCCTGCCGCAGTTCGGCCGCTATGAAGACGCCATGTGGTCCGGTGAAGCCTGGCTCTACCACTCGCACCTGAGCGCCGCGCTCAACCTCAAACTGCTGAACCCGCGCGAGGTAGTGGCCGCCGCCGAGTCCGCTTACCGCGGCGGGCACGCACCCCTGGCCGCGGTGGAAGGCTTTATCCGCCAGATCCTGGGCTGGCGCGAATACGTGCGCGGCATCTACTGGACGCAGATGCCCGGCTACCTGGAGCGCAACGCGCTGGAGGCGCAGGCGCCACTGCCCGCCTGGTACTGGACGGGCCAGACCGACATGGCCTGCCTGAAAGACGCCATCACGCAGACGCTGCAACACGGCTACGCGCACCACATCCAACGCCTCATGGTCACCGGGCTGTACGCGCTGCTGCTGGGCGTGCGCCCGCAGGCCGTGCATGCCTGGTACCTGAGCGTGTACGTGGACGCGGTGGAATGGGTGGAGCTGCCCAACACCCTGGGCATGAGCCAGTACGGCGACGGCGGCCTGCTGGGCAGCAAGCCCTACGTGGCCACAGGCAAGTACATCCAGCGCATGAGCAACCACTGCAGCGGCTGCCGCTTCGACCCCGCCCAGAGCACCGGCCCCAAGGCCTGCCCGTTCACCACGCACTACTGGGACTTCCTAATGCGCCACGAACCCCTGCTGCGCCAGAACGCCCGCATGGCCATGCAGATGAAAAACCTGGACCGGCTGACGCCGGATGCGCGCGACGCGATTGCGGCACAGGCCCGGGCCCATCGGGCGACTCAGGCTCCTGCGCTACCCGGCGCCTGACGGCTGCTCAGATCTCGCCCGCCGCAATCCGCCGCAGCGCCTGCTCGAACACCGCGGCCGGCTGGCCGCCGGAGATGAGGTGGCGGTCGTTGATGATGACGGCCGGCACCGAGTGGATGCCGTTGGCGGTGTAGAAGGCCTCACGTTCGCGCACCTCGGTGGCGAATTCGCTGGAGGCCAGCACGGCGCTCGCGCGGGCCTCATCCAGCCCGGCTTCGCGGGCGCAGGCCAGCAGCACCGCATGGTCAGCCATGGCTTCGGAACGGGTATGGCAGGCGGCCAGCAGCGCCTTCTTCAGCGCCACCTGCTGGCCCGGCGCACCTTCCACATCGGCCAGGTGCAGCAGGCGGTGCGCGTCAAAGGTGTTCCAGATGCGCCCGCGACCGTCCGGGTTGAACGTGAAGCCCACCTCGGCACCGCGCTGGCGGATGGTGTCGCGGATCTGGCGCTGCTGCTCAAGCGTGGAGCCGTACTTCTGCGTCAGGTGCTCGCCAATGTCCTGGCCTTCTGGTGCCATCTGCGGGTTGAGTTCAAAAGGCTGTAAGTGCAGCTCGGCCTGCACGGTGTCGCTGGCGGCGCGCAGCGCCTGTTCGAGGGCGCCCAGGCCCACGGCGCACCAGGGGCAGGACACGTCGGACACGAAATCGATCTTGAGTGAAGTGGTCATGCCCGCATGGTAGGCGCTCACGCGGGTGTGCGCAGGCCATGCGAGACAATGGCACACCCCTCACATTGAATCGCACCGCAGCACCATGACCGACCGTTACGCCGTCATCGGCCAGCCCATCTCGCACAGCAAGTCCCCGCTGATCCACGGCCTGTTTGCCCAGGCCACCGGGCAGGACATCGAATACACCGCCATCGAGGCCCCGCTCGACGGTTTCGCCGCCACCGTGCAGGCCTTTCGCGCCTGCGGCGGGCGCGGCATGAACGTGACCCTGCCCTTCAAGCTGCAGGCCTTCGACATCGCCACCGACCCGATGGATTCGGCCCGGCTGGCCGGCGCCGTGAACGCGCTCAAGTTCGAGGGCGAGCGCATCCTGGCGCAGAACTTTGACGGCCTGGGCCTGGTGAACGACATCCAGCGCAACCTGGGCGTGTCGCTCGCGGGCAAACGGGTGCTGATCTGCGGCGCGGGCGGTGCCACGCGCGGCGCCATCCTGCCGATTGCACAGCAAGGCCCGGCCTGCATCGCCATTGCCAACCGCACGGCCGACAAGGCGCTGGACCTGAAGCGCGACTTTGCCGCCCACACCGAGCTGCCGGCGGGCGGCTACGACGAACTGGCTGGCGAGTCGTTTGACATCGTTCTCAACGCCACCTCCACCGGCCTCTCGCAGGCAGAACTACCGCTGCCCGCGGGCGTTTTTGCGCCGGGCGCGCTGGCCTATGAACTGGTGTACGGCAAAGGCCTCACGCCCTTCCTGAAACAGGCGCAGGCCGCCGGCGTGAGCCGAGTGGCCGACGGCGTGGGCATGCTGGTGGAACAGGCGGCCGAGGCCTTCGAGTGGTGGCGCGGCGTGCGGCCTGACACCCGCCCGGTGATCGACCGGCTGACCGTGCCGCTGGTGTGACAGGTCGCTTGACCCAACTTCCGTTCGCACTGAGCACTGTCGAAGTGCTCGTGCTCTCAGGGCTTCGACAGGCTCAGCCCGAACGGATGGTCGGTGGGCCCGTGAGCCCATCCCTTTGACCTTTGAAATTTCCCCTTGACTCTTTCTGAACGCTGGGCGCAGGCCCTGCCCCTGCTCGCTGTGTTCGGCTCCGTGGTGGCGCTGGGCATTGGCACCTCGTTCGCCAAGCAGCTGTTTCCGCTGGTAGGCTCGCTGGGCACCACCGCCCTGCGCGTGGGCTTTTCCGCCCTGCTCCTGCTGCTGATCTGGCGCCCCTGGCGCTGGGCCACCACGCGGGCCGACGCGAAAAGCCTGGTGCGCTACGGCATCGCGCTGGGCTGCATGAACCTCATGTTCTATCAGTCACTCAAGACCATTCCCTTCGGCGTGGCGGTGGCCATCGAGTTCACCGGGCCGCTGGCGGTGGCCTTCTTCACCTCGCGCCGGGGCATCGACTACCTGTGGATCGCGCTGGCCGTGGCCGGCCTGGCCGTGCTGCTGCCGCTGGGGCACGACGTGGCCACGCTGGACCCGACGGGCGTCGGCTTCGCGCTGGGTGCCGCCGCCTGCTGGGCGGCCTACATCGTGTTCGGCAAACGCGTGGGCCACCTGCACGCCGGCCACTCGGTGGCGCTGGGCCTGACCATGGCCGCCATCACCGTGGTGCCTTTTGGCATCTGGCACGCCGGCACCACGCTGCTACAGCCCGAAATTCTGGTGTTCGGCGTCTTTGTGGCAGCTGTCTCCAGCGCCATTCCCATCTCCCTGGAAATGGTGGCTCTGAAGCGGCTCACGCCCGCCGCCTTCGGCGTCATGGCCAGCATGGAACCCGCCGTGGCCGCCCTGCTCGGCCTGCTCATCCTGCACGAACAACTCACCGGCCTGCAGTGGCTGGCCATCGGGCTGGTGATGTGCGCAGCAGCCGGGAGCGCGACCACCGCCAAGCCCGAGGTGCACCGCGGGCCGGCGGATGAAATCGTGCAGTGACGCGCCAGACTCGGGCAAAAAGGTTCTGCCTGACAATCGCCCCATGCGCATCCTGCTCGCCGAAGACGAAACCGAACTGGGCACCTGGCTGGTCAAGGCGCTGGGCCAGAACGACTTTCAGGTCGACTGGATCAACGACGGCCGCCTGGTGCGCCGCAGCCTCAAGGCCACGAAGTACGACGCACTCATCCTCGATCTGGGCCTGCCTGGCCTGGGTGGGCATGATGTGCTGTCCGACCTGCGGGAGGCCGACGAACGTCTGCCGGTGCTGATCCTCACCGCGCGAGATTCGCTCATGGAGCGGGTCAGCTGCCTGCACGGTGGGGCTGATGACTTTCTCGCCAAGCCCTTTGACGTGGCCGAGCTTGAAGCGCGGCTGATCGCGCTGATCCGCCGCTCACGCGGCCAGGACCACCCCCGCTTCGCCTGCGGGCCGCTGAGCTACGACAGTGCGGCCAAACAGTTCCGCCTTCAGCACGAGGTGCTCACGCTCACCCCACGCGAACACGCGGTGTTGCGCGCGCTGATCCAGCACCCGGGTGAGCCGCTGTCCAAGCGCGATCTGCTGGAGCGCGTGTTCTCGGACGAGCAGGACGTGAACCCCGAAGTGATCGAGGTCCTGATCCACCGCCTGCGCAAACGGCTGGAAACGTCGCCCGTGCGCATCGCGACCCTGCGGGGACTGGGCTACCAACTGGAAAACACGCCATGACGGTGTCGGGCTGGGCGCGCGCCAGCGTCCGCCGGTTCCTGCTGGTGTTGCTGCTGCCCGGGCTGGGTGCGGTCTTCGCGGGCGAACTCTGGCTGGCCTGGCGCACCGCCAGCGAGGCGGCCGACGCGGCTTACGACCGCTCGCTGCTGGGTGCCGTGAAGTCCATCGACTCGAGCATCTCCACCGCCAGCGGCGGGCTGGGCGTGGAGCTTCCCTACCGCATGCTGGAGTTCTTCGAGCTGACCGCGCAGGGCCAGGTGTTCTACCGCGTCGCCACCGAAGACGCGCTGGTCGAAATCGGCAGTGCCGACCTGCCGGCGCCGCCGCGACCGCTGCAGACCGGCCGGCCCCAGTTCCACGAGGGCGTGTACGTCGGGCAGCCGGTGCGCGTGGGCAGCTATGCGCGGGACCTGAACCCGCCGCTGGCCGGGCAGGCCGGGCCGCAGCGGGTGGTGATCCAGGTGGCCGAAACGCTGGAGGCGCGCAACGACTTCCGCCGCGGGCTGGTGCTGCAGGCCCTGGCGCGGGATCTCCTGCTGATGATGGCGGCGTGCGCGCTGCTGATCCTCGCGATCGCCTGGGCCATGCGTCCGCTGGACCGGCTGCGCCAGGAGGTGGACGCGCGCGACCCGCAAGACCTCACGCCAGTGAACGACACCGAAGCGCCGGTCGAGGTGAGGCCACTGGTGCAGGCCATCAACCACCACATCGAGCGCAACCGCGAGCAGGCCGAGGCGCGCCGCCGCTTCATCGACGACGCCTCACACCAGCTGCGCACACCGCTGACCACGCTGGTCACGCAAGTGGCCTACGCGCAGCGCGAACCCGACCCTGCGGCGCAGCGACAGGCGCTGGAGTCCATCCGGGAGCAACTGGACGAAACCATCCGCCAGACCAACCAGATGCTGTCGCTGGCGCGTGCCGACAGCGCACCTCCGCAACGCGAGAGCTTCGACGTGGTGGCCATGGCCGAGTCCCTGATGCGGCAATGGTGGGGATCAGCCCGCGAACAGGGCGTGGACCTGGGGCTGGACGTACCCGAGCAGGCATGGCACCTGGTCGGCGAACCCGGCCTGCTGCGCGAGGCTCTGGCCAACCTCCTGCACAACGCCATCCGCCACGGTGGCAAGGGTTCGCGCGTTACCCTGATGGTGCACGCACTGCCCGACGGCCGGGTGCGCATGGCCGTGGCGGACGATGGTCCGGGCCTGCCGCCCGACGAGCTGGCGCGCGCTGGCGAGCGGTTTTTCAGAGGTCGCGGAGGCACCCTGCCCGGCACCGGCCTGGGCCTGTCCATCGTGCGCACGGTGGCCCAGCGCCACGGCGGGCAGATGCAGGTGAACGCGGGGCCTGATGGCCGGGGCCTGACCGTCAGCCTGACGCTGCCCGCCCTGCCAGCGCCGGAAAGCGTTACGGGTTAACCCGCGGGTTTCGTCCGGTTTTCTGAAAGCGCGCTGAAAGTAGCGGTTTTTTACAGTTCCCTCATCGCACCACAACGGGTGCGGGCGTTCCACCCTACGAGGAGACACTTCATGCGCATCGCTTCCCCCTTCATCGCCGCCGCACTGTCGGTCGCAGCCCTGACCGCCACCGCCAACCCGCTGGACAAGACGGAGTGCATCGCACCCGCCAAACCCGGCGGCGGCTTCGACCTCACCTGCAAACTGGCACAAAGCGCCTTGCATGAGGGCAAGTTCCTTACCGACCCGATGCGCGTCACCTACATGCCCGGTGGCATCGGCGCCGTGGCCTACAACACCGTGATCGCCCAGCGACCCGATGCGGCCAACACCATCGTCGCATTCTCCGGCGGCTCGCTGCTGAACCTGGCCCAGGGCAAGTTCGGCCGCTACAACGAGAACGACGTGCGCTGGCTCGCCGCCATCGGCACCGACTACGGCGCCGTGGTGGTGGCCGAGAACTCGCCCTACAAGACCCTGAAGGACGTGATGGCCGCCATGAAGGCCGACCCCACCAAGGTCGTGCTCGGCGCTGGCGGCACCGTGGGCAGCCAGGACTGGATGAAGGCCGCGCTGATGGCCCGTGCCGGTGGCGTGAACCCCAAGACCATGCGCTACGTCGCCTTTGAAGGCGGCGGCGAGGCGCTCACCGCCCTGCAAGGTGGACACATCCACGTGTTCACCGGCGATGCCGCAGAGGCGGGCCAGCAAATCAAGGCCGGCGCCAAGGTGCGCATCCTGGCGGTGATGAACGACAAGCGCCTGCCCGGTGACATGGGCAGCATACCCACCGCCGCCGAACAGGGCTTTGATGTGCAATGGCCTATCGTGCGCGGCTTCTACGTCGGCCCCAAGGTCAGCGACGCCGACTACAAGGTCTGGGCCGATACCTTCACCAAGCTGATGGCCACGCCCGCCTACGACAAGCTGCGCAACGAGCGCGGCCTGTTCCCCCTGGCCCTCACCGGCGCGCCGCTGGACGCGTACGTCAAAAAGCAGGTGGCGGGCTTTCGCAAGCTGGCCGAAGAATTCGAGCTGAACGTCGTTCAGGCCAAGTGATGTCGGCTGGGCCGCCATGGCCCTGCACCGCGGCGCCACCCCGTGCGGTGGCCCGCGCTCTCTCTTCCCCCACCGGAGTCCCCCATGAGTGACCGCGCCCTCGGCGCGGTGTGTGTTGTCGCGTCCGCCGCCATGGCCTGGGCCGCGCAAGACTACGCCGCTGCCATCTCGTACGAGCCCGTCGGCCCGCGTGCCTTCCCCATGCTGTTGGCCAGCGGCCTGGGGCTCTGTGGCCTGTGGCTGGTGCTGCGCCCTACCGTGGGTGCCGAAGCCTTCCACGGCGTGCCCTGGAAAGCCACCGCCCTGTGTGCTGCCGCCGTGCTCGTCTATGCCCTGCTGTTCCAGTGGCTCGGTTTCACCCTGGCCACCGCGCTGATGGCCGTCCCGGTGGGCATGGCCTTTGGTGGCAGTTGGAAGCAGGCCCTGAGCGGCGGCGCCGCCCTCGGCGTGGCCTTCTATCTGCTGTTCGACAAAGTGCTGGACGTGGTGCTGCCCGCCGGCCGGCTGGCCACCCTGCTGGGAGTGAACTGACATGGACGTCCTGCAACACCTGATGGATGGCTTCAGCGTCGCGCTGAGCCCCACCAACCTGCTGATCGCCGCCTTCGGCTGCTTCATCGGCACCATCGTCGGGCTGCTGCCCGGCCTGGGGCCCATCAACGGCGTGGCCATCCTGATGCCCCTGGCCTTTGCCATGAAGCTGCCGGCCGAGACCTCCCTCATCCTGCTGGCAGCCGTGTACATCGGCTGCGAGTACGGTGGGCGCATCTCCTCCATCCTGCTCAATGTGCCGGGCGATGCGGGCGCCATCATGACCGCGCTCGACGGCTACCCGATGGCACGCAAGGGCCTGGGCGGCGTGGCCCTGTCCATCTCCGCGTGGAGCTCATTCGTCGGCTCGGTCGTGGCCACGCTGGGCATCGTGCTGTTCGCGCCGCTGCTCGCGGGCTGGGCGCTGTCCTTCGGGCCGGCCGAGTACTTCGCACTCATGTGCTTCGCCTTTGCCTGCATTGCCGGCCTGATGGGCGACGCTCCCGTCAAGGCCGGGCTGGCAGCGATCATCGGCCTGTCCATGTCCTGTATCGGTCTGGACTCCAACTCCGGCGTGTACCGCTTCACGGGGGGCGACGTTCACCTGTCCGACGGCATCCAGTTCGTGGTGGTGGTCATCGGCGTGTTCTCCATCAGCGAACTGCTGCTCATGTTGCAGGCGCACCACAGCAACACAGGCATGGTCACGCAGACCGGGCGCATGCTCTTCAACCTGAAGGAGCTGGCGCAGACCGGGTGGGGAACGCTGCGTTCCAGCGTGGTGGGCTTTGCGGTGGGCGTGCTGCCCGGTGCTGGCGCCACCATTGCCAGCGCCATGACGTATTCGATGGAAAAGCGTCTGACCGACACCGAAGGCACTTTCGGTACAGGCGACATCCGCGGCGTCGCAGCACCCGAGGCCGCCAACAACGCGGCCGCCACCGGCTCCTTCGTGCCCATGCTGACCCTGGGCGTGCCCGGCTCGGGCACCACCGCGGTGATGGTGGGCGCGCTCTCGCTCTACAACATCACACCCGGCCCGGCCCTGTTCACCCAGCAACCCGACCTGGTGTGGGGCCTGATCGCCTCGCTGTTCATCGCCAACGTGATCCTGCTGGTGCTCAACATCCCCCTGGTGGGCGTGTTCACCAAGGTGCTCAGCGTGCCCAACTGGCTCCTGGTGCCCGGCATCGTGGCCGTCAGCAGCGTCGGCGTGTACGCGGTGCACGCCACCACGTTTGACCTCGTGCTCATGACCGCGCTGGGCTGTGGCGCTTACCTGTTGCGCAAGCAGGGCATCCCCATGGCGCCACTCATCCTGGGCTTCGTGCTCGGCGACATGATGGAACAGAACCTGCGCCGGGCGCTCTCCATCAGCAACGGCGACGCCACCATCCTGGTGCAGAGCCCCATCACCATCGGCCTGTGGACGGCCGCTGCCCTCATGCTGGTGGTGCCGACCGTGCTGCGGGTGTGGGCGGGGCGCCGCCGTGCAGTACCCGGCCTGGCCTGATACCGCCGCCAGGTCCGCCTGGACGTGCAGCAGGCCTGACGCGGCCCAGCCCGAAGATCACGGCACCAGAGACAGGCGGTGCGCTGCCGGGCGGCAGGATGGGGGCGCGCTGCTGCCGTGGCCCGCGGATGAGATCGTGCAAGAGCGCGTTGCATCAAGATCTCCCGCGGGGGTCGCCATCGTCGAGAATGGCCCATGCGACTCTCACATTTCATCTCGACCCATCTCGATCCCATCCTGGTTGACTGGGTCGCCTTTGCCCGGGACCACGTCAGCGCCGCCGAGCATCTGGATGAAGATGCCCTTCGGGATCATGGGAAGCTGATCCTGCAGCGAATTGCCTCGGACATGCACCGCCCGCAAGACGAGGTGGAACGGCAGGCGAAATCGGAAGGCCAAAGCCTTCAGGCGTCCAGCTCCAGGCACATGCCCTCACGCAGCCACGCCCGCCAGCGCGAACGCCAGGGCTTTGATGTGGAGCAGATGGTGTCGGAATACCGAGCCCTGCGGGCCACGGTGCTCAGGCTCTGGAGCGCTGCCTCTGAAGACGTGCACGTGGAAGATCTGGAAGACGTGATCCGCTTCAACGAGGCGGTGGACCAGGCCGTGGCGGAATCGCTCACCACCTTCATGTACGAAGTCGACAAGACGCGCGACCTGTTTCTGGGCGTGCTCGGGCACGATCTGCGCGGGCCGCTCTCCACCATCTCGAACTGCGCGGCGGTGCTCAGCGCCGACACAGCCAAGGCCACCATGGTGGGCATCATCGGCCGCAGCGTCTCGCAGATGAAAGCCCTGCTGGACAACCTGCTGGAATACACCAGCGACCGGTTCGGGGCCACGCTCACCATCAGCCCTGTGCCCCTGCAGATGGATGTATTCGT
Organism: Hydrogenophaga sp.; assembly: GCA_030682835.1. Lineage (GTDB taxonomy): Bacteria > Pseudomonadota > Gammaproteobacteria > Burkholderiales > Burkholderiaceae_C > Hydrogenophaga. The sequence continues at coordinate 70,774 of JAUXNG010000005.1, read as the reverse complement.
GCGCGACACGCTGGACGAGATTCGCGCCATCCACCCGGCGCGGGTGCTGGAACTGCACGCGCAAGGGAACATGCGGGGCGAATGGGACGCCCGGCGCCTGCACCAGGCGGTGTCGAACCTGGTGTTCAACGCCCTGAAATATGGGCACACCGATCAGCCGATCCGCATTGGCCTGGACGGCTCTGAACCCGACACCATGGTGCTCACCGTGCACAACCAGGGCCGGGCCATTCCGGCCCACCTGTTGAACCACGTGTTTGAACCCCTGGTGCGAGCCGATGCAGAGCCCGACAGCCCAGACCCCTCTGCCGGTGCCAACCTCGGGCTGGGGCTGTATGTGGTGCGCCAGACCGCCACCGCGCATGGCGGCACGGTCACTGTGACTTCCGAGGACCCCAGCACCTGCTTCGAGCTTCGATTGCCGCGGGTCAGCTGCGCGCTCTGACGCGAGGCGTGCAGGCGCTGCTGACCGCCGCCTACTGGACCGGCGCGCGCTGTCGGGCAGACATGGCACAGGCCAAGGCATTGTCGTCCGCTGGTCGTGTGTTGCTGAGTGGGTGGCCATCGGACTGGTGATGAGCGCTGCGGCCGGGCGCGCGGCGGCCGCCATGCCAGAGGTAAACCGCGGCGCGGCGGTCGAGATCGCTCAGTAGCGCTGCAAGGGCGTTGCGCGGGAACCGTTCAGGGGGATAATTTTCCGGCCGACCTGCGCCTGTCGGGTCGGCTGCGCACCCCACCACAGCGGTGAACCCCATCTGAGAATCGCGGCATGTTGAACACCCTCGGCCTGAGCCACTGGCTGGCAGACACCCCCGGCGAACCGTGCGGGGCCGGCTTCTCCGTCGCCCGGATCACCGCGGTCGACCGGGGCCGCTACCTGATACGGGGCGAGGCCGAGGAGGTGCCTGCCGAACTGACGGGCAGGTTCCTCCACCTCGCCGAGTCTTCCGTTGAACTGCCCTGCGTGGGCGACTGGGTGTGCGTGCACTACCGCGACGCCGGCACCCAGGCCAGCATTCACCAGCTGCTGCCGCGGCGTTCGTTCCTGCGGCGCAAGACCGCAGGCCGTGACGTCGAGTACCAGATGATGGCGGCCAACATCGACGTCGCGTTCATCGTGCAGTCCTGCCACTTCGACTTCAATGTCCCGCGGCTGCTGCGCTACCTGGTGATGACGCGGGAAGACCACATCGATTCCGTCGTGCTGCTCACCAAAACGGATCTGGTCACGCCGCAAGCTCTGGAACAACTGGTCGCCCAGCTTCTGGCCATGGGGGTGACATCGCCAATCGTCTGCCTCAGCAACGTCACCGGTGCGGGTGTTGAACGCGTGCGCGAGCTCATCGTTCCCGGCAAGACCTATTGCCTGCTCGGCTCGTCAGGGGTGGGCAAGACCACGCTCATCAACCGGCTGCTCGGGGACGGCGCGTACGAAACCCGCGCGGTCAGCGCCACCGGCGAAGGGCGGCACACCACCACGCGGCGCCAGCTGATGGTGATGGAGCACGGCGGGCTGCTGATCGACATGCCCGGCATGCGCGAGCTGGGCATGCTCGGCACCCAGGAGGGCATAGCGGAAACGTTCGCCGACATTGGTGCGATGGCGCAGCGCTGCCGGTATCCCGACTGCCGCCATGAGCACGAACCCGGTTGCGCGGTGCGCGCCGCCATCGACCGGGGCGGACTGAGCGATGAACACCTGCAAAACTACATGAAGCTGCAGAAGGAAGCCGAATTCAACGACCTCTCTTACATCGACCGGCGCAAAAAAGACCGTGCGTTTGGCCGCTTTGTCCATAGCTACAAGAAGCACAAGAACGGGGACGGCGTGTGACTTCGCGCCGTGTTGCGGGCGAGCCCGCCACCTCTTGTGCGCCGCGCTTGCCGCGCGACTGTTGCGCGCACCGAACCGCGGCGCGGTACACCGCATGCGTCGGGTGAGCCAAGCAGGCTGAGAGCCCAGCATGAAAACGCTGACGTGGGGGCTCGTGGCCCTGAGCCTGCTGGCCGCGGCCCTGTGGACCGGCAGGCAGTTCCGCGACGACATGGCACAGGCCAAAGCGTTGTCATCCGCCGGCAGCGTGGTGCTGGGCACGCGGTGCGGGCCCATCGAGGTACAGCAAGCGGGCGAAGGCATGCCGCTGCTGGTCGTTCACGGCAGCGGCGGCGGCCACGACCAAGGCATGGCCTGGGCGAAAACGCTCACGCAGCACGGCGTGCGGGTGATCGCGGTGTCTCGCTTCGGCTACCTGCGCACGCCCCGCCCGGCCGACGCGTCGCCCGAGGCGCAGGCCGACGCGCATGTGTGCGTGCTTGACGCGCTGGGCATGGAGCGAGCAGCGGTCATGGGCGTGTCGGCAGGCAGCCCTTCGGCCCTGCAGACGGCCATTCGCCACCCGGCGCGCGTGAGCGCCCTGGTGCTGGTGGTGCCCATCGCCTGGAAGCCGGGCGACGTGGTGGCCGGCACACCCCCCATTTCAGACCGAAAAGACACACTGCTGCTGCGCCTGCTCGGATCAGACTTGGTCTTCTGGGCCGGGCTGAAGCTGGCGCGCGACCAGGTCATACGGCATGTGCTGGCCACGCCACCCGAGCTGGTGGCCGACGCCAGCGCCAGCGAGCGCGTCCGCGTGCACGAGGCGGCCGAACGCATCCTTCCGGTATCGGCACGAGCCCAAGGGCTGCATGACGACACGCGGCTTGGCAAAAGCCTCCAGCAGCCGTACGCACTCGGCTCCGTGCAGGCACCCACGCTGGTGGTGAGCGCGCGCGACGACGCCTTTGGAACCTACGCGCCCGCGGCCTATACCGCCAGCCAGATTCCCGGTGCCCGGTTCATCGGCTTTGAGCAGGGCGGCCATCTGCTGGTGGGGCACGACCCAGCGGTGCGCGAGGCAGTGCTGGCTCTGCTGGGCTCCATCCCATCAACAGCACAGCGGTGAAGGCGGGGAGTCAGTGCGGGGACCGGCCATCCGCCTGATGGAGCCCAGCCCCCAGCATGTTGGTCCACGACTGCAACACCGCGGCCGTGGCGGCCGTGGCGGCGTCCTGTGCCGTTGATGCGGCACTTAACGGGTGGGCAGACTGCCCTTCGAGGCCAGAAGCAGCAGTGCCTTCGGGGCCACGGCCAAAGGGTTGCTTGGGCACCAGCGCCACCTGCATGCGCAACAGCGTCACCGACAACTCCTGCATGTACTGCACCATTTCCTGCATGCCACCCATCATCAACGTGGACTGGATGCTGAGCAGCTCTGTGCTGCTGGTGGAGTTGCGCATCTGCTCCGCCGCTTGCTGCAATTTCAAAGCGGAGCGTTGTGCGGAATGCTGATGGATCTGCTGTACCGCTTCGATTTCACGGAACAGGGCCGCGGAGTTCTCGGTCAGGTCGGCAAATTGCTGGTACCCCGCCATGTTCATGGGGGTCTGTTCAGATTCGGTGGACCGGCGGGCGGTGGTGGATGATTTGCTTGCCATGGTCGTCCTCCTGGAGGGTCGAAGTTGAAAAGGTCGTGCGGTGGATAAGCACCTGCACCCATCGCTGTGTCGAACGCGTACCGCGCGCAAGCACAGACGGCCAAGGGAAATTTTGGCGCGGACCTGCTCATGCAAGGGCAACAAAACGTCTGCCTCGTACAGGCGCAACGGGAGCTTCTTGCGGCGCCCCGGCCCGACCCGCATCGAGTCACAACGGACAGGGCATTACGCATGGTTCCCCGGGTGGCGCGTCATGCATGGAAAAGTGGCAGTTTCCCGAAGCAGAGGTGGATGGCGCGTTGTGCGTCGCCAAGAATGTAAGTGCCCGCTCTCGCTGCACTGCTTGTTGAACCGTTACACCTGATCGACCACCGCGGGTGGTGGAGCAGCGAAACTGTCTCAGGGCTCGCCACCAACTCCTCGCTGAAAGTTGGCGTTGCGCCTACCCCAACCAGCGGCTCAAGCGATCAATGAGGTTCACTCTGGCAAGAAAAAACACCGTCTGCCTCTTGTTCAATGGCACCTCCAAAGCAGCCGCGAGGTTCTGCGCCGAGACATTCCCGGATAACGCGGAGGAGGCAGTCCACCGCTCCCTCCTCGTCTACCCCGCCGGGCACGAAGGCGAGGTGCTCACGGTCGAGTTCACCGTGATGGGCATCACCTGCCTCGGACTCAACGGCGGCCCGGCCAGCGCCTGCGGCTGGTGCAAGGACCGGTGGAGCCTGTCGTGGCAGATCACACCGCGCGCCCTGATTGCCACCGTCAGCGCCCCCGACTGCGCAGTGGCCCAACAGTCGGCAGTCAAAGAGGAAAGCCGTCGTTCACCGCTGCCGCTCCGCCTGAGCGTGCAGTCCCCGTGGCGCGAAGGTTGCGCGTGACCTTCCCAATGTAGAGTTCAGGCGGTTTTTTCAGAAGCTTCCCCCCGGGAACTTCGAACGGGCCGTACAGCCTGCCTGGTTGCACTTCCGAGGCAGTTCCGGGATGCAGGGCATTCATGAAGTTCAACAGATCATGTGTATTGCGGGCATGGTTGGCGTCGTCTGTCTTCTTGGTGACGAACTCCTGGATCAGCAGCACAGTGCGGGCGTAGGCACGGCGCTCGCCGTCACAGAGTGCACCCGCCGCTGCTGTCAGCAGTTGATAACGCAGGCCCGCACATTCGGCGGCTTGCGCCACCGGGACGCCCAACAGGGCTTCATGAAGCTGGCGAACACGATTCAAGCCATTTGACCGAGGGTTCGCATCAAGCCTCTTCCTTGCGGCCGCCAGGGTTTGAGCGATGGTTGCTCCGTAGGATTCATCCGCTTTGGCCTCAATGGCAATCAAGTAGCTACCCACTGCGTCCCGAACGTGAACTGCCAGATCGCTGTTCCTTGGTTCACCGGCGAAGTCGTCAAAGCGAAGCTTGGCCTCAGGTTCCGCTTGCCATTCCAGGACCGCGCCGAACCGGGGGTGTCCCGCGAGTGCAGCGCAAACCTCGGCTGGAAGTTGCTGGCCACTGGCAAGCCATGCCCGGGCAACCTCTTTGGCACTTCGGTCGTCGACCCAGTGACCCTTGCTCTTGGGCCCAGCGTGCGCCTGCCAGTCCGATAACCCGGTGATGATGTGATTGCCCTTGGTGATCGACATGCAAAAAACTCGCTTTCTGAGAGCCAACAAATGAAACAGCCTTCCGCGTCCCGAACGAGCGGCACGCCGTGAGGGTTTCGGCTTGTGCCGACTGATAGCCACGATGGAAATGTCGAACTTTTAACCCTCGCGCACCAGCGCGGAGGCAGCGGGCGGTGCTACCAGGTAGCGAGCTGCACACGCTTGCACCGAGCTGTTGCTCGGCCGACTTTCCGATTGTGGCCGGCCGCCTGCTCTGGGTCGAAAGCAGTCACGGTGCGCCCCTGACCTTCACCGCCCGGCCCTCTTCCATCGCACTCCCGGGATACAGAATCACCACCTCCCCCGCCTTCAGCCCGTCCTGCACCCAGGCACTGTCGGCGTGGCGGTCCTGGAAGGTGACGGTTCTGGCGCGGGCCTTGCCGCCCTCCACGACGAACACGCGCCAGCCTTTGTCGCCGTCGCGCACCAGCGCGGCGGAGGGCACGAGCAGAGCGCCGTCTTGCGCCGAAAGCGTGATGCGTGCGTCCACCCGGAAGCCGTCGCCCAGGCGTTGCAGGTCTTCGGCTTTGGCGTCCAGCGTCACCACCACGTTGACACGCTGCTCTTCAATGCCCAGCGCCGAGACTTTGGTGAAGGCCTGGGGTTCGATGCGGGCCACGGTGCCGGCCAGCGGGGGCTGGCTGCGGCCGGTGGCCAGCTGCACGGCGGCGCCGGGCGTGATGCGCGGGGCGTCGCCCGAGAGCACGTCGACCACGGCTTCGAGCGCGGCGGTGTCGCCAATTTCCATCAAGGCTTGCCCGGCGGTGACGGGTTCGCTGTTTTCCTTGTGCAGCCGGAGCACGCGGCCGGTGACGGGGCTGGTGAGCGACCACAGTCCTTGCGCCGAAGCCACTGCCCCGCTGGGCTGGGCGCGTTGCAGTGCGGCGCGGGCTTCGCCGAGCGCGTGGTCGGCGGCGGCCTGTTCGGCCTGGCCGGCGCGCAGGGCCTGCTGCGCGGCTTCACGGGCCAGGCGGGCCTGGTCGCGGGCAGACGGGGCGATGAAGTTGTCGCGGGCGAGCTGTTCGGCGCGTTCGGCTTCCAGCACGGCTTGCGACAAGGCGGCTTGCAGGCGCCGCACGTTGGCACCGGCGGCGCTGCGGGCGGCGTCGGCACTGCCCACGCGTTCCTGCAGCACGCTGCGGGTACGGGTGTCGATCATGGCGGGGGCGGCTGGGGCGAGCTCGGCCACCACCTGGCCGGCCTGCACCGTGTCGCCCACCTTGAGCGTGGGCCGCTGCAGCTGCGCGGCGGTGGGGGCGGTGACGGTGTAGCGCTGCTGCAGGCGCAGGCGGCCGTCTTCTTCGATGACCTGTTCAAACCGGCCTTCGGCCACGGTGGCGGTTTCCACCACCAGCGGGCGCGGGCGGTAAGCAGCCCAGAGCACGGCGGCAAGGGCCACCACGGCGAGGCCGCCGATGAGCCAGCGGCGGCTCAGACCTTTGTTGTGGGCGTTCTTCATTCGCGTACTTTCAAAACGGAAACCAGGTCCAGGCGGTCGATCTGCCGGCGCACCAGCAGGGCGCTGACCACGCCGGCGGCCAGCACGATGAGCGCGGCCGATGCGTAGGTGGCGGGCTCGATGACCACCGGGAAATCAATCGCGTCGCTCGACATGAGCCGCATCATCAGCGAGGCCAGGCCCCAGCCCAGCAGCGCGCCGATGGGCAGGGCGATCAACAGTTCGGCCAGCAGTTCGGCCAGCAACAGCACCGACACCTCGGCGCGGGTCATGCCCAGCACGCGCAGGCTGGCCAGCTCCCATGAGCGTTCCGAGAGCGAGATGCGCGCCGCGTTGTAGATGATGCCCACGGCCATGGCCACGGCAAACAGCGTGAGGATGCCGCTGAACACGCCCATGTTGCGCGAGGTGCGCTGGTTGAACTCGGTCATGGTGCTGGCTTTGTCAAACACCGAGTTGATGAGCGGCGCCCCCTTAACCGCCGCCCAGAAGGCGGGCATGGCCGCAGGGTCCACCTGCAGCGCGGCGTCGGCCACGCCGTGGCCGTCGCCGGCCAGGCGGTTGAGCGTGTCCAGGTTCATGTAGAGCAGCTGGCCGAACATGGTGTGGGCGATGTCCACCACGGTCACCTCCACCGTGCGCTGGCTCCACAGCCGGAACGCGATCTGCACGCGGTCGCCCACGCGGGCGCCCAGCTCGTTGGCCAGCAGCGCCGACAGCACCACGCCCTCGGACGGCAGCGAGAGCGCGCCGCGCTGTTCGTCCACCAGGCGCATCAGCCGCGCGTCGCCCTTGAGGGCCATCACGGCGGTGTCCTGGGTGGTGCCGCGCAGGCTGATCTTGACGGGCTCGGTGCGGTAGACCTCGGCGTCGATCACGCCGGGCAGGCGCCGCAGGTCGCGCACGGCGTCCACCGGCACCGGGCGGTGGAAGTTGACCAGCACATCGCCCTGCTGCACCTGGCGGAACTGCACGTCGACGATGTGGGCGATGGCGTCCAGCCAGAAGGCGCCGGAAATCTGCAGCGCCACGGCCAGCGCGATCCCGGTGACGGTGAAGGCCGCGCGAAGCGGCCGGCGCTCCAGGTTGCGCACCACCATGCGCGCACTGGTGGAGAGGAAGCGCCCCAGCCCCAGGCGCTCCAGCAGCGTGGCGCTGTAGGCCGGGGGCGCGGGCGGCAGCATGGCCTGCGCCGGGCGCAGACGCACCACGGCGCGGATGGCCGTCCAGGTGCCGGCGGCGGCGGCCAGCCCGGCCATGAGCGCCGAGGCCAGCACCAGCCCGGCGTGGGTGGTGTAGACCAGGCGGTTGAAGCGGAACACCTCGTCGTACAGACTGAGCATGCCGCGCCCGATGAGCTGGCTCAGGCCCAGCCCGGCCAGCACCCCCAGGCCCGCAATCACCAGCGCGAGCTGGATGTAGTGCCAGGCGATGGCGCCATCGCCATAGCCCAGCGCCTTGAGCGCGGCGATCTGGCTGCGCTGCGTGGCCACCTGGCGGCTGAGCACCACGTTGAGGATGAACATGGCCACGGCCAGGAAGATGGCCGGCAGCACCGTGCCCATCACCTTGAGCTGCGCCAGCTCGTCCGACACGATCTTGGTGGAGAGCTGCCGGTCGCGCCCCACGGCGCCGATGCTGCCGTAAGGCGCCAGCAGGCGGTCGAGCACGGTGAGCACGGGCGGCTCGGCCTCACCCGCGTGCAGGCGCAGCGCGGCCTGGTTGAAGGCGCCCTGCATGTCGAAGGCTTCCGTCATGCGCTGGGCGTCGATCCACCAGATGCCGAAGCTGGTGTCGTCTGGCGCGCCGCCCTGCGACGCGAACACGTATTCGGGCGACACCGCCGTGCCCACGATGTGAACGCGTTCCAGCCGGCCGTTGAAGATGGCCTGCACCGCGTCACCAGGCTTCAGGCTGCGGGCAGCGGCGAAGCGGTCGCTCACCAGGGCTTCAAGCTGGCTGTTGTTGCGCTCGGGCCAGCGGCCGGCGCGCAGCGTGAGCGCGTTCAGGCCCTGGCGCCCGGCGTGCACAGCGGCCAGGTCGAGCCCGATGAAGCGGCCGGTGACCGGCTGCAGCACCTCGGGCAGAGCCACCTGCGCGTCAAAGGCCACGGTGAGCTGCACCTCGGCCACGCCGGGAATGGCTTCGATGCGCTCACGCAGCGACACGGGTGCCCGCCGCACGCCGGCGAACAGATCGGCCAGGTGGTTGTCGCGGTAGAACGCCGCGCGCGAGGTCTGCAGCGAGTCGTGCACCGCGAACATGCCCACGAACCCGGCCACGCCAATGGCCACCACCACGGCGATGGTGATGACCTGGGCACGCAGGCGGTTCAGGTCGCGCCAGAGCTTGACTTGCAGGGCGGTCATCGGCCGGTCGGGTTTTGAATCTCGGGCCCCGGGCTCACCAGCTCAGCGACGAAGCGGGCTGCTTGTGCGGGTTGTCGCGGCTTTCGACGATGCGGCCGTCGGCCAGGCGCAACACGCGGTCGGCCATGTCGGCAATGGGCGCGTTGTGGGTGATGACCACGGTGGTGGTGCCCAGCTCGCGGTTCACGTGCTCGATGGCCTGCAGCACCATCACGCCGGTGGCGCAGTCGAGCGCGCCCGTGGGCTCGTCGCACAGCAGCACGGCCGGGCGCTTGGCGATGGCGCGCGCAATGGCCACGCGCTGCTGCTCGCCGCCCGAAAGCTGCGACACGAAATGGTGCCGGCGCGGCGCCAGGCCCACCAGGGCCAGCGCCTCGGCCGGGTCCATGGGATCGTCGGCCAGGTCGGTGACCAGGGCCACGTTTTCCTCGGCCGTGAGGCTGGGGATGAGGTTGTAGAACTGGAACACGAAGCCCACGTGCTCGCGCCGGTAGCGCGTGAGTTCGGCGTCGCCCGCGCCGATGAGTTCGTGCGTCTGCCCGCCATGCGTCCACTGCGCCGAGCCGCTGGTGGCGGTGTCGAGCCCGCCCAGGATGTTGAGCAGGGTCGACTTGCCGCTGCCCGAAGCCCCCAGCAACACCACGAACTCGCCACGCACGATGTCCAGGTCAACCCCACGCAAGGCGTACACCGCGGTGTCACCCTCGCCGTAGGTCTTGGTGAGGGCGCGGGCGGTGAAGACGGCTGCAGCAGCTGGAACGGGAGCGGGATCGGGAGCGGAGATGACCATATGCCATTGTTGCCACGCGACGTTTTCTGGCAGCTGACATACGTCAAGTCGTGCACGGACCCCGTGGGAATCGGCGAAGGGTCTGGCCGCGTCGCAGCACCGTACGCCAGATAAGTGCGGCATCGCGGGGCGCCGAGATATGCGCCCGGCGGGCCGAGCCCATTGCCCGCGGTGGTTACTGGCCCAGCAACCACTGCCGGAAGCGACCTATCTTGTCCACCTGGCGCTCGTTGCTGCGCACCGAGAGGAAGTGCACCTCGCGCCGGATGCGCTTGAACACGGAGCGCCCGACCTCAACGAGGTCACCGCGCGCCAGCTCGCGCTCGGCAAAGCGCGTGGTTTCCAGCGCAATGCCCATGCCGTCCACCGCGGCCGAGATGGACAGCGCGCCGCGGTCGAACGACTGGCGCGGGCGCTCGGGCAGGGGCAGCCCATTGAGCGCGAACCAGTCCCGCCAGGTGATGTCGCTCAGCTGCGAGTCGATCAGGGTGGCGGTGGCCATGAGCGTCTTCCACGATCCGCCGCGCGGCCGCAGCCGGGGTGAACACAGGGGCACGATGTCTTCCGGCCCGAGCCCGGTCACCTCGATGCCCGGGCGGCGCACCACCTGCCCGTAGGAGATGGCCAGATCGACCTCGCGCGCGGCGGTCAGGTCCATGGGTTCGGCCCCAGTCGAGAGGCGGATGGTGATGCCCGGGTGGGCGGCCATGAAATCGGGCAGGCGCGGACCCAGCCACTTCACCGCGAAGCTGGGCGCGCAGTGCAGCGAGAGCACCTGACCCGACGGCGCCAGCCGCACCTCGCCGCAAGCGGCTTCCAGCGAGTCGAACACCCGTCCCAGGCTGTCAGCCAGGCGCCGGCCCTCGGGCGTGAGGTCCACCCGCCGGTGGCTGCGCGCGAACAGGGTGCGGCCAAAAAAGGTTTCCAGCTCGCGCACCTGGTGGCTGATGGCCGAGGGCGTGAGGTGCAGTTCATGGGCGGCACGTGAAAAGCTCTGCAGCCGCGCCGCGGCCTCGAAAGCGCGAAGCAGCACGAAGTTGGGGATCTTGCGCATGGTGCCCGCGAGTATGGCAGGGCCCCCAGTTCATGTGAATGGCATTCATATGAGTTTGAACAACCATCGCTTGTCATTCATGTGGCAACAGCGGAACATCCGTGGATTGACCCAGATGTTGGAGACCGCCCGTGAACACCGCCACTGCCCATGCCCCCGTCAGCGCGCCCGCCACACCCCTCGTGTCGCCTGGCCGCGTGTCCATTTACCAGCCCGAGCAGAAGGGCCTGATCTTCCCCGAGGTGCCCGCCTTCACCGACGTGGCCGCCGAACGTCTGCACCGCCAGCAGCGCCTGGTGGCGGCCTGCCGCGCCTTCGCGCTGGAGGGTTTCGACTACGGTTTCGCCGGCCACCTGACGGTGCGCGACCCGGAACACCCGGAGCTGTACTGGACCAACCCGATGTGCGTGCACTTCGCGCAGGTGAAGGTGTCAAACCTGATCCTGGCCGACCACAAGGGCCGCGTGGTGCAAGGCAGCCATGCCATCAACCGCGCCGGCTTCGTGTTGCACGCGGCGGTGCACGAGGCGCACCCGGACATCATTGCCATGTGCCACGCACACACGGTGTACGGCACCGCCTTTGCCGCGCTCGGCCGTCCGCTGGAGCCGATTTCGCAGGACGCGGCCGCCTTCTTCGAGGACCATGTGGTGATCAACGACGAGGCCGGCCAGGTGGCGGTTGAGGAGCGCGCGGGCATGGCCATGTGCGACTGGTTCAAGGGCGTGAAAGCGGCCATTCACCAGAACCACGGCCTGTTCACCGCCAGCCGCCACAGCATCGAGGCGGCGGCGTTCTGGTTCATTGCGCTGGAGCGGTGCTGCCGCCAGCAGCTGCTGGTGGAAGCCACCGGCCACAAGCCCGCCCTCGTGCCGGCTGACCGCTCGCGCTACAGCCGCGAACACGTGGGTTCGGAATACATCGGCTGGCTGCACTTCCAGACCATCTGGACCCAGCTGGTAGCGACCCAGCCCGACATGTTGACCTGATCGCGCCGCCGGGGACGGGTGTCCAGGCCGGTCGAAACCGCGCCCGCGTCGCCGCCCCGCAAGGGAAAGACCGTTTGTCATCCCGGTCACAGGCTGGCAAGCTCGGGGCATGCCGTCTGTCACCGCTGCCGCTTCCGTCCTGCCCGCGTTTATGCAGGGGCTCGTGCTCAGCCTGGGCCTGATCGTGGCCATTGGCGCGCAGAACGCCTTCGTGTTGCGCCAGGGTCTGCGGCGCGAGCACGTCGCACCCGTGGTGCTGTTCTGCGCGCTCGCCGATGCCGCGCTGATCACCGCGGGCGTGCTCGGCATGGCCCAGGCATTGGGCAACAGCCCTGGCGTGGCCCGCGCCATGGCGCTGGCCGGCGCAGCCTTCCTGGCCTGGTACGGCTGGCAGGCGCTGCGCCGCGCACAGCGGGCCAGCCGGCTGCAGGCGGCCGACGGTGGCGCCGGGATGAGCCGCGGTGCCGTGCTGGCGCAGGCCGCCGCCTTCACCCTGCTCAACCCCCACGTGTACCTCGATACCGTCTTGCTGGTGGGCAGCGTCGGCGCCCAGCAGCCGGCCGGGCTGCAGCGCTGGTTCATCGCCGGGGCCAGCGTCGCCAGCCTGGGCTGGTTCACAGCGCTGGGTTTCGGCGCGCGCTGGCTGGCGCCCATGTTCGCCAGGCCACGCGCCTGGCAGGTGCTGGACGGGCTGATCGGCCTGACCATGTGGGTGCTCGCCGCGCTGCTGGTGCGCCATGCGATGGCCGGTGCATGATGAGCCACCCCGCTGCTGACCGCCCTTGAAGAAGCCCCCCATGTACCTTCCGCCCGCTTTTGAGGAAGACCGCGCCGACGTGCTGCACGCGCTGATGGCCGCCCACCCGCTGGGCCAGCTGGTCACGCACGGCCCCGAGGGGCTTGACGCGAACCCCATCCCGTTCGAATTCGACGCCACGGCCGGCCCGCACGGCACGCTGCGCGCCCACGTGGCGCGCGCCAACCAGGTGTGGCAGCAGGCCGCTGGCGACGACGTGCTGGTGATCTTCCAGGCGGCTCAGGGCTACATCTCGCCCAACTGGTACCCCAGCAAGCCCGAGCACCACCGCCACGTGCCCACCTGGAACTACGCCGTGGTGCACGCCCACGGCACCTTGCGGGTGATGGAGGATGAGCGCTTCGTGCGCGGCCTGGTCGCGCGCCTCACGCGCGAGCACGAGCAACGCTCGCAGCAGCCGCGGCCCTGGAAGATGGGCGATTCGGCACCCGAGTTCGTCGACGGCATGCTCAAAGCCATCGTGGGCATCGAGATCCCGCTCACGCGGCTCACGGCCAAGTTCAAGCTGGGCCAGAACGGCGAAGCGCGCGACCGCCTGGGCGCCGCCGACGGGCTCGCCGCCCTCGGGCACGACGCGCTCGCGCAAGCCATGCGGGCCGCGCAGCCCCGCTGAGGGGCGCTGCACCGGGCGCTTGCCCGGCGCGCTGCGACCCGCCCCATACGGGGATTCCAGGGGTCTGATGCCAGGCCCGGGAATTACACTCGTTTCAACCTTGCACGGGGGAAAACTGCCTCGCGCACGCCCGCCTACCTCGCTCATGAACCTGCACCGCATCGACCTCGTCTCGCTGTCCCTGTTCAACCTGGTGGCGCGCACCGGCAGCATCAGCCAGGGGGCCGAGCTTGCCCGGCTGGCGATTGGCGCGGCGAGCAAGCGCATGGCCGATCTCGAACTCGCCTTTGGCGTGTCGCTGCTGGAGCGCCATTCCCGGGGCGTGAAGCTCACCCTGGCCGGCGAGGCCCTGCACCGGCACGTGCAGCGCATCCTGAACGACGTGGACCAGATGAGCGGCGACCTGTCCGACCATGCCAGGGGCGTCACCGGCGAGGTCCGCCTGTGGGCCAACACCTCGGCCATCACGCAGTTCCTGCCGACGGATCTGGCCGGGTTCGTGGGCATGCGCCCCGGCCTGCGCATCGAGCTGAACGAGGCCGACAGCCGCGAAGTGGTGCTGGCCGTGCTGGACGGCCGCGCCGAGCTCGGCATCTTCGCCGACCGCACGCCAGAACTCGGCCTGCAGACCGCGCTCTACCGCCGCGACCGGCTGGTGCTGGTGGTGCCGCCGGGCCATGCGCTGGCGCGCCGCCGCAAAGCCGAGTTTGCCGAGGCGGTGCAATACGACTTCGTGAGCCTGTCGCAATCGACCTCGCTGGCCCAGCGGCTGGCGCTGGAGAGCGGGCAACTGAGCCAGCCGCTGCGCATCCGCATTCATGTGCGCAGCTTCGACGCCATGTGCCAGATGGTGCGCGCCGGTCTGGGCATCGCCGTGCTGCCCGTGGCGGCCGCCCAACCCTTGGCCCGTGCCATGGGTCTGCGAGTGATCGATCTGAGCGATGCCTGGGTGGAACGCGAACTGCTGCTGGGCGCGCGCGACTTCAGCGCGTTGGCGCGCCCGATGCGCAGCCTCTTCGACCACCTGCGCGCCGGGGTGGGCTGAAGAGGGGAACCCCGCCGCTTTCGCCGTTGGCGAAACCTGCTTTGCCCAAGCAACGCTTCTGCCGCGCGGGGGGGGCTCCTAGACTGCGAGCCATTCCACCCACCGGCCCGCACCGCCCCCATGACACACGCCCGGCGAACCCTGTTCGACAAACTCTGGCAAAGCCACCTCGTCGACGCAAGCGAGGACGGCGAGTGCCTCATCTACGTGGACCGCCACCTGGTCTACGAGGTCACCAGCCCCCAGGCCTTCGAGGGCCTTCGCCTGTCGGGCCGCCAGCCCTGGCGGGCCGAGACGGTGATCGCCGTGGCGGATCACAACGTGCCCACCACCGCGGCGCAGCGCGCATCGACAGAAGCCATCCAGGACCCGCTCTCGCGGGCCCAGGTGCGCCAGCTCGACCGCAACTGCCAGGAATTCGGCATCACCTTCCACGGCCTGGGCAGCCGCACACAGGGCATCATCCATGTGGTCGGGCCCGAGCAGGGCGCCACCCTGCCGGGCATGACCGTGGTGGCGGGCGACTCCCACACCAGCACCCACGGCGCCTTCGGTGCCCTGGCCTTCGGCGTCGGCACGTCCGACGTGGAGCATGTGCTGGCCACCCAGTGCCTGGCCCTTCGCCCCATGAAACGCATGCTGGTGCAGGTCAACGGCGTATTGGCGCCCGGGGTGTCCGCCAAGGACCTGGTGCTGCACCTGATCGGCGTGCTGGGCACGTCCGGCGGTAATGGCCATGCGATCGAATTTGCCGGCAGCGCCATCCGCTCCCTGAGCATGGAAGGCCGCATGACGGTGTGCAACATGGCCATCGAGGCCGGTGCCCGCGTGGGCCTGGTGGGGGTGGACCAGACCACCATCGACTACCTGGCGGGCCGTCCAAAGGCGCCGTCGGGCGCACAGTGGGAGGCGGCCGTGGCGGCCTGGCGCACGCTGGTGAGCGACGAAGGCGCCGAGTTCGACCGGGTGGTCTCGATCGACGCGCGCGATGTGCAGCCCATGGTGACCTGGGGCACGTCGCCCGACATGGTGGTGGCCATGGACGGCCACGTGCCCGACCCGGCGCAGGAAGCCGACCCGGTGCGCCGCGCCGGCATGCAGGCCGCGCTGGCCTATATGGGCCTGCAGCCCGGCACACCCATGCGCGAGGTGCCCATCGACAAGGTGTTCATCGGCTCATGCACCAACGCCCGTCTGGAAGACCTGCGCGCCGCCGCCGCCGTGGTGCGCGGGCGCCGCGTGGCGCCCGGCGTGGTGCAGGCCCTGGTGGTGCCCGGCTCCGGCCTGGTGAAGGCCGCGGCCGAAGCCGAAGGCCTGGACCGCATCTTCACCGAGGCGGGACTGGAGTGGCGCGAGCCCGGCTGCTCAATGTGCCTGGGCATGAACGACGACCGGCTGTCGCCGGGCGAGCGCTGCGCCTCGACCAGCAACCGAAATTTCGAGGGCCGGCAAGGGCCTGGTGGGCGCAGCCACCTGCTCAGCCCTGCGCTGGCAGCGGCCGCGGCCATCGCCGGCCACCTGGCCCGCGTGGAAGACCTGCCACCCGTCCAACTGCCCGCGCAGGAGATCGCATGAAACCCTTCGACCAACTGCAATCGCTGGTGGTGCCCGTGGACCGGGCCAACGTGGACACCGACGCGCTGATCCCCAAGCAGTTCATGAAGTCCATCAGCCGCACCGGGTTTGGCGACAACCTGTTCGACGAGTGGCGCTACCTGGACCGCGGCGAGCCGGGGCAGGACGTGTCCGGGCGGCTGCGCAACCCGGCCTTCTCCCTGAACCAGGCCCGCTACGCGGGTGCGCAGATCCTGCTGACGCGGGAGAACTTCGGCTGCGGTTCCAGCCGCGAGCACGCGGTCTGGGCACTGGCCGACCATGGCATCCGGGTGCTGCTGGCCCCCAGCTACGCCGACATTTTCTTCAACAACTGCTTCAAGAACGGCCTGCTGCCCATCGTGCTGCCGACCGCCCAGATCGACCAGCTGTTCCAGGCCGTGCACGACCACCCGGGTTTCACGCTGAGCGTGGACCTGCCGACGCAGACCCTGCGCTCGTCGACGGGCCTGTGCACCAGCTTCAGCATCGACGCTTCGCGCAAGCAGCGCCTGGTGCAGGGCCTGGACGACATCGGCCTGACCCTGCAGAAGACAACCCGCATCCGTGCCTTTGAGGCGCAACACCGCCTGGCCAGCCCCTGGCTTTTCAACTGACCCACCCCCAAGAGGAGACAAACCATGTTCACCAAACGCCGCACCCTGCTGGCCCTGGCCCTTTCGCTAGCCGCAGTTCCCGCCCTGTCGCAGGACCGGTACCCCAACCGGCCCATCACCCTGATCGTGCCCCACGCCGCCGGCGGCGCCAACGACACCATCGCGCGCGTGATCGCGCAGAAGCTGGGCGAGCAGCTCGGCCAGAACGTCGTGGTGGAAAACCGCGTGGGCGCCGGCGGCAACATCGGCACCGTGGCCGCAGCCAAGAGCCGCCCGGACGGCTACACGCTGATCCTGACCGCCGACAGCTCCATGGTCATCAACCCCTCGCTGTACAGGAGCACGGGCTTCGACCCGCTGAAGGATTTCGAAGCCGTGGGCAGTGTGGCCACGGCCGGCTACGTGCTGGTGGCCAACCCGGCCTTCCCGGCCAAGAACGTCGCCGAACTGGTGTCGCTGGCCAAGCAGCAGCCGGGCAAGATCAACATCGGCTCGGCCGGCAACGGCACGCTGAACCACCTGATCGGCGAGATGCTGGGCAAGGCCACCAGCATCGATCTGACGCACGTTCCCTACAAGGGGGCCGCCGCTGCCGCCACCGACGTGGTGGCCGGCCAGGTGCAGGTGTCGGTGCAGAGCCTGCCGTCTTCCATCTCCTTCATCCGCTCGGGCCGCATGAAGGTGCTGGGTGTGGTCAACCCCAAGCGCCTGCCGGCGGTGGATGCCCCCACCATTGGTGAAACGGTGCCCGGCTTCGGCGCGACGCCGTGGTACGGTGTGTTCGCACCGGCCGGCACGCCGCGCGCCATCATCACGCAGCTGAACGCCGAGATCGCCAAGGCGCTGGACTCCACGGAGGTGCAGGAGCGCCTGGCCGCCGTGGGCTGCGAGCCCTTCAAGTCCACGCCGGACCAGTTCGCCCAGCTCGTGCGCGAGGACCTGCCGCGCTGGGCCCGCATCGTCAAGGAATCCGGCGCCACCATCGACTGAACGGGAGACCCGCCTTGACCATGCCACCACTTCAGCCGGGCGCCTTGCAGGGGCTGCGCGTCATCGAGATGGGCCAGCTCATTGCCGGCCCCTTCGTCGGCAAGACGTTGGGCGACTTCGGCGCCGACGTCATCAAGATCGAGCCGCCGGGCACGGGGGACCCGCTGCGCAACTGGCGCCTGCTGCAGGACGGCACCTCGGTCTGGTGGCAGGTGCAGTCGCGCAACAAGCGCTCGATCGCGCTGGACCTGCGCCACCCCGAGGGCCAGGCCATCGCCCGGCAGCTGATCGCCCAGGCCGACGTGCTGGTGGAAAACTTCCGCCCGGGCACGATGGAGGGCTGGGGCATGGACTACGAGACGCTCTCGCGCGACAACCCCGGCCTGGTGATGCTGCGCATTTCAGGCTACGGGCAGACCGGCCCCTACCGCGACCTGCCCGGCTTTGGCGCCATTGGCGAAGCCATGGGGGGCCTGCGCCACCTCACCGGCGAGCCCGGCCAGGTGCCGGTGCGCTGCGGCATTTCCATTGGCGACACGCTGGCGGCGCTGCACGGCACCATCGGCGTGCTCACCGCCCTGCACCACCGCAACGTGCACGGGGGCAAGGGCCAGGTGATCGACGTGGCGTTGAACGAAGCCGTGTTCAACGTGATGGAAAGCCTGATCCCGGAATACAGCGCCTTTGGCGCGATCCGCGAGCCCGCGGGCTCGGCGCTGCCGGGCATCGCGCCATCGAATGCCTACCGCTGCCAGGACGGCGTGGTGCTCATCGCCGGCAACGGTGACAGCATCTTCCGCCGGCTGATGCAGCTGATCGGGCGGGACGACCTGGGCAACGACCCCGGCCTGGCCAACAACGCCGGGCGCGTCAGCCGGGTCCAGGAACTGGACGCCGCCATCGAGGCCTGGACGCGCACAAGCAGCTCCACCGAGGTTCTGGCGGCCCTGGGCGAGGCCCGCGTGCCCGCCGGGCGCGTGTACACGGCCAAGGACATCGTCGAAGACCCGCACTACCGCGCCCGCGACATGATCCTGACCCAGATCACCCGCGACGGCCACCTGGTCGAGGTGCCCGGCGTGGTGCCCAAGCTGCTGGGCACACCCGGCCAGGTTCGCAGCGCCTCGCCCCGGCTGGGCGAGGACACCGATGCCGTGCTCGGCGAACTGGGCCTGAACCCCCAGGCCATTGCACAGCTGCGCGAATCGAAGGTGGTGGCATGAGTGGATCGCTTTGGCAGGGCGCCGGGCGCCGCATCCACCTGCAGGAGGTAGGCACGCGCGACGGGCTGCAAGCCGAGTTGGCCTTCGTGGAGACGGACCAGAAGATCGCGCTGGTCAATGCCCTGTCCGACGCCGGCCTGTCCAAGATCGAAGTGACGGCCTTCGTCTCGCCCAAGGCCATCCCCGCGCTGCGCGATGCCGAGCAGGTGTTGAGGGAGATCCGCCGGGCCCCCGGCGTGGTCTACAGCGCCCTGGTCCCCAATGTGCGTGGCGCCGAGCGCGCCGTGGAATCGCGCGCCGACGAGCTGAACCTGGTCATGTCGGCCAGCGAGAGCCACAACCTGTCCAACCTGCGCATGACGCGCGCCCAGTCCTTCGCCGCGCTGGCGGAGGTGGCGCAGGCCGTACGTTCGAGCGGGGTGGCCCTCAATGTGTCGCTGTCCTGCGCCTTCGGCTGCCCCATGGAAGGCGATGTACCCACGCCGGCGGTGCTGGACTGGTGCCGCCGCTTCGTGGACGAACTCGGTGCCCGCGGCGTGACCCTGTGCGACACCACGGGCATGGCCTTCCCCTCGCAGGTGAACGCCCTCACCCAGGCGTTCCGCGAGCGCTGGCCCGACACCGAACTCACGCTGCACTTCCACAACACCCGGGGCATGGGCCTGGCCAATGTGCTGGCGGCGATCGACGCCGGCGCCGACCGCTTCGACGCCTCGGTCGGCGGCATCGGCGGCTGCCCCTACGCGCCCGGTGCGTCCGGAAATGTGTGCACCGAGGAAATCGCCCACGCGCTGGCCCTGATGGGCTACGACACCGGTGTGGACCTGGAGCGCCTGCTGGCCGCCGCCGCCCGCCTGCCCGGGCTGATCGGCCACGACGTGCCCAGCCAGGTGCTCAAGGCGGGCCGGCGCCTGGACCTGCACCCGCTGCCGGCAGACTTCGCAGCCATCGCCGAACGGGCGGCGGGCCGGGTGGCGGGCTGATCCTGCGCACCCCGGGCTTGCCCGGGGGGCGCAGGCCCCACCCTGCCAGGCCTCGCCCTCGTCCGCCACACGACAGCAGCCAGGCCGCGGCAGCCGCACAATCGCAGCGGTGCAAACCCGACATTTCTTTCAGCTCCTGTTCCTCTCCGCCCTGTGGGGCGCGTCGTTCCTGTTCCTGCGCATCGCCAGCCCGGCGCTCGGCCCCTGGGTGCTGGCCGGCCTGCGCGTGGTGCTGGCCACGCTCACCCTGGCGGTGGTGATGCGCGCGCTGCGGCACGACTGGCCGTGGCGGCACTGGCGCGAACTCTCGTTTCTCGGCTTTCTCACCATGGCCGCACCCTTCGTGCTGTTCTCGTGGGCGGCGCTGCACCTGCCGGCAGGCTACAGCGCGCTGCTCAACACCACGGCGGTGCTGTTCGGCACGCTGTCGGCCGCCTGGTTCAAGGAAGACACGCTCACCGCGCGCAAACTGCTCGGCTGCCTGGCGGGCTTCGCGGGCGTGGGCCTGATCGTGCGGCTGGGCCCGGTGCAGCCCACCACCACCACCGTGCTGGCCGCCCTGGCCTGCGTGGCAGCCGCCGCCTGCTACGGCCTGGCATCGCCCTTCATGAAACGGGCCACCACCCACATGCAGCCGCTGGCCATTGCGGCCGGCCTGCACGCCATGGCCATGCTGATGCTGCTGCCCGGCGCAGCGCTGGCGCTGCCGCAGGCGCGCTTCACGCTGCCGGCCACGCTCTCCATGGTGTTGCTGGGCGTGGTCACCTCGGGCCTGGCCTACTGGGTGCACCTGCGCATCGTGCGCCACGTGTCGCCCGTGGCGGCCATGAGCCCGGTGTTCCTCATTCCGGTCTTCGGCGTGACCTGGGGCCACCTGTTCCTGGGCGAGGCGCTGTCACCCGGCATCTTCGCCGGCGGCGCACTGGTGCTGCTGGCCACGGCACTGGTGACCGGCTTCAATCCACTGCGACGCAGTGCCGTGGTGGACCCGGCGCCCTGAGCTTCACAGTCGGCCGCGCGCAACACCGCTGCCATCATCGCGGTGAGCGCAGGTGAGGCCCGGGCGAAAATACGCCATCGCAGCTGACCAAGGCCCTCCCATGCAAAAGATACTGATCCTCAACGGCCCGAACCTCAACCTGCTGGGCACGCGCGAGCCGGCGCAGTACGGCCACACCTCGCTGGCCGATGTGGAGGCGTTCTGCCGTGCGCATGGCGAGCGGCTGGGCTACGAGGTGGAGTGCCTGCAGAGCAAC
The DNA here is from genome assembly GCA_030682835.1 of Hydrogenophaga sp. Classification (GTDB taxonomy): domain Bacteria; phylum Pseudomonadota; class Gammaproteobacteria; order Burkholderiales; family Burkholderiaceae_C; genus Hydrogenophaga. Next base: position 49,852 of record JAUXNG010000005.1, on the reverse strand, counting down.
TGGGAAGGCGCGCTGATCGACAAGATCCACGAATACGGCCGCCTGTACCGCGCAGGCGAGGCGCTGGGCGTGGTGTTCAACCCGGGGGCGTACACACACACCTCGATCGCGCTGCACGACGCCATCAAGGGCGTGGACCCGCTGCCGGTGATCGAATGCCACATTTCCAACGTGCACGCACGGGAAACCTTCCGGCACCATTCCTGGGTGTCCCCGGCAGCGGCCGGCATCGTGGTGGGCTTCGGCGTGGACGGTTACCTGATCGCCATGGACGGCCTGGTGCGCAAGTGCACGAACTCGGCAGCCCGCCAGGCACCCTGAACCACACGCGAAACCGGGCCCCGCACCCGATCGCTCCACACCCTTGAATCCCTCGCCCCCACGGCGCCCTGCGCTGGGCGTTGCGCTGGCCCTGGCCGCCACCGCCTGCTTTGCCCTGCTCGACACCACCTCGCAGTTCGTGGGCGGCGTGGTGCCGGTGGCCATGGCGATCTGGCTGCGCTTCCTGGTCCAGACCGGCATGACGCTCGCGCTGCTGTGGCCGGGTCAGGGGCGCGCACTGCTGCACACCCGCATGCCGGGCTGGCAGCTGCTGCGCGGTGCGCTCATGGTGACCTCTGCCACGGTGGCCTATCTCAGCCTGCAGTTCGTGCAGGTGGGCGCCTTCACGGCCATCCTGATGCTGGTGCCACTGGCGATCACGCTGCTGGCGGGACCCCTGCTGCACGAACGGGTGCCGCCGCGCACGTGGTGGCTGGTGCTGCTCGGCCTCACGGGAGCCATGCTGGTGATTCGCCCGCAAGGCGAAGATTTCCAGCTGGCCACCCTGCTACCGCTGGGCCTGGTGCTGATCAACGCGCTGTACCAGATCACCACCAGCCGGATGGTGAGGACCGAAGACCCTGGCACCCTGCATTTCTACACCGGCCTGTGCGGCCTGGTGGTGGGCTCGGTGGCCGTTATGTGGCTCTGGGAGCCGCTGGCCAGCCTTCAGGTGTGGGTGCTCACCGGCCTGCTGGGCGTGCTAGGGTCGCTGGGCCACTACTTTTTGATCCAGGCCTACCAGCACGCGCCCGCGTCGCGCCTCACGCCGCTGATGTACGCGCAGATCGGCTTCGCCACCCTGGCCGGGTGGCTGGTGTTCGGCTATGTGCCCGATGGCTGGGCCACGGCAGGCATTGCCCTGATCGCCCTGTGTGGCGCCATGAGCATGCGCAAGCGCTGAGGGCCGGGTTCCCCTTCAGGCCCCAGCGCGCAGTGCCTGCGGGTGGCGCGTCCAGTGACGCAGCCGCAGCGCACACCCCATGGCCACCGCCGCACACACCGCCGACAGCCAGAACACGCTGGCCAGGCCGAAAGCCGAGCTGAGCAGGCCGCCGCCCAGGCCGCCCATGACACCCGGCAGGCCGTAGCCCACCACGGTGTAGAGCGCCTGCCCGCGCCCGCGCAGCCGGCCAGGGAAATGGTGCGACAGCAGCGCGATGCACACCGAGTGGTGGGCAGCGAAGGTGATGGCGTGCAGCGCCTGTGCCAGCAGGAGCACCGGCCACACCAGCGGCAGGCCGGCGGTGAGCGCCATGCGAAGGGCCATCAGGCCCGCGGCCAGCACCAGCCAGCCCGGCAGGGAAAACCGAGGCAACCAGCGCCCCTGCGTGTAGAACCAGCCGATCTCGATCACCACCGACAGGGCCCACAGCAGCCCGATCACGGTCTTGCTGTAGCCCAGCGAGTCCAGGTAGAGCGAGAAGAACACGTAGATGAAGATGTGCGAGAGCACATGGAAGAACACCGCCAGGAAGAACCAGCGCACGGGTGGCTGGCGCAGCACCGGCCACACATCGGGGTGGGCTTCCTCGTGGTGGTGCACTTCCTTGAAGTCGGGCAGCAGCCACACACTGAGCATCACGGCGGCCAGGGAGGCCGTGGTCCAGGCCGGGAAATGCCCCAGGCCAAAGCGCTCGAACCACCAGCCGGCTGCCACCACCGTCACCAGAAAGCCGAGCGAACCCCAGAGCCGCACGCGCCCGTAGCGCCGGGCATCAAAGGCGCCGCCCTGGCTCACCAGGTGCGCCAGCGCGGCCTCGCTCATGGGCATCATGGCGCTGGTGTGGGTGAACATCAGCAGCAGGACCACGAACAGCGCCACACCGCCCAGCTCGAACCACAGCCCCAGCGAGAGGAGCAAAGCCGCGGTGGCACCGAAACGCAGCAACTTCACGCGCTCGCCGGTGCGGTCGCTCAGCGTGCCCCAGGCATAGGGCGCGAACAGCCGCGTGGCCGACTGCACCGAGGTGAGCACGGCAATGGCGATCAGGCTGAAGCCCAGATCCTTGAGCCAGAGCGGGAGGTAAGGATTGAAAAACCCGATATGCGCGAAGTAGCTCGCGGACAGGGCGGCAAAGGGCAGCAATGGCCTGCGCTGGCTCACCACTCACCCCGTTCGGGCTGAGCCTGTCGAAGCCCTCGTGAGCCCTTCGACAAGCTCAGGGCGAACGGCGTTGATTGACGCACCAAAGCGGACGGTCGATCACGCGCGCGAGGCGGCTGCGATGTCCGGCGTACCCACCCGCACATCCCCGCACTGCGCACGGTGGCGCAGCGCGTGGTCCATCACCACCAGGGCCAGCAGCGCCTCCATGATGGGCGCGGCGCGGATGCCCACGCAGGGGTCGTGACGGCCCTTGGTGATGACCTCGGTGGGCGCTCCAGAAACATCGATGCTGTCGCGCGGCACCAGGATCGAGCTGGTCGGCTTGATGGCGACCGACACATCCAGGTCCTGCCCGGTGCTGATGCCACCGAGCACGCCGCCGGCCTTGTTGCCCACGAAGCCATTGGGCGTGAGCGAGTCGCCGTGCGTGGACCCCTTGTCGGCCACGGACGCGAAGCCGGCGCCGATCTCCACGCCCTTCACTGCGTTCAGGCCCATCATGGCGTAGGCGATGTCGGCGTCGAGCTTGTCGTACAGCGGCTGGCCTAGGCCCACAGGCATGTTTTTCGCGACCACGCGCAGGCGCGCGCCGCACGAATCGCCGCTCTTGCGCAGCGCGTTCATGTAGTCCTCCAGTGCCGACACGTCGGCCACCGGGGCGAAGAAGGGGTTGATGGGCACATGGTCCCAGCTCTCGAAGCCGATGGGCACTTCGCCGATCTGCGTCATGCAGGCGTGGAAGGTGGTGCCGTATTTTTCCTTCAGCCACTTCCTGGCCACCGCACCGGCCGCTACCGTGGGCGCGGTCAGGCGGGCCGAGCTGCGGCCGCCTCCGCGCGGGTCGCGCACGCCGTATTTCTGCCAGTAGGCGTAGTCGGCGTGGCCAGGGCGGAAGCTCTGCAGGATGTTGCCGTAGTCCTTGCTGCGCTGGTCGGTGTTCCGGATCAGCAGGCCAATCGGGGTACCGGTGGTCTTGCCCTCGTACACGCCGCTGAGAATTTCCACCGCGTCGGGCTCGTTGCGCTGCGTCACGAACTTGCTCGTGCCAGGCCGACGGCGGTCCAGGTCTTGCTGGATGTCGGCCTCGCTCAGCGACATGCCAGGCGGGCAGCCGTCGATCACGCAGCCAATGGCCGGGCCGTGGGATTCACCGAAGTTGGTGACGCAAAACAGGGTGCCGAAGGTGTTGCCGCTCATGGGGCTGGATTATCCCCGAGGGCGAGCCTCCGCCCTGGCTGGCCAGTGCGCCATGCAAAACGCCCCGCAAGCGGGGCGTTTCATGCAGACCCGGGGGCGCTCAAGGCACCTGGGTTTCGTTCGGGCTGGACTCTTCTTCCGGCCAGTCGCGGATGTAGGCCTTGAGCATCTTGTTCTCGAAGTTCTGGCTGTCGACCACGGCCTTGGCCACGTCGTAGAAGCTGATCACGCCCATGAGCATCTTGTTGTCCATCACCGGCATGTAGCGCGTGTGCTTCTCCAGCATCATCGGGCGCACCTGGTCCAGCTCGGTCTGCGGGGTGCAGCTCATCGGGTGGTCGTCCATCACCGTGCGCACGGTGCGGGTGCCCAGCGTGCCGCCGTTTTTCGCCAGCGTGTGGATCACCTCGCGGAAGGTCAGCATGCCGACGAGTTCACCGTACTCCATCACCGCCAGCGAGCCGATGTCGAACTCGGACATGGTCTGCACCGCCTGGTCCAGGGTTTCGTCGGGGGTGCAGGTGTAAAGCGTGCCGCCCTTCACGCGCAGGATGTCGCTGACTTTCATGGCTGATCTCCTCGTGGTTGTCGGTGTCGCCAGCCCGTCTGGCATGCACATGAATATAGCCCACAATAGCCCGCAAAACCACTGCACCCGCGCCTGTCGGGTCGGCCCTGTTCACTGGAAAGACACCCCCATGCCCGGCTATTCCGACCCCGGATTTGACACCCTCGCACTGCACGCCGGTGCCGTGCCCGACAGCACCGGCGCCCGCGCAGTGCCCATCCACCTCACCACCTCATTTGTCTTCGAGTCCAGCGAGCACGCCGCCTCGCTGTTCAACCTCGAACGAGCGGGCCATGTGTACAGCCGCATCAGCAACCCGACCAACGCGGTGTTCGAGCAGCGCATGGCGGCGCTCGAAGGCGGCATCGGCGCCATCTCGGTGGCCAGCGGGCAGGCGGCGCTGCACCTGTCGATTGCCACACTCATGGGGGCGGGCTCGCACATCGTGGCCAGCACGGCGCTCTACGGCGGCAGCCAGAACTTGCTGCACTACACGATGCCCCGCTTCGGCATCGAGACCACGTTTGTGAAGCCTGGCGACATCGACGGCTGGAAAGCCGCCGTGCGCCCCAACACCCGGCTGTTCTTCGGCGAGACCGTGGGCAACCCGGGGCTGGACGTTCTCGACATCCCGACCGTGGCGCAGATCGCGCACGAGGCCAAGGTGCCGCTGCTGGTGGACAGCACGCTGACCACCCCCTACCTCATCAAGCCCTTTGAACACGGTGCCGACCTGGTGTACCACTCGGCCACCAAATTCCTGAGCGGCCACGGCACGGTGATCGGTGGTGTGGTGGTGGACGGCGGCAGCTTCGACTGGGAGGCATCGGGCAAATTCCCCGAACTGACCGAGCCCTACGAAGGCTTTCACGGCATGAGCTTCAGCGAGGAAAGCACCGTGGGCGCGTTCCTGCTGCGTGCGCGGCGCGAAGGCCTGCGGGATTTCGGCGCCTGTCTCAGCCCGCACAGCGCCTGGCTGATCCTGCAGGGCATTGAGACCCTGACCCTGCGCATGGACCGGCACATGGCCAACACCGAGAAGGTCGTGGCCTTCCTCGCCAGCCACCCGCTGGTGAGCCGCGTGGGCCACCCGCTGCTGGAATCGCACCCCAGCCACGCGCTGGCAAACAAGCTCCTGAAGCACGGCGCGAAGGGCGCCGGCTCGGTGTTCAGCTTCGACATCAAAGGCAGCCGCGAGCAGGGCAAGGCCTTCATCGAGGCGCTCAAGATCTTCAGCCACCTGGCCAACGTGGGCGACTGCCGTTCGCTGGTGATCCACCCGGCCAGCACCACCCACTTCCGCATGAGCGACGAGGCGCTGTCGGGCGCTGGCATCGGCCCGGGGACCATCCGCCTGTCCATCGGACTGGAGGACGCGGACGACCTGATCGACGACCTCAAGCGCGCGCTGAAGGCGGCCGAAAAAGCCGCCGGAGCGGCCGCCTGATTTCGCGCCATTCCCGTTCGGGCTGAGCCTGTCGAAGCCCTTAAACACTGTCTTCTTTCGCTGCCCTTCGACAGGCTCAGGGCGAATGGAACCGAGGGTTCACCATGTACATCAACGTTCAAGGCGCTAGCACCTACTGCTACACCGGTGGCAAGGCCTTCGACCCGGCCAAACCCACGGTCGTGTTCATCCACGGCGTGCTCAACGACCACAGCGTGTGGATCCTGCAGAGCCGCTACCTCGCCCACCACGGCTGGAACGTGCTGGCGGTGGACCTGCCCGGCCATTGCAAGAGCGGCGGCGAGGCACCGTCCACGGTCGAAGAGGCGGCTGGCTTCATCGCCGCCTTGCTCGACGCTGCCGGCGTGCAGAAAGCCGCGCTGGTCGGCCACAGCTGGGGCTCGCTGATTGCACTGGAGGCAGCGGCCCAGCTGAAGGAGCGCGTTAGCCACCTGATGCTGGTGGGCACGGCCTACCCCATGAAAGTGTCGCCGGCGCTGATCGAGTCGTCGCTGAACGAACCCGAGAAGGCGCTGAAGATGGTCAACGTGTTCTCTCGCAGCACGCTGGCCGCGCCGCCCTCGGTGCTGGGTCCGGGCACCTGGGTGTACGGCGCGGGCATGGCCCTGGGGCGGCGCGTGCTGCGCAGCAACCCGGCGGTGAACGTGTTCCACCGCGGCTTCGTGGCCTGCGACCGCTACGCCAACGGCGAAGTCGCCATCGGCCAGATCACCTCCCCCGTGCTGTTCCTGCTGGGCGCACAAGATCAGATGACCCAGCCGCGCGCCGCGCAAGGGCTCGTCAAGACCGCGCAGGCCGCGGGCAAGACGGTGCAGGTCGCGAACGTGCCGGTGGGCCACCACCAGATGAGCGAGGCACCCGAGGCCACGCTGTCTGCCATCCGTGATTTCCTGGCCCGCTGAGCCACCGAAAGCCCCCGTTCCCATGAGCACCGATGCCATCACGCCGCCGATGTCCGCCGAGCGCGCTCGCGACATCGCCGCCGCGTTCGACCTGCGCGCCCTGCCGGCCGACTTTCTGGCCAACCCCTTTCCCGTCTACGCCGCTCTGCGGGAGGCGGAACCCGTGCGGCGCATGCCCGACGGGTCCTACTTCCTCACGCGCTATGCCGACCTGGTGGCCGTGTACCGCGACGCGCAGACCTTCAGTTCCGACAAGCACGTCGAATTCGCACCCAAGTACGGCGCGGGCTCGCCGCTGTTTGAGCACCACACCACCAGCCTGGTGTTCAACGACCCGCCGCTGCACACCCGCGTGCGCCGGCTCATCATGGGCGCCCTCACCCGGCGTGCCATTGCCGACATGGAGCCCGGCCTGATCCAGCTGGTGGACAGCCTGCTGGACGGGCTGGAAGCACGCGGGGGCGGCGACCTGATCGAGGACTTTGCCTCGGCCATCCCGGTTGAGATCATCGGCAACCTGCTCGACGTGCCGCATGCCGACCGCGGGCCCCTTCGCGCTTGGTCGCTCGCCATCCTGGGCGCGCTGGAGCCGGTGGTCACGCCCGAGCAGCACGCCCTGGGCAACCAGAGCGTGACGGAAATGCTCGACTACCTGCGCACCCTGGTGGCCGCACGGCGGCAGCGCCCGGGTGACCCCGAGCGCGACGTGCTCACGCGCCTGATCCAGGGCGAGGCCAGCGGCGAGCAGCTGAGCGAGGTGGAACTGCTGCAGAACTGCATCTTCCTGCTCAACGCCGGGCACGAAACCACCACCAACCTCATCGGCAACGGCCTGATCCTGCTCCAGGAATTCCCTGTCGCGCGCGAGCGCCTGCTGGCCGAGCTGCGCGGCGCCGACGGCGATGTGGCGCAGGAACGGGTCCTGACGCTGGCGGTGGACGAATTCCTGCGCTTCGAGTCGTCGAACCAGCTGGGCAACCGGCGCGCCCTGGCAGACACCTGCGTGGGCGGCGTGGCCCTGCCGGCCGGCGCGCTGGTGACGCTGTGCATCGGCGCCGCTAACCGCGACCCGGCGCAGTTTCCCGAGCCCGAGGCGCTGGACATCGCCCGTGCACCCAACAAGCACCTGGCCTTTGGCTTCGGCATTCACCAGTGCGCGGGTTTGAGCCTGGCCCGGCTGGAAGGCCGGGTGGCCATCGGCCGCTTTCTGCAGCGCTTCCCGGACTTCCGGCTGACCGAGGCGCCGGTGCGGGGCGGGCGGGCGCGTTTCCGAGGTTTTCTGGCCGCGCCGTTCAGCGTGCGCTGAGCGCATCCCCGTTCGCCCTGAGCCTGTCGTAGGGCTCACGTCACCTGGGCGGGTAAGGGCTTCGACAGGCTCAGCCCGAACGGGATGGGGTTCAGCCCGAGCCCACCGAAGGCCCCACCACTTCTGCCTCGGGTACCGCGGCGTTCGGCACCGTGGCCAGCGCCTGTGCCACGGTCAGCCGCGCCCAGCCGCTTTCGCTCCAGAAACGCTGGTTGCCGGGCTGCCGGCTGAGCAGCAGGCGGTCCAGCAGCGGGGCCAGCGGGGTCTGCGCCGGGTCGACCAGCAAGACATAACGCTCGTCGTCCTCGTCCAGCCTGCCCAGCCAGTCCAGACCCACGAGGGCCGCCACGGGCTCTTCCAGCTGCAGCGCATCGACCCGCATCACCTGCGCCAGCACCTCCAGGCTCAAGCCCTTCTGGGCATCGTCGCGCACCCGGTTCAGGTGCTCCAGCAGCTCCAGCGCCAGCTGGAAATTCCAGCCCGGCGTGCTGCCGCGCCGCGCCACGCCCGACAGCAGGCTCGGCAGGTAAGCTGCCACCACCGCACCCAGCAGCACGATCACCCAGGCCACGTAAATCCACACCAGCAGGATCGGCACGGTGGCAAAGGTGCCGTACACCACCGAATACGTGGGCACCGACGCCAGGTACCAGCCGAGCACCTTCTTGGCCAACTCAAGCCCCAGCGCCACGAACACCCCGCCCACCAGCGCGTGGCTCCAGCGCACATGCGTGTTGGGCACGTAGCGGTACAGGGCCGCGATGCCGACCGTGACCAGCGCGAACTGCACCGATTCGAGCAGGACTCGCACCCCGCCCGGCAGGGCCGACACCACGCCGTGCGACGCCGTGACCGCGTAAGACGTGAGGGTCAGGCTGCCCGCCAGCAGCAGCGGCCCCAGGGTCAGCAGGGCCCAGTACACCAGCACGCGCTGGGTCAGCGAGCGCGACTGGCGCACGCGCCAGATGTCGTTGAGCTTGCCGTCGATGGTCAGCACCAGGGCCAGCGCCGTCACCAGCAGCACCAGCGCGCCAGCCCAGCCCATCTGCCCGGCCTTGCCGGCGAATTCGTTGAGGTAGCTCAGCACCTGCTGGGCAATGTTCGAGGGCACCAGGCTGCGGATCAGCCAGTCCTGCAGCGTGTCCTGCAGGCGCGCGAACACCGGGAACGCGCTGAAGACGGCCAGTGCCACGGTGAAGAGTGGCACCAGCGAAATGGTGGTGGTGAAGGTCAGACTGCTGGCGGTGATGCCGAGGCGGTCTTCCCCGAAGCGTTCGCGCAGGGTTAGCGCGGTGTTCTGCCACGGAAACTTCAGGGCATCGCGCCACAGCGCGCGCGCCAGGGTTTCGATCGCACGCAGGCGCTCATTCAGGGTCATCCCGGTATCATGCCATCGGCCTCATCCGAGCGCCCTGCTTCCCCCCGGGAGCCTTCACCGCCCTCCCCTCACGCCATGACCGATTCCACCCCAGCGACCTCTCCATTTCCCGACGCCACCGCAGCGGTGCGCCAGACGCGCTGGCTTGCCGTGGGCAGCCTGCTCGGCCTGATCGTGCTCGGGCTGGCGTGGGAGTTGTGGCTGGCGCCGCTGCGTCCCGGCGGTTCGTGGCTGGCGCTGAAGGTGCTGCCGCTGACCATTCCGCTGGCTGGCCTGCTGAAGAACCGCATGTACACCTACCGCTGGCTGAGCCTGATGGTGTGGCTCTATTTCACCGAGGGCGTGGTGCGCGCCACCAGCGACGGCGGCCTGTCGGCCGGCCTGGCTGCGCTGCAGGTGCTGCTGTGCATCTCCTTGTTTGCCGCCTGCGCACTGCATGTGCGCATCCGACTGCGCGCCGCGGGCCAGGAGGCGGTGGACGCCGACAAGGCCCAGCACGCCGCCGCCACCGGCGCCGCAGCCGACCCGGTGGCGCCACCGCCGCGGCCCCAGAACTGAACCGATGGAATCCCCGATGACCACCTTGCTTGACCAACTGCGGGGCGTCGTCGGCGCCGCCCACGTACTCACCCACGAGGACCCGGCCACCGACCTCTCCGCCTGGGAGCTCGACTGGCGCAAGCGGGCCCACGGGCGCGCCCTGGCGGTGGTGCGCCCGGGCAACACGGGTGAGGTGGCGGCGGTGGTGAAAGCCTGCGCTGCGGCAAACGTGTCCATCGTGCCGCAGGGCGGCAACACGGGTCTGGTGGTAGGCTCGGTGCCCGACGACAGCGGCACGCAGGTGGTGCTGAGCCTGGGACGCATGAACACCGTGCGTGCGCTGGATGCGGCCAACCTCACCATTACCGTGGACGCCGGCTGCGTTCTGCAAAATTTGCAGCAAGTTGCGCAGCAGGCGGGTTTTCTGTTCCCCTTGAGCCTCGCAGCAGAAGGCAGCTGCACCATCGGCGGCAACCTGGCCACCAACGCCGGCGGCACGCAGGTGCTGCGCTACGGCAACACGCGCGACCTCTGCCTGGGCCTGGAAGTGGTCACGCCGCAGGGCGAGATCTGGCATGGCCTGTCGGGGCTGCGCAAAGACAACACGGGTTACGACCTGCGCGATCTGTACATCGGCAGCGAGGGCACGCTGGGCGTCATCACCGCCGCCACACTCAAACTTTATCCCCAGCCCGCCGCACGGTTGACCGCCTGGGCTTCCGTGCCCACGCTGGAGGCCGCCGTGGCCCTGCTCGGGCTGGCGCACCAGCGCCTGGGCGCGGGCCTGACCGGTTTCGAGGTCATGGGCGGTTTCGCGCTCAGCCTGGTGAGCAAGCACTTTCCAGCCATGCGTGTGCCCTTTGTCAACACGGCCAGCGATGCAGCCGAAGAGGACATCTCCGGCTCCAGCTACGGTGTGCTCTTGGAGAACAGCGACAGCGAGTCCGAAGAACACGCCCGCACCCAGTTCGAAGGCCTGCTGGAAACCGCGTTCGAGCAAGGCCTGGTGCTGGACGCCGTGGTGGCCGAGAGCATCGCCCAGGCGCGCCAGCTGTGGCACATCCGCGAGAGCATTCCACTGGCGCAGGCACAGGAAGGCCTGAACATCAAGCACGACATCAGCCTGCCGGTGTCCAGCATTCCCGCCTTCTGCACCGAGACCGACGCGCTGCTGCAGCGCGAACTGCCGGGCGTGCGGCTGGTGAATTTCGGACACCTGGGCGACGGCAACCTGCACTACAACGTGCAGGCCCCTGCCACCGGCCCCTACGCCGACGACGCGCCGGGCTTCCTGCGCGACCAGGAAAAACGCATCAACACCCTGGTGTTCAATTCTGTGGCGCGCTACCAGGGGTCGATCAGCGCCGAGCATGGGGTGGGCAGCCTCAAGGCACGCCAATTGCCGAGTTACAAGGACGCCGTCGCGCTGGACCTGATGCGAGCCATCAAACGCGCGCTGGACCCCCACAACCTGCTGAATCCTGGTCGCGTGATCCTGCCATGACCCCTGCCTTGCTGCGCCCGCTGCTCATGACCACTGCCCTGGTGGCGATGGCGTGGCCCGCGGCCGCCGCACCCTCTGACACTCAGCGCCAGCAGGCAGCGGCGTGGCGCGAGGAAGCGCGGGCGCACGAACATGGCGAGGGCGTGCCGCGCAATGCTGATCGGGCGGTGTCGCTCTACTGCAAGGCCGCCCTGGCCGGCGACACGCTGGCTCGCTACAACCTGGGCTGGATCTACGCCAACGGGCGCGGCATGGAGCGCAACGACGCCTATGCCGCCTATTTTTTCAAGCTGGCCGCCGACCAGGGCGACGGGCCGGCCCAGCGCATGCTGCAATCGGTCGGCCCCGACGTGGTCAAGCCGCCCTGCGTGGCAGAGCTGGAAACGGCCGCCGTGGCCGGTCGCCGGGCGGTGCAGCTGGCCAACGCCACCCCGGGCCTGGAGCCGGTGGCGCTGGTGAACCCGGCCCTGCTGGCCACCAACGCCCAGCAGCGCAAGATCATGGAAATCGTGCAGCGGGTGGCACCCGAGTACGGCATCCACCCGAACCTGGCCTACGCGATCATCCGTGCCGAATCCAACTTCAACCCGCAGGCGGTGTCGCCCAAGAACGCTCAAGGGCTGATGCAACTCATCCCCGAGACGGCGGCGCGCTTCAACGTGCGAAAGCCCTTCGACCCCGAGCAGAACATCCGGGGGGGGCTGTCGTACCTGCGCTGGCTCATGGCTTACTTCAAGGGCCAGGTGCCCCTGGTGGCGGCAGCCTACAACGCCGGTGAAGGCAATGTGGAGCGGTACCGCGGCGTGCCCCCGTTCCCCGAAACGCAGGGCTACATCCGGCGCATCCAAGAAGTGTTTCACCTGCAGCAGCACCCGTACGACGAGGCCGTCACCAAGCCGACGGCACACTGGCTGCGCATCGTCGAAAACAAGCGGCCCTGAACGAGGGGATAATCGGCCATTTTTCGACCGCTGCGGGCACCTGGCCCTGCAGCTGACCTTCACCGCTGCCGCCGGCGGCCCTCTGCGCACTCCCCGATGACCACCCGCCCTGTCCGCTCACAGTACGAGGATTTCATGCGCCACGTGTACACCACGGGCGTGCAGAAGACCGACCGCACGGGCACCGGCACCACCAGCGTGTTCGGCCACCAGATGCGCTTCGACCTCAACGAAGGCTTCCCCCTGGTGACCACCAAGAAGGTGTTTCTGCGGGCCATCATCGTCGAGCTGCTGTGGTTCCTGCGAGGTGATTCCAACGTGAAATGGCTGCAGGACAACGGCTGCACCATCTGGGACGAATGGGCGCGAGCCGATGGCGACCTGGGTCCGGTCTATGGCGTTCAATGGCGCAGCTGGCCCACGCCCGGCGGTGGCCACATCGACCAGATCCAGCAGGTGATCGACACGCTCACGACCAACCCGGACAGCCGGCGCATCATCGTCAGCGCCTGGAACGTGGCCGAACTTGACCAGATGGCGCTCATGCCCTGCCACGCCTTCTTCCAGTTCTACGTGGCACCACCGCAGGCACCCGGCGAGCGCGGCAAGCTCAGCTGCCAGCTGTACCAGCGCAGCGCCGACATCTTCCTGGGCGTGCCCTTCAACATCGCCAGCTACGCCTTGCTCACCCACATGGTGGCGCAGCAGTGCGACCTGGACGTGGGCGAGTTCATCTGGACCGGGGGCGACTGCCACATCTACAGCAACCACCACGAACAGGTGGAACTGCAGCTGAGCCGCCAGCCCATGGCGTATCCCACGCTGAACATCAAGCGCCGGCCGCCATCCATCTTCGACTACGCATTCGAAGACTTCGAGGTGCTCGGCTACGAAAGCCACCCGGCCATCAAGGCGCCTGTGGCGGTTTGATCCGGCGCTGCTTGCGCCCCCCTCCCATCTGTTCGCCCTGAGCTTGTCGAAGGGCTTCGACAGGCTCAGCCCGAACGGCGTTTCTGCGCTCCAACCCTCTTCTCAGACCCATGATCTCCCGCCGCCAGCTCTGGGCGCTGCTGGCCCTCACGCTCATGTGGGGGGTCAACTGGCCCATGATGAAGCTCTCGCTGCAGCAGCTCAGCCCCCTGTACTTCCGCGCCAGCACCATGCTCCTGGGGGCGGCCTGGCTGTTCGCCTATGTGGCCTGGAAGGGCGAGCGCATGTGGCCGCGCGGGCGCAGCGAGTGGTGGGGCATTGCGCTGCTGGGCCTGCCCAACGTGCTGGGCTGGCACACGCTGTCCATCTTCGGCGTGCAGGAGCTGGCCTCGGGGCGCGCCGCCATCCTGGGCTTCACCATGCCCATCTTCACGGTGCTGATCGGCGCGGCTTTTTTTGGCGAGCGCATCACGCCCCGGGTGCGCCTGGCGGTCGTCAGCGTGAGCGTGGCCATCGGTCTGCTGCTCTGGCACGAGGTGCAGAGCCTGAGCGGAAAGCCGGCGGGCATCGCCTGGATGCTGGGTGCCGCCTTCTGCTGGGCACTGGGAACACTGATGTTCCGCCGCGCCCACCTCACACTTTCGCCGCTGGTCGTCACCGTGTGGATGCTGCTGCTGGGCAGCGGCGTGCTCTGGGTTCTCGCGCTGTCGCTGGAGCCCCTGCCCGATCCCGCCACCTTTTCGCTGCCGATGTGGCTGAGCCTGGCCTATGGCGTGCTCATCAACTACGGCTTTGCCCAGCTGATCTGGTTCGGCATGGCGCGCCACCTGCCGCCCGCCACCAGCGCCATGAGCATCATGGCGATTCCGCTGGTGGGCACACTCAGCGCCACCCTCATCGTGGGCGAGGTGCCCCACTGGCAGGACTGGTTTGCCATGGCCTTCGTGATGGTCGCCATCGCCAGCGTGCTGTGGCCCGTCCGCGCGCCGAACACCTGACAATCTCGCCATGACGACCCACGCCACGCTGAAACTCATTTACGCCCGCGCCGCCAACGGCGTCATCGGCCGCGACAACCAGCTGCCCTGGCACCTGCCCGAAGACCTGGCGCACTTCAAGCGCACCACGCTGGGCTGCCCCGTCATCATGGGCCGCAAGACATGGGATTCGCTGCCGCCGAAGTTCCGGCCGCTGCCCGGTCGCCTGAACATCGTCGTCACGCGTGACGCGGCCTGGCGGGCCGACGGCGCTGCGGTGGCGCATTCACTGGAAGCCGCACGTGCCCTTTGTCCGCCCGACAGCGTGGCCTGGGTCATCGGCGGCGCTCAGATCTACGCGCAGGCCTTGCCGCTGGCCCGCGAGGTGGTGGTGACAGAGATCGCCCGCGACTTCGAGGGCGATGCCTTCGCGCCCAGCCTGGGGGCCGAGTGGCAGGAGAGCGCCCGCGACAGCCACACATCGGCCAGCGGCTTGCCCTTCGCCTTTGTCACCTACACCCGCTCCGCCTGAAGACCACCATGCAATTCGCCACCTGGAACATCAACTCGCTCACCGTGCGCCTGCCGCAGGTGCTGGACTGGCTGCAGACCCACCCGGTCGACGTGCTCGCCCTGCAGGAGCTCAAGCTCACCGACGACAAATTCCCGGCCGATTTCGCGGCCGCCGGCTACCACACGGTGTGTTTCGGGCAGAAAACCTACAACGGCGTGGCACTGCTGACGAAGCTGCCGGCCGAAGACGTGGTGCGCAACCTGCCGGGTTTCGAGGACGTGCAGTCGCGCGTGCTCACCGCCACGGTGGGCGACGTGCGCGTGATCGGCGCCTACTTCCCCAACGGGCAGGCACCGGGCACCGACAAGTTTGCTTACAAGATGCACTGGCTGGAGGCCATGCGCGAGTGGGTTCGCGCTCAACTGGTGCTCTACCCCAAACTGGTGCTGATGGGCGACTACAACATCACGTTTGACGACGCCGACGTCTGGGACCCGGTGGGCCTGGCCGGCACCATCCACTGCACCGACGAAGAACGCGCGCACCTCACCGCCCTGATCGACCTCGGCCTGCACGACGCGGTGCGCCTGTTCGAACAGCCCGAGAAGAACTACAGCTGGTGGGACTACCGCGACTTCGCCTTCCGCCGCAACCGCGGCCTGCGCATCGACCACATCCTGATCTCCGACGCACTGAAGGCCAGCGCCACAGCGTGTGCGGTGGACAAGCTGCCCCGCAAGAACGAACGCCCGAGCGACCACGCGCCGGTGGTGCTGACGCTGGCATAGATACCCCTTCCCGATCAGCGGAGCTTGGCCCCTTCGCCCTCCGGGGGAAGGCTGGGATGGGGGCGGCAGGCGCACCGCATCGCCTCTTGCTGAAATTCCCTTCGCGCG
Source organism: Hydrogenophaga sp. (assembly GCA_030682835.1). Taxonomy (GTDB): domain Bacteria; phylum Pseudomonadota; class Gammaproteobacteria; order Burkholderiales; family Burkholderiaceae_C; genus Hydrogenophaga. The sequence goes on along the minus strand of JAUXNG010000005.1, from coordinate 34,300 downwards.
AGCCCCCACCCCTGCCCTCCCCCAGCAGGGGAGGGAGTGGGACCCTCACTCCAGGTCGAGTTCCTGGATCTTTCTGGTGATCGTGTTGCGGCCAATGCCCAGTTTGTGCGCGGCCTCAATCCGGCGACCGCGCGTGTTCAGCAGCGCGGTCTGTATCAGCTGCGTTTCGAATCGCCGCGTCAGGGCGTCCCACACATCGGTGCGACCGCTTTCCAGCAGCGCCAGGGCCTCGGCCTGCAGACCGGTTTCCCAGCCTGAGGACGAGCTGCCCGATGCGATGGCCGATGGCGTCACCACCGCCGGCCCTGCATCGCCTGAAGTGGGGCCGATCAGGGACGCAACGTTGACGGCAGGCGCCGCGGGCGCCACGGCCGCGGCGGGAGTCCAGGCCGCAGGCGGAGCGTCTGCCCAGCCAGCCGCCAGCGCCACCGGTACCGGCTCTGCCGCCGGCGTGTGCGCCAGTTCCTGAGCCCCGGCCATGGCCAGCACCTCGGGTGGCAGGTCTTTCAGCTCGATCACCTGGGCGGGTGCCATCACCGTGAGCCAGTGGCACACGTTCTCCAGCTGGCGCACGTTGCCGGGGAAGTCGAACGTCCCCAGCAGGCGCAGCGCCGCTTCCGAGATGCGCTTGGGCTCCACGCCCAGCTGCTTCGCGCTCTGCTGCAGGAAGAAGCGGGTGAGCATGGGCACGTCTTCGCGGCGCTCACGCAACGCCGGCAGGCGCAGTCGAATCACGTTGAGGCGGTGGAACAGGTCTTCCCGGAACACGCCTTCTTTGACGCGCTGCTCCAGATTCTGGTGGGTGGCGGCGATCACGCGCACATTGGCCCGCACGGCGCTGTGCCCGCCCACCCGGTAGAAGTGCCCGTCTGACAGCACACGCAACAGACGCGTCTGCAGATCGAATGGCATGTCGCCGATTTCATCCAGAAACAGCGTGCCGCCGTCAGCTTGCTCGAAGCGGCCGCGGCGCATGGTCTGGGCGCCGGTGAACGCACCGCGCTCGTGGCCGAAGAGTTCGGACTCCAGCAAATCCTTCGGAATCGCCGCGGTGTTGATGGCCACGAAGGGCCCGGCTGCGCGCGGCGAATGCTTGTGCAGGGCACGCGCCACCAGTTCCTTGCCCGAGCCCGACTCGCCGGTGATCAGCACCGTCACCTGGCTCTGGCTCAGTCGGCCGATGGCGCGGAACACGTCCTGCATGGCGGGCGCCTGGCCCAGCATTTCGGGCGCGGCGCTCATGCGTTCTTCGGCCACTTCCTCGCGCTGGCTTTCCTCCACCGCGCGGCGGATCAGCTCCACCGCCTTGGGCAGGTCGAAGGGCTTGGGCAGGTACTCGAACGCGCCGCCCTGAAAGGCCGAGACGGCGCTGTCCAGGTCGGAGAAAGCCGTCATGATGATGACTGGCAGGCCCGGCAGGCGCTCCTTCACCTTCTCCAGCAGCTCCAGCCCCGAGCCTCCAGGCATGCGGATGTCGCTCACCAGGATCTGCGGGCCCTCGTGCTCCGGCGTGGTGGACAGGGCGCTCAGCACGTCCTGCGGGTTGGTGAAGCTGCGTGAGGGCAGGTTCTCGCGCAACAGCGCCTTCTCAAGCACGAAGCGGATCGATTGGTCGTCATCCACTATCCAGATCGGCTTCATGTGCAGGTCATCCCTTCGTCACGCGGCGCGTGTGTTTGTGATCATCAAGGCAACGGAATCAGCAATTTGAAATCCGTGTGGCCTGGCACGCTCTCACACTCGATCAGACCGTGGTGCTGCTGGACGAACGTCTGTGCCAGCGTGAGCCCCAGGCCGGAGCCGCCTTCCCGGCCCGACACCAGCGGGTAAAAAATGCGGTCCTTGATCGAGTCTGGTACGCCAGGCCCGTTGTCGATCACATGCAATTCCAGTGCCAGCCGATAGCGCTGCTTGCCGAATGTCACTTGGCGGCCCACCCGCGTGCGGAAGATGATCTGGCCCTCGCCGGCGGCGATGCTGGGCTGCAGCGCCTGCGCGGCGTTGTGCGCGATGTTCAGCACCGCCTGGATCAGCTGCTCGCGGTCGCCACGGAACTCGGGAATCGAGGTGTCGTAGTCGCGCACCACCCGCAGCCCCTTGGGGAATTCGGCCAGGATGAGCGAGCGCACGCGCTCGCAAACCTCGTGGATGTTCACGTCGCCCACCACATGCGGGCGGCGGTGCGGTGCCAGGAGCCGGTCCACCAGCGATTGCAGCCGGTCGGCCTCGTGGATGATGACCTGTGTGTACTCGATCAGCTCCTTTGATTCGAGCTCCATCTGCAGCAGCTGCGCCGCCCCGCGGATGCCGCCCAGCGGGTTCTTGATCTCGTGGGCCAGGTTGCGGATGAGTTCCTTGTTGGCCTGCGCCTGGTCGATCAGGCGCTCCTCACGCTCCTGGCGCGTCTGCTGCTCCAGCGGCAGCAACTCCACGATGACCTCGCCCGTGGTTTCCGTCTGCGCGACCACCACATGCACCGGCAGCGGTTCGTGGTTCAGGCGCTTGAGCCAGGCGTCGTAACGCAGCGCTGCGAATTCGTTGCCACTGGCACCGGCGAGTGCGTTTTGCAGCAGTTGGGGGTCGGTGAAGCATTCCTGCAGCCGGGTGCCGCTGATGCTGCGCCGGGACATGCCGAGCGCGTCCTCCAGCGCCGCGTTGGCATACAGCACCGCGCCATCGGCAGCCACCACGGCCACCAGCGTGGCCAGCAGATCCAGTGACTGAAAACGTTGCGCTGCGGGTGTGGCGCGGCTGGTGCCAGCCGGCTTGCGGGCCGCGGCAGCGCGCGGCGCGCTGGCGGGACGGGGCGTGGGAGAAGATGGGGTTTTCAAGCCGCCTATTTTGCGGCAGAACCCGTGGGGCTCGGGGCGTTGCTGTTGAAGCGCCCCAGCTCGCGGCGCAGGCTGTTCACGTCGCCCTGGGCACGGTCCAAGTTGGCCTTGAGTTCGGCCACGCGGTCCAGGTAGCGCTGGTAGTTGCGCGACTCGATGCCCTGCTTTTCCGGCTCACCGTTGGCGTATTCTTTCTGCGCCTGCGCCAGCCGCTCTTCGGCGCGGCGCATTTCGGCCTCGAGGATGGCGCGCGCGTCGCTGTCGCGCGCGCGCTGTGCGGCCGAATCCACCCGCTCGCCTGCCGGGCGCGGACCGGCAGTTGGTTGCGACGCGCGGGGAGCCGCCGCTGGGCGCGTCTCGGTGGCACGCTGCGGCACGGTGCCCTGCACGATGGTGATGTTGCCGCCCTCCATCAGGGTACAGCCACGGCTGCGCGCCACTTCGGCGTTGTTGGTGTATTCGTTACCACAACGGTAGATGCGCTCCTGCGCCAGTGCAGGCAGCGCGATCAGGGCAGCCACGGCGGGGGCCAGCCATCGGAGCATGGGGGTCTGCATCGAAGAAGAAAGCAAGGCAACTCCAGCGAACGGGGTCGAAACGGACAGCACGGCAGGGGTGGCCGCACGCATCTGAGTATGACCGAATTGGTGCCTGAAAGTGCCCGGCAACCGCCTGCCGGGTGCATTGGGGGGCCCAATGCAAAAGGGACGGCCTGGCCGTCCCTTTTGCGTCAAGCGTCGACCACCCGGCGCATGGCCGGGCTGGCGATCACAGGCTGAAGTACATGTCGTACTCGACCGGCGACACCTCGACGCGGCCGCGGTTCACTTCGCCCATCTTCAGGTCGATGTAGGCATCGATCATGGACTCGGTGAACACGCCACCCTTGGTCAGGAACGCGCGGTCCTTGTCGAGGGCTTCCAGGGCCTGGTCCAGGCTGGCGCAGACGGTGGGGATCAGCTTGTCCTCTTCCGGCGGCAGGTGGTACAGGTCCTTGGTGGCGGCTTCGCCCGGGTGGATCTTGTTTTCCACGCCGTCCAGACCCGCCATCAGCAGGGCGGCAAAGCCCAGGTAGGGGTTCATCAGCGGATCGGGGAAGCGGGCTTCCACGCGACGGCCCTTGGGGTTGGCCACATACGGGATGCGGATCGAGGCCGAGCGGTTCTTGGCCGAGTAAGCCAGCTTCACCGGGGCTTCGAAATGCGGCACCAGGCGCTTGTAGCTGTTGGTGCCGGGGTTCGTGATGGCGTTCAGGGCACGGGCGTGCTTGATGATGCCGCCGATGTAGTACAGCGCGAATTCCGACAGGCCGGCGTAGCCGTCACCGGCGAACAGGTTCTTGCCGTCTTTCCAGACCGACTGGTGCACGTGCATGCCACTGCCGTTGTCGCCAGCGTAGGGCTTGGGCATGAAGGTGGCGGTCTTGCCGTAGGCGTTCGCCACGTTGTGCACCACGTACTTCTGCAGGATCGTCCAGTCAGCACGCTCCACCAGGGTGGAGAAACGGGTGCCGATCTCGTTCTGGCCAGCGCCGGCCACTTCGTGGTGGAACACCTCGACCGGGATGCCCAGGGATTCGAGGATCAGCGACATCTCGGCGCGCATGTCCTGCGTGCTGTCGACGGGGGGCACGGGGAAGTAACCGCCCTTGGTGGTGGGACGGTGGCCGCGGTTGCCGCCTTCGAGCTTGGCGCCGGTGTTCCAAGGGGCTTCGTACTCTTCAATTTCGTAGAAGCTGTGGCCGGGTTCCGTGCTCCAGCGCACGCCGTCGAAAATGAAGAATTCGGGTTCCGGTCCGAAGAAGGCCGTGTCGCCCAGGCCAGAGGCCTTCAGATAGGCTTCGGCGCGCTTGGCGATGGAACGCGGGTCGCGCTCGTAGGCCTTGCCGTCTGCGGGCTCGATCACGTCGCAGGTCATGATCATCGTGGTCTCTTCAAAGAAGGGATCGATGTTGGCCGTGTTCGGGTCGGGGATCAGCTGCATGTCCGACGCTTCGATGCCTTTCCAGCCGGCGATCGACGAGCCGTCGAATGCATGGCCGGAGGTGAACTTGTCTTCGTCGAAGTGCGACACCGGCACCGTGGTGTGGTGCTGCTTGCCCCGGGTGTCGGTGAAACGGAAGTCAACGAACTTGACTTCGTTGTCTTTCACCATTTGCATGACGTCTGCGACGGTCTTGGCCATCAAATACTCCTGTAGCTGGGTGAGTGGAAATGAAAACGACCATCTGGCAAAGCAGCTTTTGTGCCACCGCCCGCCACCGACACCGCGAAAGGCGCCTGGGACCACGCTCGTTCCAAAGATTATCGCCGAGCCCGTCAGCGCCTCCGGCGCACCGTCACGGACCAGAGCAAGCGCTTGCGCGGTGCAGGATGGGCTTAGCGGGGTGGTTCTTCCACGTCAAACGCCTTGTTTTGGTGCAAACCGTAAGAATGCACCGTTCAGGTGCACTTCAAGAACGCACCAGTTCGGGGCCCAGCTGGGCTCCGCTGAGCCGCAGACCGGCCAGCATCTCGGCAAATGCAGCGGCCACATCCGCTTCGGCACCCTTCACCCCCAGTTCGATATGCCGCCCGTAGGTGGGGTGGTCCACGCTGGGCAGGCTGAACACCTTGACCGCGTGGGTGCGCTCGATCTGCTCCATCAGCGGCGTGAGCGCCGCTTCCATCGCGCCCATCACGACCACCGAGCGCTCCATCGAACGGACACTCTGGTGGCAGTGTGGGTACAGCTCGTCGAGCACCCACTCGATCATGGGCCAGGCCATCACCGGAAACCCGGGAACGAAGTGCACGCTGCCGCCCCCGTGCCCGCCGCAGCTGAAGCCCGGAATCCTGTTGTAGGGGTTGGGGATGATGCGCGAGCCCACCGGGAACACGCCCATGTTGTAGCGGTGCACGTTGTCCGGTCTCTCGGGGTCGAAGGTCTGACCCTGCTCGGCCGCGATGTCGCGCATGCGCTGTTCGATCAGCTCCCGGGCCGTGGGATGCAACGCCAGTTCCACCCCCAGTGCCGCGGCTGCGCACTGGCGTGTGTGGTCATCGGGCGTGGCACCGATGCCGCCGCAGCAGAACACCACGTCGGCGCTGGCGAACGCATCGCGCAGCACGCCGGTGATGCGTGTTCGATCGTCGCCCACACAGCGCGACCAGCTCAGCGTCAGACCTCTGGCGGCGAGCAGCTCGATCACCTTGGGCATGTGCTTGTCGGCCCGTTTGCCCGACAGGATTTCGTCGCCGATGATGACGAGGCCAAAGGCCGGAAGGGGGGCGGCGGACGGGGTGGAAGAATGGCTCATGCGGGGGGAAAACCGGGGGGTTCAGGTGGGGGCAGCGGGCGCGGGCCCGCCGCGGAATCCGCAAGGGGGCCGGGCGGCACGGGCTCGGCGTCGAGCACCTCCACCGGCGTGGTAGCCCGCAGGCGCTGCAGGGCGGTGAGCGCGAAGTGGGCGAACCAGAGCGAGGCAAAGGCAAACACCAGTGTGTAGATCCAGATGGCCACAGGCACCAGCAGGGGCGCCAGCGCGATGAACATGGCCCCCGAGGCCCAGAGCAGCGTGGGTGCGGCACCCAGGTAACCGCTGAGAATGCCCATCAGCAGCAGGGTGCCGCGGTGGCGCCGCAGAATAAGCTGGCGTTCCTCCCGGGTGGCGTGGGTGGCCAGCGCATCGAAAGCGAACACGCGGTAGGTGAGCCAGCCCCAGATCAGGGGGGGAAGAATGAGCACCAGCGGCGGAATCAGCCACAGCGGCATGGACAGCATCAGGGCCACCACCGCCAGCAGGGTGGAACCGAGCGACCAAAGCAGGCCCACCACCCACGAGCCGCCATGGCGGCGTTCCAGCAGCGGGTAGCGGCGCTGCCCCACCAGTTCCACCATGGCCGGCGTCATGAACAGGGCCACCAGCAGCAGGCACAGCATCACGATCAGTGGCGTGGCCAGCACCAGCACCAGCAGGGGGGCGAACACCGTGCGCAGGGAGCCCAGCCCGAGGCGGTCGAGCCAGCCCAGGAAGGCCTGCACCAGTTCGTACTCCTCCAGCCAGGCGGCCACCGAAGCCACCGAACCTTCCCAGAAGAAGTAACCCAGGCCGAACGAGAGCAGCACCATCGCAACCAGGGGCAGGAAGGACAGCGCGATCACCCGCGGGTGCATGCAGTACGCCACCGCACGCCACAAGGAATCCAGCATCAGGTTCATGCTGCAAGAATACAGGGATTCAATAGCGGCACACGAGCTGCGGGCGCAAGGACACGGCATGGACAGCGTTGAGATCGAAGGCGTTCGACTGGAGGTGGCCCACATCCCGGGGCCCGCCTTTCACGCGCCACTGGTGTTCCTGCACGAGGGGCTTGGGAGCGTGGCGATGTGGCAGCAGCGCGGGCGCCACTGGCCTGCCGAACTCTGCGCCGCGACCGGGCGGGCAGGCTGGCTCTATTCACGCCGCGGCTACGGCCGGTCCGATCCGGTACCGGACGTGCGGGGCGCCTCCAGGTGGCAGGGCAGCTGGCACGTGGGCCGCCACGAACCCGACTACATGCACCAGGAGGCCTTCCACGTGCTCCCTGCCCTGCTGGCGCGGCTGGGCGTGGAGCGACCGGTGCTGATCGGCCATTCGGACGGTGCCACCATCGCCCTGCTGCACGCCAGCCAGCACCCGGTGACAGCGTGCGTGGCCATCGCCCCGCATCTGGTGGTGGAAGACGTGGCACTGCACGCCATCAAGCAGGCGCAGCAGCTGTACCTGGACACCGCGGGGGGCGCGGGTCTGCGCGAGCGCCTGGCGCGTTATCACGCCGACGTCGACAACGCGTTCTGGCAGTGGAACGACGTGTGGCTGAGCGAGGCCTTCAGGAACTTCGACATACGGAGCGAATGCGAACGCATCACCGCGCCGGTGCAGGGTATCCAGGGCGAAGGGGACGAGTACGGGACGCTGCTGCAGCTCGACACCCTTCAGCAGTCAGTACCGCAGGCACGGCTGTGCGCCCTGCCCGACTGCGGACACAGCCCTCACCGGGACCAGCCAGAGGCGCTGACCGCCGCCATTGACGCTTTCCTGCGGCAGGTTGGCTGATCCCCGGCTGCCTTCGCAGGGGCGTTCGGAACGCTTAACACTGCCCTGACGGGGCTGGCTGCCCCGCTCGGCCGTGCCAAGCGTCACCCCACGACCCTCACAAGTTGGCAAAAAACCACAAGGAATTCACAACTGGGGGACTGGGCAACTTACCAACGGCACGCCAGAGTCCCCACAAGTCAATACACTTTGATACAACTCAAGCTGCACCCCCAATGACCTTTTCGTTCAACCCATGGCTGCTCGCCGTGCTCGTGCCCGCATTGCTGGCGGCGGGTGCGTATCTGCACCACCTCTGGGCCGAACGTCAGGCACAGGAGCGCCGCCGCATCCCCAAACACTGGCCGCTGAACACGCGCAGCCTGGCCAACAGCGAAGAAGCCCGCGTCTGGCACTGGCTGGCCCGGGCGTTCTACGACCACCATGTGATGGTGAAGCTGCCGGTGACACGCTTCACCCTGCCACGGGAGCGCGAACAGGGCATGCACTGGTACCGTTTGCTGGGCAGTGTTTACTGCACGTTCACCATCTGCAAATCCGACGGCCGCGTGGTGGGCTGCGTCGACGTGCCGGGCAGCGCCGGTCTGCCGCGCAGCGCCCGCACGCTGAAGCACTCCCTGCTCACCCAGTGCGGGCTGCCCTACTGGGTGGTGCGCTCCGGCAGCCTGCCCACGGTGGCCGAGATACGCGCTGAGTTTCTGGGCGAATCGCCAACGGTGCAGTCGATGCGCGAGCGTGAACGGGAAGAGCGCTCCATCATCGCGGCGCAGGCCAACCTGCGCACCGTCCTCACGCGCCAGCGCAGCACGCGCAACAGCGACTTCAGCCCGCTGTCCAACTGGCCCAACAGCACCAGCGCCGGCTTGCGCAGCGATTTCGGTTCGCAATGGCAGGACGAGAACTCGTTTCTCATGCCGCTGGACAGCCGACGCGGCGACCTGCTCTGATCCGTTCACGCGTGGCCTCTCCCGCATCCGCGCATGAGCGCAGGGGCGCCGGCTCAAGCGACCTGCGGCTACTTCGTTTTCTGGGTCAGCGCCAGCACCTCTTCGGCGCTCAGCCAGCGCCACTGGCCCGGCAACAGATCAGGCGGCAAGGTGATCGAGCCGATGGCCGAGCGGTGCAGGCCTTCCACGCGGTTGCTCACGGCGGCCACCATGCGTTTGACCTGGTGGTACTTGCCTTCCGTCAGCGTCAGCCGCAGGTGATGCTCGCTCACGGCTTCGCAGGCGGCAGCGCGCACCGGCTTCGGGTCGTCTTCCAGCACCACGCCGGCCAGCAGGCGGGCCACCTGGCGGTCGTCCAGCGGGTGCTTCACCTGCACCTCATAAACCTTGGGCACGTGGTGGCGCGGCGAGGTCATGCGGTGAATGAACTTGCCATCGTCCGACAGCAGCAGCAGCCCCGTGGTGTCCTGGTCGAGCCGCCCAACGGCCTGCACGCCGGCAGCCGCTCCGCCGCCGCGGTTGCGCAGCGGGCCGGGCAGCAGCGTGTAGATGCTGGGATAGGTGCTGGGTTTCTGCGAACACTCGTGGCCCGCCGGCTTGTGCAGCATCAGGTAGGCCTGCGCGTGGTACTGCCATGTTTCGCCCTGAACCCGGAACGACAGACCCTCGGGCGGGATCAACTCAGTGGGGTCGGTGCAAACGAGCGCCTGCGGCCCCACCTGCACCAGTCCCTGCTGGATCAGCCCGCAGCAAATACGGCGGGTACCAAAGCCCTGTGAAAAAAGAATGTCCTGCAACTGCATCATGATCACTGCATTGTCGCCGCAGCGCCGGGCGGCTCCATGGCTTCGGCGACAATCCGCAGCACCCACTTCTCGCCTGCCTCTCCCACCGCGCGCCGCATACGGATGAAAGCCAAGCTCAAGCAACTCCTGCCTTCGCGCGAATCCCTGCACAACAGCCGCTGGCTGAAGTGGATGGGCCCGGTGCTGCACCACCCACGTCTCTGGCATTTCAGCCGCAAGGGCATTGCCCTCGGCATGGCACTGGGCATCTTTTTCGGCTTGCTGATTCCGGTCGCCCAGATTCCGTTTTCAGCCTCGGTGGCCGTGCTGCTGCGGGCCAACCTGCCGATGGCCGTGGCCAGCACGCTGGTGACGAATCCCGTCACCTTCGGACCCGTGTACTACGGTGCCTACCGCCTGGGGGAATTCGTGCTGGGCAAACGCGCGGTGAGTGACCGGCAGGCGGTCATCATTCTGGAGAAGGTGGAGCCCGCGACCGACGTGGCGCGTGACTGGCGCGACCGCATCCGGATCTGGTTCGATTACCTGCGCACCGTGGGCAAGCCACTGGCGCTGGGCCTGGCCATCGTGGCCACGATCAGCGGCATCGCCGTCTATTTCCTGATCAACGCACTGTGGGTGCTCAAGACCCGCTGGTCGCGGCACCGCCGCCTGCGCGCCCGCAGCAACCGCGCCGACGCCGAAGCCTGAACCCCCTCACACCTGCCGACCGGCGAGTGCCTTTGCGGCGCCTGTCAGCTCGAGCGGGGAGGCGACTCCGACAACAGGCAGGCTTCGACGACCTGCAGGTCGTTGTCTTTGGCGAAGTTCATGCAGAAGTCCCATGCCATGGGCTCTTCCTCGCGCAGGTCGACATGGACCACCACGCATTTGATGCCATTGATGGTGTTGGGCACGCACCAGGGCGAATAACTCAGGTGGCTGCCAGGCTGCGCACCGCCAGGGCGGAACTGGCTCATGACCCCTGCCAGGCGTTCGGCCCAGTCGCTGGGGCGAAAGGTGCGGCCACTGCGCGTGACGCCCTGGATGAACACTTGTTTGGCGGTGGGTGAAACCATCGGGGTAGCCTTCGGGTGGAGGGCCCTGGGAGGGACGTGAAACCACTGCCCAGGCGAGGATCGCTCGCGATAAGCAGCATCGGGTATTGTATCTTATATAAGACTTGAGACAAGGGATAACCCGTAGCCGCGCCGGCCGCAGGCGCCGCCTGAGCCAGCATGGCAGTGATGCGAAACGCGCAAGGGTTGCGCCATCGCCTGCCCCTAAAATCGCTTCTCAACGGCTCAACCCACGTTGAGCCGCTTCTTTTTTGGCCTTCACTGTCCACCGGAGCCCCGCATGACTGCTGCCTCGCCTCTCGCCGCCGCCTCGCCCCACGTGATGAACACCTACGGTCGCCTGCCGATCGCCATGTCTCACGGCCGAGGCTGCCGCGTCTGGGACGTGAACGGCAAGGAATACCTGGACGCGCTGGCGGGCATTGCCGTGAACACACTCGGCCACGGTCACCCCAAGCTCGTGCCGGCGCTGCAGGACCAGGTGGCCAAGATGATCCACTGCTGCAACTACTACCACGTGCCCGACCAGGAACGCCTGGCACAGATGCTGGTGGAGCGCTCGGGACTCACCAATGTGTTCTTCTGCAGCACCGGCCTGGAAGCCAACGAAGCGGCGCTGAAACTGGCACGCAAGTTCGGGCACGACAAGGGCATCGAGCGGCCCGAGATCGTGGTTTACGAAAAAGCCTTTCACGGCCGCTCCATCGCCACCCTGTCGGCCACGGGCAACCCCAAAATCCAGGCCGGCTTTGGCCCGCTGGTGGAGGGTTTCATCCGCGTGCCGGTGAACGATATCGAGGCGCTGAAACAAGCGACCGCCGGCAACCCGAATGTGGTGGCCGTGTTCTTCGAAGCCATCCAGGGCGAAGGCGGTGTGAACCCGATGACGGTGGGCTACATGCAGGACTTGCGCGCCCTGTGCGACGAACAGGACTGGCTGCTCATGATCGACGAGGTGCAGTGCGGCATGGGCCGCACCGGCAAGTGGTTTGCGCACCAGTGGGCGGGCATCCAGCCCGACGTGATGCCGCTGGCCAAGGGCCTGGGCTCGGGCGTGCCCATCGGTGCGGTGGTGGCCGGCCCGAAGGCCGCGAACATCTTCCAGCCGGGCAACCACGGCACCACCTTTGGAGGCAACCCGCTGGCCATGCGCGCCGGTGTGGAGACCATCCGCATCATGGAAGAGGAAGGCCTGCTGGCCAATGCCGCTACTGTGGGCGCGCACCTGAGCGGCGCACTCGAAGCCGGCCTGAAAGGCCTGCCAGGCGTGAAAGAGATCCGCGGCCAGGGCCTGATGATCGGCATCGAGCTCACCAAGCCCTGCGGCGTCATCACGCAGCGCGCGGCTGACGCCGGCCTGCTGCTGAGCGTGACGGCCGACAGCGTGATCCGCCTGGTGCCCCCGCTGATCATGACCACGGCCGAAGCCGACGAGGTGGTCGCTATCTTGCTGCCCATCATCAAAGCCTTCCTGGCGGAGTGAGCACAGCCATGAATCTGAAGCACTACCTGCAGTTCAAGGACCTGAGCGCCGACGAGTACGGCTACCTGCTGTCGCGCGCTGCCTTCATCAAGGCCAAGTTCAAGGCCGTGGAAAAACACCAGCCCTTCGCCGACCCGGACCGCACGCTGGCCATGATCTTCGAGAAGGCCAGCACGCGCACCCGCGTGAGCTTCGAGGCCGGCATGTACCAGCTCGGCGGCTCGGTGGTGCACCTGACCACCGGCGACAGCCAGCTCGGCCGCGCCGAGCCCATCGAAGACAGCGCCAAGGTCATCAGCCGCATGGTCGACCTGGTGATGATCCGCACCTTCGAGCAGAGCAAGATCGAAGCGTTTGCTGCGCATTCGCGCGTGCCGGTCATCAACGGCCTGACCAACGAGTTCCACCCCTGCCAGATCCTGGCCGATCTGTTCACGCTGGTCGAGTACCGCCCGGCCGCCAGCGGCAACCCACTGGACGCCATCCGCGGCAAGGTGGTGGCCTGGGTGGGCGACGGCAACAACATGGCCAACACCTGGCTGCAGGCGGCCGAGCTGCTGGGCTTCACGGTGCACGTGAGCACGCCCAGCGGCTACGAGGTGGATGCGAAGCTCGCCGGCATCTCCAACCCGGCCTGCTACAAGGTGTTCAGCGATCCGAAAGCCGCGTGCCAGGGAGCCGACCTGGTCACCACCGACGTGTGGACCAGCATGGGCTATGAAGCCGAGAACGAGGTGCGCCGAGCCGCCTTCAAGCAATGGTGCGTGGACGAGGCCATGATGGCCGTGGCCAAACCCGACGCCCTGTTCATGCACTGCCTCCCCGCCCACCGCGGCGAGGAAGTGAGTGCCGAGGTGATCGATGGCCCGCAGAGCGTGGTGTGGGACGAGGCCGAGAACCGCATGCACGTGCAGAAGGCGCTGATGGAGTACCTGCTGCTCGGCCAGCTGGCCTGAGCACCTGGCCCGTCGCAGTCCCATGAGCCCGTGCACCACCTGCGGCGCCTGCTGCGCCAGCTTCCGCGTGGACTTTTCGGTGTACGAGACGCAATCCGAGGGCGGTAGCGTGCCCGACGGGCTCTGGGTGCCGGTGACGGACAGCACCAGCCGCATGCGCGGCACCGACCACGGCCGCCCCCGCTGCGCCGCGCTCTGCGGCCAGGTCGGCCAGAAGGCCACCTGCGGCATTTACGAATGGCGCCCCAACCCCTGCCGTGAGTTCGAGCAAGGCAGCGACGCCTGCGCCCAGGCGCGCCGCCGGCATGGACTGGCCCCGCTCGACGACAACAGGCTCGCCGCCTGATCTAGTACCCCGTTCCATGCAAGCCCTGCTCGACGCCATCGCCACCATGGCCATGCCCCTGGATGCCCAGCGCGTCTTCCACGGCCGCGGCGGCTTGCATCCGGGTTGCGAGGCCTGGACGCTGGACGCCTACCCGCCGGTGTGGCTGCTCACGAAGTTCGGCACCGCCACACCCGAGGAAGTGGCCGCGCTGTCCGCCGCCCTGCAGGCGCGCCACGCTGAGCTGGCACCTGACGTACCGCTGAACGCCGTGCTGCAGACACGCATGGACGGCCGCAGCGAAACCACCGTGCTGGCCGGCAGCGTGCCGGAATCCCATGTGGTGACGGAAGATGGCGCGCGCTACCGCGTCAACCTCATGCGCGGCCAGAACCACGGTCTGTTTCTGGACATGGCCGAGGGCCGGCGCTGGGTGCGCGCTCATTCGCAGGGACACAAGGTGCTCAACCTGTTCGCCTACACCTGCGCCTTCTCGGTGGCGGCGCTGCAGGGCGGCGCGAAGGAAGTGGTGAACCTGGACATGGCCCAGGGCGCGCTCACCACCGGGCAGCAGAACCAGCAGCTCAACGGCATCACCAGCGGCGCCAAGTTTCTGGCGCACGATCTGTTCAGCTCCTGGGGAAAAGTCACGCGCATGGGACCGTATGGCCTGGTGATCGCCGACCCACCGAGTTTCCAGCGCGGCAGCTTCGTGGCCAACAAAGACTACGCCCGCCTGGTGCGCCGCCTGCCCGACCTGCTGCGCCCCGGTGGGCACGCCCTGCTCTGCCTGAACGCGCCCGAAATACCTGAAGCCTTTCTGCACGAGCTGCTGGCCGCGCAAGCCCCCGAGCTGGAATGCGTGCAGCGCCTGCCCAACCCGGCCGCCTTTGCCGATGTGTCGCCCGACCGGGCGCTGAAGGTGCTGCTGGTGCGCCAGCCGCCCTTGTCTTGAGAGACCGGAGCCCTGATTTGCTTCAGGCCTGAAGTATTTGTCCAGGCCGTTGGAAATTACCGACACCATGGTTTTTTCGCTGGTGCTACCTTCGCCGGACCATGCAAAAGCTTTGGGACATCTCCCCACCCGTCCATGCGGCCTCACCGGTTTTCCCGGGGGACACCGCCTACGCGCAGCAGTGGATGGCGACCATCGGGCCGGGCTGCCCGGTCAACGTCAGCGCCATCACCCTGAGCCCGCATGTGGGCGCGCATGCTGATGCGCCGCTGCACTACGACCCGCAGGGCGAGGCCATCGGCGCGGTGGACTTGCAGGCCTTCATCGGCCCCTGCCGCGTCATCCACGCCATCAACTGTGGCCCGCTGGTGCGGCCCGAACACCTGGCGCACGCCATGGACCAGTTGCCCGAGCGGGTGCTGGTGCGCGTCTACGAACACATGCCACAGACGCAGTTCGACACCGCCCTGCCCGCCTTCGCGCCCGAAACCGTGAGCCTGCTGGCCGACCGGGGCGTGATGCTGATCGGCATCGACAGCGCCAGCATCGACCCGGCCGACAGCAAGCCGCTGCCCAGCCACCAGACCATCCGCCACCGCGGCCTGCGGGTGCTGGAAAACCTGCTGCTCGACGACGTGCCTGAAGGTGACTACGAGCTGATTGCGCTGCCCCTGAAGCTGACCACTGCCGACGCGTCACCGGTGCGTGCCGTGCTGCGCGAGCTGTGAACCCATCCTGACCCGCCACGCGCCGTCGCACGCCCTTTCATACGTTCGGGCTGAGCCTGTCGAAGCCCTCACCAGATCCCACCCCATGACCACCCTTCAACACTGCCAGACCCTCGACGCCAACGACCCGCTTCGCACGCTGCGCGAGCATTTCCAGCTGCCACCGGACACGATCTACCTCGACGGCAACTCGCTCGGCGTGATACCCGCGGCCGCGCCCGCGCGCATCGCCGACGTGGTCACACGCGAATGGGGCACCGACCTGATCCAGAGCTGGAACAAGAACGGCTGGTTCAGCCTGCCGCAGCGTGTGGGCGACCGCATCGCCCGCCTGATCGGCGCCGGTGCCGGCGAGGTGGTGGCCACCGACACCACCTCCATCAACCTCTACAAGGTGCTGTCGGCCGCCCTCAACATCGCCGCCGAAGACCGCCCGGCAGCGCGGCGCATCGTGAGCGAGCGCAGCAACTTCCCCACCGACCTCTACATCGCCGAGGCCCTGTGCAAGGAACGCGGGCTGGAACTGGTGCTGGTCGAGCCCGAGGGCATCGCCGCTGCGCTCACCGACGATGTGGCCGTGCTCATGCTCACCCATGTGAACTACCGCACCGGCGCCATGCACGACATGCCCGCCGTCACCGCTGCCGCGCACGCCGCAGGCGCGCTGATGGTGTGGGACCTGGCGCACAGTGCCGGCGCGGTGCCGGTGGACCTGAATGGCGCGAACGCCGATTTCGCCGTGGGCTGCGGCTACAAGTACCTCAACGGCGGTCCGGGCGCCCCGGCCTTCGTGTGGGTCAACCCGCGCCACACCGACCGCTGCTGGCAACCCCTGGCCGGCTGGTGGGGCCACGCCGCACCCTTCGCCTTCACGCCCGACTATCAGCCCGCCCCCGGCATCACGCGCTACCAGTGCGGCACGCAGCCCATCATCAGTCTCTCGGCACTGGAATGCGGGCTGGACGTGTTCACCGCGGCCGAGACACTGGGTGGCATGGCCGCGCTGCGTGCCAAGTCGCTGGCGCTCACCGACCTGTTCATCCAGCTGGTGCAGGAACGCTGCGCCGGCCACGGACTGGGCCTGGCCACGCCGCTGGCACACAGCCAGCGCGGCTCCCAGGTGTGCCTGACCAAGGACGAAGGCGCCTACGCCATCGTTCAGGCGCTGATTGCGCGCGGCGTGGTCGGTGACTTCCGGGCCGGCGATTCTTCCACAGGCTCAGGACGAACGGGGAGCACGGACATCCTGCGCTTCGGCTTCACGCCGCTCTACATCGGTTTCGAAGATGTCTGGAACGCGGTGGAGCACCTGAAGCAAGTGCTTGAAACGGGCGAATGGCAGCGCCCCGAATTCAACCAGAAACACGCCGTCACTTGACGCTGTCTGATCAAAACCGCCGTTCGGGCTGAGCTTGTCGAAGCCCTCTACATCCCGCATTGCACAAGCCCTTTGACAAGCTCAGGGCGAACGGAGACAAAACATGGCCTGCCCCCACAACCCCCTTTCAGCGACAGCACCCACTGCGCACCACACCGAAAACATCGTCACTGAGGAGAAAGCCCAGCTCGACTTCAGCCAGTCCATGAGCTACGGCGACTACCTGCAGCTCGACGCCATCCTCAGCGCACAGAAGCCGCTGTCGCCCGCGCACGACGAGCTGCTGTTCATCGTGCAGCACCAGACCAGTGAGCTCTGGATGAAGCTGATGCTGCACGAGCTGCAGGCCGCCATTCGCCACATCGCCGCCGACGAACTCAACCCCGCCTTCAAGATGCTGGCGCGCGTTTCCAAGATCATGGAGCAGCTGGTGCACGCCTGGGACGTGCTGGCCACCATGACACCGCCTGAGTACAGCGCCATCCGGCCTTACCTGTCCAGCTCCAGCGGCTTCCAGAGTTTTCAGTACCGCTGCATCGAATTCGCGCTGGGCAACAAGAACGCGGCCATGCTCAAGCCCCACGCGCACGCACCCGAGCGGCTGGCGCTGGTGCAGTCGGCCTATGAAACTCCGTCGCTGTACGACGAAGCGCTGCGCCTGCTGGCGCGCCGCGGCCTGGCGGTGCCGGCCAGCCACACCGAGCGCGACTGGACCCAGCCTTATGAAGCCAGCGACGCGGTGGAACAAGCCTGGCTGCAGGTCTACCGGAACCCCAAGGACCACTGGGACCTGTACCAGCTGGGCGAAGAACTCACCGACCTGGAAGATGCCTTCCGGCTCTGGCGCTTCCGCCACGTGACCACGGTGGAACGCGTCATCGGCTTCAAGCGCGGCACCGGCGGCACGGGGGGCGTGAGCTACCTGCGCAAGATGCTCGACGTGGTGCTGTTCCCCGAGATCTGGAAGCTGCGTACCGACTTGTGATAATGGGCAGATGCGCCCGATCCTCGCCCTCCGCTCCGCCCCTGGCACTGCGCATGCGCAGCGCTCGGCAGGCTGGCCGAACAACAGGCTGAGCGGCTGGCTGGTGGCCCTGCTGCTGATGCTCGGCGCTCCACTGGCGTGGGCACAGCCGGTGGTGGTGGCGGCGTCCGACCTGAAATTTGCGCTGGAAGAAGTGAGCGCGCAGTTTCGCCGGGACGGTGGCGCTCCGGTGCGGCTGGTGTTTGGTTCATCGGGCAACTTCTACCGGCAGATCCAGCAGGGCGCGCCTTTTCACCTGTTCCTCTCGGCCGACGAAGACTTCGTGTTCAAGCTGGCCGATGCCGGCAAGACGCTGGACCGTGGCCACCGCTACGCCGTGGGACGCATCGGTCTGATGGTGCCCAAGGGCTCGCCGCTGAAGGCCGACGGCGAATTGCGCGATCTCGCCCTGGCGCTGAAAGACGGCCGGCTGCAGAAATTCGCCATCGCCAACCCCGAGCACGCGCCGTATGGCACACGCGCCATGGAAGCGCTCCAACACGCCGGCCTCTGGCAGCAGATCCAGCCTCGGCTGGTGCTGGGCGAAAACATTTCGCAGGCTGCGCAGTTCGCCACCTCGGGCAGCACGCAGGGCGGCATCGTGGCGTATTCGCTGGCCCTGGCGCCGGCCGTAGCCGCGCAAGGCAGCTTTGCGCTGATCCCAGAGGCCTGGCACCAGCCCCTGAACCAGCGCATGGTGTTGCTGCAGGGCGCTGATGCCACCGCCCGCGCGTTTTACGCCTACCTGAAGGCGCCGGCGGCGCAGGCGGTGCTGCGCCGCTACGGCTTCAGCCTGCCCGACAGCCCCGCCGGCCGCACGCCATGAGTCGCTGAGCGCGTGGACTGGACCGCCCTTTCCCTCTCGCTCAAGCTGGCCGCCGCCACGGTGGCGCTGCTGCTGCCTTTGGGCCTGTGGCTGGGGCGCTGGATCGCGCGCACCCCGGCGCGCTGGAAGATCTGGGTAGAAGCGGCCATGCTGCTGCCGCTGGTGCTGCCGCCCACCGTGCTGGGTTATTACCTGCTGGTGGGCATGGGCAACGCGTCGCCGCTGGGCCAGTGGGCACAGCAGCTCTTTGGCGTGCAGCTCACCTTCAGCTTCACTGGCCTGCTCATCGCCTCGCTGATATTTAACATCCCGTTCGCCTTGCAGCCGCTGCAGCGTGCGTACGAGAACGTGCCCCCCAGCCTGCACGAAGCCGCGCTGGTGTGCGGCCTGTCCAGCTGGGAGCGCTTCACGCGGGTGGACCTGCCGCTGGTGTGGCCCGGCATCATGTCGGCCGCGGTGATGACCTTTGCCCACACGCTGGGCGAATTCGGTGTGGTGCTGATGGTGGGCGGCAGCATCCCGGGTGAGACGCAGACCATCGCGATCGCCATCTACGACCGCGTGCAGGCCTTTGATACCCGTGGCGCGCACCTGATGTCGCTCACCTTGCTGCTGATTTCGCTGGTGGCCATCGCCGCCTCGCTGCTGGCCAGCCGGCGGCCGGGCCGCGCGCCCATGGCCCGGGAGTCCACGCCATGAGCCTGCGCATGAGCATCGACCAGAGCCGCCCCATGCCGCTGGCCGGCGCCTTCACCTGCGAGCCCGGTCAGCTGGTGGCGCTGGTCGGGCCGTCGGGCGCCGGCAAGACCTCGCTGCTGCGGGCCATTGCCGGGCTGATGCGCCCGCACAACGCCCGCATCAGCGTGGGCGACGCCTGCTGGTGCGACACGGTGCAGAACGTGTTCGTGCCACCCCAGCAGCGCAACGTGGGCGTGGTGTTCCAGGACTACGCGCTCATGCCGCACATGAACGCGCTTGAGAACGTGGCACTGCCGCTGCGCGGCCCGCAGCGGCTGGTGCAGGCGCGCGAGATGCTGGCGCGCGTGGGCCTGTCGGCCGAACAGATGCAGCGCCGACCGGCCCAGCTCTCGGGCGGCCAGCAGCAGCGCGTGGCCGTGGCGCGCGCGCTGGTGCGGCAACCCGCCGTGCTGCTGCTGGACGAGCCTTTTTCCGCGGTGGACCAGACCAATCGCCAGACGCTCTACGCCCTGCTGGCGGAGCTGCGCGAAGACATTGCCGTGCCCATGGTGCTGGTCACGCACGACCTGAACGAGGCCCGGTTGCTGGCGGATGAGCTGGTGGTGATGGCCGAAGGCGTGGTGCTGCAGCAGGGCCGGGCCGACGCATTGCACCGCACCCCGCGCAACGCCCGCGTGGCCGACATCGTGGGCATCGCCAACCGTTTCGACGGCGTGTGGCTCGGACCGGATGACCAGAGCCCCGCCGGCACCGGCTGGCTGCAATGGGGCCGTGGTGCCGACGCGCTGCGCCTGGCGGTGCGGGACAAAGGCCGCATCGAACACGGGCAGGCCGTGGCCTGGGTGGTGCCGGGCGAGGCGCTGCAGCTCTGCGATGGCGCCCAGCTGCCCGGGCCAGCCTCGGGCCTGTCGATCCCGGTGGAGGTGCTCACGCTGCGCCACCTGGGTGACGTGTGGCTGCTGCGCCTGCAAGGCCTGAGCGGCCCACGCGCCGGCTTTCAGCTCATGCTGACCGGCCCGCAACCCCGACGCTACGCCGCCGGCGAGCGGCTCACGCTTTGCCTGGATCTGCGGCTGGTGCACATCATGCCGATCAAGACCGGGGCCGGCACTCTGGCGGCGGCGCGCTGAGGCCCCGCCCCTCTGGTTCAGTTCGGTCGGATGTTGTTGCGCTGGATCACGTCGGACATGGCCGCCGTGTCGACCTGCACGCGCTTGGCCAGACCCTCGGGCGCCGTGCCGGCCACCTGCCAGCCCTGGTTCAGGATGTTCTGGCGAATCTCGGGCCGGCGCACGATCTCGGTCAGCACCACGGCCAGCCGGTTGACGTGCGCCTTGGGCAGGCTGTTGGGCGCTGCCACCGCGTTCCAGATCTCCATCTGCATGTCGCGCACACCCAGCTCGGCCAGGCTCGGCAGCTCGGGCACCACGCTGCTGCGGCCACGGGATGTGACGCCGACGGCGCGCAGCTTGCCGGCCCGTACCTGCGCCATGGCCAGTCCGGGTGGCAGCAGCGCCATCTGCAGCTGGTCGCTCAGCATGGCGGCGATCACCTGCGGGTTGCCCGGGTAGGGCACGTGCACGGTTCCCAGGCCGGCATGGCCCTTGAGCAGTTCCATGCCCAGGTGGGCCACGGTGCCCACGCCCGGCGTGCCGTAGTTCCAGCGGTCGCCGGCTTCCCGCGCCACACGGAAGAAGTCGGCCCCGCTGGCCGTGACGCTCACCGGCACTGTCAGCACCAGGGGCGCCACCGCCAGCAGTGAGACCGGCGTGAGGTCGGTCAGCGGATCGTAGGGTGTGGCGGGGTTGAGGATCTTGGCGATCGTCATGTTGCCGTTGATCATCAGGCCGATGGTGTGGTCGTCGGTGGCACGCGCCACCGCGCTGGCCGCGATGTTGCCGCCGGCACCGGGCCGGTTCTCCACCACCACCGGCTGGCCGAGGGCCGCGGCCAGGGGCTCTGCCAGCGCGCGGGCCATCAAATCGGGCGACGATCCGCCGGGGAAGCCCACCACGATCTTCAGCGGGCGGCTGGGCCAGGTGGCCTGTGCCTGCGCCTGGGGCCACACCAGGGCGGCGGTCAGGGCCGAAGCGGCGGCGATGACGTGGCGGCGGGAAGGCATGTCGGGGGCGGCGGTGTCGTGAGGGTTCATGGTGCGCGTGTCTCGTGTTGGAGTGAAGAAAGCTCAGGCCGCGCCAAGAGGCGCGGGCGGGCCGCTGTAGAGCCAGGGATTGTCCAGCAGGTGCTCCCCCAGCGAGGCCATGGCCATGTTGCGCCCCAGGCGAACCGCACCGGTGGCGTGGAAGATGCTGCCGTTGCGGGCCGAGCGGGTCTGCACCCGGGCGTTGCGCTGCCAGCGCGTTCGCGCATAGCGGTCGAGCAGGCCGGGCCAGTCCACCACGCCGGTGGATTGCTGGCGCAGGCGGCCGATGGTCCAGGCGTCTTCCAGTGCCATGGCCGCACCCTGCGCCAGGTAGGGCCGCAGCGGGTGGGCCGCATCACCCAGCAGGCCGATGCGGCCCTGCGCCTGTTCGTGGGCGCCCTGCATCGGCGCACGGTCGTTCAGCGCCCAGAGCTTCCAGCCGGGCACGGCGTCGAGCATGGCCATGAGTTCGGCGCAGGCCGGGCCGAGCGCCCGGCGCAGATCGGCGGCCTGGGCTTCGTGGCTCCAGCTCTGCGGATCGCTGCCGGGTGGCCCGCCGTGGCCTTGGCCGAGCACACCGTGCACCACCGCCACCACGTTGAACCACGCACCCCCGCGCACGGGGTAGTGCACCACGTGCAAGCGTGGTCCCAGCCAGGCCGTGACGCGGTTCTGGCGCAGGTGCGGTGGCAGATCGGCGCTGCGCACCATGCCGCGGTAGGCCAGGTGCCCGCTCACGCGCACCGGCTGGGTGCCCAGCAGCTGGGTGCGCACGCGGCTCCACAGGCCGTCGCAGCCGATCAGTGCGTCGCCTTCGAAGCGGTCTTCGTTTTCGCAGGTGACGCGCACCCACTCGGCGGTGGCTTCGCACGACGCCACGCGAGTGCCCGTGTGCAGGCGCACGCTGGCTTCGGCCTGCACGGCGCGCAAGAGCAGCGCATGCAGATCGGCCCGGTGCACCGTGGCATAGGGCTGGCCGTAACGGGCGGTGGCACGCTCACCCAGCCTCAGCGTGCCCAGCGTGGCAGCACTGTGTGCGTCGCGCACATGCAGATCGTCAGGAAACGCGGCGCACTCACGCAGCGTGCCCAGCAGTCCCCAGTCGTCCAGCACACGCACGGCGTTCGGGCCCAACTGCAACCCCGCGCCCACTTCGCCCCAGGCATTCGCCTGCTCCAGCAGATCCACCGCCACCCCGGCACGGCCAAGCGCCAGCGCACATGCCAGCCCACCGATGCCGCCCCCCGCCACCAAGACTTCTCGTTTCATGCGCGGGATTGTGCCCGTGGGTGGCGACCCTGCCTTGACGCAGGGCAAGCGCCGCACGATTGATGTCACCTCTGCGCATGAGAAGGCCCTGCCTCAGACCACGCTCCGCCCGGGGACGCCGCGGGTCCGAATCTCCCGGCACGCAGGTGCCGCCCCCTTGAGGGGGCTGAGGGACGCGGCTCCGGGCCTGCCTGCGCATGCCCGGACCGACCGAAGAGCGGCTGCGTCTCGCGGCCGCCCGTGCGCGCAGCGCGGCGGGGGTGTTTCATCGATGGTCCAGCCGGAGACCACGCTCCGCCGGGGGCACCGCGGGTCCGGGTCTCCCGGCCCGCAGGTGCCGCCCCCTTGAGGGGGTCGCGCGCAGCGCGGCGGGGGTGGCTCATCTAGATCAACCGGTTGAACCACAGCAGCGAGAGCCCGGCGGCCAGCAGCGACAGGATGGAGGCCACCAGCGCCAGCAGGCCCGAGATTTCGGTTTCCTTTTTTTCCACCGTCAGCCGCGTGCTGAGCGATTCGTACACCTGCTTCAGGTTCTCGGCGGTGCCGGCGTAAAAGTACTCGGCCTGGGTGGTGTTAGCCACGGACTTCAGGGTTTCTTCGTCCAGGCGCACGCGCATGGACCAGCCCTCGAACCCTATCACTTCACCATCGACCGTGCCCACACCCACCGTGTACACACGCACGCCCCGGTCAGCCGCGAGCTTGGCCGCCTCGGCCGTGTCGACGCCGGTGGTGCGCTGGCCGTCGGTGAGCAAAATGATGGAAGCCGAGGTGTACGAGCCCGGCGCCACCGGCTCAAAGGGTTTGCGGTCTTCACGCGGCTGGTCCAGCGAGCGGCCCTGCGCGCCGAAGGGGTCGCTCTGACGCCCGTAGGTCATGTTCGCCAGATCGATGCCCTCGCCGGGAAACAGTTCGCCAAGGGCCACCACGATGGCGCTGCCGATGGCGGTGGCCCGCTGCAGCTGGAACTTGTCGATGGCGGCGACCAGGTCTTCGCGGCTGAGCGTGACCGGCTGCACCACCTGCGCCGACCCCGCGAACGCGACGATGCCCACGCGCACATGGCGGGGCAGCTCGGCCAGGAAGGCCTTGGCTGCGTTCTGCGACGCTACCAGCCGGTTGGGCTCGACATCGGTGGCGCGCATGCTGCCCGACACGTCCATGGCCAGGATGATGGTCTGCTGCTGCGACGGCAGCACGATGGTGGCCATGGGCCGCGCCGAGGCCAGCAGCATGGCGGCAATGGCCAGCAAGAGCAGCACAGGCGGTATGTGGCGCCGCCAACCGGGACCGCTGCCCATGGCTTCGCGCACGATGGACAGGCTGGCAAAGCGCAGCGCGGCCTGCCGTCTTCGACCCAGCAGCCAGAGGTAGAGCAGCACCAGCAGCGGCAGGGTCAGCAGCAGCCAGAGAAACTGCGGCCAGAGGAAGGTGACGGGCCAATTCATGTTCGTGCTCCTGAAGGGGCGCTGGCCAGGGCCAGGTGCGCGCCCAGCGGGGCGCGGTCGCTCTCGCGGCCCTGGCGGGAGCGGCGCTTGCGCAGGTCGGTGAAGCGCAGCACGGCGTCGGCCAGGTCGTCGTCGGTGGACAGCTCCAGCGTGTCCACCCCGGCGCGCCCAAGCGACTCGCGCAGCTGAGCTTCGCGCTGCGCGGCGATGCGGGCGAAGCGCTGGCGAAAACCGGCGTCGTGCGTGTCCACCAGCACCTGCTCGCCAGTTTCGGCGTCGCGTATGGGAATGAGCCCGAGGTCGGGCAGCTCCAGCTCCAGCGGGTCGAGCAGGCGCACCGCCACCACGTCGTGCCGGCGGGCCAGTTCGCCCAGCGGTTGCTCCCAGCCGGGCTCGCTGATGAAGTCCGACACCACGAACACGGTCGAGCGCTGGCGCACCGTGTGCACCGCGGCGCTCAGCAGATCGGCCAGGCGGGTCGGGCCGTTCTTCAGGTCCGCCGCGCGCGCAGGTGGGACCGGCGGTTGCTGGATCAGGTGAATGAGCCGCAGCAGATGCGCCCGCCCGCCGCGCGCGGGCAGCACCGCGTCCACCTCGGGCACGCCCCGCGAGCCATAAAGCACCGCCCCCACGCGGTTGCCGTGGCGCGTGAGCAGCCGCGCCAGCACGGCCACCACTTCGCGCAGCACGCCGCTCTTGCGCTGATCGCCGGAACCGAAGTCCACCGAGGGGCTGAGGTCCAGCAGAAACCAGGCCGCCATCTCGCGGTCTTCGGTGAACACGCGCACATGGGGCTGCTGCAGCCGCGCCGTCACGTTCCAGTCGATGTGGCGCACGTCGTCGTGGTGCTGGTACTCGCGCAGATCGGCCAGATCCAGGCCGCTGCCGCGCATGAGCGTGCGGTAGTCGCCCTGCAGCAGACCGTCGAGCCGGCGGATCACGGTCCACTCCAGGCGGCGCAGGAGGGTGTCGGCCTTCTCCACCGGAGCGGGTGGCGGCGCCGCGGGAGGGGGCGCCGGGCGGGACTTGAAGAGGCCGAAGAGCATGGCGGGCTCGGGGGTGGGCGGGTTCAGGCTGCTTTTTGTTCGTGTTCCAGCGGCCGGGCCGGCGGCTTCACCGCAGCCATGATGCGCTCGACGATGGTTTCGCCGCTCAGGCCTTCCGACAGGCCTTCATAGGACAGCACGATGCGGTGGCGCAGCACGTCGGGCACCAGGTCGCTCATGTCTTCGGGCAGTGCGTAGCTGCGCCCGCGCAGCATGGCCAGCGCCCGCGCCCCTTCCACCAGGCCGATGGTGGCTCGCGGGCTGGCGCCGTAGGTGATGAGGCGGCCCATGTCCTTCAGGCCGTGGCGCTCGGGGGTGCGGGTGGCCGACACCAGCTTCACCGCGTACTGCACCAGTGACGGGTCCACGTACACCGCGCGGCACTGCGTCTGCAGGGCAGCCAGCTGATCGGTGGTGGCCACCGCGTTGACCTGTACGGCCGGGCCGGTGACGCGTTCGACGATGACGAACTCTTCTTCATCGGTCGGGTAGTCCACCAGCACCTTCATCATGAAACGGTCCACCTGCGCCTCGGGCAGCGGGTAGGTGCCCTCGGTCTCGATCGGGTTCTGCGTCGCCATCACCAGGAAAGGGCTGGGCACCTTGTGCGATTCGCCGGCAATCGTCACCTGCCGCTCCTGCATCACCTCGAGCAGCGCGCTTTGTACCTTGGCCGGCGCGCGGTTGATCTCGTCGGCCAGCAGCAGGTTGGCAAACACCGGCCCGAGCGAGGTGCTGAAGTCGCCCGTCTTCTGGTTGTAGATGCGCGTGCCCACCAGATCGGCCGGCACCAGGTCGGGCGTGAACTGGATGCGGCGGAAGCGCCCCTGCACCACGTCGGCCAGCGTCTTCACCGTGAGCGTCTTCGCCAGCCCCGGCACGCCCTCCACCAGCAGGTGCCCCTGCGCCAGCATGGCCACCATGACGCGCTCCAGGAACCGGTCCTGCCCGACCACCACCCGCTTCACCTCGTAGAGGATCTGCTCCATCAGCTGGGCGGTGTCGGGCGTATCGCTGTGGTTCATATGCACTCCTGATCGTTCAGACAAAGGCCGGGTGGGGGCCAGAAGGGTGTTCACACAGTCGCACCACGGAACTGCCCTTCGACAAGCTCAGGACAGGCCGTGGGTGCGGTCCCCCTCCCGCCGAAGGCGAGAGAGGGGGAAGACGCGAAGCGGCGCAGGGGGTGCTCATCTCTAGAACGGCGGAAGACCTGCGGCGCTTGCAGCGCTCTCGATGGGCACGGCAAAACCGATGCCGACAAAGGTGCGGTGGCTGGTGGGGTTCAGGATGCCGGTGACGATGCCCACCACCTCGCCGTCCATGGTGGCCAGCGGGCCGCCCGAATTGCCGGGGTTGGCCGCGGCGTCGAACTGGATCAGGTTACCGATTTCCTGCTCACCCTCGGGCGAGCGGAAGGAGCGTCCCAGCCCCGAGATGACGCCCGACGAGGTGGACGGCCCGATGCCGAAGGGAAAGCCCACCGCCACCACCTGGTCGCCCGGCACCAGGTCGCCGGTGCCGCGCAGCGTGGCGGCGTGCAGGTCGTCCGGAATGGTGTGGGCCTGCAGCACCGCCAGGTCGTTCTCGACCTGCACGCCGGTCACGGTGGCCTCCGATTCGGAGCCGTCGGAAAACATCACCTGGATCTTGCCGCCGCCCTGCACCACATGCAGGTTGGTGAGGATGATGCCTTTGTCCACGATCACCACGCCGGTGCCCACACCGTGCTGCACCTCGGCACCGCCGGGCGTTCGCACGTAGGACATCACGCGCACGACCGACGGGCGGATCTTCTCGGCCGCGCGCGCTGCCGCCGATGGGATGTTCTGGGTGGTGAGGGTACGCAGCACGGCCGCGTCGATGTCGGCTTGGGAGAGAGAGCGGTTGCCGCCCGGTCGCGGGGCCAGCGTGCTGGCCAGCAGCAGGGCCGCCAGAAGCGCAAGGGCTGCCCACATCACCCGGGGGTTCACCGCAGCGCGCGACAGGCTGCTGCGCCAGCCAGCGCCTCTTGCAGGCACTGTGTCTTGCGCCTCAGCAGGCGCCGCGGGCCTTGCCTGCTCCCCTTGTGGTGCACGCGGCCCGACCGCGGGCTCACGGCGAACCGTCTGGCTGTAAAGGGCGGGCTTTCGCATGATCGACTCCCCAGAAGGCATGGTGGTCGGCGGGGCCAGGGTCCGGCGAGGCACGCCGGGGCAATAGATCGGTCACATCATGCCGCGTTGCGCGGAACCGCTCAAGCAGTCAACAATTGCCTGAGCACGTAGGGGAGGATTCCCCCCGAGCGGTAGTAGTTCACTTCCACCGGTGTGTCGATGCGCAGCGTCACCTTCACCTCTTGCCGCTCGCCGTCCGCCCGGGTGATCACCAGCGTGGCGTCGCTGCGCGGCTGCAGGTCGGGGTGTGGCAGCACATCAATGGTTTCATTCCCGGTCAGGCCCAGGCTCGCCCAGGAGTCACCGGCCTTGAACTGCAGCGGCAGCACGCCCATGCCCACCAGGTTGGAGCGGTGGATGCGCTCGAAACTGCGCGCGACCACGGCCCGGATGCCCAGCAACTGGGTGCCCTTGGCTGCCCAGTCGCGGCTGGAGCCGGTGCCGTATTCCTCGCCCGCGAAGATCACCGTGGGCACGCCGGCGGCCTGGTAGCGCATGGCGGCATCGAAAATGGACAGGCGCTCGCCGGCCCCCTCCCCGTCGCCCTGGTACAGCGTCCAGCCGCCCTCGGGGCGGGAGCCGTCGGCGGTCGACGGCAGCATGAGGTTTTTGATGCGCACGTTGGCGAAGGTGCCGCGCATCATCACGTCGTGGTGGCCGCGCCGCGCACCGTAGCTGTTGAAGTCCGGCTTGAGCACGTCGTGCTGCCGCAGCCACTGCCCGGCGGGCGACTGCTCGGCAATGGAGCCGGCCGGCGAGATGTGGTCGGTGGTGATCGAGTCGCCAAACAGGGCCATGATGCGGGCGCCGCGCACGGCCGGGGCCTGCCGGGGCGGCTCGGCCAGTTCAAAGTCTTCAAAGAAAGGCGGCTCGGCAATGTAGGTGCTGGTGGGCCAGTTGTAGGTGTTGCCGCTGACGCCCTCGATGCGCTCCCACAGCGCACCGGGCGCACTTTTCACGCGTTCGTAGTTCTCGCGGTAGGCGCGGCCGTTCATGGCCGTGGACATGAGTGCGTGCACCTCGTCGCTGCTCGGCCAGATGTCGCCCAGAAACACCTCCCGCCCATCGTGCCCCTTGCCCACCGGTTCGGTCATCAGATCGGTCAGTACCGTGCCTGCAATGGCGTAGGCCACCACCAGCGGCGGGCTGGCCAGGAAATTGGCTTTGATGTTCGGGTGGATGCGGGCCTCGAAATTGCGGTTGCCCGACAGCACGGCCGCACAGATCAGGTCGTTGCTGGTGATCACCTCGTTGAGCTCGGCGCTGAGGTCGCCCGAGTTGCCGATGCAGGTGGTGCAGCCGTAGCCAACGAGCGAAAAACCCAGCTGCTCCAGGTAGGGCAGCAGCCCCGCCTCGCGCAGGTATTCGGTGACCATGCGAGAGCCGGGCGCCAGCGAGGTCTTGACGTGCGGCTTCACCTTCAGCCCGGCTTCCACCGCCTTTTTGGCCAGCAGGCCAGCGGCCAGCAGCACGCCGGGGTTGGAGGTGTTGGTGCAGCTGGTGATGGCGGCGATCAACACATCGCCATTGCCGATGGTGATGGTGCTGACCTTGGGCAGCGCCTTGGACGGCGACTCTTCCTTGGCGATGTCGTGGGCAGGCTTGTTGGCCACCATTTCCGCCTCGAACCGCGGCACGCCGGTGGGCGCTGGCCGCTCCTCTTCGTCGGTGGACGGCGTGGTCTTGGAACCCACTTCGTCTTCGCTGCCCGGCTGGTAGCGGGTGCTCAGCATCTCCGCCGGCTGGTTGAAACCGTTTTCGGACCCCGGCTTGCTGAACAGGCTGGTGAACTGCCTGGCCACCTGGCCCAGCTCGATGCGGTCCTGCGGCCGCTTGGGTCCGGCCAGGCTGGGGGTGACTTCGCCCAGGTCGAGGCACACGCGGTGCGAATAGGCGATGTCGCTGGCACCAATCGACGAACCCGGCGCGCCCGGCACACCGAACATGCCCTGGGCACGGAAATAGGATTCGAGCGCTTCAATCTCGCCGGAGGTGCGGCCGGTACCGCGGAAATAGTCCAGTGTCTTGTCGTCCACCGGGAAGAAGCCCATGGTGGCACCGTACTCGGGCGCCATGTTGGCGATGGTGGCGCGGTCGGGCAGCGCCAGTGAGGCCGTGCCTTCGCCGAAGAACTCGACAAACTTACCCACCACCTTGTGCTGCCGCAGGATTTCGGTCACGGTGAGCACCAGATCGGTCGCGGTCACGCCTTCGCGCAGACGCCCGGTGAGCTCGAAGCCCACCACGTCGGGGGTGAGGAAATACACCGGCTGGCCCAGCATCGCCGCCTCGCCTTCGATGCCGCCCACGCCCCAGCCCACCACACCAATGCCGTTGATCATGGTGGTGTGGCTGTCGGTACCCACCAGCGAGTCGGGGTAATAAACGCCGTCCTTGCAGTGCACCCCGCGCGCCAGGAATTCCAGGTTCACCTGGTGCACGATGCCGAAGCCGGGCGGCACCAGACCAAACGTGTCAAAGGCCTGCATGCCCCATTTCATGAATTCGTAGCGCTCGCGGTTGCGCTGGAATTCGAGCTTCATGTTCAGGTCCATGGCCTGCGGGCTGCCGTAATGGTCGACCATGACGGAATGGTCCACCACCAGGTCCACCGGCACCAGCGGCTCGATCTTTTTCGGGTCCTTGCCCAGCCGCTCGGCCACACTGCGCATCGCGGCGAGGTCGGCCAGCAGCGGGACACCCGTGAAATCCTGCAAGACCACGCGAGCCACCGTGAACGGTATCTCTTCGGTGCGCTCGCCCTGCGGCTGCCAGCCCGCCAGCTCGGCCACGTGTGCAGGGGTGATGCGCTCGCCGTCGCAGTGGCGCAGCACGCTCTCCAGCACGATCCGCAGCGAGACTGGCAGGCGGTCGATGTTGGGAAACTGTTGCGCCAGCGCGGGCAGCGAGTAAAACTGACCGTGAATGCCTGACGAAGTGTGAAACGTCTTGACCGTGCTGGCGAACGGATGGTTGGTCGACAGCGCGCTGGCTGCCACTCGGTGTTCCATGGAGGCTCCTCAAGTGGTTGAAGACATTCGATGCATTCTTGCACTGGCGGCTCACCCTGTCGGCGTCATGGTGGCCAGCAGCCGCGACCCGGTACCCACCTGAAGGGGCACCCGGGCGTCACTGAGAGGGTGTGGTCGAGGTGGTGCCGGTTGCGGTGCTTGGAGTCGACGGATTCATGACGGCACCTGCGTCGCCCGAGGAGCCACTCCCCGTGCTACCGCCGAAAATGCCGGTGGGTGGGGGGCGACCCAGGCTTCCGCTGTCGCCCGTGCTGCCCGCACTGCTGGGCTCGATGGGCACGCCGGGCACACCCCCGGCTCCTGGGGTGGTGGAAGAACCTGATGACCTCGCCGCATCGGACCCTGGCTCCGTGCCCGGCGTGTTCACCGTACCGGATGAGCCCGATATCCCTGTCTGCGGCAGACTGGACGAGCTGTTGCCGGACGCGTCATCGCGGCCACAAGCAGCCAGCCCGAGGGTGGCGGCCAGGGCCATCAAAGCAATCGGGTGTTTCATGCGTGTTCCTGGTGGTTGAGTGGGTTCGGTGCCTGCCGGCACCACGAGATCGCTCGCCCACTGGGCAAAAATGACTCCCACGCCGGGAACGTGGTGCCCAAACCCGGAAGCGTCAGCCTAAGCCGCCGACACACGGTCGTCTGTGCGCTGGCATACAGCTCATCCGCAGAGGAAACGGGAAGACCACCGCTACCATGTGCTTCATGCACACCCCCTCCGCCCGCGCCAGCCTGCCCCTTGCACAGGCTCTCACACAACAGCTGCAGGCGATCGAAGCCCTGTGGCCGACTCCCCTCGTGCGGCGCCTGCACCTGCCCCACCGCGACACGGCAGCCGGCCAGCACGATGCCGAGTTCTGCGCCATCGAACTCGACGACGGCGCCTTCGGTCTCTCCTACGTGCTGCTCAACCACACGCTGGACGCGCTGCTGGCGGCCAAAGAAAACCGCGACCTGCCCCTCTCGGGTGCCGACCCCATGGCGCTGGCCCGTCGGCTGGTGGATGGTCACGCGGTGGAGCGTGCGCTGGCACTCGCGGCCATCAATGCCATGACCGACTCGGTCTGGCGCCGCATCGGCTACGAGCCCCCACCAGCAGGCAACTCGCTGGGCGACATCGCGCTCACGGCCCAGGACCACCTAGGCATGATCGGCTTTTTCCCGCCCCTGGTCCGACGCGTGGCCGAGGCCGGCGGGCGGCTGTCGGTGGTGGAAATGGACGAGGCCATGGTGATGCGCCAGCAGGAGCGCTTCCCCGGTGTCACCATCGGGCTGGACCGCGGGCTGCTGGCCTCGTGCAACGCCGTCGTCGGAACCTCGACCATGCTGCTCAACGACACGCTGGACGCCATGCTCGCCGCCGCCCCGGCGGCCACACGCTTCGCCGTCATCGGCCCTTCGGCCGGGCTCTGGCCCGACGCCCTTTTCGAACGCGGCGTCACGCTGGTCGGCGGCACGCGCGTCACCGACGGCCCCGGATTCTCGCAAGCCATGGCCGAGGGCGGTTCGTGGAGCACCAGCACACGCAAGTTCGCCATCGCGCGCGACAGCTGGGAGGGGTGGCAGACGATGACCGGTTGCACCTGACTGGCACGGTGCGTGGGCAACACTTCACCCATCCCTCTAGCGAGCAAGCGATCAGGGCGCCAGAGTTCTCTCTACGTTACGCACATCCACCGCTGCGCCTCCACTTGCACCGTGCAGGAAGCGGTCATATTCAAAGTGACGACAGTCACGACGCGATCAACCCACTGCCGAAACTGCCATGAACCACGCATCGAGCCCCTCCGCCCCGAACCCCTCGTGGAGCGTGCCAAGCACAGGCATCGTCAAGCTGGTCAGTGCAATGACCTCAAGCAGGGGTGGAGCGCGCACACTGCTCGACCAGGCTTTCGAGGCATCGCAGCGCGTCGCGTCGCTCAACGCCATTGCCTGGGTCGACTGGGACAGTGCCCGGCGCGATGCCGACGTGCTGGACAAGGAGGCCGCCGGTGGCAGACTGCGCGGCCCGCTGCACGGGATCCCGGTGGCGATCAAAGACCTCTACGTGGTTGAAGGGATGCCGACCGGTGGTGGTACGCGAGCGCGTCTGCCACCCCTGGGGGATGAGGCAGCGTTGGTGGCCCGCCTGAGGCAAGCGGGAGCCCTGCTTTTCGCCAAGACCAACATGCACGAAATAGCACTGGGCGCCACTGGCGAAAACGTGTGGACGGGTGATGTCTGCAACCCGCAAGACCCGTCGCGCCAGGCCGGCGGCTCTTCAGGTGGCTCGGGTGTCACGGTGGCCACGGGCATCGGCGTTGCAAGCATCGGCAGCGACACCGGCGGGTCGGTGCGCATTCCAGCCGCGTTCTGCGGCGTCGTCGGATTCAAGCCCAGCTTCGGCGCGATACCGCTCGCCGGCGCGCTGCCGCTGTCCTGGACCTGCGACCATCCGGGGCCGCTTGCCCGCAGCGTTGCCGATGCCGCGCTGCTGCACGAGGTGATGTCGGGCCGCAAGCTGGCGCATGCGGCGCTGCCGCGCCGCCCACGGCTGGCGGTGCCACGCAACTGGCTGGACGGGCGGCTGTCCCCGGCGACGCGCGAGTGGTTCGAACAACTCCTCGCCACATTGCGTGAGTGCGCCGACATCATTGACGTGCCGACGCCACTGATGCCCGGGTCCATGGGTCCCTACACGACGATTGTGCGAGCCGAAGCGGCGTTCGTGCACCGCGAGGCGCTGGCAGCTGGTGGTGAGGGTTTCTCCGAGCAGGCGCTGCTACCCCTGCGGGCGGGACTGGAGGTGAGCGCACAGGCCTACCTGCTCGCCATGCACGAGCGCGAAGCCGTGCAGCGCGAACTCGATGCGATCCTGGCTGGCTGTGATGCGCTGCTGACCCCCACCACCGCCGTGCCGGCACCGCTGCGCGGACAGACCGAGGTGGACGTGGAAGGCGGCCGGCTGACGGTGCGCGAGGTGGTGCTCGGCCAGACACTCCCGTTCAGCTTTGCGGGCGTGCCGGCGCTCTCCATACCGTGGGGGCGCATCGACGGCCTGGCCGGCGCCCTGCAGGTGGTGGCCCGCCGTGACGGTGATGCGTCCTTGCTGGCGTTGGGCGCATGGCTGGAGACGGTGCGCAGCTGAGCGGCGCAGCCGGATCGCCAGGAAAAAACGACGGCACCACCCCTTACTGAATATCCCAACAAAAAACGGCCCCGCAGGGCCGTTCTTCATGGGTTCTGAGCGCAGGCTCAGGCCGTCGCTTCCTTCGCGTTCTCCACGTACTCCTCGATCTGGTCGAAGTTCAGGTACTGGTAGATCGCCGCGCCGTTCTTGTTCACGATGCCCATGGCCTCGTGGTACTCGGCCACGGTGGGGATGTGGCCCAGCTTGGACGCAATCGCCGCCAGC
This sequence comes from Hydrogenophaga sp., assembly GCA_030682835.1. Taxonomy (GTDB): domain Bacteria; phylum Pseudomonadota; class Gammaproteobacteria; order Burkholderiales; family Burkholderiaceae_C; genus Hydrogenophaga. The sequence goes on along the minus strand of JAUXNG010000005.1, from coordinate 725 downwards.
TCCGCCGAGGCCAGGTACACATTGGTGTTCTTGCCCAGGCGGTTGGGGAAGTTGCGGGTGCTGGTGGACACGACCGTGGCGCCTTCACGCACCTGCGCCTGGTTGCCCATGCACAGCGAGCAGCCGGGCATTTCGGTGCGGGCACCGGCCGCGCCGAAGCTGGCGTAGTGGCCTTCCTTGATCAACTCGCTCTCATCCATCTTGGTCGGTGGTGCCACCCACAGCTTGACCGGGATGTCGCGCTGGCCGCCCAGCAGCTTGGCCGCCGCGCGGAAGTGGCCGATGTTGGTCATGCACGAGCCGATGAAGGCTTCATCGATCTTGGTGCCGGCCACGTCAGACAGGAACTTGGCGTCGTCCGGGTCGTTCGGGCAGCACAGGATGGGTTCCTTGATGTCGGCCAGGTCGATCTCGATGACGTGCGCGTATTCAGCGTCCTTGTCGGCTTCGAGCAGGTTGGGGTTGGCCAGCCAGTCTTCGACTTTTTCGATGCGGCGCTGCAGGGTGCGTGCATCGGCGTAACCGTCGGCGATCATGTTCTTCATCAGCACGATGTTGCTGGTGAGGTATTCCTTGATCGGCTCGGGGTTGAGCTTGATGGTGCAACCGGCGGCGGAGCGCTCGGCCGACGCGTCGGAGAGCTCAAACGCCTGTTCGACCTTGAGGTTGGGCAGACCTTCGATTTCCAGAATGCGGCCCGAGAACTCGTTGATCTTGCCGGCCTT
>JAUXNG010000066.1 GCA_030682835.1 Hydrogenophaga sp. | reverse complement strand
ACCTCAAAAGTGGGAGGCCACCATACCCGTTTACAAAGCGAACAGGAAAGTCAATGAAATCAACGGTCTACCCAGACCACCCCCGCGCCAGTGCTAGCTTTGCGTACCGTCACTTATTGCACTGAAAACGAGGAGACCCCGGGTTGTGCGCTGTGGTACCTGGACCTGCGCTTTGCCGACTGGGGCTGGCGAGAGCGGCATCCCCACGTGGCCGACTGGTACGCCACCTACGGCCAGCGCCCGGAAATGACGGCCACCTGGTCTCTGGACTGAGCCTCGCCCACCACACACAAAGGGCGCCCCGTGGGCGCCCTTGTCGTTCAGGGGCAGGCGCTTTCAGAGTGCAGCCGACAGTTCCGGCACCGCTGAGAACAGGTCAGCCTCCAGGCCGTAGTCGGCGACGGAGAAGATCGGGGCCTCGGGGTCCTTGTTGATCGCCACGATCACCTTCGAATCCTTCATGCCCGCCAGATGCTGGATGGCCCCGGAGATGCCCGCGGCGATGTACAGCTGCGGCGCCACGATCTTGCCGGTCTGGCCCACCTGCAGGTCGTTGGGCGCGTAGCCCGCATCGACTGCCGCGCGGCTGGCGCCGATGGCCGCGCCCAGCTTGTCGGCCAGCGGGGTCATGACTTCGTTGAACTTCTCGCTGCTGCCCAGCGCGCGGCCACCGCTGACGATGATCTTGGCGGCGGTCAGTTCGGGGCGGTCGTTCTTGGCGATCTCGCTGCCCAGGTAGGCGCTCTTGCCGTTGCCGGCTGCTGCCGCGACCGTTTCCACGGCGGCGGAACCGCCCTGGCCGGCCGGGTCGAAGCCGGTGGTGCGCACGGTGATGACCTTGGTGGCGTCACCGCTCTGCACGGTGGCGATGGCGTTGCCGGCGTAGATCGGGCGTTCGAAGGTATCGGCGCTGATCACCTTGGTGATGTCGCTGATCTGCGCAACGTCGAGTTTGGCGGCCACGCGCGGGGCCACGTTCTTGCCGCCGGCCGTGGCGGGGAACAGGATGTGGCTGTAGCCGCCGGCAATGGCCAGCACCTGGGCGGCGACGTTCTCGGCCAGGCCGTGGGCGAAGCCTTCGGCGTCGGCGTGGATCACCTTGGCCACGCCGGCGATCTGGGCAGCTTGTGCGGCGGCGGCGCCGGCGTTGTGGCCGGCGACCAGGACGTGCACATCACCCCCGCACTGGGCGGCAGCGGTCACGGTGTTGAGGGTCGCGCCTTTGATAGAGGCGTTGTCGTGTTCGGCAATGACGAGTGCGGTCATGGTGTTTCTTCCTCAGATCACTTTGGCTTCGTTTTTCAGCTTGTCCACCAGGGCAGCCACGTCAGGAACCTTGATGCCGGCACCGCGCTTGGCCGGCTCGGCGACCTTGAGCGTCTTCAGGCGCGGTGTCACATCCACCCCCAGGTCCGCCGGCTTGACCGTCTCCAGCGGCTTCTTCTTGGCCTTCATGATGTTGGGCAGCGTCACGTAACGCGGCTCGTTCAGGCGCAGGTCGGTGGTGACGACAGCCGGCAGGCTCACTTCCAGGGTTTCCAGGCCGCCGTCGATTTCGCGGGTGACTTTGGCTTTGTCACCGGCCACTTCCACTTTCGAGGCGAAGGTGGCCTGCGGCAGGTCGGCCAGGGCCGCCAGCATCTGGCCGGTCTGGTTGGCGTCGTCGTCGATGGCCTGCTTGCCCAGGATCACCAGACCCGGCTGTTCCTTGTCCACCAGGGCCTTGAGCAGCTTGGCCACGGCCAGGGGCTGCAGTTCGACATCGGTCTCGACCAGGATGGCGCGGTCGGCACCGATGGCCATGGCCGTGCGCAGGGTTTCCTGGCACTGGGCCACGCCGCAGGAGACGGCGATCACCTCGGTGGCCGCGCCCTTTTCCTTCAGGCGCACGGCTTCTTCCACCGCGATTTCGTCAAACGGGTTCATGCTCATCTTGACGTTGGCGATGTCCACACCGGTGCCGTCGCTCTTGACGCGCACCTTGACGTTGTAGTCCACCACACGTTTGACGGGGACGAGGATTCTCATGGTGCGACTCCCTTCAGACGCGTTCGATGATCAAGGCAATGCCCTGCCCCACCCCAATGCACATGGTGCACAGCGCGTAGCGGCCGCCGGTGGCGTGCAGGCGGTTGATGGCGGTGGTGGCCAGCCGCGCGCCGCTGGCGCCCAGCGGATGGCCCAGGGCGATGGCGCCACCCCAGGCGTTGACGCGTGCATCGTCGTCCTGCAAGCCCAGCTGGCGCAGCACAGCCAGGCCTTGCGCGGCAAAGGCTTCGTTGAGTTCGATCACGTCCAGCTGTTCGAGCGTGAGGCCGGTCAACGCCAGCACCTTCTGCGTCGCCGGGGCCGGGCCGATGCCCATGATGCGGGGCGCCACACCGGCCGTCGCCATGCCGACGATACGAGCCTTGGGCGTCAGGCCGTTCTTCGCCGCCGTGGCCTCGTCGGCCAGCAGCAGTGCGCAGGCACCATCGTTGACGCCGCTGGCGTTGCCCGCGGTCACCGTGCCGTCCGGACGCACCACGCCCTTGAGCTTGGCCAGGGCTTCCAGGCTGGTCTCACGCGGGTGTTCGTCGGTGTCGACGATCAGGGCATCGCCCTTCTTCTGCGGAATGCTCACCGCGCAGATCTCGCGCGCCAGGTGGCCAGCCTTGATCGCCGCCACGGCCTTCATCTGGCTGGCCAGGGCCATGCGGTCCTGCGCCTCACGCTCGACCTTGAAATCGGTCGCCACGTTCTCGGCCGTCTCTGGCATGGAGTCCACGCCGTACTGCGCCTTCATGAGTTTGTTGACGAAGCGCCAGCCGATGGTGGTGTCGTAGACGGCGTTGGCGCGGCTGAAGGCGCTCTCGGCCTTGGGCATGACGAAGGGGGCGCGGCTCATGCTCTCCACACCGCCGGCGATCATCAGCCCGGCTTCGCCTGACTTGATGGCACGCGCAGCGGTACCGATGGCGTCCAGGCCCGAGCCGCACAGTCGGTTGACTGTACTGCCGGGCACCTCCATCGGCAGACCGGCGAGCAGGCCGCTCATGCGCGCCACGTTGCGGTTGTCTTCACCGGCCTGGTTGGCGCAGCCGAAGATGATGTCGGTTACGGCGGCCCAATCCGCGCCTGGGTTGCGCGCCATCAGCGCGCGCAGCGGGACGGCGCCCAGGTCGTCGGCCCGGACAGAACTGAGGGCGCCGCCATAGCGGCCAAACGGGGTGCGGATCGCGTCGCAGATGAAGGCATGGGACATGGTCATGGCAATGCAGAAAGGAAAAGGGACAACAGCGGAAAAATGGGTTCGAACGTTTCAATCGAGCAGGCGGACCAGCATGGCCGGCGTGGCGCGCACCGCGCCAAAGCCGTTGGCTGCGATGAGCTGGTCAAGCTCCTGCTCCAGACGGGCGCGGGGCTGAGTCCGGGCCCAGTGCACGGGGCCGCCCACCCAGGACGGAAAACCGTAGCCGTTGACCAGCACCACATCGATGTCGCCAGCCCGGTGCGCGACACCTTCGCTGAACAGCAGCGCGGCCTCGTTCACCATGGCCAGCAGCGCACGGCGCTGGATCGCGCCGGCCTCCAGCGGCACACGCACGATGCCGCGCTCGGCCGCGGCCTGGACGATGACTTCGCGCACCACCTCATCGGTTGCGGGGCTGGGCTTGCCGTCGGCGTAGCTGTAATAGCCCGCCTGGGTTTTGCGGCCCATGCGCCCCATCTCGCACAGGCGGTCCAGGATGTGCACATAGCGCTCCCGTGGGTCGCGGGAGGCCGCGTTGGCCTGCCGCATGCGCCACGCGATGTCCAGCCCCGACAGATCGGCCACGGCAAACGGTCCCATGGCAAAGCCGAAATCGGTCAGGGCGCGGTCCACGTCCTCGGGCCAGGCACCGTCTTCCAGCATGAACTCGCACTGCTTGCGGTAAGCGTTGTAGATGCGGTTGCCAATGAAGCCGAAGGCGTTGCCACAGAGGATGGGCGTCTTCTTGAGCTGGCGCCCCAGGGCCATGCCGGTGGCGATGACGTCGGGCGCGCTGTCGCGGCCTTGCACCACCTCCAGCAACTTCATGACGTTGGCCGGACTGAAAAAGTGCAAGCCCACCACGTCCTGGGCCCGGGCAGTGGCCGAGGCAATCGCATCAATGTCGAGGTACGAGGTGTTGGTGGCCAGCACCGCACCCGGCCGGGCGTGCTGGTCGATCTGACGGAACACCGACTGCTTGACCGCCAGGTCTTCAAAAACCGCCTCGATCACCACATCGGTTGCCTGCAGCGCCGACCACTCCAGCGTCGCCGTCAGGCAGCCCAGCAGGCGCTCGGCTTTGGCCGAGTCCACCTTGCCGGCCTTCACGCGCGAGGCGAAGTGCTCGGCGATGCGCGCCGAACCGCGCGCCAGCGCATCGCCCGACTGCTCCAGCAGGCAGACCTGCAAGCCGGCTTCCAGCGCGGCGATGGCGATGCCCGAGCCCATGGTGCCGGCGCCGATGACGGCCACGCGCTCCAACGCACGGGGCTCGGCCGAAAGGTGGGCTGGCAGTTTGGCCGATTCGCGCTGGACCCGGAACTGGTAGCGCAAGGCGGCGGCTTCGCCGCTCTGCATCAGCGAGAGGAACAGTTCGCGCTCGCGCTGCATGCCGGCGTCGAACGGCAGCGCGCTGGCCTGCACCGCGTCCAGCAGGGCCTGGTAGGAAGGCTGGGCGCGCTGGCGCGGGTTGAAGCGGGCGGACGCCTGATCGACCGCGGCCTGGCAGGCCGCGGCATCGACGCTGCGGTCCCGTGCCCGAGGCAGGACCTTGCCGTCCTGTGCCAGCGCCAGGGCCAGTGCGGAGGCCGCTGCCCACAGATCTTGCGACACCACTTGGTCCAGCAGGCCGGAGGCCGAGAGGTCGGCGGCCGCCTGGGGCTGGCCCGAGAGCATCATCGCCAGGGCTTTCTCGGGCCCCATCAGCCGCGGCAGCTTCTGGGTCGCCCCCGAACCGGGGATCAGGCCCAGCTGGATTTCCGGCGTGCCCAGGCGGGCCGATGCCAGGGCCACGCGGGCATGGCAGCCCAGGGCCAGCTCCAGCCCACCACCCAGGGCGACACCCGAGATGGCGGCCACCACCGGCTTCGAGCAGCCTTCCAGGGTGGCGATGACATCGCGCAGCATGGGTGTTTCAAACTGCAGCGGCGTGCCGAACTCGGAAACGTCGGCACCAGCCGAGAAGGCTTTGTCGTTGCCGATGAGCACGATCGCCGCGACTTCGGGATCTGCCTCGGCGGCGCGCACCGCGTCGACGATGTGCCTTCGCAGCGCGATACCCAGGCTGTTGACGGGAGGGGCATTGAGTTCGATGCGTTCGACGCGAAGCGCTGTCGGTAAGGGCTGGCTCATGGGATGGTTCACGGGTTCAGATGATCTGTCGGTTCTTCAAGGCGTCCAGCTCGTCCACCGACAGGGCAGCGAGCGACTGCAGCACTTCCTGTGTGTGCTGGCCCAGCAGCGGCGGCGCGCTGCGGTAGGTCACGGGCGTGGCCGAGAGCTTGAGCGCGCTGCCCGGCACGCTGACCTGCCCGGCGGTGGGATGGGGAAGTTCCTGGCGCATGTCGCGGGCCAGCACCTGCGGGTCGCGGAACACGTCGGCCATGTCGTTGATGGGCCCACAGGGCACGCCCACCGCTTCCAGCAGACGGATCCACTCGTCGCGAGGGCGCTGCTGCATCAGCACCTCCAGCAAGGGCACCAGCTGGTCGCGGTGCCGCACCCGGGCGGGGTTGGTGGCGAAACGAGGGTCGTCGGCCAGTTCCGGCTGCCCTGCGACCTGGGTCAGCTTGCGGAACTGGCTGTCGTTGCCACAGGCGACGATGACCCAGCCATCCGCCACCTTGAACACCTGGTAAGGGACGATGTTGGGGTGCGCGTTGCCCCAGCGCGTGGGCGGCTTTCCCGTGGCCAGGTAGTTTGTGGCCATGTTGGCCATCATGGCCACCTGGGTGTCCAGCAGGCAGATGTCCAGGTGCTGGCCTTCGCCGGTGCGCTCCTTGTGGTTCAACGCCGCCAGGATGGCGATGGTGGCGTGCGCCCCGGTGAACAGGTCGGCGATCGCGACACCGGCCTTCTGGGGCGACGCGCCAGGCTGGCCGTCGCGCTCCCCGGTGACGCTCATGAAGCCGCCCATGCCCTGCACGATGAAGTCGTAGCCGGCGCGCGGCGCGTACGGACCGGTCTGGCCGAAGCCGGTGATGGAGCAGTAGATGAGACCGGGGTGCTCGCGGCGCAGGCTTTCGTGGTCGAGCCCGTAACGCTGCATGTCGCCCACCTTGAAGTTCTCGACCAGCACATCGCATTGGGCCACCAGGCGGCGGACCAGGTCCTGGCCCTCGGCGGTGGCGATGTCGAGCGTGACGGACCGCTTGTTGCGGTTCACCGCCAGGTAGTACGCGGCCTCGGTGGTGTCCTGCCCATGCGCATCGCGCGCATAGGGCGGCCCCCATTGCCGTGTGTCGTCGCCCTGGCCAGGACGTTCGATCTTGATCACGTCGGCACCTAGGTCGGCCAACGTCTGCGTGCACCAGGGGCCTGCCAGGACCCGCGTCAGGTCCAGCACCCGAATGTGGCTGAGGGCTCCCATGTCTTCAGTCCAGTTGCACGTTGGCCGTTTTAACCACCTTCGCCCACTTGGCAGCCTCTGCCTGGATGAAGGCTGCGAACTGCGACGGACTATCGGGTGCGGCTTCTGCCCCCTGCTCCTTCAATGTCTGCCTGACATCGGGCTGGGCCAGGATCTGTCTGATTTCCTCATTCAGACGGCTGACCAGGCTTGCGGACGTCGACGCGGGTGCCCAGATTCCAAACCATGAACTGGCGTCATAGCCCGCCACACCGGCCTCTGCGATGGTGGGCACATCGGGCAGCGCAGCGGAACGCCGGACTGTCGTTACCGCTACAGCACGCAATGCGCCGGATCTGATGTGCGGCATAGCCGACGGCAGGTTGTCGAACATGCAGGTGGTCTGACCTCCCAGCAGATCCGTGATGGCTGGGGCACTCCCCCGATAGGGTACGTGCGCCATGGAAACCTGCGCCATCTGCTCGAACAGCGCCCCGCACAGGTGTATCGAGGTCCCATTGCCGGCTGATGCATAGCTCAGCTTTCCAGGTTCGGCCTTGGCGGCAGCGATCAGATCCTTCACCGTCTTGATTGGTGAGGATGCATTAACCACCAGCACGTTCGGGACCATGGCGACCAGGCTGATTGGGGAAAAGTCCTTGAACGGATCGTAGGCCAGCTTTTTGTAGAGATACTGGTTGATGGCATGGGTCCCAATGGTTCCCATCAGCAGGGCGTGACCGTCCCCCGCAGCCTTCGCTACCAGGGCGGATCCCACGGCGCCACCAGCGCCTGGCTTGTTTTCGACCACCACGGTGCCTCCGAGGCGGGTGGCCAGATGGCGGCCGACTAGACGCCCCAGAATGTCGGTGGTTCCACCAGCCGGGAAAGGCACCAGCATGGTGATCGGTTTGCTCGGATAACCCGTTTGTGCCCAAGTGGGCACTGCCAGAGTCATGGCTGTCAGGGTCAGGATCTGGCGACGATTGATGCTGGGATCGTGTGGTCTGGACATGGTGTGTCTCCGGTGTTTGGAATGCGAAATGGCGGTCTCGGATCAGTCTTGACGCATCAGCTGCTTGCCAATGATGAGCTGCTGGATCTGGGTCGTGCCCTCATACAGTCGCAGCAGGCGAACGTCGCGGTAGAAGCGCTCAACCTTGTATTCGTTGATGTAGCCCGCGCCGCCATGGATCTGCACACCACGGTCGGCCACGCGGCCCACCATCTCTGTCGTGAAGAGCTTGGTGCACGAGGCCTGCATGCTCACCGCCGGATCGGTCACACTAAAGGGCTTGGCGTCGTAGCGCTGCGCCACCGCCTGCACCATGGACCAACCCGCCAGCAGCTCGGCCTGGCTGTCGGCCAGCATGGCCTGCACCAGCTGAAAGTCACCGATGCGTTGCCCGAACTGTTTGCGCTCCTGGGCATAGGCGACAGACTCGTTCAGGATGCGCTGGGCCATGCCGCAAGCCAGGGCCGAGACGTGCAGCCGTCCGCGGTCCAGCACCTTCATGGCCGTCTTGAAGCCCTTGCCGGGTACGCCGCCGATGATGTGGGACGCCGGCACCCGCACGTTGTCCAGGTTGACATCGCAGGTCTTGGTGCCGCGCTGGCCCATCTTCTTGTCCGGCTTGCCCAGGGTGATGCCGGGCAGGTCCGAGGGCACGATAAAGGCCGAGATGCCGCCGGCCCCCGGGCCGTCGGTGCGCGCCATCAGCGTGAAGGCGCCGGCGCGCGGTGCGTTGGTGATGTAGCGCTTGCTGCCGCTGAGCAGGTAGTCGTCACCGTCGCGCACGCCACGGGTCTGCAGGGCTGCGGCGTCCGAACCGGCGTTGGGCTCGGTCAGCGCGAACGAAATGATCAGCTCGCCACTGGCGATACGAGGCAGGTACTCGGCTTTCTGCTCGGCCGTCCCGTCCATCAGGATGCCCTGCGACCCGATGCCGATGTTGGTGCCCACCACCGAGCGGAACGCCAGCGCGGTCTGCCCCAGCTCGAAGGCCACCTCGCACTCTTGCGCCATCGACAGGCCGATACCGCCGAACTCTTCCGGGATCGACAGGCCAAACAGGCCCAGCTCTTTCATGTCATCCACGATGTCCGAGGGAACGTCGTCGTGCTCTTCCACGCTGTTTTCAGAGGGGACCAGACGCTCGCGAATGAAGCGTTGCACGCTGTCCTTGAGCAGGGAGAAGGTTTCCGTGTCGAGTGCCATGTGATTTGAATTTCCGAAGAGGGCCCTGGGATCAGGGCTGTTTGGGGTTGGGGGATTGTGTTGATCGCACATTGACTTGACAATCCGATCAATGTTTAACACTCTGTCAAACGCTGTTTGACAGTCATCCCATGGACCTGACCGGACTGGTGCTGCTGGTGGACATCCTCGATGCCGGCAACCTGAGCAGCGCGGCGCGCAAACTCAAAGTCAGCCGCGCCAACGTGAGCTACCACCTGCAGCAGCTGGAGAAATCGGTGGGCGCGCAGCTGGTGCGGCGCACCACCCGGCGCATCGAACCGACGGAGATCGGTCAAACGCTCTACCGCCACGGACGCGCCATCCGAGACGAACTGACCGCCGCCAGGGAAGCCATAGACTCCCTGGGTCGCGGCCTGCACGGCGCCGTGCGGGTCAGCGTGCCCACCGGCTTCGGGCAACTGGTCATGACCGGCTGGCTGCTGGAATTCAAGCGCCAATACCCCGACATCAGTCTGGAGTTGCTGTTCGAGAACCGGGTGGACGACCTGCTGCGCGACGAGGTGGATGTGGCGATTCGGGTGATGTCCGAGCCACCGGAAGCACTTGTGGCCAGAGAACTGGCGCAGGTGCGATACGTGGCGTGTGCCTCGGACGTGTTCACCCGCATACACGGTCTGCCGGATGATCTGGAAGACCTGCGGCGCATGCCGCTGATCACCTCGTCGGTGGTTGGACGGGAACTCAGGCTTTCGGCCTACAAGGATCAGGTGCGTCAGGAAGTCACACTGAGCCCGACGCTGGCTTCCGAGAACTTCCAGTTTCTGCGAGAGGCCATCCTGTCGGGGCTGGGGGTTGGTCTGGTGCCGAGCTATGTGGTTCAGGAAGACGTGAACACCGGCCGTGTTGTGACCGCGCTGAACAACTGGCGCCTGAGCATCTTCGGAACCCGGCTGTTTTTGCTGCGCATGCCAGGGCGCTACCAGACCCAGGCGGTGCGAACTTTCATCGATTTCGTCATCGAGAAAGCTTCACGCTGGCGGTGATGCAGGGGCCTGGATTGTCATGCGGTGGACGAAGACCGCCGGTATTCGGCAGGTGTCACATTCAGCATGCGTCGAAAAACGCGGGTCATGTGGCTCTGATCAGAAAATCCGCAGTTTGCGGCAACCACCTTGAGCGGAATGTCAGGGCGCGCAAGTTGTTGTTGTGCTCGCTTGACACGCTGGGCCAGTACGTAGGCGTGCGGTGCACACTGGAAATCAGCCCGAAACTTTCGCATGAAGGCGAAGACGCTCAATTGGGAAAGGCTGGCCAGATCCTGCAGCGAAATGTTCTTATCAAGGTGTTCTTCTATGTACTGAACCACCAGTCGACATTGGGCACGAGACAGCCGACCATAGTTGCGGTAATCCCGAAAAACGACTTTTGCATATTGGCGCAGCATATGAATGCATAGCTGAGCCTTAAGAGCGTCCACATAAATCTGACCGCCAACCAATCCGCATTTCAGTTCGTTCTCAAACAGGGAGACTAAAGCCGGCAGAACTGGATCTTCGGATCGAACCATGTCCTGCATCTCCACATCCCTCACGTCTTTGTCGAAAACCTCGCCTGCGACACGAGCGACAGCGCTTTGGGAAAGGTAGAGATGAGACACATTGATCCCTTTGTCCCAACGCCACTGTGATTGTTCGGCACGGGTCAAAACGGAAACAACGCCTGGTTCGACCCTCGCGGACTGCCAGGGCCCCCCGCTTCGCCGGCTCATCTCTGCCACCCCACTCCGATACACGACGATCATGTAATCACGCATTGTGGGTATCTCAACGTCGAGGCTGTCGTAGCGATAACCCTTCAAAATGGTTTCTTCCCACCCAAGAGGTGAGCTATCCAGAGTGAGCCGGCCGGGGATCCAGCGCGGCACTTCGTCGGGCGTGATCAATGAGTTCATACACCGGTGCTCCACGTTCACCAACTGGCCAAATTACCGTTTCCCGGCGAGACCGCCCCTAGGGTTTACCCATGCTGTGCAGTCAGTGCCGAATATTCCAACGGCTAAGACAGTCAATGCCTATCGGCTGCAGCGCTCACACCCAACCGTCGACACTGCAAAAATCGATGATTGTTTGTTAGGGCAAGCACTACCAAGTCAAAATACTTGGAGCAACCTCACGTTCAGTCGACTGGACTCTTTGAACCCGTTGCCGACCTTCAGATCGCGACCGACAGACACCAGTACTTGCAACGAAGGGCTCACAAAAGTTGATGCTGTCAGTGTCGCTTTCGTGGTGGTGATCTCGTTTTCCAGGGACACACCGTTCACTCTCTGAATACCACCAAAGGTGTGCGACAGACCTGCCGCCAACAAGGTGCCTGGGCCTTGGTGCCAGTTCAGAGAACCCTGCAGTTGGTAGAGGGCTTTTTGTTGAAGCGTGTCCGCTCCGGAGGCACCAAATTTCTTGTTCTTCCCAAACAGGGTTGCGTCGACAGCTCCCTCCGCATCAAGCTGTTGGCTCAATTGATACGTGCCACCGAACTGGAAAATGGCTTTCCATCGGTTCTCTCCAATGTTTAGTGTCTGACCTGTGTCGTAGTCGGGGTCTCCTCGTTTTCAGTGCAATAAGTGACGGTACGAAAAGCTAGCACTGGCGCGGAGGTGGTGTTGGTAGATCGTTGATTTCATTGACTTTCCTGTTCACTTTCAAATCTGCGATTCGTGGCGTCAAACCGTGGT
>JAUXNG010000050.1 GCA_030682835.1 Hydrogenophaga sp. | reverse complement strand
GTGTCGGTGGGCGTGCATTTCGCCATGACCGGCCTGGGCCTGGTGTTCTTTGGCGCCGAGGGTTTTCGCAACCCCGCGTTCTGGGACCTGCGCCTGAACATCGGGCCGGTGATGCTCTCGGGCCAGGCCATCATCACCGCGCTGGCCACCATCGCGCTGATCGTGCTGTTGTGGCTGTACTTCGAGCGCACGCTGCGCGGCAAGGCGCTGCGCGCCACCGCGGTGAACCGCACCGGGGCACGCCTCATGGGCATCTCGTCGCAAGCCTCGGGTCAGCTCACCTTCACCATGGCCGCGTTCATCGGGGCACTGTCGGGGCTGCTCATCGGCCCCACCACCACGGTGTTCTACGACTCGGGTTTTCTGATTGGCCTGAAGGGCTTTGTGGCCGCCGTGGCCGCCGGCCTGGCCAGCTACCCCGGCGCACTCATTGCCGCGCTGTTTGTGGGTGTGATCGAGGCCTTCGGTTCGTTCTGGGCCAGCGCGTTCAAGGAAGTGATCGTGTTCACCCTGATTCTTCCGGTCCTGCTCTTCCGGTCCTTGAGAAGCAAGCACTCCGATGAGGACCACTGACATGAAGAGCCTTCAAAACATGGGCCTGCTCCTGCTGGCCGCGGCCATTCCGCTGATCGCGGTCCTGCCCCTGCCCGACTTCTGGATCACCCAGCTCAACTACATCGGCATGTACAGCATGACGGTGCTGGGCCTGGTGCTGCTCACCGGCGTGGGCGGCCTCACCTCGTTTGGCCAGGCTGCGTTTGTGGGCATTGGTGCCTACACCACCGCCTGGCTCACGCTCAACACCGGCCTGTCGCCCTGGCTCACGCTGTTCGTGGGCATGGGCCTGACCGCTGGCAGTGCGCTGCTGGTGGGGCTGATCACGCTGCGCATGTCGGGCCACTACCTGCCCCTGGCGACCATCGCCTGGGGTCTGTCGCTGTATTACCTCATGGGCAACCTGGACGCGCTGGGCAAATACGACGGCCTGCTGGGCATCAAGAGCCTGAGCATTGGCGACTTCGACATCGGCCAGGGCCGCGCGTTCTTCGTGCTCACCTGGGTGCTGTTGCTGGCGTTCGCTGCGGCCCTGCTGCACCTGCTGGACTCGCGTGCAGGCCGCGCCATCCGTGCGCTCAAAGGCGGATCGCAAATGGCCGAGGCCATGGGCATCAGCACCTTCCGCTACAAGGTCACCATCTTCGTGCTGGCCGCGCTGTTTGCCTCGGTGGCCGGCTGGCTGCTGGCGCACTTCCAGCGCACGGTCAACCCGTCGGCCTTCGGCCTGAAGATGGGCATTGAATACCTCTTCATGGCGGTGGTGGGCGGCGTCGGCCATGTGTGGGGTGCCATCGTGGGCGCCGGCCTCATCCGCGTGCTGGAAGACCAGCTGCAGGTGCTACTGCCCAAGCTGATGGGCACCAGCGGCAGCTACGAAGTCATCGTGTTCGGCATTGCGCTGGTGATGGTGCTGAAGTACCTGCCCGACGGTCTGTGGTCGCTGGTGGGGCGCCACCTGCCCCGGCGCCCTCGCCCGGTGAACTGGCAGCACGCTGCCGCCCTGCCCGAGCGCGACAAGCCCGAGGCCGGCGCAATGGTGCTCGACGTGCGCAAGGCGCGCATGCAGTTCGGGGGCCTGGTGGCGGTGAACGACATCAGCTTCCAGGTGCACGCCGGCCAGATCGTGGGCCTGATCGGGCCCAACGGCGCCGGCAAATCAACCACCTTCAACCTCATCACCGGCGTGCTGCCAGCCACCAGTGGTGAGGTGGCTTACCGGGGCAAGTCCATCAGCGGACTGAACTCGCGCAACATCGCCCGCCAGGGCATGGCGCGCACCTTTCAGCACGTGAAGATGATTCCCGACATGACGGTGCTGGAAAACGTGGCGCTGGGCACCCACACGCGGGGCCGCAAGGGCGTGCTCTCGGCCATGCTGCGGGCCAACCGCAGCGAAGAACAGCAGCTGTTTCGTGAAGCACAGCGCCAGCTGGAACGCATTGGCATGGGCGACTACCTGCACGAGCAGGCCGGCAACCTGGCCATGGGCCCGCAGCGGCTGATGGAAATCGCCCGCGCTCTCTGTGCCGACCCTGCCCTGCTGCTGCTGGACGAACCTGCTGCCGGCCTGCGCCACCAGGAGAAGCAGGCGCTGGCCGGCGTGCTGCGCCAGCTCAAGGCCGAGGGCATGAGCATCCTGCTGGTCGAGCACGACATGGACCTGGTGATGCAGATCTGCGACCACCTCGTGGTGATGGAGTTCGGCACCCTGCTCACACAGGGCACGCCCGAGCATGTGCAGCAAGACCCGCTGGTGCGCGCCGCGTACCTGGGCACCGAACACTGAACAGGTACACCACGCCATGAGCACCCCCCTCCTCAAGATCAGCGAACTGCGCGCCGGCTACGGCCGCGCCGAGGTGCTGCACGGCGTGAGCCTGCACGCCGACCAGGGCAGCGTCATCACCGTCATTGGCCCCAACGGCGCCGGCAAGTCCACCCTGCTCAACACGGTGATGGGCATCCTGCCTGGCAAGGGATCCATCGAGTTCCGCGGTCAGGACATCAGCACCCTCACGCTGGAAGAGCGTGTGATGAACGGCATGGCCCTGGTGCCCGAAAAGCGTGAGCTGTTCAGCACCATGCCGGTGGAAGACAACCTGCTGCTGGGCGGCTTTCGCCAGATGCGCCTGGGCAACGCGCAGTGGCGCAGCAAGCTGGACGATGTCTACAGCATCTTCCCGCGCCTGAAAGAACGCCGCACCCAGCTGGCCGGCACCCTCTCGGGCGGCGAGCGGCAGATGCTGGCGGTCGGTCGCGCGCTCATGTCAGCCCCTGATCTGCTGATGCTCGACGAGCCCAGCCTGGGCCTGGCGCCGCTGATCGTGCGCGAGATTTTTTCCATCATCGAGCGCCTGCGCCAGACCGGCGTGACGATTGTGCTGGTGGAGCAGAACGCCCGTGCCGCGCTCCAGGTGGCCGACCACGGCTACGTGCTGGAGATGGGCGAACTCAGCGCGCAGGGTCCTGCCGGTGAACTCGCCAGCGATCCGCGCGTGATCGAGACCTACCTGGGCAGCGCGCGCAAGGCCGCCTGAACGTTGCCACCCGGAGACCCCCCATGTACTACGAACCCGGCAAAACGCCCCACGGCCTGCCGCACGACCCGTTCAAGTCGTGCGTGGTGCCCCGCCCCATCGGCTGGATCTCAACCGTGGATGCGCAGGGGCGTCACAACCTGGCGCCCTACAGCCAGTTCCAGAACGTGACCTTCGACCCGCCCATCGTCATGTTCAGCGCCAACCAGACCACCCAGGGTGAGCGCAAAGACTCGGTGCGCAACGCCGAGCAGATGGGCCAGTTCGTGTGGAACATGGCCACCTTTGCGCAGCGCGAGGCGGTCAACATCAGCGCCGAAGAACTGCCGCACGGGGTGGACGAGTTTCAGCGCGCCGGACTGGAGAAGCTGGAGAGCCGGCTCGTCAAGCCGATGCGTGTGAAGGGCTCACCGATCCAGTTTGAATGCGAGTACCTCAACACCCTGCGTTTCCCCGGCCAGCCGCCCATGGGCACGGTGGACGTGGTGTTCGGCCGCGTGGTCGGCATCCACATCGATGACGCCTACATCGACGGCAACGGCCTGGTCGACGTGCTCAAGATGCAGCCCATCGCGCGCATGGGCTACTTTGAATACACCACCGTGGACAACAAGTTCCAGATGGTGATTCCCGGCAACAGCAAGGCCTTGCTGGCCGGCCTAGAAGGCTCGCCCGACAAGGCGCAGGACGCCACCCGAACCCGCTGAATTTCCCCCACTTTTTCCCGAGCCACCGTGAACCATTTCCAGCCCGCCACCGACGACATGTTCTTCATCCTGCAGCAGGTGCTTCAGGCGCCGCATCAGCTGGCGACCCTGCCCGTCTTCGCCAGCGCCGGGGTGGACGCCGACCTGATGCAGCAGGTGCTCGACGAATCGGGCAAGTTCGTGGCCGAGGTGGTGGCGCCGCTCAACCGCGAGGGTGACGAAACCGGCGCGCAATGGAAAGACGGCGCAGTCACCATGCCGCCGGGCTTTCGCGACGCCTACCAGGCCTTCTGGCAGGCGGGCTGGCCTTCGCTGGCCTGTGCCACCGAAGACGGTGGGCAGGGCCTGCCCGCCGTGCTGGAATCCATGCTTTACGAGATGCTCAGCGCGGCCAACCACGGCTGGACCATGGCGCCCGGCCTGCTGCATGGCGCTTATGAGTGCATCAAGCACCATGCGTCAGACGAACTGAAGACGGCCTATCTGGAAAAAGTGGCCACCGGCGAATGGCTGGCCACCATGTGCCTGACCGAACCACACGCTGGCAGCGACCTGGGCCTCGCCAGCACCCGCGCCACCCCCATAGCCGACGGCTGCTACGCGCTGCGCGGCACCAAGATCTTCATTTCCGGCGGCGAACACGACCTCACCGACAACATCGTGCACCTGGTGCTGGCGCGCCTGCCCGATGCACCGCCCGGCCCCAAGGGACTGTCGCTGTTCCTGTGCCCCAAGTTCTATGCCGACGGCACCCGCAGCCAGGCCCACTGCGAACGCATCGAAGAAAAAATGGGCCTGCATGGCAGCCCCACCTGCGTGATGCGTTTCGACGATGCCGCGGCCTGGATCGTGGGCGGGCCGGGCAAGGGCCTGAACGCCATGTTCGTCATGATGAATGCCGCCCGCCTGCATGTGGGCTTGCAGGGCATCGGCCTGCTGGAAGCCGCGTGGCAGAAAGCCCACGCCTATGCCCAGGATCGCCGGCAAATGCGCGCGCCCGGGAGCGCCAGCAAAGCCGGCCAGGCCGATCTGATCGAACAGCATCCGGCCATGCGCCGCATCCTCGACGCCCAGCGCGCCTGGATCGACGCGGGCCGCGTGGTGGCCTACCGCACCGCCCTCGAACTCGACATGCTCAAGTCGCACCCCGATGACGCACGCCGCGCCTCAGCCAGCCGCTGGTGCAGCCTGGTCACGCCGGTGCTCAAGTCGGCCTGGACCGACCAGGCTTTCACCGGCAGCAGCGCCTGTCTGCAGGTGTTCGGCGGCCACGGCTATGTGCGCGAATGGGGGATTGAGCAGCATGTGCGCGACGCCCGCGTGGCCATGATTTACGAGGGCACCAACGAGATCCAGGCCATCGACCTGCTGGTGCGCAAGGTGCTGCCCGATGGCGGGGCCGCCCTGCAGACGCTGCTGGCCGAACTGGTCAGCGAGCTGGACGACAGCCCCGCCGCGGCCCGCACCCGCGCAGCCATGGAGCGCTTCGGCCAGTTCACACACAACGCGCTGCTCCCTGCCACCCGCGCACCCGGCGCGTCGCCCGACACCGCTTACTGGCTGGCCGACGACTACCTGCGCGCCCTGGCGATGCTGCTCATGGCCTGGTCGTGGAACCGCATCGGTGCCGCACCGGGTGCGGACGCCGGGCGGTGGAGCCAGGCTGCCGCCGGTTTCTGGCGCTGGGTGTGGCCCGAGTTCGACACCCGCATGGCGATGATGAGCGCCACGCTCGACGCCTCCAACTGAAAACCCGCAAGCGCCCGTCCGCCACACGCCACCGCGCTATGCTTCCCGCATGACCGAGCCTTCCGTCGCCAACACTCTTCGCCGCCCGCGCGCGGCGCGCCAGAGCAGCGCGCCTGCCGAAACCAGCGCCAGCCCCGCCACAGCCACGGGAAGCGGCGAGGTGGACACGCGTTTTCTGGAAACGCTGCTGGGCTACAACGCGCGGCGTGCCGCCCTGTCGGTCATCGGGGTCTTCCTGCAGCGCATGGAGCCCTACGGCCTGCGCCCGGTCGATTTCTCGGTGCTTTCGCTGATCGCTCACAACCCGGGCGTGACATCGCGCCAGATCTGCGCCGCGCTGGAGATCCTGCCGCCCAACCTGGTGGGCATGATCAAGAGCCTGCAGAAGCGCGGCCTGATCGAGCGCCGCCCCCACCCCACCGACCGGCGGGCTCAGGGCCTGCACCTCACCAGCACCGGCAAGCGCCAGTACCAGGAAGCTGAACGCACCGCCAGCCAGCTGGAACAAGACGTGGCCCGCGGGCTCACGGCCAGCGAGCTCGACACACTCAACAGCCTGCTGCGCAAGGTCTACAGGCGCTGACCCGCCCGGAAACACAGGCGCTGGCCTACCGGCGCCACCTCAGCAATGGGGGTAAATCCGTATCGTGAGACCCTGCTCACGCCTGCACCATAGATGCCAGCTAGAAAACTGCTAGCAGGCACCCCAGCATCGCGTCAGCGGGCGGCCTGCCAGAAGCGGTCACAGCCGTCACAGGAGACCCCGCATGAGTGCCAAGGACAGGATTGCCGTGATCCGGCTGTTTGACTTGCTGGAGTCCCGTTATGCGATGCGGGTGATCTGGGCTCTCAGCGACGGCCATCCGCAGACCTTTCGTCTGTTGCAGGACAGCGTGGGCGGCGTCACACCCAACACACTCAACACGCGGTTGAAACAGCTGCGCGCCGCACGGCTGGTGGACCACGGCGGCGACGGCTACCGCCTCACGCCCCAGGGCGCCGACCTGGCGCGCCGCCTGGTGGACGTCCAGCAGTTCGCTCCCAAGTGGGCGCAGCGCCAGACCCGCATGGCCACGTTGCCGCGCCCCACGGCCGCGGACAGCACCGCTCAGGTGCAGCCGGCGGCCTGAGGCTTCAGGCTCGAACGGGGCTGGGCGCGACGGTCTGCCGCTGCTCGCCCAGGCCGCGCCCACCCAGCGTCACCACATCGCCCGCTTGCAGGAACAGCGGCGCCTTGTGCCCCATGCCCACGCCCGGCGGGGTACCGGTCGGTATCACGTCGCCCGGCTGAAGCGCCATGAAGCGGGAGAGGTAGCTCACGATCGCCGCCACACCAAAGATCATGGTGCGTGTGTTGCCGGTCTGGCGCCGCACGCCGTTCACGTCCAGCCACAGGTCCACGTCCTGCACGTCGCCCAGTTCGTCGGGCGTCACCAGCCAAGGCCCGATCGGGCAGTGGCTGGGGTAGCTCTTGCCCTTGGTCCACTGGCCCTCGTATTCCATCTGGTAGGCGCGTTCGGACACGTCGTTCACCAGGCAGTAGCCGGCCACGTGGCTCAGCGCCTCGGCCTCGCTCACGTGCCAGGCGCGCTCGCCGATGACGATGCCGAGTTCCACCTCCCAGTCCAGCTTCTGTGCCCCGGGCGGCAGCCACACGTCGTCGTGCGGGCCGCTGATGGCGCCGTTGTGTTTGTTGAAAATGATCGGTTGCCCGGGGGGCTTCAGGCCTGCTTCGGCGGCGTGGTCGGCGTAGTTCAGCCCGATGCACACCACGTTGCCCACCCCGCCCACGCAAGCGCCGATGCGGCTGCCCTCGGGCACCACGGGCAGCCGGGTCGCGTCGAGCGCCGCCAGCCGGGCCATAGAATCACGCCCCAGAGTGGCCGGCGTGATGTCGGCCACCACACCCGACAGGTCGCGCAGCGCACCGTTTGTGTCGACCAGTCCGGGTTTTTCAGCGCCCTGCGGGCCGTATCGAAAGAGCTTCATGGGCTCGCCTGTGTCAGAAAAGCCCAGATTCTCCCCGGAACGCTGCCGATTTTCTGTCGCCCACTTGAAGCGGCACAGCCCAGCCCCAAGTAGAAAAGAAGGCGTGTTCGCCACCGATTCACAAGCCAACCCTCACCGCACATGAGCCAACAACCCCACACCGACGCCACCCCGACGCCCGAACCAGCGCCACAGAACACGGCAGCAGCCCCAGCGCCGCAACAGGCCGCGCCCGTGAGCCCGGAAGAAGCCGAAGCGGCCGCAGCGGCGAACGAAGCCGACGCGCAGACCGCTCTGGCGGCCGAGCTGGCCACCCTGAAGGCACAGAACACCGACCTGGCCGAGCAGTTCCTGCGTGCCAAGGCCGAAGCCGAGAACACCCGCCGCCGCGCCGAAGACGAAGTTTCCAAGGCACGCAAGTTCGCCGTGGAAAGCTTTGCCGAGAGCCTGCTGGCCGTGGCCGACAGCCTGGAAGCGGGCCTGTCTATCCAGGAAGCCACGCGCGAGCAGCTGCGCGAGGGGTCTGAAGCCACGCTCAAGCAGCTCAAGAGCGCACTGGAGCGCCACAAGGTGGTGCAGATCAACCCGGCCACTGGCGCCAAATTCGACCCCCACCAGCACCAGGCCATCAGCATGGTGCCCGCCGAACAGGAACCCAACACCATCGTGGCCGTGCTGCAGAAGGGCTACCTGATCGCCGACCGCGTGCTGCGCCCGGCCCTGGTGACCGTGGCCGCGCCCAAGTAAGCCTTTCGTGAGCTTTGTGGGACAGCACCCTTGAAACACCGCGCTTGACCCACACATCTCATCCATCCAATTTTCACCAATCTACTTTTTCGTACCGGAGCAAAAAAATGGGAAGAATCATCGGCATTGACCTGGGCACCACCAATTCGTGCGTGTCCATCATGGAAGGCAACACCACCAAGGTGATCGAGAACTCGGAAGGTGCACGCACCACGCCGTCGATCGTGGCCTACCAGGAAGACGGCGAGGTGCTCGTCGGCGCGTCTGCCAAGCGCCAGGCCGTGACCAACCCCCGCAACACGCTCTACGCGATCAAGCGCCTGATCGGCCGCAAGTTCAGCGAGAAAGAAGTCCAGAAGGACATCGACCTCATGCCCTACTCCATCGTGGCAGCTGACAACGGCGACGCCTGGGTGGAAGTGCGCGGCAAGCAGCTCTCGGCCCAGCAGGTCTCGGCTGACATCCTGCGCAAGATGAAGAAGACCGCCGAAGACTACCTCGGCGAACCTGTCACCGAAGCCGTCATCACCGTGCCGGCCTACTTCAACGACGCCCAGCGCCAGGCCACCAAAGACGCTGGCCGCATCGCCGGCCTCGACGTGAAGCGCATCATCAACGAGCCCACCGCTGCTGCCCTGGCCTTTGGCCTGGACAAGCAGGAAAAGGGCGACCGCAAGATTGCCGTGTACGACCTGGGCGGCGGCACGTTTGACGTCTCCATCATCGAAATCGCCGACGTCGATGGCGAGAAGCAGTTCGAAGTGCTGTCCACCAACGGCGACACCTTCCTGGGTGGTGAAGACTTCGACCAGCGCATCATTGACTACATCATCGACGAGTTCAAAAAGGAATCGGGCGTCAACCTCAAGAACGACGTGCTGGCCCTGCAGCGCCTGAAGGAAGCCGCCGAGAAGGCCAAGATCGAGCTGTCCAGCTCGGCCGCGACCGACCTGAACCTGCCCTACATCACCGCGGATGCATCCGGGCCCAAGCACCTGAACATCAAGCTCACGCGTGCCAAGCTGGAAGCCCTGGTGGAAGAGCTGATCGAGCGCACCATTGCGCCTTGCCGCACCGCCATCAAAGACGCTGGTATCAGCGTGGGTGACATCCACGACGTGATCCTGGTCGGTGGCATGACCCGCATGCCCAAGGTGCAAGAAAAGGTGAAAGAGTTCTTCGGCAAGGAGCCACGCAAAGACGTGAACCCCGACGAAGCCGTGGCCGTGGGTGCTGCCATCCAGGGCCAGGTGCTCTCGGGTGACCGCAAAGACGTGCTGCTGCTGGACGTGACCCCCCTGTCGCTCGGTATCGAGACCATGGGCGGCGTCATGACCAAGATGATCCAGAAGAACACCACCATCCCGACCAAGTTCAGCCAGGTGTTCTCCACGGCCGAAGACAACCAGCCGGCCGTGACCATCAAGGTGTTCCAGGGCGAGCGGGAAATTGCCAGCGGCAACAAGCTGCTGGGCGAATTCAACCTGGAAGGCATTCCCGCCTCGCCACGCGGCATGCCGCAGATCGAGGTGACCTTCGACATCGACGCCAACGGCATCCTGCACGTGGGCGCCAAGGACAAGGGCACGGGCAAGGAAAACAAGATCACCATCAAGGCGAACTCGGGCCTGTCGGAAGC
Source organism: Hydrogenophaga sp. (assembly GCA_030682835.1). Classification (GTDB taxonomy): domain Bacteria; phylum Pseudomonadota; class Gammaproteobacteria; order Burkholderiales; family Burkholderiaceae_C; genus Hydrogenophaga. The sequence continues at coordinate 20,389 of JAUXNG010000050.1, read as the reverse complement.
CGAGATCCAGCAGATGGTGAAGGACGCCGAACTCAACGCCGCCGACGACAAGAAGAAGGTGGAGCTGGTGCAGGCCCGCAACCAGGCCGAAGCTATGGTGCACAGCGTGAAGAAGTCGCTGAGCGAGCACGGTGACAAGCTCGACGCCGCCGAGAAGGAAGCGATCGAGGCCGCGCTGAAAGACGTTGAAGAAGCCACCAAGGGCGAGGACAAGGAAGCCATCGAGTCCAAGACCGAGGCCCTGATGTCGGCCAGCCAGAAGCTGGGCGAGAAGGTGTACGCCGCCTCGCAGGCCGAAGCAGCCGCCGCCGGTGGTGGCGCCGAGGCGTCGCAGGGCGGCTCCAAGCCGGCCGACGACGATGTGGTGGACGCGGAAGTCAAGGAAGTCAAGAAGAACTGAGCCCGCACAAGGCTCCTGACCCGCCGCCGCGTGCGGGCACTGCAAGGTGCTCGTCCGCGGCGTTTGTGTTCAAACTGAACGGCAACCCACCATGGCTAAACGAGACTTTTACGAGATTCTGGGCGTTCCCAAGAACGCGTCGGACGAAGAAATCAAGAAGGCGTATCGCAAGCTGGCGATGAAGCACCACCCCGACCGCAACCAGGGTGACGCCGCCAAGGCCGCGGAAGAGCGCTTCAAAGAGGCCAAGGAAGCCTACGAGATGCTGTCGGACCCACAGAAGAAAGCGGCCTACGACCAGTACGGCCACGCCGGCGTGGACCCGAACATGCGCGGCGGCCCCGGCGGTGCGGACGGCTTTGGCGGTTTCGGCGAGTCCTTCGGCGACATCTTTGGCGACATCTTTGGCGCCGCCCGTGGCCAGCGCAACGGCCGCCAGGTGTACCGCGGTGCCGACCTGTCCTACGCCATGGAAATTAGCCTGGAAGAAGCGGCGGCCGGCAAGGAAAGCCAGATCCGCATCCCCAGCTGGGACGATTGTGAAACCTGCAAGGGCACCGGCGCCAAGCCCGGCACCAGCGTCAAGACCTGCTCCACCTGCCACGGGCAGGGCCAGGTGCAGATGCGCCAGGGGTTCTTCAGCGTGCAGCAGACCTGCCCGCACTGCCACGGCAGCGGCAAGATCATTCCCGAGCCCTGCACCAGCTGCGCCGGCCAGGGCAAGATCAAGAAGCAGAAGACGCTGGAAATCAAGATCCCGGCCGGTATCGACGACGGCCAGCGCATCCGCAGCACCGGCAACGGTGAACCGGGGCAGAACGGCGGCCCCTCGGGCGACCTCTACATCGAGGTGCGCCTGCGCAAGCACGACATCTTCGAGCGCGAGGGCGACGACCTGCACTGCCAGGTGCCGGTGAGCATGACCACCGCCGCCCTGGGCGGCGAGATCGACGTGCCCACGCTGCAAGGCAAGGCCACCATCGACCTGCCCGAAGGCACCCAGAGCGGCAAGACCTTCCGCCTGCGCGGCAAGGGCGTGAAAGGTGTGCGCAGCAGCTACCCCGGCGACCTGTACTGCCATGTGGCGGTGGAAACGCCGATCAAGCTCACCGAGCACCAGCGCAAGCTGCTCAAGGAACTGGACGAGTCGTTCAAGAAGGGCGGCCACAAGCACAGCCCGAACGACAAGGGCTGGTTTGAAAAAGCGAAGTCTTTCTTTTCGTGAGAAAAGAAAGGCGACAGCGCTCGCGAACAGCGGGCACTTCGCTTTTCGCCAAAAGGCGAAGTCTTTCGTCAGCTGAGTACGGCTGACAGCTTCGCAGACGCAGAGGGGTGACGGGTGACCGTCGCCCCTTTTTGCTGGGCGGTACTCAGGCCGCCGACGGCGGCGGGGCTGTGGCGAGCCAGGCCAGCGTCTTCTCGCAACGGGCGCCCGCATAGAAGTGCTGTAGCGCCGCCTCCAGCTCGGGTGTGTGCGGCGCCAGCGCATCGAACAGCGTCAGGCAGCTGTTGAGCTTCTGCGCATCCACCGGGCCGAGGATGGTCTTGATGCGCTGGCCGGCGTGCTGGTTGAGGGTTTGCACGCAGGCCATCAACCGGGGACCGAGCAGGGGATGGGCCCAGTACGCGGCCGCTTCGTCGCGGCTTGCGAGCCCGAAGAACCGCGCGCGCGGGCTGCGACCGAGGCCCTGCCATTGCGGCAGCACGAACCATATCCAGTGGGTCTGTTTACGCCCCTGCTCCAACTCTGCCAGTGCCTTCTCGAACACGCCGTTCTGGGCGTCCAAGAAACGCTGCAGATTGAAGGGATCTGAGGCGTCGAATGCCCTCCCACCGGCCTGGTCTTGCACATGTTCCATGCAAAGCACTTTAAGCCGTTTGCTCCTCCATGGCGACAGGAATCGGGCCAGGCGCTCCGACACAATCGACTCATGCAGACATACGACTTCATCCTCCTCGGCGCCGGCATCGCGGGCGCTTCCATTGGCCACTTCCTCGCCCCCCACGCCCGTTGCATGATGCTGGAACGCGAGAGCCAGCCGGGCTACCACAGCACCGGTCGCTCGGCCGCGCAGTTCATCGCCAGCTATGGGCCGCCGCAGGTGCGGGCGCTGTCGCGCGCCAGCGAAGCCTTCTTTGTGAACCCGCCGCCCGGGTTTGCGCAAGCACCGCTGCTCACGCCACGCGGCCTGCTCACGGTGGCCGGGCCGGACGAACTTCCCACCTGGAAGAAGCCTGGAGCACGCTGCAGCAAACCAGCCCACGCGGGCGCCGCGTGAGCGCGCCCGAGGCGCTTGCCATGGTGCCCGCGCTGCGCACCGAGAAGGTGAGCGCGGCCATCATCGAGCCGGACAGTTTCGACATGGACGTGCACGCCATCCACCAGGGCTACCTGCGCGGCTTCCGGCACGCCGGTGGCACGCTGGTGTGCGATGCCGAGGTGGTGGCCATTGAACGCCAAGGCAGCGGGTGGCGGGTTCGCACCGCCGCAGGCGCCGAGTACCACGCGGCCGTGCTGGTGAACGCGGCGGGTGCCTGGTGCGACGCCGTGGCGCAGATGGCGGGCGTGCCGCCGCTGGGCCTGGTGCCCAAACGCCGCACCGCCTTCACCTTCCTGCCGCCAGCTGGCACCGAGGCCGCGCACTGGCCGCTGCTGTTCGCGGCCGACGGCAGCTTTTACATGAAGCCCGACGCCGGCGCCCTGCTCGCCTCGCCGGTGAACGAAGACGCCACCCACCCGCAGGACGTTCAGCCCGAGGAACTGGACATCGCCCTGGGCCTGCACGCCATCGAAACCTGGACCACCCTCACGCCCCGCCCCACGCACAGCTGGGCGGGCCTGCGGTCCTTCGTGGCCGACGGCGATCTGGTGGGCGGCTTCGACCCGGCGGCGCCGGGCTTCTTCTGGTGCGCCGCGCAAGGCGGCTACGGCATCCAGACCAGTGCGGCCATGGGCGAAGCCTGTGCGGCCCTGCTGCGCGGTCTGCCTCTGCCGGCCCACATCGCGGACATGGGGCTCACAGCGGACCAGCTGTCGCCTGCACGGGCCACACTGCGCGGCTGAACGGCCAGCAGGGCTTCAGCCCATCGAGTGCAGGCCGACGCGGTTGCCCTCGGTGTCGATGAAATGCGCGAAGAAGCCGAAGCCGTGCCCGATGTCGGTCTTGGGCGTGGCCACCGAACCCCCGGCGGGTGCCACCCGGGCCAGCACGGTGGCCAGGTCGTCCCCGCCGTTCAGGTACACCAGGGTGCCGCTGCGTGAGGGCTCGCAGCCCTCTTCCCTCACGATGGCCCCGCCCACGTTGTCGGGCCCGGTGGTGATGAAGCCCATGGTCGACGGACCCATGGTCATGGTCTCGATGAGGCGGCCCAGCACGGCCTCGTAGAACGTCTTGGCCCGGTCGAAGTCGGCAACGGGAATTTCAAACCAGCTGATGGCATGGGGATTCGCGGACACGGCAGCCTCCTGTGAATGACAGCCCCGGCACTTTGCGCCGGGGCCGCGCCTGCGTCAAGCGGGTGAACGGCCGCCGCAACGGCAGCCCTCAGCCGGCAGGCGGCGTGTCGAACGCGGGGTGGTAGATCACGCTCGCCTGAGGCACAGCCGCCCCGAATGGCAGGCTCTGCACGTAGGCGTCGTATTCGGCGGGCATGCCCGGCCACACCAGGCCCAGGCCAGACTGGAAGCCAAAGCGCACGTAATAGCCAGGCTCTCCCACCAGCACGCAGCCGGCGCTGCCCTGCGCCTGCAGTTGCTGGATCAGCGCCTGCATCAGGGCCGAACCGATGCCGCGCCGCTGTAGCCCGGGGAGCACGCCAATGGGCCCCACGCAGTGCCAGCCGGTGCTGCCGTCTGACAGGCTCACAGGAGAAGCCGCAGCGTGGCCAACCACCTGCCCCTGCTGCTCGGCCACCAGCGACACCGTGAGCGCGCCCGCCGAGCGCAGCGCCTTCACGATGAGGTGCTCGGTCTGGCGCGAGTGCGGCTCCGTGGCAAAGGCCGCGCGGTGCACAGCGTCGATGGCATCGACATCGGCCGGCGTTTCCGGGCGTATCTGGATCGGGGGTGAAGCGGTGGTGTCTGTCGGGTTCATGTTGTCGTACTCCCAAAGCGCTGGGCCGTGGGCCTGGCGCGTGTGCGGCCCGGATATTGCCCTGCGGTTCACCGCGGGCGAATGGCCTGCGGCACACTGAATGTTCTCATGAGCGCGCCCCCTTCTTTTGCGAACGACCTGGTCATTGCCCGCCCCGAGGGCCTCTACTGCCCGCCGGGCGATTTCTACATCGACCCCTGGCGACCGGTGGACCGCGCCGTCATCACCCACGCGCATTCCGACCACGCGCGCACCGGCCACGGGCATTACCTGGCGCACACCGACAGCGCCGGCACCCTGCGCCAGCGCCTGGGCGCCAGCATTCCCCTGCAGACCCTGCCCTACGGCGAGGTGGTGGAACACCAGGGCGTGCGCGTCTCGCTGCACCCGGCCGGCCACGTGCTGGGCTCGGCCCAGGTGCGGCTGGAGCACGGAGGCCGGGTGTGGGTGGCATCGGGCGACTACAAGACGGAGGCGGACGGCACCTGCCCGCCCTTTGAGCCGGTGCGTTGCGACACCTTCATCACCGAAAGCACCTTCGGCCTGCCGATCTACCGCTGGCCCACGCAGGACGTGCTGTTTGCCGACATCAACGCTTGGTGGCGCCGCAACGCCGAGGCCGGCCGCGCCTCGGTGCTGCTGTGCTACGCCTTCGGCAAGGCCCAGCGCATCCTGCACGGGGTGGACGCCAGCTTCGGCCCGATCGTCGTGCACGGCGCGGTGGAGCCGCTCAACGCGGTGTACCGGGCCGCCGGCGTGACCCTGCCCGCGACCCACCGCGTGACCGACCCGGCCATGGACCGCGAAGCGCTGAAGCGCTGCCTGGTGCTCGCGCCACCATCGGCACAAGGCACGCCCTGGATGAAGCGCTTCGGCGCCGATGCCTCCGACGCTTTTGCCAGCGGCTGGATGCAGGTGCGCGGCACCCGCCGTCGCCGCGGGGTGGACCGCGGTTTCGTCATGTCTGACCACGCCGACTGGCCCGGCCTGATGGCGGCCATCAAGGGCACCGGCGCCGAACACATCCGCGTCACCCACGGCAGCGTGCCGGTGCTGGTGCGCTGGCTGACCGAAAACGGCCTTGACGCGCAGGCCTTCGAGACCGATTACGGCGGCGACGACGACGACCAAGCCCCGGCACAGGACAACAACCCCTCGGTTCGCGAGGAGCCCGATCCCGGTCGGGCTGAACATGATTCCGTTCGGGCTGAGCCTGTCGAAGCCCTCGCACAAGACCCGTCAAACCCTTCGACAGGCTCAGGGCGAACGGGTGTTTTGCTCGCCTCGAACGACCCCCCCTCCGTTCGGGCTGAGCCTGTCGAAGCCCCTGCAAAAGATCCGTCAAGCCCTTCGACAAGCTCAGGGCGAATGGATGTATCGCGTGCCTCGACCGGACCCACCTCCGTTCGGGCTGAGCCTGTCGAAGCCCTCAACGACATCCCTCCCAGCCCTTCGACAAGCTCAGGGCGAACGGATATCGAGGTCGAAGGGAAAGACTCAAAGGGCGACCCGACCCCATGAAAGCCTTCGCCGCTCTCTACCGCGAGCTGGATGCCAGCACCGCCAGCCGCGACAAGCAGGCCGCGTTGCAGGCCTACCTGCGCGCCGTGCCGGCCGAAGACGCCGCCTGGGCCGTGTATTTCCTGGCGGGCGGCAAGCCACGCCAGCTGGTGCGCGCCCGCCTCCTGCGCGAACTGGCCCGCGACGCTGCCGGCCTGCCCGAGTGGCTGTTTTCTGAAAGCTACGAGGCCGTGGGGGACCTGGCCGAAACCATTTCCCTGCTGCTGCCCCCGCCCGGCGAACCGCATGCCATGGGCCTGGCGCAATGGATGCGCCACGAGTTGCTACCGATGCGCAAGCTCAGCCCCGAGGCGCAAGCCGCCGCCCTGCTCGGTCACTGGGCGCAGCTGCCCACCGACGAGCGCCTGGTGTACTTCAAGCTCATCACCGGCGGCTTTCGCGTGGGCGTGTCGCGCCTGCAGGTCACGCAGGCGCTGGCCGCCGTGGCCGGTGTGGACGCCAAACGCATCGCGCAGCGGCTGATGGGCTACACCCACATCGGCGCCACGCCCGCCGCAGCCGACTTTGAGGCGCTCATTGCCCCCGAAGACCCGCAGGAGCTGAACCAGAAAACCAGCGGCCAGCCCTACCCCTTCTTCCTGGCGCACCCGTTCAACGAAGAGCTGGAGCGCTTCCCCGCGCTGCTGGGCGAGCCCGCGCAGTGGCAGGTGGAATGGAAGTGGGACGGCATCCGCGCCCAGCTGGTCAGGCGCGCCGGCCAGGTGTGGCTCTGGTCGCGCGGTGAAGAGCTGGTGACCGACCGCTACCCCGAGCTCGCCGCCCTGGGCGAGGCACTGCCCGACGGCACCGTGCTCGACGGCGAAATCGTGGTCTGGCGGCCCGACGCCACGCAACCCGGGCGCACCGACGGCTGCGCCCAACCCTTTGCCGAGCTGCAGAAACGCATCGGCCGCAAGACGCTGGGGCCCAAACTGCTGCGTGATCTGCCGGTGGTGCTGGTGGCCTACGACCTGCTGGAGTGGCAGGGCCTGGACGTGCGCGGCCTGCCGCAGCACAGCCGCCGCGAAACACTGGATGCGCTGGTGGCCGACCTGCGCCACCCGCAGCTGGTGGCCAGCCCGCTGCTGCAGGGCGAGAGCTGGGCGGCCTTGGCGCAGCAGCGCGAGGCCGCCCGCTCGCTCGGCGTGGAGGGCATGATGCTCAAGCAGCTTGACGCCGCCTACGGCGTGGGCCGCACCAAAGACGTGGGCACCTGGTGGAAATGGAAGATCGACCCCATGAGCGTGGACGCCGTGCTCATCTACGCCCAGCGCGGCCACGGCCGGCGCGCCAGCCTCTACAGCGACTACACCTTTGCCGTGTGGAACGCGCCGCCCGGTGCGCCAGACCGTCAGCTCGTGCCCTTCGCCAAGGCCTATTCGGGCCTCACCGACGCCGAAATGGCCAAGGTGGACGCCATCATCCGCAAAACCACGGTGGAGAGCTTCGGCCCGGTGCGCAGCGTGCGGCCCACGCTGGTGTTCGAGCTGGGCTTTGAGGGCATCGGCCGCAGCCCGCGACACAAGAGCGGCATTGCGGTGCGCTTCCCGCGCATGCTGCGCTGGCGCGAAGACAAGCCGGTGGACGAGGCGGACACGCTGGAGACGCTGGCCGCGCTGCTGCCGGTGGCGCCTGCGTCCCCATCGCCCGCATGAAGACCGCGGACCTGCTGGCCTGGTTCACCGCGCAGGGCTGGAAGCCTTTCCGCTTCCAGCGCGACGTGTGGAAGGCCGTTGCGGCCGGCCAGTCGGGCCTGCTGCACGCCACCACCGGATCGGGCAAGACCTACGCGGTGTGGCTGGGCGCGCTGCTGGCCTTTGCCGCACCGCCCAAACAGAAGAAGACTACCGCAGACCCGGCCGCACCACCGAAGCGCCCGCCCCCGCCCGCGCCGCTCACGGTGCTGTGGATCACGCCCATGCGCGCCCTCGCCGCTGACACCCTGCGCGCGCTCCAGGCCCCGCTGCCCGAACTGGCGCCGCACTGGAGCGCCGGTGCGCGCAGCGGCGACACCCCCAGCGGCGAGCGCAGCGCGCAGAACCTGCGCCTGCCCACGGTGCTGGTGACCACGCCCGAGAGCCTGTCGCTGCTGCTGGCGCGGGCCGACGCGCCCGAGGTGCTGGGCCGCGTGCGCATGGTGGTGGTGGACGAATGGCACGAGCTGCTGGGCAACAAGCGCGGCGTGCAGGTGCAGCTGGCGCTGGCCCGCCTGCGCGGCTGGAACCCGGCGCTGTGCGTGTGGGGCCTGTCGGCCACGCTGGGCAACCTGGACGAGGCGCAGCGCGTGCTGCTCGGCCCGCAAGGCGTGGACAGCGGCGTGCTGGTGCAGGGCCAGGAACCCAAGCAGCTGCAGATCGACACCCTGCTGCCCGAGCGCGGCGAGCGCTTCCCCTGGGCCGGCCACCTGGGCCTGAGCATGCTGCCGCAGGTGGTGAGCGAGATCGAGCGCAGCAGCACCACGCTGATGTTCACCAACACCCGCTCGCAGGCCGAGATCTGGTACCAGGCGCTGCTCAACACGCGGCCCGAGTGGGCCGGCACCATCGCGCTGCACCACGGCTCGCTCGACCGAGCGGTGCGCGAGTGGGTCGAGGCCGGGCTGAAGGCCGGCACGCTGCGCGCCGTGGTCTGCACGAGCAGCCTCGACCTGGGCGTGGACTTCTCCCCGGTGGAACGCGTGCTGCAGATCGGTTCGCCCAAGGGCGTGGCGCGGCTGCTGCAGCGCGCCGGCCGCTCGGGGCACTCGCCGGGGCGGCCTTCGCGTGTGACGCTGGTGCCCACACACAGCCTGGAACTGGTGGAGGCCGTGGCCGCGCGCAGCGCCGTGGAAAGCGGCCGGGTGGAGGCGCGGCCCTCGCCCGAGCAGCCGCTGGACGTGCTGGTGCAGCACCTCGTCACCGTGGCGCTGGGCGGCGGCTTCACACCCGAGGCACTGCTGGCCGAGGTGCGCGGCACCGCCGCCTACGCGGCGCTGAGCGATGACGCCTGGGCCTGGTGTCTGGAATTCGTCTCGCAGGGCGGCGCCTCACTGGCCGCCTACCCGGACTACCGCCGCGCCGTGCCCGACGAAGCCGGCGTCTGGCGCGTGCCCGACGCGCGCCTGGCGCGGCGCCACCGCATGCACATCGGCACCATCGTCAGCGACGCCAGCATGGTGGTGCAGGTGGTGGGCGGCGCCCGGCTGGGCAGCGTGGAGGAAAGCTTTGCCGCGCGCCTGAAGCCCGGCGACTGCTTCCTGTTTGGTGGGCGCCTGCTGGAGATGGTGCGTATCCACGACATGACGGCCTGGGTCAAACGCGCCAGCGGCCAGCGAGCCACCGTGCCGCGCTGGAACGGCGGGCGCATGCCACTGTCCACCACGCTGGCCGACGCCGTGGTGCAGCAGCTCGCCCACGCGGGCGAGGGCCGGTTTGACGCGCCCGAGCTGCGCAGCGTGCAAAGTTTGCTGGCGCTGCAGCAGGAATGGTCGGCTCTACCCACGCCGCAGACCCTGCTGGCCGAGGTGCTGCGCACCCGCGAAGGCACGCATCTGTTCCTGTACCCCTTTGCAGGGCGCCACGTGCACCTGGGTCTGGCCAACCTGATCGGCTGGCGCGTGGCGCAGCTGCATCCGCGCACCTTCTCGCTGGCGGTGAACGATTACGGCTTCGAGCTGCTCAGCGCCACCGACATCGACTGGCCCGCCCTGCTGCCCCAACTGCTGCGGGTGGACCCGGCGGGTTCCACAGATGATGAAGCGCTGCTGCACGAGGTGCTACAGAGCCTGAACGCGAGCGAACTCGCGCAGCGCCGCTTTCGCGAGATCGCCCGCGTGTCGGGCCTCATCTTCCAGGGTTACCCCGGCGAGAAGCGCAGCAACAAACAGCTGCAGGCGTCTTCTTCGCTGTTCTGGGAGGTGTTCCGCAAATACGACCCCAGCAACCGCCTGCTGCGCCAGGCCGAACAGGAACTGCTGGCGCAAGAACTCGACATCGCCCGCCTGCGCGACAGCCTCACCCGCATGGCCGCGCAGACCCTGGTGCTGCGCCCGCTGGCCCGGCCCACGCCCTTCGCCTTCCCGCTCATGGTGGAGCGCTTCCGTGAAAAGCTCAGCAACGAAAGCGTGGCCGACCGCATCGCCCGCATGGTCGCGCAACTGGAGAAAGCGGCTGGCGGCGCACCCGTGGCCGGCACCGCCGAACAGGTGAAAGACCGGCTGGCCTTCTCGCAAGACCACAGCGGCAACCTCAACACCCGCGGCGCAGCCAGCGGCCGGGCCGAACGCCGGCCCCGCCGCCCTCGGCGCCCGCAATGAGCCTTTCGCTGCGGCCCTGGCGGCTCAACGGGGTTTATGTTCACTCCCTCTCCCGCTTGCGGGGGAGGGCTGGGGTGAGGGTCCCTGGAGTTCGGACTGAATGGAACCCCGTGTCTGCCAAGCAAAAACCCCGTTCGGGCTGAGCCTGTCGAAGCCCTCCCGCACAGAGGTCGAGCGAGCCCTTCGACAGCCTCAGGGCGAACGGTTGATGTTTCCCGCGGCAACTTCAGAAAGGCCAAGTGCCAGCGCACCAAACGCCCACGCCCCACAATCCTCCACAACCCCGTCAAGCAGCACCACCATGACCCTCATCGTCCACCACCTGAACAACTCCCGCTCACAGCGCCTGCTCTGGATGCTGGAAGAGCTCGAACTGCCCTACGAGATCCGCTTCTACGAGCGCAACCCACGCACCATGCTCGCGCCGCCCGAACTCAAGGCCGTGCACCCGCTGGGCAAATCACCCGTGCTGGAAGACGGCCCGCTCAAGCTCGTGGAAACAGGCGCCATCTGCGAATACCTGGTCGAAAAAACCGGCCAGCTCGGCCCCGCCGACACCGGCGAGGGCCTGTACCGCTATCGCCAGTTCCTGCATTACGCCGAAGGCTCAGTCATGCCGCTGCTGCTGCTCATGCTGGCGCTGGGCAAGGTGCCGCTGATGGGCAAGATCGCCATCAAACGCGTGCAGCCCATGCTGGACGTGCACCTGGACTACATCGAACAGGTGCTGGCCTCCCGCCCCTGGTTCGCAGGCGACGCCCTGACCGCCGCCGACATCATGATGAGCTTCCCGCTCGAAGCCGCCACCTCACGCGCCGGCCTCGACGACTCGCGCCCGGCCACCATGGCCTGGCTGCGGAAGATCCACGACCGCCCCGCCTACCAGCGCGCCCTGGCCAAAGGCGGCGAATACGCGTACGCATGAGCGGACTGGTCGCCGACACGGCCACCGCCGTCCCAGCCACGCACGCCACCGTGCAATGGGCCGGTGAAACCTTGTACCTGCTGCCGGCCCATGCCATCTGGTGGCCCGCACAGCGCACCCTGTTCGTAGCCGACCTGCACCTGGGCAAGGCCGCCAGCTACCGCGCACAAGGCCAGCCCGTTCCCGGCGGCACCACGGCTGACAACCTGGCCCGGCTGGATGCGCTGATCGCCACGCACCAGCCAATGCGCCTCGTGTTCCTCGGCGACTTCCTGCACGCCGCTAGCGGGCGCACGCCAGCGGTGCTGCATGCCCTGCACCACTGGCGCGAACGCCACGCCGCGCTCGACATGACCCTGGTGCGCGGCAACCACGACGACCGCGCCGGCGACCCGCCACCCGAGGCGCGCATCGACGTGGTGGACGAACCCTGGTTGCTCGGCCCCTTCGCCTGCTGCCACCACCCGCAGACTCACCCGACGCACTTCGTGCTGGCGGGGCACCTGCACCCGGTGTGCCGACTCAACGGGCCAGCGCGAGACGCAATTCGCCTGCCCTGCTTCGTGAGCGAGCCCGGGCTGGCCATCCTGCCAGCGTTTGGCGCCTTTACGGGTGGGCATGCGCTGGCCGCGCAGCCCGAGCGCCGATTTCATGCTGTTGGCGGAGAACGGGTGTGGGCGGTGCCGGGCCAATGAGCAGCCCTCTGAGCTCCTTGCCGGAAGTCGCTGCTCGACCCCCTAAGTTGAACGTGGAGCTGTCAAGCGAGAGGACCGCTCAAGGCAGCGAGCCATCCCTCGGCACCTGGCGTTACGAGGTCTGGTATCGGGCCAGGATCGGTCGGATGGGCAAGGGAAAAGCGGTCTCTTAACGTTGAGCTGATCGGCGTGGGCACGCCCTTTTGGGCGTGGCACCTTATCTATCACGCGTCCGCTCCAGCGGGTTAGCCGCGACCTTTGTCGTATGCCTGCAATGCGGCAGTCAGGGCGTAGATACGATCCATGTGATAAACGATGGACGCGTCGGACATGTCGTGGGGATCCGCTTCTTCGAATCGCCTTAGCTTCGCCTCGTATTCTTCGATTGGCATCTCTCGGAACTCTTCGAAGGGGTAACGTATTTTTACGAAAAGGTCTCCAAGATACTTAAGCCAGTTGCGGAATTCGTTACTACAAAGCCTACCTCCGGAGTTCTCAGAAAATAGATCAAACAGCAGATCTCTGGAAGCGCGCGGCATCAGGTCGAAAATCTCTCGAAGGTCGTGGCCGAATATCAAGGAGTCCCTTTCACGCAGATAGATGAGCTTAAACGTGAGCTCAATCGAGAGGATCCTTAAGAAATACGACGAATCACCAGTGTCGAAGCGCTCAGAAACGTGATTTAGTGAGTCAGAGCCCTGAAGGAACTGCTGCGCTTGAGCTTCGAGCAGCCGTTCAATCAGCTACTTCTCGGCTACTGGTAGTACCTTTGCCATGCGCCTAACGTCAGAGCTCACCGGCACCAATGCGAATCATGGGCGTCCGTATGCAACGACCAGTTATGCTCGGGAGAGAAAACGCTTCAACCCGGCCGCTTGGCCGAATGCAATTCAACGCTTGCATGGGTATGACTCATCGAGTGCTGTACGCACCAAGGACGATGCTAGGAAGTGCAGCTTATCTGGATTCGATTCAAGCCACTTTGTGGCTACTCGGGCGACCTGAGATTGAACTGCCTCGGCTGGAATGCAAACCTTTTCGCTTGTATATCGCGCCTGATCGATGACCCCGATAACATATCCGACGCAGAAGCTCCAACGTGAATTCGCTTCTTGACCCCTGCAGCTTTGAGCCAATTCGTTTCCAGAGATGGCATAGGCTTGGCCGCAAAGGCAAAATAATACCAGCAGAAGAGATAGGCGGCGTTTTCTCATTGATGACGTACTCCCAAATGAAACTACACTCAGCAAGGTTGGGCCCTTTGATTTAAACAGACAAACGCCAGAAACCAACAACTGCTGCCATTAAAAAATTCGCGTGCATCACCAAGATGTGATTGGAATAAATCCTGTAGCGCATCACACATACATGCATGAACAGGTTTAACAGATCCGAGAAACCCCACTGCGTCCCTCTCAGATCCGCCATGCTGCTGGATCAGGTGCGCGAACGGTTCCGCCACCTTCCACCAAAGCCTACAGGCCGAGAATGCTTTCGTCTACTGGGCCAGGGCCGTTTGTGTTGCGGGCAGCACAAGGTCTGGAACGCCGTTTGCCGCAGGGCCGGCAAGGAGACACCGCCCATGACACGACCTTCCAGCGATCAACCGGCCGGCGGAGCCGACCGTGAACCGTCCCAGCCTGCGGCGCCCACCGCGCCGGGCGATGAAGCGCCCCCCGGCACGCCAGGCACCGGCGAAACGGTGTGTCGGGGCTGCGGTGGCAGCGGACGCAAAGACGGCGCGACCTGCCCAGAGTGCGACGGCAGCGGACTGGTCACCGTCGGCATCGGCGGCGCTTAACCGAACGTTGGTGCGTCTGCAGGGTGCTGCGGGAGCACGCCGTCCGGCATCCGACGGGACGGACGTCGCCTCCCTCCGCGGGCGCGGAGCGATGGCCGTGACGGCCAGCCCGCTGGACGATGACATGTATGAGCTGAAAGTCCGGTTTCGGAACGCAGGGGAACGGCTGTTGGGATCGCCGCCTGCCCTCCTCACATCCGCCCACATAAGCTAATCGCCTAAAAGTCGTTGGTTTCCCCTGCCGCGCGCCCCATGATCCGCGGCCATGTCACTTCCCGAATCCACCCACGCCCTCGCCGTGGGCCTCCTCCTGCTGGTTCTATTCACCAGCTTCGTGCGCGAGTGGGTCAAGCCCGACGTGGCAGTGCTCACCGCCGTGGCGCTGCTGCTGGTGCTGGGGCTGCTCACGCCGGCCAAGGTGCTGGGCGTGTTCAGCAACAGCGCGCCGTTCACCATTGCCTGCCTGTTCATCATCAGCGGCGCGCTCAGCCGCACCGGCTGTGTGGACTGGCTGGGCGAGCGCATCGCGCAGGCGGCCAACGGCAGCGAGAGCCGCTTGCTGGTCGGCCTGCTGCTGGTGGGGCTGCTGGTGTCGCCTTTCATAAACAACACGCCGGTGGTGATGGTGATGATTCCGGTGGTGATCAGCCTGGCCACGCGCCTGTCGCTCAGCCCCTCGCGGCTGCTGATTCCGCTGTCTTACGCCACCATCCTGGGCGGCACGGTCACGCTGGTGGGAACGTCCACCAACATCCTGGTGGACGGGGTGGCGCGCAGCATGGGGCTGGCGCCGTTCACCATGTTCGAGATGACGGCGCCGGCGCTGGTGATCGCCCTGCTGGGCTGCGCCTTCATGCTGCTGTTTGCGCGGCGGTGGCTGCCCTCGCGCGAAACGCTGACGCAGCAGTTCACCGGCCACACCGACCGCCTGTTCATGACCGAGCTGTTTGTGCCCGCCGGCTCGCGGCTGGACGGCCGCACCCTGCAGGAGGCCCGCCTGGCCAACGGCGACCTGCAGGTGATCAAGCTGTTCAGGGGCGAAGAAGAACGGAGCGCACCCGCGCCCGACACCCGCTTGCAGACTGGCGACCGCCTGGTGGTGCACTCGCGCAGCAGCGCCATGGTGGACCTGCGCGGCAGCGACCTGATCGGCCTGCACGCCGCGCCCGCCCCGCAGGGCACGGGGCAGCACGATCTGGAAACGCTGCGCCAGCGCGACGCGGTGATCGTCGAGGCGCTGGTGGGGCAGACCTCGCGCTATGTGATGCGCCCCATCCGCGACCTGGACCTGGCTTCGCGCTACGGCATCCACCTGATCGCGGTGCACCGCAAGAACGCGTCCATTGCCGACATTGGCGACGATTTTCAGCTGCAGTTTGGTGACGTGCTGCTGGTGGAAGGCGCGCCCACCCAGATCCAGCGCTTCTGTGACAACGGCGACCTGTTCGCCATCACCGAGCGCAAGCCCGCGCTGCAGCGGGGCGGCAAGGCGCCGGTGGCGCTGGGCACCATGGCGGGCGTGATGCTGCTGGCCGCGCTGGACGTGATGCCCATCGAGGGACTGGCGCTGATCGGCGCGGTGCTGGTGGTGCTGACGGGCTGCCTGAAGCCCGACGAGGCTTACAAGTCGATCGAATGGCCAATTCTGATGCTCATCTACGGCATGCTGGCCGTGAGCGTGGCCATGCGCGATTCGGGCCTGTCGGCCATGGCGGCGCAGTCGCTGGTGCAGTGGGGCGGCGGCATGTCGCCCTGGCTGGTGCTGTCGCTGGTGATCCTCGCCACGTCGATTGCCACCGAATTCATCAGCAACAACGCGGTGGCGGTGCTGTTCACGCCGGTGGTGATCGGCGTGGCGATTGAACTGGGCGTAGACCCGCGGCCCTTTGTGGTGGGTGTGATGTTCGCGGCCAGCGCCAGCTTTGCCACGCCCATCGGCTACCAGACGAACACCCTGGTCTACAGCGCAGGCAACTACCGCTTCAGCGACTTTGCGCGCCTGGGCGTGCCCATGAACCTGATCGTGTGGGCGGCTTCCAGCCTGCTGATTCCGCTGTTCTGGCCGTTTTATCCGGGTTGAAGCAGCCCGGCGTCCAACCCAGCTGGGGCGTGCGGCTCAGCTCGCCGCCGCCTCACAGAGTCGCTATGCTCTTGGTACTACTTTCCAGGAGTCACCTTGCGCCCGACCGCCTGCACACAATACCTTTTCATGACCGCAGCGGCCAGCTGCCTGGCCCGTTTCGGCTGGCTGCTGCTGGTAGCCCTGCTGTGCTGGCTGGCGAGCCCACGGCAGGCGCCCAGACCCTGCTCACGCGCCCGGCCGATGCCAGCGCCGTGCCGGCGGCCGAGGTGTTTGTGATGAACCGCCGCATCGTGGCGTTTCGCTCCGATCAGCTGGGCGACTCGGCTGCCGAGCGGGCCCAGCTGGCACAGCGGGCCATTGCCGAGGCACTCGCCGCGGGCGGCCCGGGGGTGGTGAAACGGGAAGACGCCGCCGGCGCGGTGCGCTTCGAGATAGACGGACGCCCCGTGTTTTTCCTGCAGCCCGATGACGTGGGCGGCACCGGCCAAGCCGGCGCGCTGGCGGCGGCGGCGCACCAGGTGCAACGGCGGCTGGAGCAGGCGGTGGGCGAGCACCGCGAGCTGCGCGACTGGCGCCAGCTGGCCACCAGCGCGGCCTATGCGCTGGCGGCCACGGTGGTGGCCTGGCTGGTGCTGAAGCTGCTGTTGCGTGGGCACCGCTGGCTGCAGGCGCACCTGCTGGGCGCCGTTCGCGAGCACCAGAGCGCACTGGCGCCCTACCTGCGGCAGGCACGCTCGGGCTTGCGCTGGTTCACCACCGCACTGGCCTGGGTGCTGGGGCTCATGGTGGCGGAACTGTGGATCACCTTCGTGCTGCGCCAGTTCCCCTTCACACGGCCCTGGGGCGAGCGCTCCACGGCCTGGCTGCTGGAGGTGGCCGGCGACTTTGTGCGCGCCATCGCCAGTGCCCTTCCCGGCCTGCTGGTGGCGGTGCTGATCTTCCTGCTGGCACGCGTGGTCACCCGAGCCTGCACGCTGTTTTCACAGCGCGTGTCGCGCGGCGAGACGCACCTGAGCTGGCTCGACGCCGACACCGCGGAGCCCACCCGACGCCTGGTCAACGTGGTGGTGTGGCTGTTTGCGCTGGCCATGGCCTACCCCTACCTGCCAGGCGCCGAGAGCGACGCATTCAAGGGCGTGAGCGTGCTGGCCGGCCTGATGCTCTCGCTGGGGGCGTCCGGCATCATCGGCCAGGCCATGTCGGGCTTCTCGCTCATGTATTCGCGTTCGCTGCGGGTGGGCGAGTACGTGAAGATTGGCGATACCGAGGGCACCGTGACGCAACTGGGCCTGTTTGCCACCCGGGTGCACACGGGCATGGGTGAAGAGGTCAGCATGCCCAACACGGTGATCTTCAGCCAGCCCATTCGCAACTTCTCGCGCCTGGCGCACGAGGGGCGCTTTGTGCTGCACACCGCCGTCACCATCGGCTACAACACGCCGTGGCGCCGGGTACACGCCATGCTGCTGGAAGCGGCGCGGCGCACGCCGGGCGTGGCGCTCGAACCGCCGCCCTACGTGGTGCAGACCGCGCTGTCCGACTTTTATGTGGAGTACCGCCTGTGCGCCCAATGCGAGCGCACCGCCGCGCACAACCGGGCGGCCGCCATGAGCCAGCTGCATTCGCATGTGCTGGACGTGTTCAACGAGAACGGCGTCCAGATCATGTCGCCGCACTACCTGGGCGACCCGCCCGAGGCGCAGGTGGTGCCACCCGGGGACGCATGGGCCGCTCCCGGGCCACAGCAGCCGCTGAGGCCTGAGACCTGACGCTTGGGCGATACGGCTGGGCCCCGCCCTTGGGGCTATGGCTGTCATCAAGCCAATCTAATGGCCTTGATTGATAGTTTTTGGCAAACTGACCACCGCATTTGATAGCAGTGACCAGGAGCCCTATATGACCGCCCTTATCCGCCAGGTCCGCCCCGTGTGGGAACAGTTCCAGCATCTGGAGCTGCCCGTGCCCGCGCACGCTATGCGGCAGGTGCTGCTGGCGCTGGCAGCCGGGGTGCTGCTCATGGCCGGGCTGGCGGCGTTGTCCACCTTCTGGGCACCCACACGGGCCTGGTGGGATGCCGCTGAGCACGGCAGCGCCATGGCAGCTGGCGTGCAGGCCTCGTTGCTGGCCGCGATGGCCACGGCCGTGGGTGCCCTGCCCGTGTTCTTCGTGCAGCGGGTGAGCAAGCGGCAGGAATCGACCTTGATGTCTTTCGCGGCCGGCGTGATGCTGGCAGCCGCCCTTTTTGCGCTGCTGCTTCCGTCCCTCGAGGCCGGGCAGGCCCTTCTCGCCGCCACCGCCAACCCCACCGGTGGTGCGGCCGGGCTCACCGCGATCGGCCTGGCCGCCGGCATGGGTCTGATGCTCGCCATTGACCGCTTCATGCCGCACGAACACGCCGTGTTGCCGCCCGCTGCACAGGGCCACACCACCCAGTGGGCCCGGGCCGATGGGGCGACCACCGCAGCTGCCCAGCGCGCCTGGCTGATGGTGCTGGCGATCCTGATCCACAACATTCCTGAGGGCCTGGCCGTGGGCGCGGCCTACGCTGGCGTGGGCGGGTCGGGCAGCGGCGCCGATGCGCAGGCGGGAGCATCCGTTGCGCTGGCCATCGGCCTGCAGAACATGCCCGAAGGGCTGATCGTGGCCATGGCCTTGCGCACCCTGGGCAAGAGCGCGTTCCAGTCGTGGAGCGTGGCGGCGCTCTCGGGCCTGGCCGAGCCGCTGGGCGCCATCCTGGGCCTGTGGGCGCTGGGCAGCCTGCCGGCCTTCTACCCGCTGGGCCTGGCACTGGCCGCGGGGGCGATGATCTTCGTGGTGAGCCACGAGATCATTCCCGAAACGCACCGCAGCGGGCTGGAGGGCATGGCCTCGGTGGCGCTCTTGGGCGGCTTCATCTTCATGATGCTGCTGGACGCAGCTCTCTGACCGTGCAGCCCCCGAACCCGGGGGTAAGATGGTTCGCATGAGCGTTCACATCCGTTTTCTCGGCGGGGCCGGCACCGTCACCGGCTCCAAGTACTTGGTCGAACACGAGGGCCACAGCGTGCTGGTGGACTGCGGGCTGTTCCAGGGCTACAAGCAGCTGCGCCTGCGCAACCGGGACCCGCTGCCGGTGCTGCCGAATCACATCGGCGCCGTGCTGCTGACCCATGCCCATCTGGACCACAGCGGCTACCTGCCGGTGCTGGCCAACGAAGGTTTCAAGGGCAAGGTGTGGTGCACGCCGGCCACGCGCGACCTGGCGCAGATCCTGTTGCCCGACAGCGGCCACATCCAGGAGGAAGACGCCGCCTTTGCCAACCGCAAGGGCTTCAGCAAGCACGCGCCGGCCCTGCCGCTCTACACCGAAGATGACGCCATGCGCAGCCTCAAGCTGCTGCGCACCGTGCCCATGCACCAGGCCTTTGAGCCCCTGCCGGGCTGGACGGCCCGCTTCTCGGGCGCCGGCCACATCTTGGGGGCAGCCAGCCTGCTGCTAGAAGTGGGCGGGCGGCGCATCCTGTTCTCGGGCGACCTCGGCCGGCCCGACGACGCGCTGATGCTGGCGCCCGACGCCCCACCCGCGGCTGACGTGGTGGTGTGTGAATCGACCTACGGCGACCGCGATCACCCGGTCGAGAACGTGCTGGCCGAACTCGGCCCTGCCCTGCAACGCGTGGCGGCGCGCGGCGGCACCGCCGTTGTGCCGGTGTTCGCCGTGGGCCGCGCGCAAGCCCTGCTGCACGCCATCGCCCAACTCAAGGCCGCCGACCAGCTGCCGCGCAGCCTGCCCATTTACCTCGACAGCCCCATGGCGATCCACAGCACCGAGCTGTTTGCGCGCCACCTGGGCGAGCACCGCCTGAACGCCGCCGAGTGCCGCGACCTGGCGGTGGTGGCACGCATGACGCGCACCGCCGACGAGTCCAAAGCCATCGCCCAGCAGCACGGGCCCAAGGTGATTCTGTCGGCCAGTGGCATGGCCACCGGCGGGCGGGTGCTGCACCACCTGATGCAGTACCTGGGCGACCACCGGAACATGGTGCTGCTGACCGGCTACCAGGCACCCGGCACCCGTGGAGCCACCCTGGCCAACGGCGCGCCGACCCTGCGGCTGCACGGCAAAGACGTGCCCATCCGCGCCGAGGTGGTGCAGCTGGCCTCGGCCTCGGCCCATGCCGACGCCGGGCAGTTGCTGGCCTGGCTGCGTTCGGTACCCGGTACACCCCGACGCGTGTTCGTGACGCACGGCGATCTGGAAGCATCGGACCGGCTGCGCTTTCGCATCGAGAACGAGTTGCGCCTGCCGGCGCTGGTGCCGGAGCATGGGAGCACGTGGCAGGTGTGACCCCCCGCGCCGCAGGATGTGACCACCCCCGCCGCGCTTCGCGCGACCCCCTCAAGGGGGCAACGCGAGCGGCCCGGCAAAGGTTCTATGCTTTGTGTCAAGCGCAGGCGGTCACCCGCGAGGGGTCAAAGGGCTTGCCCGTGCGCCACACCGCAAAGGCAATGTGCAACAGCTTGCGCGCCAAAACCACCAAAGCCTCCGTCGTTTGGA
>JAUXNG010000048.1 GCA_030682835.1 Hydrogenophaga sp. | reverse complement strand
GACGGCCAGATCTTCCTGGAAACCAGCCTGTTCAACGCCGGTATCCGCCCCGCCATCAACGCCGGTATCTCGGTGTCGCGCGTCGGTGGTGCTGCCCAGACCAAGCTGATCAAGAGCCTGTCCGGCGGTATCCGCACCGATCTGGCCCAGTACCGTGAACTGGCTGCCTTCGCGCAGTTCGCTTCCGACCTGGACGAAGCCACCCGCAAGCAGCTCGACCGCGGTGCACGCGTGACCGAGCTGCTGAAGCAGGCTCAGTACAGCCCCCAGTCGATCGGCCTGATGGGCGCCACGCTCTTCGCCGTGAACAAGGGCTACATGGACGACATCGAGGTCAAGAAGATCCTGTCCTTCGAGAATGGCATGCACGCTTTCCTGAAAGACAAGCATGCCGCCCTGCTGAACAAGCTGGAAACCGACAAGGCCATGGACAAGGACGCTGAAGCCCAGTTGACCGCTGCCATCGCCGAGTTCAAGAAAACCGGCACGTACTGAACCGGCCCATTGACCCGATAAAGGAGCAGCAATGGCAGCAGGCAAGGAAATTCGCGGCAAGATCAAATCGGTGGAAAACACCAAGAAGATCACCAAAGCCATGGAAATGGTCGCCGCTTCCAAAATGCGCAAGGCGCAGGACCGCATGCGTGCGGCCCGGCCTTACGCTGAGAAAGTGCGCCAGATCACCGGCAACCTGAGCCGGGCCAACCCCGAGTACACGCACGCGTTCATGCAGACCAACGACGCCAAGGCCGCCGGCTTTGTCGTCGTCACCACCGACAAGGGTCTGTGCGGTGGCATGAACACCAACGTGCTGCGCGCGCTCACCACGCAGCTCAAGGAATTGCAGGGGCAGGGCATCGACGCACAGGCCGTGGCCATTGGCAACAAGGGTCTGGGCTTCCTCAACCGCATCAGCGCCAAGGTGGTGTCCAGCGTCACCGGCCTGGGCGACACCCCGCACCTCGATCGCCTGATCGGCCCGGTCAAGACGCTTCTCGACGCGTACACCGAAGGGCGCGTCAACGCCGTTTATCTCTGCTACACCCGGTTCATCAACACGATGAAGCAGGAAGCGGTGATCGAGCAGCTGTTGCCGCTGAACGCCGGCACCCTGCAGGACAACGCCGGTGGGCGCGACTGGGACTACGTCTACGAACCCGATGCACCGGCCGTCATCGACGAGCTGCTGCTGCGTTACGTGGAAGCCCAGGTCTACCAGGCTGTGGCAGAAAACATGGCGTCCGAGCAGTCGGCACGCATGGTGGCCATGAAGGCCGCCACCGACAACGCCGGCAGCGTCATCGGCGAACTCAAGCTGGTCTACAACAAGACCCGCCAGGCTGCGATCACGAAAGAACTTTCGGAAATCGTGGCGGGTGCCGCGGCGGTTTGACGTCCAACAGAATTCAGAGAAATTAAAAGGTATCCATCATGTCTCAAGTACAAGGCAAGATTGTTCAGTGCATCGGCGCCGTCGTGGACGTGGAGTTTCCGCGCAACCAGATGCCGCGCGTTTACGACGCGCTGAAAATGGAAGGCTCGGCCCTGACGCTGGAAGTCCAGCAGCAGCTGGGCGATGGCGTGGTCCGCACGATTGCGCTGGGTTCTTCCGACGGCCTGCGCCGCGGCATGTTCGTGACCAACACCCACGCCAACATCACCGTGCCCGTCGGCAAGGCCACCCTGGGCCGCATCATGGACGTGCTGGGCGCGCCCATCGACGAGCGTGGTCCGGTTGACCAGACCCTGACCGCTCCCATCCACCGCAAAGCACCTGCGTACGACGAGCTGTCGCCCTCGCAGGAGCTGCTGGAAACCGGCATCAAGGTGATCGATCTGGTGTGCCCCTTTGCCAAGGGCGGCAAGGTGGGTCTGTTCGGTGGTGCCGGCGTGGGCAAGACCGTGAACATGATGGAACTCATCAACAACATCGCCAAGGCGCACTCGGGTCTGTCCGTGTTTGCCGGCGTGGGTGAGCGCACCCGTGAGGGCAACGACTTCTATCACGAGATGGCCGACTCCGGCGTCGTGAATCTGGAGAACCTGCCCGAGTCGAAAGTGGCCATGGTTTACGGCCAGATGAACGAGCCCCCAGGAAACCGTCTGCGCGTGGCCCTGACCGGTCTGACCATCGCCGAGTCCTTCCGTGACGAAGGCCGTGACGTGCTGTTCTTCGTGGACAACATCTACCGCTACACACTGGCCGGTACCGAAGTGTCCGCGCTGCTGGGTCGCATGCCGTCCGCCGTGGGCTACCAGCCGACGCTGGCCGACGAAATGGGCCGCCTGCAGGAGCGCATCAC